>NZ_JBASTH010000072.1:0-20640 GCF_049274795.1 Aquabacterium sp.
GTCCTTGGCGTCGAAGACCATGCGCACCGCACGCTCGATCACCTCGGGGGAAAACTTCGGGGACTTCCTCATCTTGGCTCCATTCTCAATCGAAGGAGCCTCCTCAAAATCCGGGGCGGTTCAAACAGCGATGCCGCAAGGCGAACGCCCACCGATTGATGTAAGCCGACAAGCGGCGCTGGACCGCGGCGCGAAACTTCATTTGAAGGCGACGGGCCCTTCAAGAACCAAGGGGCCTGAGCCGGGCGGGCCCTGAGAGATTGGTCGTGACTTTGGGGCAGCGAATGTGCCACTCTGCTCCTATGGCACACGAAACTGGTCGCAGCGGCGTGTTTGATCTTGTGGGGTACACGTCGATGGCGCGCCTCAGAGAGTTGGTCACCTGGTTGCGGTGTGACTATGCACGCCAAGGCCGTGATCCGCGGCTCATTCGTGCCGACGTTCTTGCTTACGCGCGCGATCAAGGCCGACTGAACAGCTTTGCATTTGGTGATCTTCTGCGTTTGCATATCAACCGCCTTTTGGTGAAAGCCTGGTGCGCACGATTGGGTGTGGTCAACGACGAGGACCCGGACGACGTGACATGCGAGCAGTTGATGGCCTCAAGGGTCACTGGTGCCATTTTTCAGGCGTGCAAGGATCGGCACAAGCACGTCCAAGAGGACTTTCCTCAGGTCCGTTGGTCTCCGTTCAAGCCGATTGCCAGCGTGCGCTGCTGGTCGGCAGACAACCTTGTCGTCGTACTGCGGAGTAGGGCTCATTGAACGCGGGCTATGAACCGCGGGCGGCTTGCGCGCGCTCGGGTGACCATCACTGAGTGCTGCAGGTTGCCGCACTCAAGGCTCGGCGCTCAGACACCGCCTGTGCAACTGGGGCCGGAGCCGCCGTCCGGAGCATGGTTGCCTGCGCCTCAGCCTTCTTGAGGGTCTCTACCGCCAGCAGAGCAGCGGCCATGTCCGTCTCACACTGTTTGAGATGTTTGGCAGGGGCGGCTTTCACATCGAGTACTTCGCGCTCCCATGCCGTGCGTTCAGCCGTGCAAGCCGCCTGCGCGTTGTTGGTGCACTGGTCAAGCAACTGCGCGATCAAATCGGTGCGCCGCGTGCCGGTCAGCGTTCCTTGCTCAATTGCAGGTTTGACGACACCTAGGACGGCCGAGAGAATTCCCTGTGGCGTCATCTGGATCGGGATGTTCGGCACGTCGTGACCCACCACCTCACCGTTCAAGAGGTCGATCGAACGCTTGTCGTAGGTGTGACTCTGGCGGGTGCATTCGGCCGTCCGCAGAATGTTGATGCCAAAGGCACGCGCCGCTGCGATGTGATCGAAGCGCTGCGCCGCGGCAGCTCCATCCAGCGCCGCATTTGCATTGGTTTGATGCATCAGCAGGAGCATGCAGTAGCCCCTGGCGTGAACACTTGCCTCCTCGTTGCGCAATGTCTTCGGTTCGGGAGGAGTCCGATCAGTCGGGGGCAACATGCATCGCTTGTCTTTCCAGGCAGGGCTGGTGGCCACTGCGCGTCCCAGGCGCTCCAGATCGAACCGGGCACGCTCGACGGTGCTATCCGCCTGGGCGATCTGGGCACGCATCTCGGCCGCTCTGGTCTCTGCGATCATCTGAGCGGAGGCGAAGAGGTGGCTTTGGGGGCCACTGCCGCTACGCACATCAACCACTTGCCCTCCGGCATCGACCAAAGCCAGACACTCTCTGGGGCGCGTCAGGTTCCTCAGAGCAATCGTCTGAGGGGTCGACGCCTGAGCTAAGGCGACCGATCCGAGGACGCGGCCTTTGCGCGCGACTTCGTTCCGCGACGCGTTTTCAGGAACCGCATACAGGGTGAGCTTGCCCGCTACGTCGGCGTCGGCTGGCGTCCAGTAGCAGTCCCGCACTTTGCGATTGGACACCGCGTAGCTGTTCGGGTCCGCGCGCGCATAGCAGGTGCCGGTCCAAATTGACCTGTTGGTGCAGGCGGGTTGTTGCTCGTAGCCTTCGTACTCAGCACAGCCTTTGTCCGTTCTGCGCGCGCAGCGTCGCGCGCGGCCGACGACCTCGACCAGGCGCTCGACCGGTTGCTCCTGGCAGTAGTGGCGGGCCTGGAATACCTCAAGCGTTGGATTGGTGACGAGCGCGACCTGGTCATCCGTGAGCGCCCCGAAGTCTTGGAAGTTGACGTTCTGGAGCACGGGCCGATCCCGTCGGTACGCCGCAATCGGATCTTGCTCTTTTTGCAGGTCGCGCTGGGCCGGGCCGCTGCCACACGCGACAACCAGCAGCATCGCAACGGTCACGCCGGCTGCGAGGATTGGCGTCTTCATTGCTTTGCCCTCGGGGTGACGGTGTCAGCGGCACTCAACGCCGCATCTTCTTGTGGCTTGAGGCTCTCGCAAGACTCTTGGGCGCGGGCCAGTGCAATCGTGCGTGCGGCATCAATGCTGCCCAGCGTGCCATAGCGCGAGGGTGGGTGCGCGGCGGCACTGTCGGCGCTGTTGTGGGCGCGAGCCTGGCAATCCCGATACGCCTCAGCCGCTTTGATTTGCGACACCTTGGCCGCCTCCAGCGTGTTGATGGCGGCTTGCTTGTGCACGTCGATTGCTGCAAGTTGGTCGTGCTTGTCGACCTCAATCGCAGCGGTCTGTCGCGCGATGTCGACCGTCGGCTGTACCTTCGCCGTCTCGGCCCCTTCGGCGATCTTGATGGCTGGTGCGACCCGCGCTTCTTCCTGCGCTGTGGTGATTGCCGCCGCTTCGGATGCCTTGGCGGGTGTCGCAGCGACGGTTGCGGCTGCAACCGTCTTGCCCGTGATGCGGCCACTGACCGCGCTCCATTGGTACTCGTCTTTGAGAACGAAGTCACCGCCAATCACGTACACCCCGAACACCAGCGCTGCAAGGAGTGTCCATGTTCGCCAAGAGTGTCGACGGGGAGGATTGGGCAGGCCGCCGATCGACGCAGGCGAAGGCTGCGGCACCGATCGTCTTGACAGTTCGTTGAGATGACGATTCATCCCGGACTTCCTTCCCTCTTACTGTCGTTGCCTCATATTACATGTTAAGAGAGTGGATATGGAAGAACAGAGAAGAGCCGTCGACCCGGCCGGTGGTCAAACGGCAAGGCCGGCATGAAGGTAGCCTCTCGGAAACGCTGGCAGATCGACGCAGAGCGACAAGTCACCATGGTGTTGCTCGTTGTTGGTGCGCCCGATCCAGAATGGAGAGCGGCAGGCTCAGACCTGCCGCTTGCGATGCGCCCGAGGGATCGATCAGCCCTTCGAGTTGTTGTTGTCCTCGATCCGCTTCATCGTCTCGTCGATGCTGCGGTTGAAGTCCCGTGCGGACTTCCCTTCGTCGTACTTTTCCCACTCGCGATCCGACGTGGTGTTGTCGGGGCGGTTTCCGCTAGAGAGGCCGTTCTGATACCAGTTGTTCTCGCTCTGCATGGACATGATGCTGACTCCAAGGTGTGGGAGAGCGCGAAGACCAGGCCCACCCAGTGCGCCCATCCGGGCGGGCCACCGACCCTCGGAAGAGTCGGCGACGAGAGTGTAGACAAGATTGGAAAATTTTCCAATAATGCGGACCGTCATCCCGTGCTGAACCGGGTGACGATCCTGCTCGCCTGGTCTCCGCTCCAGGCGAGGCTGCCGCATCTGCGAAAATCGCGGATTCCGTCCAAGGAGTCCGCGTTCGATGCCGTCCGCTCGCCGGGGAGCGATCACTTGTGCCTTCGACAGCGCCGCTGTCCTGGAGGCGATGATCGCTATGGCCCTGGCCGAAGGACGGACGAAGAAGCAGTTCGCGCTGGCCGCTGGCCTTGATCCCGCCGATCTGCACAAGTACACCAAGCCGGACGGGCCCAAGATGAGCACGGCGACCCTGAGCCGGGTGGCAAAGGGGAATGGCTTCAGCTTGTCCATCCTGCTCGCGCGGACGACGCCGCGGTCGGGCTAGCGCTCGCTGCTGTCGCAGTTCGCGCGCCGTGGGGCGCTTCCATTCGGTCTTACTGTTCCTCCCTTGTATCTTGTCGACTCGGACTGGCTCAGGTAGCCCGATCCTCCCTGGAGCCACTCATTGAAGCCCGGTGTTCAGTGCTGGGCGCTCGGACCGGACCGTCCTCTCCGCAGCCCGAACGGTTGTTAGAACTCGGAGTTCGCATAGGCAGAGGATCGTCAGGAGCCCTACCGGGAAACACGATGCCCGGCCCGTTGCCGCTGGCTCTGAGCTCCCGACGCTGAGCCGACGCAGCTTCAATTCGCCTGCACAAAACTGGGGCAAAGGAACGACTTGAGGAGCTGGAAGGTGTCACTCGCCGCGACAAGGCTGTCGCTGGAGATGCGTCAGCCGAATGATCGAGAACTCTTCTTTGACATCGCCCTGGATTGCAGAGCAGACGCTGCTCAGGCGCCTTTGCCGGATCGTCGCTTCTTTGCCCTAGTCCTGCGTCGGACCGGTGCGCGAGGACTGTCTCCCGCCGGCGTGCGCCTATCCAGATCCAGAGTCATCTCCCTGGCCTGTGGCATGTTGAACTCCAACATCCGCTCGAAAAGTGCCGATCCGGCTGTGCGTTCCTCTGCCCCCATGTCCTGAAGTTGCAGCGCAATATCCAGCAACCACTCAGAGCTCAAGTACCAAGATGTCGCGACGCTGCCCATTTGATCGCCGGCAACGTTCAGGAGTGCGTGGGCCACGCGACAGACCCGCTCCGGCTCTGACGCCACCAGCTTGACAAGCATTTCCGGCAGGCGCTCCGTTCGACCGTTTTTCAGCACATCAGGGAACGCCACGAACGCATCTAGGAGTTCTCTCGTCTCGACATCGGCGGCGAGTCCATCGCTCAGGAAGATTGCAGTCAATGCGGCCAGAATGCGGAGATCGCTGCTACGCAGGAGTTGGAGCAGAAGAGGATGGACCACTGGCCTAGCCATTGGCTCGTGCCACAAGTTGGCTACGCTGTACGCCACGCCCAAGGCCGCCGCCGAGGAGGAATCCCTGTTGAGCAACTCAACCAGCTCGCGGGACCAATCCTCCGCCGGGAAGAGCGCATGTCGCAAGCCGGCCAGTTCCCCCGCCCCCTGGAGCCCGTCGCCACTGCCTTCGAGAATACTCATTAGCCATCGTCGCGCCGCAGTGGCCGAAGCCCATCGGAACGCGTGCGCGACGAAGTGAGCCCAGCCTTGCCCATCAACGATGGACGGCACGCTGGCCACCAACTGATCGACAAAGGCCTCCGCCCTTGAATGATCTGCAATCCGCAGGTACAGCAACTCGTATCGAGTCATCGCCTCCCACACGCGAGATGAATCGGCACGCACGACATGCCGCTCAAGAATGGAGAGCCAGCGATCAAGTCGCGGAGGCTCCGCAGCCAAGCATGCAGACGTTAGGGCGCTCAATGTCGGATAGTTCCCGTTCGGATGCGCAGCGATCGACCCATGGCCCCACAAGACCGACGAAGAGTCGTCGTTTGCCTCACGCTCAATCTCGCTGGCGTTCTCATCCGCATCGGGAATGAGCCAATGTTCCATCCGATCCACCAGGTCATCCGGGACAGGGGTCTCCTTGGTAGCTGCGTTCGCGATTGCGTAAGCCGCGTCACGGCGAAAACCGGAACCAACAAAGCCCTTGTCTTCCAATTCTGTGATCAACGAGTAGAGGGCTGGTGCCGTAAAGCCGGCGGAAGCTAGCTCTCGCAGAACACAGGAGACTGGTATCTCATTGCGCTCAGGATCAAGCGCCCGAATGATTCGGAGAACCTTGGGTAGATTGGTCTTGGCCAGCTCTGCCAGTTCGCGCCCAGCCTGTATCGCGCCGCCTTCCATGCGATGACGCGGATGATCCCAAGCCGTGTCATCTGTCAGTTCGTTGAACAGCTTCAGGATGTCGGCGTCAGCCGCTTGATCTATCTGCTTGGCGCTTACCGGGCTTGCGATCGCTTGGAAGCCTGAGAAGTGCACGTCCCTGTCAGTCAAGCCCGGAAACGCACGCTCCTCTTCCTCGACGAGCCGCTGCAGGGCCGAGCTACGTCGACCGGCTGGTAACGCTCGGAGCAGTCGTAGCCGATGTTGACGGGCCCGTTGGAGCCGTCGGTGGCGAGTGCCCGCATCATCCTGCTGCGCTGCGTCGTTGTAGTAACGCCATTCGCGAAGCATCGCCTCCATGTCAGCATACGTAGGATCGTCCAGGAGCGGGCAGACAACCTCGATCAGTGCGACGCTCTCCTTGTGCACATCGGTGTATGGCCCAAGAACCAGCCTACGCGGATCGCCGCGCAAGTAGTCGAAGACACGGCGTGGTGAGTGCGCAACTGCGCGCACCAGACCCACAGCCAAGAGCCTGTGCACGATGAGCAATTCGGACTGCGCGTTTGCGGTCACGAAGTCCAGAAAGCTCTCCGGATCTGAGTCCGCCCAGCCCAGAATACCCAGCCGCACTGACTGCAGCAGGGGACGCTCATATCGATCCTCTTCCTCATCCAGTTCCTGGAATAGCAGTCCATTGTTCTGGTGATAGCCGATCACAACACTTGGTGCCTCAGAGCCACATAGACGCAATCCTTCCAAAAGAAGTGGCCACAAAGCTCTCACAAACGCCCGAGGAGAGGCCTCTGCGACTGCTTCTATATCGTGGAACTGACGCGCTTCGAGAACTGACAGAACGTTCTTGGGTACACCGACAACGGCCAACTCATCAACTGTGGAAGAAGCGGCCAGAGGCGCAGCAGCAGAGTCAATCTGGCGTTTAAGCGATGCCGCGACCAACCTCGGGGCTTCCTCAGGAAGAGCGGCGCTCACCACACTGGCCAGATGCCCTATGGCCCACTCGGCAATCGAACTTCGCCCGGCAATTAGGATGAGGCTATCCAGCCAATGGCCGGCCTGCGGTGCGACATCGCCGGCACCCAGCGCGTGCCAGCTCAAGACATCGCGATTCTTGTCCGGTAGCCAATGCCGACGTACAAGATCGACAACCGAATCTGCGCTGAAGTGCAGTGCCTGCCGAAGCATTGGCAACAGCGTTTGGGCCTGTTCATCGGGCAAGGACATCAGTCTTGGCAGATGGGTCGTTGACAGAGCGGAGAACCATCCTGGGCTTCCAGCGGCGGCCCCAGTGAATCGAGGCGAGAACCATGGATCCGTCATCGTCTGTTCTACGAGCCTTCGCTCGGTAGGGGTAGGTGCGGTCTGCAACCCTAGGAACTCGATCAACAACATCTTCAGGTGAGGGCGAAGGTCGGCAGCCCAGAGCCTATCCATCTCTGTGCTGTACTCTTCGGGGCTCGCGCCCCGAAAGTACCCAAGCGCATGCCACAGCTGAGGTCGAATGCGCAGACTACCCTGCTGCGCTCGAACTGTCTCTGTGAGACTCCCGCTCTCTTCCAGGAAACTGCGCGCACGGACGAACTCGTAGAGAGTTTGATGCCGAAACTCCACTCGTCCGGGCCCCTGGTCTGCGCGAAGTAGTCCAGCCGCAGCCAGCGTCTGAATCTCCGAGTAGTGATCTTCGACTTGGGCCAGCGGAAGGCCCAGCACCTCGCGGTCCGCCATCAACTTGGCCAGATGGCGTAGCGTTGCCCGACGCCTACCGCTGGTGTCGCTCAGAACTTGGGTTTCCCATTGTTTTTCCAGCAACCCCTGGAGGCTCCTCTGGGCCTCGGGCTCAGTTGCGCTACCAAGGAGCGAAAGGAAGATGTCCAGGGCGTGTGGAGACCGCAGAACCTGTTGAATGTCCCGGTTCCACACCTCAGCCTGGAGACCCCTCGCGGTGAGGACGGGTTGCACGGTTGACCACTCAGGCAGCTCCAACTGGATGACAAGCGCATCGAGGTTCCGGAGCGCGGGGTCGTGCTTTTGCTCGAAAGTGCGACAGGAGATGACGGTGCGAATCCCCTCTATGTCAGACAGGTCCTGAACCAGATCGAGCAGGACTCGCAAACGTGCTGAATGCTGGACAACCAAGTCGGCCAGGGCGTCCACCTGGTCAATGAGTACAAGGACAGGCGTGCTCTTGGCGAGGTCTCGCAGAACCGTGCTCGCATCGGAGCCGAGATTCAGATGCCTCGCGAGCGCTTCGCGATCCAATACATCGGGCGGCAGCCGGTCAGCTTTAATAGCAAGGACACACCAGCCGGCCGCTTGTCTTTCCCGGGCTAGTCGTACTAGCAGGGAAGACTTCCCGCATCCCGGGTCACCTAGCAGGAGATGGGTTCCCGATGACTCGGTGGAAAGACTCTCAGTCAGCGAGTCCAGTTCTGGGCGCTGAAGCCATGTGCCATCAACGAGCGTACTAGGCCAACTAAGCAGAGGCGCTGAAGCACTTCGCAGCCTCGTTGGGATGTCAGTGGAGTCTGACCAAGTTGCCGGACGGCTGAGCTCAGTGAGTGGATCACCTGCGGGCTTGTCCGTCACACCTTTTAGGAATTCGACCAGCGCTTTGTGGATAAATTCTTGGCGAGACGCGGGCTTTGCAATCTCGATGTGATCGCCCTCGATGGCGGTAGGCACAACTCCAGCAATCCCAGGATCACTGCTATTCCTATCGACGATCAGATATCGCTTGCCAAACTCAATGCCGAAAAGTCGGCGTCCGACTAGGACCCCTCTTGACTCAGCGAAGACCCGGATACCAAAGCGGCGCTGCGTATACAGCGATCGAAACTGCCCATTTAGCAACTTGAGCCAAGGGTCATCATTGACCATGTTGATGACCTGAGCATTCGTCCGCAGCACGAGACGCAGCTTGTCCGCAACCGTAGCGAGACTCGATCCCTGGTGAGGTGTACCGACAAAGACGACAGCGGCGACTCGCTCTAGCAGCGACAGTCGCTGCGGGTCGCCAAGCATCTGCGCTTGCGTCATGCCAGACTTGATGACAAGACCACCAAGGCTGTGCCCCACCAACACGATCCTGCGGTCCTGCAGACCTTGTTCAACCTGCAGGGCGGCAAAAAGTGCCTCGCCAAGATCGGCTAGGTGCATGGCTGCATCGGTCCAGCCTGAGAGCGCTGCACCGTATCCAGCAAGCCAGACGCTGCACTCAACTTCTTTGCCAATCCACGTCGGCCAGAGAGTTGCGTGATCCTTAGGGTTGTGCATCCATGTGGATCGCGGATCTCCGCCCAACCCATGCACAAAGATGACGTGCAGTGCGTCCGACAAGGGTGCTTCGCATACCTGAGTCAAAGTCGTCATCTGCGTCCCACGGCAGTTGCCCATGCGAAGGGTATTGTGACCAACGAAGCCCGCAAGTCCTCGCTTTTGACGATCCCCGCCTGGGCAGCCACCTGCCGCGCGATGATGACTTCTGGCCCGTCGCCTGAAGCCATCAAGCCGGCCCATCCAACAAAGTTGCTGCCGCTGGTCGTGAAGTTGGTGCGAGACGGCTGGGCGTCGATGCTGCTCCTGCGGAGCATCTATGTTCTGCGCCGTGCATCATCGCGACCGCAAGTCGATCGAGCCAGCCAGGCTGCTGGAGGCAGCCGAGATTGGCGAGGAGCTAGAAGTTCGGCACGCGGGCAGGCCGCTTTCGACTGGGCGAGTTGATCTCGCGCCGGGTTAGCCTGTACAAGTCGGAATGACACTTCCCCCTAGCGCTGTTTCGCCTCTCTGGCACCTCCCGTGAACCAAGCGGATTCCCGAGTCATTGATCCTGCAGACTTCGATTGCGCGATCATCAGGCTTGTCTCGATCCAGCGTGCAAAAGGTGAGGCTGGGCAGCTCCTCTTCGCTTCCGTAACGCTTTTGGCTCGCGGTCGCCAGAGACCACCATCCTCTGAGGGTGTCGAGCGACACAAGGTTGCCGGTAGTCAAACGCAGCTTTACTTCCGTCGAACTGTATTGACAGTCGAGGCGGCGCTCGACTGGTATCGCGGCCTGGACACGCCAACGGGCAACCTGACGCCTACGCCACAACTGGCAGCCGATCGACGCGGAGATCTCGACGGCATCCGGCTTGTGACTTCAAATCTCGCGGATCGCCCAGCGTGGCCACGTCTAGGGGTCAGCTTCGGGCGGGATCTCATGTTCGGTGCGGATGAACTCGCCGACCCGTGTCCATTCGTAGGGTCCACTGCTTCGCGAGTCCACCGCCGGTTCGGCTCCGTTGCCAACTTTGAAGACGCAGTCGACGACGCGGACTGTGTCCGCAAGCTTCGGCGATGGATACACGTCGATCTGAGCCGGTACCCGGAGTACATCGGAAGCGCGGCCCTGATCGTCCCGGATCCGTTCGTTAGGCGAGTAGACAGCTTCGTTGTGGTCAATCAGTCGGGAGGTGAAGATCAGGTGATCCGCGTCGTGCCGCGTGTGCCTGACGGGCTCCGGGATCTCTCGCTGACGCTGTTCGAGCGCCAGGCTCACCTTCTGAGTCAGTTCGAGACACATCCGGTGCCTGACGATGGCGAGATCGTCATATCACGCGATGAAGCGGCCGGAGCCACCGGCTTTGTTCTAAGTCACGAAATCTATGGTCCGCTGCAAGGGGCAGCAGCGACGCACTACCTGCGCGCTGTGAGCTTCACCACTGGTATCGCAGAGCCTTCGGCCATCATTGAGATAGCAGCCACCGACTCCCCAAACTCTAAACTGACAACCTACCGTGCCGCCAGCATCACGATGACACGAACGATGGAGGTGGGCAAGTCGTCGGCCCAGTCGACCGACGTTCGCATCGAGCGGGCGGCCTTTCGGCGGCGGCAAGCCTTCGAAGCCTCGCACTATGAGCAAACGTGGCTTGAGGCGCGCGACCGCGAGGCGGCGCTGCGATTTGTTCGCTCACGCATTCAACGTGCAAAAGGCGTAGTGTTGATCGCGGATCCTTACCTCGGATCTCGCCAGATCAAACAGTTCATGTTCGCGATTCCTCGGGGCAGAGTGACAGTGACACTCCTGACCTCTCGCCTTGCCTTTGAATCCCGCCATGCCGAGAACACAGCAGCGGTTGCGGACGCCACGTCGCCAGAGACCGGCGCGCCGTCTCCTCGAGCGGATGAGTCTTCTCGCCTCGATGCATTCCGGAAGGAAGTCGAAGGGTTGCGCGCACACACAAACGGCGACATCCGTGTTTGCGTCCTACCGGGCAACCCTCCGGAGTTGCACGACCGATTCCTTGCTGTAGATGAATCCGTGTGGTTCTTCGGTGGCTCGTTCAACGGACTCGGCGACCGTGCGAGCCTGGTGATTCGATTGCCGCAGGCCGAGGAGATTCTCAAAAGACTCGAGCCAATGATTGTCAGCAGTCGCACTTTGGAGGAGCACATGGCATTGAGAATGCTGGCTCCGGACCAGGCCGCTTTCGCCGCTCCCGGCTCGAGCTGGTGGCGCGTCGTGCTTAGTCGTTGGTACGAGGCGCTGCGAAAAGTGACGGCAACGTTCCGGAAGGACCCTCCGAAATGAGCACAGGCTCGCCCGAGGTCTTCTCAGCTGTGCTCCGTGCATTTCGGGAACTGTGGTGCGGCGACCGAGCGACACTAAAGACCGCCGCCAGCACGATTACCAGTCGAATCGCACTGATCAGCTCGATGAATCCGGACTCGGTTGGCTGGAGAGATGAGGTCGCGGCCCTGACGGATGCTGCCGAGAGCGCAGGTCACTTGATGGCGACGGTGCGCGACTTAGAAGTAGCTCACAGAGCACTTCTGCTATGCGCAATCACGCTCGAGTTGGGCCTTGCGCCAGACACTCACAAGCTGTCGACGCTCCGAAGTCTGGCGCGCCACTCCTGGGAACTCGAGCACAGCCTCACTGCCGTGATTCTCATAGCCATGGACGAGGATGAAGCAACCCGCCAGACTTGGTTGACGTTGGTCAAAGGCTGGCTGCCTCAGCCGAGTTTTGATCAACGATCAGGCCGCAGGCGAGTAGCAGATGCTAGCTGGGGAGACCTCTTTCAGCCAAATGCCTCACACGATGACATCGCCGCACTCCGTGCGCCGCTGACCATCCTTCTCAGGGTCGACCTCGCGTTTGGCCTCGACTACCTTGAGTCATTGCACGACTGGGAACTTGCCGAACACGCGTTGCTGCTTTCGGGCGCCGCATCCACGTTCGAGCGCTGGAGTTCGGCGCTCGCGCAGGCGCCGTTGGTGTTCGATACTTCGGGTGGCTGGACTGGAGCTGTTGTGAGTTTGCTGTTGGTGAAGCGCGCTCAGAACGAGATCCTGTTGCCCGATGGAGAACAGTTGTTTGGACGGCCGCTGAACGAGCCGACCTGGTTGTGTGAGAACGTGGTCACGGAAATCAAGAAGCGGGCGGATGGGCTTGCAATGTTGAGGGCTTGGTCTATCAGCGCATTTCGCGACTGCATCGCTGCGGCGGACTCATCGCCGAACTCTAGGGACCCTCGAATCGTCTATCGCTTATCTTGTCTCCAACAAGTCCTCGACTGCATGCCGGCCGAAGTCCGCCCTACGCGTGCATCAGGTGCTCTGCCTGCGGGCTATCCCGCATGGTTCGTGTGGTACGAAAGGGGACTGGAGGTTCATTGGCGTGCAGCGTCCGAGGATGGCGCCATCCCAACCGCGCAGGTAGTTGAGCTCTACGAGCATGTTGCGCGATGGGAGTCGGTGATCTGCAAGGACGTGCGTGAGCGCCGCGCGGACGTTAGATTTGGCTCACTGCACTTTACGGTCAGCCAACTCGATTTCCACCTGGGAATGGCACTTGCCGTTGCTGAGCATCCCGCCGATGCTTGGCAAGCACTGTGGCGAGGCACATTCGACCTTCGCGAGATGGCGGAGTTTGGCGGTTTCGGCGATGACGAGTCCGAGAACTGGCAAGATCGCAGTGCTGCTTCCAGCCTAACGGAGATCGTTCTGCGATTTGGTGTCGCCGTCGCTGACACCCTGCTTCGGCGGTCATCACAGTCAAATGGCGGACATGGCGGAGCAGCACGCGACCTATTGGTGCTGCTGCAGACAGCATGTATTGAAATGACTTCAATAGAGGTGCTCAGAGCCAACATCTGGACCCAGGCACTCCGGTATGTCTTTCTGCTCTGGGGTCGACTTCGGGAACTAGCGCCTGCAAGTGAGGGCAGCGCGGCCGCTACCACTGATCCCGAAGAGCGCAAGTTGCTTGAGTATCTTTCGACTGAACCTTCAGAGCTACTTCTTGCGTTGACTGTCTGTGCGGACAACGGCATCTCAGAAGCTATCCTCGTTCGACAGTTGGTTGATTCTCGAATCGAGTTCGCACGCGCCGTGGCGCAAGCCAAGAGGTTCTCACAAAGAGTTCCGGGTACAGAACGACTGCCGGACAGTTCGATAGGGCTCGCCAACAGACTCTGCGATCTGTTGGCGTCCACTTAGATATGGAGATGTGGTCCTTCGCCACTCGTGCGCAGCCTTCATCGTCGACCATTTCCACCGATGTCAGAGCGGGCCTGCCACAGATAGGACTGGCAAGGCGGCCCGCTCATGGCGCCAAGGCATCGAGTAGAGGGCGCTTGTGACGCAGCCTGCAATCTCGACGGAGCCAGGGTGTAGATGTCGTAGAGCGCACGGAGCAAAAGCAGCATAGTGAAGATCTGCTGCTGCTTCAGGGTGGCATTCAACGTCGTGGCCACGCCTCTTCGGCCAAGTGGGTCATTGTCATGATAGCGTCGATGAAGTCGCTTCTCTCGCCGTACACCATGGCGGCGACAAAACGCTCGTAGCGCGCTCGAACCTCGGGGTCGTTGCGCAAGTGGGCGAGTGCTTTGTGTGTCTCGGCCGCGATGTCGGCTCGATATGCCGGGTGTTGGTTTGCGAACTCCTCGGCGTCCGCGATGGCGATTTCGCGCGCCAGTGCGACCGCGGTGGCTTGGTCGGTGTGGTCGCGGATCGTGTGCAGGTCGTAGATGTGCCGCAAGAGCGTTGGGTCGGAAGCTCGGCCCTTGCCGGCAAGCTCCATTGCTGTACGTCTGGTCAATGAGACCAGCTTTTCGGCGGCCGTCTCTGTCACGCTGGCGCATGCCATCGCGCGGATCTCCGGGGGCCTCCCATAGGCCTCGGAGACGAACGACGATACGGGTAGGTCGATGGAGGGCAGGCGCAGATCGGCGTAGCTGAGTTCCACCTGCAGGGTTGGGCGTAGGTGGCTGTCGGCTGAGCCCGATGGCGTGGCCGTCAGTTGGTAGATCGTGTATCGATTGGCGTCCCGCGAACGAATGGCGGTGGCGGTACCAGGTTCAACCGGAAATCCGGCCTCCTGCAGGCTGGCGGTGATTCGGTCGCGCAGTGCTCCGAGTTGTTGGCGAAGCTTGCTCGCACTCCTCGGCGTGGTCTCATTGGGAACGACTTTGAAGTCAACATCCTCGGACATGCGCTGCACCAGTTTGTGTGCGCGTGCGAGGCAAGTCCCACCGGCGAACACGAGCCGAAACGGTGCGGCATCGACCCGACTGACCGCTTGCATGGCACGGATGACGTGCCAGTCCTTCTCGACAAGGGCGGTGCTCGGGAGCGCGAAGTGTTTTTGGACTTCTAGAAGTTCGGTGAGTGAGGGGCTATCGGTCAAGGACAAGCTCCGTCGCACCGTCGCGAAGCTTGCGAGAAAACCGTCCTTTGACCTTGAGTTGGGGGTTCACTGGCACTTGGGTTGAGCGGCCTTCGTTGTAGGCCTTCTCCCACTCGGTGGGCTCCCAGGCGACGCCGAGCTTGGTCAAGGCCTCCCGGGCTGCGCCAATGAAACCGTCTTGGCTGTACAGCATGGGCCGGCCATCAAGGCGGGAGCGGATCGCCCGACCATAGACACCATAGCCGAGCCGGATGAGGTTCCCGTCGGCAACGGTCTTCGCCAGGGCGCGCAGCACTTGGCGTTTGTCGCCGAGGTCATTGAACTCGCGCGTCAGGAAGACCGCGTCATCGCGCTTCGCGATGCGGGCCTCAATCTGATCCTGCAATGAGTTCGTGCGTGCCATGAGTCGTTTTCTCCAGTTCCCAGGATACGCAAAAAGGTGACACTTAGCAAGAGGACTGTTGTCTCAGGAGCAGCCCGGTCTGCAGCGTCAGCGGACCGGGGTGGGCGCGTCCTTGCCCAGGTCGGGCTCTAGGCGCCAATGCGCCCGAAGCCCCTGCACAGGGTCTTCGCCCAGGGGTAACGATCCCTCGCGCGCAACAGCCCGAACGGCCACCTGCGGCGGGGTGCGCGGGGCGCTCCCCGGGAGATCGGCCCCAGCAGGGTGCTCGGGCCGCTGGTCACGAGCGCCGCGATTTCACGGCTTTGCCGTCAGCTCTCGGCGAACTCCGCTAAGGGGTCCACCCCTCGCGTCGGTCAAGGGTGAAGCGCCGTTGGCGCCATCCTGGCCGGTGTCCCCGACCTTCCGCGCTGCGCTTGTGCAGGTCGGGTGATCCCCCTCCGCCCTGGCTGCCCTTGCCTTTGCTACCCCCGGTCTCGCCGACGGGCGTCGGTTGCATCCGCAACCCATGCCCAAAGGAGCGGAGACCATGGACAAGCAAGCAGCCCGGAGTGATGTCTACAGCCGCGTCACGGCACGCATCCTCGCCGATCTCGAAGCCGGCACGCGGCCGTGGCTGAAACCGTGGCGGACCAACGGGGGAGGTGCGCTGTCCCGACCACTGCGGCACAACGGCACGCCGTATCGCTGCATCAATGTTCTGTTGCTCTGGGCCGAGGCTTTTGATCGTGGGTTCGAGTCCGCGACGTGGATGACCTACAAGCAGGCGCAAGCCTTGGGTGCTCAGGTTCGTAAGGGCGAAACGGGGTCGCTGGTGGTCTTCGCGGACCGGGTCATGAAGACTGAAACGAACGAGTCCGGCGATGAGGTGATGCGAGAGATCGCGTTCATGAAGGGCTATATAGTGTTCAACGTCGAGCAGATCGACAACCTGCCGGCCATGTATCGGTCTGCGGTGGCGACGGGAGCGCCAACCCAAAGCACTGAGCTTCCCGCAGCAGTCGAAGTGTTCTTTGCAAACACAGGGGCAGTGTTCGAGCACGGCGGCGACCACGCGTTCTACGCGATCGACCGGGACATCATCCGCCTGCCGGAGCAGGCTGCGTTCGTCGACGCCGAGAGCTATGCAGCCACGAAGGCGCATGAACTCATCCACTGGACCCGGCATCCGTCGCGGCTCAATCGCGACTTCGGGCGCAGGGCCTTTGGGGACGCGGGGTATGCCAAGGAAGAATTGGTTGCCGAACTGGGGGCGGCGTTCCTGTGCGCTGATCTTGGCATCACGCCCGAGCCGCGGCCCGATCATGCGGCGTACCTCGCAAGCTGGCTGCGTGCGTTGAGCGATGACAGGCGGTTTATCTTCACGGCGGCTGCGCATGCGCAGCGGGCGGTGGACTACCTGATGAATGCAAGCGGCCTTGCCGTCATGGCGTAGCCAGAGTAGCTGGCTGCCATCATTGATGCATTTCCTCCCGAAGGGGACGCAGATCAAACCTCAAAGGTTCTGCCGCTGGAGCGACTCCAAGGCTAGAGTGCAAGCCTCCTGCTAGAGCGCACACCTAACGTGTTATAAGGAGCAGCAGTGACTGCGCTTCTGCAAACCGATCATCTACTCAATTGTTCCCTCGGTTGAGTGGCGTGCCCGCAAACCGGCGCACGCCCTCAGAGGGTCCGCCTCTCAAAACGGAACAGGCAAATACGATGACGAAGCAACTCCTCCCTCTTCTCGCGAAGGGGGCCGTCGCGGTTCTTTGGGGGCTCGCTGGTTTTGCGCACGGCCAAGTTCCGCAGTTGAACATGGCGGTCGTTACAGCACCTCAATTTCCTTCAGGCACGTCTCTGCCAAACGGTGGGAGCTATGCGGTCACGGTTCAGCTACGAAACGACGGTAGTCCTTCGCCCTTTAATTCTCTCGCAAATGTATACAGTGTGTACGCGACGGCAACCCAAGGTATGGGTATATTGATTCCATATGCCTATAACTTTGAGATAGAAAACAATAACACGAATAAATCTGATGCGGCCCTGTACGTGCGATCCTATCAACTGGACTACACGCCTTATACAAATAGTGTCTTCCCTACCGGTGTAGTCCATACTTGGAACTTGGATACGACCGGGCTGGTGGATATGTATAAATGTTTTAGTATGCCAATCAATACTGTGCTGCCCAAGCCGGCATGTGACGGTGGAGGCTATCCGGGGGCAAAAATCAGCTATCGTGTGCTGTTTCGCGTGTATGACACGCAGTGTGCGCAAAACTACAACCCAGGAACATTACCAATTGTTGATCGACGCTGCATAATATATGAGAAAAAGCTCACTGACTTAAATAAGCTCTGGGTTGAAAATGATCCGACAGATGGGCAATCTGTTGCTCAGAATCCGAATGTTCCAACATATCCAATAGGTCCTTCCCCGATTCCAGCATTTCAGGCAACACCGAATGTTGGTGCTTTCTGTAACGGAAATTTGGCATCCGAAGTACGCAATGCTCTTGCCGGCTTGGGCTTTAGCTACCCTGGCCAGTCGTACTGTCAGTAGCGGGTGGCAAAGATGAAAATTTGTGCCGTTCGGTTACTGTTCATAGTATCTGTGGTGGCAATGATAGGTGGCTCGCGCGCTGCGCCTGCTGACTACGTCAAAACTCGCCAGTCTGCTGCCGTTGCACGTCTTGGAGATTACGACCGCAGCCGTTCTACTTTGGGGCCAGATACTTTTCTGCTGTTCTCTCTCAAAAGGACGGTGCCTGGCACGCGACTCGTTAGCATCATTGAGAGTTCTGGGGCACATGCCACTGGGGTGTATCTCTGCAGCTCCACAGGCGGTGTACTTGCGCTGTATCTCGCTTCCAATCGAGGTTTCAGAGAGCAGTTAAAGGAAGCATCTGAAGGTGGTAATGCAGATGCAATGATCGGCGCTCAAGCCGCAAACAGCGGTACCCCGGGATTGGGTGCGCAACCGACAGTTGCTCCAGATGCCTATTGCGGGCTTGAAGTTCAAGGCACCTGGAAGGCCCTGATGAGTATTCGCAAAAGCCTTGCGTCTGAAACCTTTTTGATCGAAGTGACGGACAGGCGAATGCGCATGCTTCCTATCGGCCTTGATCTCCAACCAAAGAAGTGAGTTGAAATTGCGCAACATCTACTCCCTTGTTCGCTTCCTAGTGCTGGTACTTCTTTCCGTTGGGTTTTCGGCATCGGCTTGGGCAATTGCACTACTTGAAAGGCAGGTGCAGTGCTTGCCGACCGGCTACACAGCCCCCGCCGCATCGACATTTCATCCTTCGGCAGTTTTTGTCAACATAAATCAAGATGCAAAGAGTCGATACGTTGTCTACGCGGTCGGCTGGAATTCGTCGAACGGAGGCGTCGGGCTTTTGGCTAGCAATGGTTTGGGGATGGAGTTTAAAACCATTCACTATAACCATCCTCAAGCGGCGGCAAGAGGTAAAGGTCCTGCGTACGTTTACACGCACGGTAGCTACTTCTATAGTGAACTACCAGGATCATATGCTGATACGGATTTCGCCAGTGATTTCGATCCCGCAACCGGTGAGTACAATGAGCCTCAGGTTAGTTTCGGAATGGCTCCCGGAGCAGCGGTTGCTGTACAACTTGATCGTGCCTATGTTTCCTGGGCGCGGGCCGTCAGTGGTCGAGGAGACAAGAGTCTACTGAAAGTTCACCAGAATGCTACAAAACTGGTGCAAAGCGGAATTGGAACATCAGGCTACTTTCTCTGCAATGACGTTCCCATGAGTGTGATTGTTTCTTTTCAGGATGGTGTGTATAGCCCAACCTGTGTAAGAAAGAATGGATCGAATCCACTCCAAGGTTGTGCGGCACCACAGACATGCACGGAAACAACATTCAGAGGCAATGGGAACGTTGATACGATGTTTACGCATTATCCGGGGGATATTAGTGGTGATATTCTCTATGTCTTTGATGCAGCCTTAGAGCCAAACGATCTTACTTTGACGAATTATGCCTCTCTAACGCCGCGAATAAAACTCATTGGATTTTCTGGTACTCAGTCCGGCGGGTTCAATAATCAGGCAAGGGATGGTAGGCTTATCGGTGTTGTTCGCGGATTCGTCAGCTACGATGCTTGGTCGTTGATTCTTGGATGTCCCGATCAACCGTTGAAAAAGAAGACCGCTTCGGCCTCAGAAACCCCGCCTGCCCAAGCAACGCTCTTTTCATACACTGGCTATACCCAGAGTGGGAGCAGCACACTATCCATCTCCTTCACTTTCCGAAACGATGCAGCGGTGCCAGTGGTAATAACTGGTCGTAGTCTTATTGGAGGTGAAGGTAATACTCAGATCCCCAGTATCACTGGTGGGACGTGCGCGGTAGGTGCTTCCTTGGGTGCCGGCGCTAGTTGTTCGGTTATCGTGTCTGCAGCCAAGGACTGCCTGTCGTACAAGGTCGGCGCGGCGCTGAGCAACGCGGCGGGAACGAGATCTTCGGCGCTCTTCACTGTTGGAACCAACGGGCAAGTCTGCAATTGACGACAGAGAGCGAGTGAACAGTTGATCGAGCTTGGCCTCTATATGTGTGCCGGCTCTTCAGGCTTTCGGGCGGCTCGGCGGCCGACGCTCCCTTATAGCTTCGTGCAGAGTCGAGGATGCTTGGCTCGTGTTGAACCTCTCTGCTGGCCAGCTTCGTTGGCCGGATCTGCGCTTCAGTCCGAATTAGTCAGGCTAGGCGTTGCAGGGGGCGGTGCTGCCATCGTGATCGCGATGTCGCGTGTTCGTCGCGGGAGCGCTCTCAGTCGTCAGTAGGCGAGGATGGCGACCCGTCTACGTAACTGCTGGACGAGAAGCAGGACCAAGCTGCTGCTACCTCTCGCAGGCTTCTTGCTATCTTTGTCCTCCCGGACGAGAGGCCAGAAATGTCGCTTGGGAGGTGGTGCAGGCATGGCAATCAGTGATGTTCTCCGCCGGCTTCGATGGCCACTGGCTGGGCTGCTGACCGGTACTGTGGGCGGGCTTCTGAATGCACTTGGGTGGTATGTGTTCGAGTCGCGGGCGCTGGCTATGGTCGGTTTCTTTCTGGCGGCGGCAGGAGTTGGCTTTGGCATTGTGGCTCTGGTGGCGGGGCAAGTGATCGTTGCCACAAGCCCGCTCCGGGACCGTTGGTGGCGCACCCACAGGTGATTTGCTTAGGCCCCTCGGCATGGACGTGCTTCGGCACGATCGTTAGTGGTTCCGCGAGCAGGTGTGAACGGTGCGGTGAGGTGGATGGCGGACGCTTGAGCAACTGACGCGTCGGCGCTGCTGTGGCGGCCAGCGGTCAAGCTGGATGTCTGCATGCGTGGTGGTTGATGGCGGGCGCAAGCAGAGTAGACGTAGCGGATAATTTGTCCGGACCGCTTGCACAGGCCTTGCACACTTGCACAAAAGCTTTCACATTCTGCGATGGTCGTCTAAAATGTCTTTTAAAATCAATTATTTAGAGTAGACGCAACGGACTTAAAATCCGCGGGCCCTCACGGGCCATGCGGGTTCAAACCCCGCTCCGGGCACCAACCCGGCACCCACTTGTCCGATGACCCCTCCCGCACCGAGCACCACGCGCCTGCAGTCCCTGCGCGAGTTGGTGGCCGGCTGGTCCGCACGTTACGACCGCGACCTGATGCGGCCGCCCGACGACGAGGCGCTGGCGCCCGCCGCTGCCATCGAACCCTGGCGCCACTGGTGTCTGTAGGGCGCCGGCGACGGCTGTTCACCGTTCTGGCAGC
>NZ_JBASTH010000073.1:0-181009 GCF_049274795.1 Aquabacterium sp.
CCGCGAGCGCGCCTGCGCCTGCGGCCGGCGAGGCGGCATCTGCGGCCAAGGGCGGCACATCCAACGCGGCCTGATTTCGAACAGACACCCGCCGCAACCGCCGGAAACACCCGAGACGCACGGGCGGCCCGTTCCGTGGCAGGATTGGCCATGGCCTGTCATGCATTGGATGCCCTTCCGATGAGCGACAGCGCTCCGATCCGCCCGCCGACTGTCTGCGCCCGTTTGCCATCGTGACCACGACCGCCCCCATCCCTTCCGCCCTGGCCGCCCCGGCTGACATCCCCTCCCGCCTGAGCGCCGTGCGCGGTGCGCTGGCCGCCCGCCAAGTGCAGGCGGTGCTGGTGCCCAGCAGCGATCCGCACCTGTCCGAGTATCTGCCCGAGCGCTGGCAGGGGCGCGCCTGGCTGAGCGGCTTCACCGGTTCGTCCGGCACCCTGCTGGTGGCCCAGGGCAAGGCCGCGCTGTTCACCGACAGCCGCTACTGGGAGCAGGCCGAGTCTGAGCTGGCTGGCACCGGTGTGGACCTGGTCAAGCTCGATGGACCGGCCACGCCGGCTTATGTGGCCTGGCTCCAGGATCTGGCCTTGGGCGTCCTGGCCGACGGCCCACTCGCCCTGGCCGTGGACGGCCACGTGATGGGCCTGGCCCAGACACAGGCCCTGCACGATGCACTGAAGGCCGAAGGCTGGCAACTGCGTACCGACCTGGATGTGCTGGATGCCGTGTGGCCCGGGCGCCCCGGCCTGCCGGATGCCGCTGTGTTCGAGCACCAGCCCCCGCACGCCGCCACCAGCCGCGCCGACAAGTTGGCCCTGCTGCGCAAGGCCCTGGCCGACAAGGGCGCCACGCACCACTGGATCGCCACGCTGGACGACCTGGCCTGGGCGCTGAACCTGCGCGGCGCCGATGTGGACTACAACCCCGTCTTCCTCGGCCATCTGCTGCTGGGTCTGGACAGCGCCACGCTGTTCGTGGCCGACGGCAAGGTCAATGCCGAGCTGCGTGATCGCCTGACCCAGGATGGTGTGCAGATACAGACCTACGGCCTGGCGCTGGATGCGCTGGCCGCCCTGCCCGCTGGCAGTGTGCTGCTGCTCGACCCCAAGCGCGTGACCTGGGGCCTGCGCGAAGCCGTGCCCGAGGGTGTGCGCGTGATCGAATCGATCAACCCCAGCACCCTGGCCAAATCCCGCAAGACGCCGGACGAGGCCCGCTTCATCCGCCAGGCCATGGAGCGTGATGGCGCCGCCATGTGCGCCTTCTACGCCTGGTTCGACCAGGCACTGGGCCGCGAGCACATCAGCGAGCTGACCATCGACGAGCGCCTGACGGCCGAGCGCGAGAAGCAGCCCGAGTTCATTTCGCTGAGCTTCCCGACGATCGCCGGCTTCAACGCCAACGGCGCCCTGCCCCACTACCGCGCCACGCCCGAGGCCTACGCCGTGCTCAGCACCCCCGAAGGCCTGACGGCCGAAGGCCTGCTGCTGATCGACTCCGGCGCGCAGTACCTGGGCGGCACCACCGACATCACCCGCGTGTGGGCCATCGGCACGCCCAGCGCGCAGCAAAAGCGCGATTACACCCTGGTGCTCAAGGGCGCGCTGGGGCTGTCGCGCACGCGCTTCCCGCGCGGCACGCTGGCACCGATGCTAGACGCCATCGCCCGCGCGCCGCTGTGGGCCGAGGGGCTGGACTTCGGCCACGGCACGGGTCACGGCGTGGGCTACTTCCTGAACGTGCACGAAGGGCCGCAGTCCATCTCCAAGGCGGTGCCCGATGCCAACATGGCGATGCAGGCCGGCATGATCACGTCGATCGAACCGGGGCTTTACCGCCCGGGCCAATGGGGCATCCGCATCGAGAACCTGGTGCTGAACGTGCCCGTTCCGCCTGCGGTGCCCGATGCCGAGCCCGGCACGCCCGAGCACGGCCACTACCTGGCGTTCGAGACGCTGAGTCTGTGCCCCATCGACACGCGCTGCGTGGACCTGGCCCTGATGCGCGTCGACGAGATCCAGTGGCTCAATGATTACCACGCCGAGGTGCTGCGCCGCCTGAGCCCCTTGGTCAGCGGTGACACGTTGGCCTGGCTGCAGGAGCGCACCAAGCCGATCTGACACCAAGGCCCCCGGCGCACCCTGGTGGCGCACGGCCTGTGCGCGGCCGCACCACAACATCGCAAAACAGGCTCCAAACACCTGGCACCGACCTTGCATACATCTTGCCCCGAGAGGAACGATGTCGCAGTCGTTTCTTCGAAATGGTGGCTAGGGTTCCGGCTTCCATCACCAAGCAGTACCGGTGATGAAGTGTCTGGTCCGAGAGCTGCCGGCCCGGGTCGGCCATTCACCGACGCAGGCTCCACGGCGGGACAAAAGCCCGGGAGGTTCGCTTCGACAGAAGTGTCCTCTCGCGCGTCCACCCCAGCCCAGGAGCCCTTACATGCGTCGTGTCGATTTCCACCCCGTGCCGAGCACGTCTCACGCCACCATCTCGGCCCAGCACAAAGCAGCAGCACAAGCACTGCCACCACTTGCAAGGCCCTCGGTGTCCTCTTCATTGAAGACACTGAAAGGCAAAGTGCTCGGCGCCATGGCCGCGGTCGCCGCCGCCATGGCGCTTGCAGCACCGCTGCCAGCATCGGCCGAAGTGAAGGTCGGCGTCTCCGACTGGCCCGGCTGGGTTGCCTGGTACGTCGCTGAGCAAAAGGGCTTCTTCAAGAAGCACGGCGCCGACGTCAAGCTCGTCTGGTTCGCCAACTACACCGATTCCATCGCCGCCCTGTCATCCGGCCAGCTCGATGCCAACTCGCAGACCTGGTCCGACACCATGGGCCCACTCGCCAAGGGCCTGCCGCTCAAGACCATCCTGGTCAACGACAACTCCGCCGGCAACGACGCCGTGGTGGCCTCGCCCAAGATCAAGTCGATCAAGGACCTGAAGGGCAAGAGCGTCGCGCTCGAAGAGTTCAGCGTGTCGCACTTCGTGCTGGCCACGGCGCTGGCCAAGAACGGCATGAAACCCGCCGACGTGAAGATCGTGAACCTGTCGGCCGGTGATGCCGCCGCCGCCTTCATGGCCGGCCGCGTGGACGCCGCCGTGGTCTGGAACCCCTGGATCCACACCATCGAGCAAAGTGGCAAGGGCAAGGCCCTGTTCACCTCCAAGGACATGCCCGGCCTGATCCCCGACCTGCTGGTGGCACAGGACAAGGCCATCAAGGCCAAGCGCAAAGAACTGGTCGGCATGATCAAGGCCTGGTTCGACACGGTGAAGTTCATCGCCGACAAGCCTGATGAAGCAGCTCAGATCATGAGCAAGGTCGTGAGTCTCAAGCCCGATGAGTACAAGGTGTTCCTGCCAGGAACCAAGTTCTTCGACGCAGCCGCCAACAAGACGGCGCTGGACGGCAAGGGCCCGCAATCCCTCGTGGGCGTGGCACCGACCATCTCCAGCTTCCTGCTGGAGCACAAGCTGATCGACGGCAAGCCCGATGCGGCCAAGGGTGTGGACGCATCGCTGCTGGCCGAGGCGCTGAAGTAAGGCCTTTGCCGCCTGGGCTTGGCGCCCAGGCGCGCCCGCTGTCGCATCCCATGCTGCTCTGAGACAGGAGCCTGACCATGTCCAAATCACCTCCCTCCATCGCACTGCCGCTGGCGGCCAATGCCAACAGCATCGCCGTGCCCGAGTACCCGGCCGATCCAGCGCCTGCGGTGGCGCCCACCCCACTGTTTGCGCTGCGCCAGGGCATCCCCGCCAGCGTGTACTGGAGCCTGGCGGCTGTGGGCCTGCTTGCCCCCATCGTGCTGTGGATCCTGGCGGTGGCCAGCGGCCGGGTCGAGCCCGTGTTCCTACCCGGCCCGGCCAAGGTGATCGAGCGCGTGCAGGTGTGGTGGGCCGACGGCCTGCTGGGCGACATCGGCATCAGCACGATGCGCGTGGTGGTCGGCTGGGCGCTGGCCTCGCTGATCGCGCTGCCGCTGGGCCTCCTGATCGGCTCATGGCGTGTGGTGCAGGCGCTGCTGGAGCCGATGATGGACTTCATCCGCTACATGCCGGCCGTGGCCTTCGTGCCGCTGGTCATGGTGTGGGTGGGCATCGACGAGGGAGCCAAGGTGGCCATCATCTTCATCGGCACCTTCTTCCCGATGGTGCTGATGGTGGCCGAGGACACGCGTCGCGTGCCCATGGCGCAGATCGAGGCCGCGCAGACCATGGGCGCCACGCGCTGGGAGATCGTCGAGAAGGTGATCCTGCCCTCGGCCAAGCCTGCACTGCTGGACACCCTGCGCGTGAACATGGGCTGCGCCTGGACCTACCTGGTCGTGGCGGAGCTGGTGGCCGCCAACTCGGGGCTGGGCTACGCCATCCTGAAGGCACAGCGCTTTCTGCAGACCGACAAGATCTTCGCGGGCATCTTGATCATCGGCCTGATCGGGCTGGTGATCGACCAGCTCTTCCGCCTGGCGCACCGCAAGGCCTTCCCCTACATGCACACGCGCTGAGCCGCATTGAGGAGCCCGCCATGACCCAAGCCCTCGGCATCCACTGCGACCACGTCTGGAAGTACTACCCAGGCGCCACCGCGCCCGCGCTGCGCGACGTATCGCTCAACATCGGCCCCAACGAGTTCGTGACCTTCGTCGGCGCATCGGGCTGCGGCAAATCCACCCTGCTGCGCACCATCGCCGGGCTGGAAAGCTACAGCCAGGGCAGCGTGAGCGTGGCCGGCAACCCCATCACCGCACCGGGGCCTGACCGCGCGATGGTGTTCCAGCACTACAGCCTCTACCCCTGGCTCACGGTGCTGGACAACATCAAGTTTTGCCGCCAACTCAAGACACACACGCAAGACCGCACCAGCGCAGATGTAGAAGATGCCGCAGGCCGCGCCGATGCACTGCTGCGCCTGATGGGCCTGACGCATGTGGCCAAGTCCTACCCGGCGGCGCTGTCCGGCGGCATGCAGCAGCGCGTGGCGATTGCACGTGCGCTGATGAGCCGTCCGCCCATCCTGCTGATGGACGAGCCCTTCGGCGCCCTCGACGCGCAGACCCGCGAGGTGATGCACGACCTGATCAAGCATGTGCACAAGCTGGAGCGCACCACCATCGTCTTCGTCACGCACGACGTGGACGAGGCCATCTACCTGGGCGACCGCGTCGTGCTGATGGCGCCGCGCCCCGGCCGCATCGACAGCATCGTCAACGTACCGCTGCCGCCCGAGCGCCACCGCGACATGAAGCTCTCGCCCGAGTTCCTGCAGCTCAAGCGCCAGTTGCTGGACCGCATCCGTGACACCTCCGGCATGAAGACCGACCTGGACCTGCTCGACAAGCTCAACCGCTCGGTGGAAGGCGTGGCCACGGGCGCCATCGAGTGAGCCCTGCGGCATCAAGAAAGAACCACGATGGAACACTTCACAGAAATCCCCGACAACCCGCCCGTCACCAGCCCTGTGGATACGCCCACGCTCTGGAAACGCTTCGCCCCCGAGCTGCCAGAAAACCGCGTGATGTGGTCCGAAATCGTGCCCGGAGGCGGCCACTGGTCCTACGTGATGCCGCGCGGCAGCCGCCTGCGCATGGTCGCCCTGGAAGCCGGCGCCAACCTGAGCATGGTGCTCTACCACGCCCGCGAAAAGCTCGAGCGCTACAACATGCCCGATTCGCTCAAGGCGCAGCACACGGCCCACCTCACGCGCGGCCACACCCTGATGAGCGACATGGGCCGCTCCCTCGCCAGCATCACCGAGGACACCATCGGCTGGCACGACCCGCTCGGCGCGCTGCTCGATGCCGAGCGCATGCACGCCAAGTACACCGGCGATGCGAAGACCTTTCACACCCACCGCAACGCCATGCACCGCAGCGGAAAAGACGGCCTGCTGATCGAGATCGGCAAGTACGGACTGGCGCGGCGCGACCTGATCGCGCCGGTGAACTTCTTCAGCAAGGTGTCGGTAGATGCCGAGGGCCGCTTCCAGTTCGCGCCCGGGCACACGCCAGTTGGCGGCATGGTCGAGCTGCGCTTCGACATGGACACGCTGATCGCTTTCTCCACCTCGCCGCATCCGCTGGACCCGTCGCCCATCTATGCGCCGAAAAAGATCGGCCTGGCCGCCTGGACATCCGGCCCCGCGCCCAAGGACGATTTCAACCGCGCCTTCCGCCCCGAATGCGCCCGCGCCATCCACAACGCCGACATGCAGTACCTCTGACCACAAGGACCCGCCATGAATGCCATGACCGATCCAGGCCTGCAACCAAGCGCCAGCGCCATCCGCATCCAGGAAAGCCCCTTGGACGCCAGCAAGGCCGTGCTCGACCACTTCCTGCCCTCCGGCGAGCCCTACCTGCTGCGCATCGACAAGGGCCAGACCCTGCGCATCGTCGATCTCGAAGGCAACCAGGCCGTCGACGTGATCTTCTACAACGCCAACGACCCGGCCGAGCACTACAGCGCCACCGACACCATGCTGGCGCAGGGCGGCATCTACCTGACCACTGGCTCGGTGCTGACCAGCAGCGAAGGCCGCCCGATGCTGACCATCGTGGCTGATACCTGCGGCCGACACGACACCCTGGGCGGCGCCTGCGCGGCCGAGAGCAACACCGTGCGCTACGCCCTGCAGAAGAAGTTCATGCACAGCTGCCGTGACAACTACCTGATTGCCCTGCAGCACGCCGACATCGGCCTGGGCAAGCGCGACCTGGTGCCCAACGTCAACTTCTTCATGAACGTGCCTGTGACCGAAGACGGGCAGCTGACGTTTGCCGATGGCGTCTCGGGCCCTGGCAAGTACGTGGAGCTGCGCGCCGAGATGGACATCCTGATGCTGGTGTCCAACTGCCCTCAGCTCAACAACCCCTGCAACGCCTACAACCCGACGCCCGCGCGCTTCCTGCTGTGGGATCCTGCCTGAGCCCTCCGCGCACCTGACCGGCTGCCCGCGCAGCCCCGGCGGGACGACCCGCCGTGACGCCTCACCACCGGCAGGACGACCTGCCATGCCGACGAAGGCGCCCGCCCCATGAGCTCCCCCGCCCGTTTCGACACCGTCCTGATCGCCAATCGTGGCGCCATCGCCTGCCGCATCATCCGCACGCTGCGCAAGATGGGGCTCAAGGCCGTGGCCGTCTACTCCGAGGCCGACGCCGACGCGCGCCACGTGGCCCTGGCCGACGCCAGCGTGTGCATCGGCCCCGCGCCCGCCGCGCAGAGCTATCTCGATGTCGACCGCATCCTGGCCGCTGCACGCGAGACCGGCGCCGGCGCCATCCACCCCGGCTACGGCTTCCTCTCGGAGAACCCCGCCTTCGCCCAGGCCTGCGAAGACGCGGGCATCGCCTTCATCGGCCCCACGCCCGATCAGATGCGGGCCTTCGGCCTGAAGCACACCGCACGCGCGCTGGCCGAACAGCACCAGGTGCCGCTGCTCCCCGGCAGCGGCCTGCTGAAGGACGCGGCCCACGCGCGAGAAGAAGCCCTGCGCATCGGCTACCCCGTGATGCTCAAGAGCACGGCCGGCGGCGGCGGCATCGGCATGCGCCTGGTGCGCAACGAGGCCGAGCTGGATGCGGCCTATGAAGCGGTGGAACGCCTGGCCCGATCCAACTTCAAGGATGCCGGCCTGTTCCTGGAGAAGTTCGTCGAGCGCGCCCGCCACATCGAGGTGCAGCTCTTCGGCGATGGCCAAGGCACCGTCGTCGCTCTGGGTGAGCGCGACTGCTCGGCCCAGCGCCGCAACCAGAAGGTGATCGAGGAAACGCCCGCGCCGCACCTGTCAGCCGACACGCGCACCGCCCTGCTGGACACGGCCAAGCGGCTGGGCCAGGCTGTGAACTACCGCTCCGCCGGCACCGTGGAATACGTGCTGGACGCCGACACCGGCGCCTTCTACTTCCTGGAGGTCAACACGCGCCTGCAGGTGGAGCACGGCGTGACCGAGCAGGTGACCGGCGTGGACCTGGTCGAGTGGATGGTGCGACTGGCACGCGGTGACCAATGGTCCTTGTATGCCCCCGCGCCCAAGGGCGCCTCCATCCAGGTGCGCCTGTACGCCGAAGACCCGGCCCGCAACTTCCAGCCCAGCGCGGGCGTACTCACCGAAGTAGCCTTCCCCGAAGGCGTGCGCGTGGACGGCTGGGTGGACACCGGCAGCGACGTGCCGCCCTACTACGACCCGATGATCGCCAAGCTGATCGTCACGGCCGACACGCGCGCGCAGGCGGTGCGCAAGCTGCGCGAGGCGCTGGACGCCACACGCCTGGCCGGCATCGAAACCAACCTGCGCTACCTGCGCGCCGTGAGCGGCTCGGAGGTGTTCGCACAAGGCCGCATCGTCACCAGCACGCTGGGCGGCTTCGCCTGGCACCCGCGTGCGCTGGAGGTACTGGACGGCGGCGTGCAGACCACGGTGCAGGACTGGCCCGGCCGCACCGGCCACTGGGACGTGGGCGTGCCGCCCTCCGGCCCCATGGACGATCTGCACCTGCGCCTGGCCAACACCCTGGTCGGCAACCCGCAAGGCGCCGCCGGCCTGGAATGCACAGTGGCCGGCCCCACCCTGAAGCTGCACAGCGAACTGGTGATCGCCCTGTGCGGCGCGCCCATGGCCATCACGCTCGATGGCAAGCCGCTGCCCTTCGCGCAGGCCTTCAACCGCCCGCTGCGCCTGCCTGCGGGCAGCACGCTCAAGCTCGGCCCCGTGCCGCTGAGCGAAGGCGGCGCGCGCACCTACCTGGCCGTACAGGGCGGCCTGGACGTGCCCACCTACCTGGGCAGCCGCAGCACCTTCACACTGGGGCAGTTCGGTGGTCATGCAGGCCGCACGCTGCGCACGGGTGACATGCTGCATGCCTTCGTGGCCACGGAAGGCGCGCCTGCGGGCTTCGCGGCGCGCAACGGCTCTGAGGCAAACGACTCCGGTGCGGCATCAAACACCCAACCGGCCAGCGCAACAAGCACCACGCCCACCACCAGCCCCTTCGCCCGTCACTGGACCATCGGCGTCCTCTACGGCCCGCACGGCGCCCCCGATTTCTTCACCCCCGAAGACATCGCCACCTTTTTCGGGACCGATTACCAGGTGCACTACAACAGCAGCCGCACCGGCGTGCGCCTGATCGGCCCCAAGCCGCAATGGGCCCGCACCGACGGCGGCGAGGCCGGCCTGCACCCCTCGAACATCCACGACAACGCCTACGCCATCGGCGCCATCGACTTCACCGGCGACATGCCCGTGATCCTGGGCCCGGACGGCCCCAGCCTGGGCGGCTTCGTGTGCCCGGCCGTGGTGGTGGCCGCCGAGCGCTGGAAGCTTGGGCAGCTCAAGGCGGGTGACACGCTGCGCTTCATCGCGTTGACGCATGCGCAGGCTGAGGCCTTGCAACGTGCGCAAGATGCTTTGGTGGCCTCCGCGCAAGGCGTAGGTTCAAATCTTGCCCCCGCAAGCAATTTGTCGCAATTGCCTTCTGGCATCCCTGCCGAAGACGTCACCACCACCCTCTCCGCCATCCTCGACCAGCGCCCGGCCAACGACACCACCGACCGGCCCGCCCGCTGCATCCGCCAGGCCGGCGATCGCTACCTGCTGATCGAATACGGCCCCCTGGTGCTGGACCTCACGCTGCGCTTCCACGTGCACGCGCTGATGACAGCGCTGAACGAGCGACGTCAGCAAGGCCAGTTCGATGGCATCGTCGACATGACCCCGGGCATCCGCTCCCTGCAGATCCACTTCGATCCGGCACGCCTGCCCCGCGCACAACTGCTCAAGGCCATCGACCAGGCCGAAGCCTCGATGCCCAGCCTGGACGACCTCACCGTGCCCACCCGCACCGTGTGGCTGCCCTTGTCGTGGGACGACAGCGCCACGCGCCTGGCCATCGAGAAGTACATGCAGTCGGTGCGCGCCGACGCGCCCTGGTGCCCCAGCAACATCGAGTTCATCCGCCGCATCAACGGCCTGGACGGCATCGAGGATGTCAAGCGCATCCTCTTCGACGCCAGCTACTTGGTGATGGGCCTGGGCGACGTCTACCTGGGCGCGCCCGTGGCCACCCCGCTGGACCCTCGCCACCGCCTGGTCACCACCAAGTACAACCCCGCCCGCACCTGGACGCCCGAGAACGCCGTGGGCATCGGCGGCGCCTACCTGTGCGTCTACGGCATGGAAGGCCCCGGCGGCTACCAGTTCGTCGGCCGCACCGTGCAGATGTGGAACCGCTGGCGCGACGAGCGCCACGGCGCCACCGACTTCGAAGCCGGCAAGCCCTGGCTGCTGCGCTTCTTCGACCAGATTCGCTTCTACCCCGTCGGCGAAGAAGAACTGCTGCAGATGCGCCGCGACTTCCCCGCCGGGCGCCTCAAGCTGCGCATCGAGCCAGGCACATTCAGCCTGCGCGAATACCGAGCGTTCCTGCAACGTGAAGCAGCAGGGATCGAATCGTTCAAGCAAGGCCAGCAGGCCGCCTTCGACGCCGAACGTGATCGCTGGAAAGCCTCCGGCCAGGACGGCAGCCTGAGCGAGCTGGAGGTGGCCCCGCCGCCCAACGACACTGCCCTGCCCGAAGGCGCCACCGCCATCGGCAGCCCCGTGCCCGGCAGCGTCTGGAAGGTGCTGGTGGCCGAGGGCGACACGGTCGACGAAGGCCAGACCCTGGCTGTGGTCGAGTCCATGAAGATGGAGTTCCCCGTCACGGCGCCCACCAAGGGCACCGTGCTGAGCGTGCGCTGCAAGGAAGGCAGCGGTGTCACCGCCGGGCAGGATGTGGTCGTACTGGCAGCCTGATTACGCGCCATCCAGGCATCAAAGACGGCCTGCGTGTGATCCGCACAAGTCAGGGCCCTTCGCACGGATGAGACAGTCGCTCGGAACGCCCTCCATTAAGGGCATACTTTCGGACATGATCGAAGGTGGCCGTTGACGCAAAATGACGCCGCGTCAACCCGCCCTCGCGCCTTACGGCCTCCGACTGCTCATGGATCCGAACCCCAAACACCTCATCCTGAACCTGCTGATGGCCGCCGACGGCCCGCTGTCCTCACGGGAAGCCGTTGGGGCATGCGCCCTGTTCGGCATCCGAGAAAACAGCGTACGGGTGGCCCTGGTACGCCTGGCCGCTGCCGGCCTGGTGGAAGCCGCTGGGCGCGGCAGCTACCGCCTGGGCCCGCAGGCTGCTCCCCTGGCCAGCGACGTGTCGCGCTGGCGCACGCTCGAAGACCGCACCTGTGAATGGGATGGCCGCTGGCTGATGGTGAGCACGGGTGCCCTGGGCCGCAGTGATCGACCCGCCCTGCGCGCGCGCGAGCGCTCGCTGACCATGGCGGGCTTCCGTGAGCTGGAGCCCACGCTCTACCTGCGCCCCGACAACCTGGGGGGCCATGCCCCGGCGGCGCGTGAGCGCCTCTACAAGCTGGGCCTGGACCCCACGGCGCCAGTATTCTCTGCCCATGATCTGGACCCGGCTCGCGAAAAGGCCGCTCGCCAGCTCTGGGACGGCAAGGCCCTCACGGCCAGCTACCAGGCCACCCGCCAGAAGCTCCAGGCCTGGATGGCCCATGCCGACCAGCTCGACACCGAAGTGGCCGCCCGCGAGTGCTACCTGCTGGGCAACGAGGCCATCCGCCAACTGGTGTTCGACCCCCTGCTGCCCGAGCCACTGGTCAACGTGGCCGAACGCCGCGCCTTCCATGAGGCCGTGCAAGCCTATGACCGCGCCGGCCACGTGATCTGGCAGAAGCTGCTGGCCCATCTCTCCAATGGGGGACGCGTCAACGCCAGTCTTGGTGAAGAAGCCACGCCGCCGGCCAAACGCGCGCACTGATCCCGCTGCGGCAAAAGAACACCCGCAGCCGCCCACCGCGTGATCTACAGCGCCAAGGCTCGAATCATCGACACCAGCAGCAAGACCGTGGTTGCCGAGAGCTTCTGCTCGCGGGTGCCTGATGCCAACGGCAAGGAGCCCACTTACGATGAACTGGTCGGCAACAGCGCCGCAGGGCTGAAGAAGGAGCTTGCCAGCCACGCAAGCAACTGCAGTGAAGAGATCAAGACCAAGATGCTGACCATCGCGTCCACTTCCTGAGTACCGTCACCTGGCAATGGCCGGAGCCATGCGCTGGCGCCGGCCGCCTTGACCCTTGTCACCGTGGCCTGCACGGCTGCGATAGGATGCAGGATTGATCACTCGCCTGCACGCTGAACGCCCCATGGATGCCCCGAAACAAGCCCACATGTTCTGGATCATCGGCATCGTGCTGCTCGCTGCCGGTATTCCGGCGGTGGCCATCGGCTACTACAACGATTCGCTCACCTTCACCTTGGTCGGCCTGTCGGAACTGGTGTGCGGGCTGATCCTGATCACCATTGGGCTGCTCAGGCAGCAACGCCTCAAGCGCGACCGCTCGTGAGCATGGGCGCATGAACACGCAAACCCCGACATTGACCGGGCAGCGGATCGTGATGCGCCCCTTGCGGTCCAGCGATGCGCAAGCGCTCGTGCTGGCCGCCAGTGACGGCGAGCTGTGGAACCTGCCCTTCACGGTGGTGCCCTCAGAACAGACGGTCGAGGGCTACATTGCCAAGGCGCTGGAGGGCGAACGGCAAGGCCACGTGATGCCCTTCGTGACCACCTTGCGTGAAACAGGCCAGGTCATCGGCTCCTCCCGTTTCTGGAAGGTCGATGCGGCCAACAGAAAGCTGGAGATCGGACACACCTGGCTGGCGCGCTCCTGGCAGCGCAGCTTTGCCAACACCGAGGCCAAGCTGCTGATGCTGGGCCAGGCCTTCGAAGCCATGGGCTGCGTGCGCGTGCAATTGCAGACCGATGAGCGCAATGCCGTGTCGCGCGCCGCGATCCTTCGCCTGGGCGCCCAGCAGGAGGGCATCCTGCGCCACGAGCGCATCATGCCCGATGGCTTCATCCGCAACTCCGTGCGCTTCAGCATCATCGATGCCGAATGGCCGGGCGCGAAGCAGCGCCTGCAGGCCCGCCTGGCCATCACTGCCTGAGCGAGCAAGGCCGGGCCAGACCCAGCCTCACCCACCACACTCAAGCGTTGTCCACCAGCAGCTTGCCGCTTTCCAGCAGCTTGCCGATGATCTGCGCACCCGTCGCGTTGGCATCCAGGCCCAGGCCACTGCGCAGGTTCACGCCCTCCAGCACGATCTGCTGGTGATCCGCACCGGAGGCATAGGTACCGTTGGCGAAACTGCCCGTGGGGCTCACGCGGATGACCGTGCCGGAACCGCTGGTCTCGAAATCGAGGTAGTTGGCCAGGTTGCCGACGCCGCCCGTGGTGTTCTCGCCCTGCAGCAGGTCACGCAGATCCAGCACGTCACCGCCCGCCGCAGGTGCTGCGACATCGAAATCCTTGAGGGTGTCAACTGCTCGGCTGGTCGGAGCACTGCCTGCATCGGCCAGGCTCCAACGGAACACATCGGAGCCCTCACCGCCGATCAGGGTGTCGTTGCCTGCGCCGCCCACCAGCACATCATTGCCCGGGCCACCGTGCAGCAGGTCATTGCCGCCCAGGCCCTGCAGCACATCATCGCCCTCATTGCCGTACAGCTGGTCCCCCCCGATGCCGCCGACGATCGTGTCGTTGCCAGCATGGCCCAGGATGAGGTTGGCATCCGTGTTGCTACCCGACAGATCGTCTGCCGCTGTCGAGCCTTCCAGCACCACCGTACGCTGCACATCGATGGTCAGGGTCGTCGACAAGGCCACATCGCCGTCCTTGTCGGCCAGGCTGAAGCGGAACACTTCCGTGGCACTGGCACTCACGGGCGCATGCACCGTGTAGGTGTAGACACCGGTGTCGAAGTTCACGGTGAACTGCTGCCCCAGGGCCGTGGTGACGGACAACACCGGGTTGGCCGCATCGTAGGTGTGGACGACACCGTCGATCGTGATGCTGGCAACATGGCCGAACCCATCCGCACCGAGCAATTGCCCCTCGGCCAGAGAGCCCGTGGTGGTCTGCTTCACGGTGCCCGAGAGCACCTTGTCGAGCTGGCTCAGATCGGTGACCACCGAGGCATCCAGGTTCGAGGACGACTGCCCGTCGTAAGCAATAGGATTCAGATTGCTCTGGTTGACGCTCGTGCCCAGCCCGATCACATAGGAGGTGATGCTGTGGGCGTTGAGGAACGCCTGCCAGGCTGCCTCTTCGTCCGCATCGATGCCATCGCCCAGTTCGGGGTTGGTCACATTGCCGTCGTTGTTGCCGCCGAAAGCGATGCCCTTGGGGTTGGTGCTGGACAAGGTCGGATCACCATCGGACAGGAAGTAGGACACGTTCTGCGCGCCCACGATCTTGCCGTCGCTGCCGAAGGCATCCTGCGCGGCTGACAGGCCGTAGTCGTAGTTGGTGCTGCCGATGGCGAAGATGTTGGCCAGCAAGTCCTTCGCATCCGTGATGCTCACCCAGCTCGTGCCCAGGGCCTGCGTCGTGTCGGAGAAGGTCACCACGCGCACAGCCACATTGCCGAACTGATCGTACTGGTCGAGCAAGGCATTGATGGACTGGATGGCGGCCTGCAGGCTGCTCAGGGTGCCGATGCCGCTCTGGTTGTTCATGGAGCCAGACACGTCCAGCACGATCAGCACATTGGTGTCGAGCACCTGGACCGTGTCCGCGACGGGTAGCAGCGTGTTGGGGCTGTCATCGAGCACCGCCACCGTGAACGAGGTCGAGCCCGTGCCGCCACGGCCATCGCTCACGCCGACGCCAAAGACCAGATCGAGCGAATCCTCACCCGGGGCCGGGTGGCGCAGTGGCGCCAGCAGCTCGAAGGTGTAGTTGCCATCGGCATCCACGCTCAGGGTAGCCACCGTGCTTGAACCCGCCGTGCCCACCAACCCGCCATTGCCATCGCTGGCCCAGACCACCTCGCTGCCATTGGCCGCGATGATGCCGGAAGGCCCGGTCACGGTGATCATGGTGGCGTCGCCATCAGGATCAGACACGTTGATGCGGCCCTGCAGCACGGCCGATTCCGGATAAGGCGCGTTGGGATCGGTCACCCCGCCCGGCAGGCCTTCTTCAGACACCGTGCCCGACGTGGCCGTGACGGTCGGCGCATCGTTCACTTCGATGACCTCGATCGTCGTCACGGCGGTGTTGCTGAGCAGGCCGCCATCGGTCACCGTGATCTCCACGGTACGGTCCACGGTGGACGGGTTGCTGCTGGTGCTGGAAAAGCCGACCTCGCGCAAGGCGGCCTGGTAGGCCGCCAGGCTGGCTTCGCCCGTCAGGGTGATCACGCTCCCATTGACCGAGGCCGTGATGCCGGCCGGCAGCGCCCCCAGCACACTCAGGACATCGCCGGCCTGGGCGTTGGTCAGGGTGATGGTAGCCCCCTGCAGCACCGTGCTGTCGGCATCCGTGATGCTGACATCGACATCGGCCAGCCGCACTGGAGCCTGCTTCTCGGTATAGCTGGTCTGAAAGCCTCTGCCGACCGCGCCACTGGAGTCATTGGCGTCCAGGTCGAGCACGGGCGCCGCTGGCACGACCAGCGCATCGGCCAGGAAAGGCTGCTCCACCCCGCCCAGGGGGATGCCCGGCGTTGCCAGGGCGGTGTCATATGTGAACGCCAGCGGGCTCACCGACTCGCTGACCCGGTCAACGCGCAAGCCCGGGGTCAACCCGCCCTCCCCGCCACCGGTCAGGCCGGCGGCCGTGGCGAAATCCAGCTCGCCGTCTTCCAGCCCGGCGATCTCGCGGTCGATGTTGGTGGGTTCGGCCTGCAGGCTGGCGACCTGCCCGTCCGGCCGCATGATCTGCACGATGCCATCCTGGGAGGTCAGAATCTGGTCGGCCCATTCGACCTTGTCACCTACTTTCAGCGGCCTGAAGCTGCCATCGGGCATCTCGATGAAGGCCTGTCCCCACAAGGCGGTCACGGTTCCGGATTGGGATTTCGCGAGCAGTGGCATGACATCTCCTGCAGGTAATACAACTGCGTGAAATGTAACCCCACCTTTTGCGCCAAAACAAACCAAAACCGCACTCCGGAGTGCGGCAAATCACACCGTGATGCGCAGTTTTCCGGATAAGGGTAGGCGCCAAAGCGTGATCGAATGCACGCCACGGCACGGTATGCATGCCCCCCCGCACGCTTGATCAGGGCTGCCCCCGACATGCAGGGCAGCGATGCATTTTGTTCACAACATGAAAAAGCCCGCCGAAGCGGGCTTTCGAAGGGCAAGAAGCTGCGGATCAGTTGTCCACCAGCAGCTTGCCGTCCTGGATCAGCTTGGTGATGATCTGGGCATCGGTGGCGTTGGCCGCCAGCCCCAGGCCGGTGCGGATGTTCACCCCCTCCAGCACGATCTGCTGGTGATCGTTCGCCGCGGTGTAGTTGCCGTTGCTGAACGCACCCGTCGGGCTGATGCGGATCACCGTGTTGCTGCCGGAGGTGTCGAAGTCAAGGTAGTTCTGCAGGTTGCCCGCACCGCCGGTGGTGTTCTCACCGGTGAGCAGATCACGCAGATCCAGCACATCGCCACCGGCCGAAGCCGCAGCCACGTTGAAGTCCTTGACGGTATCGACCGCACGCGTGGCCGCGCTGGTACCCGGATCGGCCAGCGTCCACTGGAACACGTCCGTTCCCAGGCCGCCGGTCAGCACGTCGTTGCCCGCACCGCCGATCAACAGGTCGTTGCCTTCGCCGCCATTGAGCGTGTCGTTGCCAGATCCACCGTGCAGCACATCGTTGCCGGCACCACCGTTGATGATGTCGTCGCCGTTGTTGCCGTACAGCTTGTCGTCGCCGGCACCGCCGTTGATGGTGTCATTGCCATCGCCACCAGTGATGAAGTCGATGCCCGAGCCACCCGTCAGCGTGTCCGCACCGCTGGTGCCGTTGGTGATCACCGGCTTGCTGACGTTCACGGTCAAGGTCGAGCCCGTGGTGTCGCCATCGCGGTCGCTGATCACGAAGCCGAGCACCTCGTTGGCACCGGCAGCCGGCACGGCGGGAGGCACCTCGTAGCGGTAGTCGCCACCATCCATGTCGACGATGAACTTGCCGCCCACCGAACCATCGGCCAGCTTGGTGGTGATGGTCAGGGTGTCGGTGGTGGTGTCGAACACGCCGGCACTGGTGCCACCCGTGACCGTGATCGAGCCGCCGTTGGCTGGATCGTAGGTGTAGGTGACGCCATTGACCGTGAGTGACTTGACGTAGCCCGGCGCATCCGCGCCCTGGCTGCCGCCCGCAGCCAGGAAGCTGCCCGACAGCAGGTTGCCACTGACCGAGGCAGGCACCGTGCTGGCCAGCACGCCATCGAGCTGCGAGAAGGCGCTCACGATCACGCCATTGCGCTCGGCCACGGCACGCCCGTCATAGGCGATCGGATCGAGATAGGTACGCTGGGCGGCCGTCACGCCACCCACGCCCAGCGCGAAGCTGTCGATCTGATTGGCCACCAGGAAGTTCTTCCACAGAGCTTCCTCTGCGGCCTGGATGCCCGTGTCGTCGCTGCCCGTCTGGGTGTTGCCCGAGCCGTTGGTGGCAGGCGTGCCAGGGCTCTGGCCTGCGGGCGTGAGTTGGCTGGTGGTGCCCGAACCGTAGGTGGGCGCCCCGTCAGAGATGAAGTACGACACGTTCTGGCCGGAAGCCAGCTTGCCAGCGCTGGAGAAGGCCGTGATGGCATCGCCCAGGGCCTCGTCATAGTTGGTACCCTGGTTGGTCGGGGCAATCGTGCCCAGCCCAGCCAGGATGGTGCGGGCCTCGGCCACGGTCGTCCACACATCGCCACGGGCCTCGGCGTTGGTGCCGAAGGTGACCAGGCGCACGCGCGCATCACCCAGCGCGTCGTACTTGTCGAGCAGCGCGTTGATGGACGCGATGGCGCTGGCCAGGCGGGTCGTGCCGTTGACACCGTCGGTGGTGTTCATGGACGTGGACATGTCCAGGATCACCATGATGTTGGTGTCGATCACGGACGTGTCACGGCTCTGCGACACGGCGTTGCTCGGCGCGTCGTCTTCCACGTTGATGGTCAGCGTGGTCGAGCCCGAAAGCTGGCCGTCGCTGGCACGCACGGTGAAGTTCAGCGGCAGCACGTCTTCGGCATTGGCGATCGGGTGATCCAGCGGCGCCTTCAGCGTGAAGGTGTAGCCACCGTTGTTGTCGATGGTGAGCGTGCCCACGGTGACACCGCCCGCGGTGGCGGTCAGGGTCTGGGTGCCGTTGCCGGTCCAGCTCACGGCCACGCCGCCCGAGGTCAGGGCCGTGGTCGGCGCTTCCAGCGTCCAGTTGGTGGGGGCGGTGCCATCCGGGTCGATGGCCTGGATGGAGCCCGACACGGTGGCCGAGTTGGTGGTGTCCGAAGGCGAGCCGGCGTTGTCGACCAGGCCGCCAGCCAGACCTTCTTCCGACACGGCAGCGGTCTGCGCGGTCAGCACAGGCGCGTCATTGACCGGCGTGACACCAATGTTGACGGTCGAGGTGGCCTTGCCGCCGTGACCATCATCGATCAGCACGGTGAAGCTGTCGCTGCCGTTGTAGTCGGGCTTGGGCGTGTACGTCCAGGTGCCGTCCGGGTTGACCGTGACGGTGCCATTGGTCGGGTCGCTGCCCTTCGTGAAGGTCAGCGCGTCGCCATCCTTGTCGGTGGCCTTGACCTGACCGCTCACCGGCGTGTCTTCCGGCGTCGTGTAGCTGTAGTTGCCCGTGACCGGGTCGAACGAGCTGCCCGGACCGCCCGGGTTGGCCGGGGTGTCCGTCACTTCCGGCGGATCGTTCACCGGCGTGACGTTCATGCGCACCGTGGCCGTGTCCGTGCCGCCCTTGCCGTCGCTGATGGTGTACTGGAAGCTCACTTGGCCGTTGTAGTTGGCCGCCGGATCCACCGTCAGCGTGCCGTCGGCGTTGACCGTGATCTTGGCGATCTCCGCACCACCGGCACCGGTCAGCGTGACCGTGCTGCCAGCCGTGACATCCTGATTGCCGATCTTGGTGATCGTGAGCGTGTCACCGTCGATGTCCTTGTCGTTGTCCAGCACGCGCACCACCACGGTGGTGTCTTCAGGCGTGGTGGCGTTGTCGGCCACGGCCACCGGGGCGTCGTTGGCGCCGGTCACCGTCACCGTCAGCGTGGCCGTGTCGGCCAGGCCGCCACCGTCCTTGACGGTGTAGGTGAACACGTCGCGGCCGGTCTCGCCATCGTCCAGGGCCTTGGCCGTGTCGTTGGGGGTGTAGGTGTAGGAGCCATCGGCGCGCAGCACCAGCGTGCCGTACTGGCCCTGCAGGGCGGTGCCCACGGTGCCCGGTGTGCCGTTGAAGGACACGGCGGTGACGGTCAGGCTGTCGCCGTCGATGTCGCTGTCGCGGCCGGCCGGGTTGGCGCCGCTCAGGATCACGCCGTTGGCGGCGCTCACGGTCAGCACGGCGTTCTGGCCAATCTGGCCCACGTCGTCCTGCGCCACGGGGGCGTCATTGACGCCACCCACGGTCACCGTGACGGTGGCCGTGCTGGTCGCGCCACTCGGGTCCTTGATGGTGTAGGTAAAGCTGTCCGTGCCCACGAAGTCCAGCTTGGGCGTGTACACGGGGTTGCCGGTCTGCGGGTTGATCACCACCGTGCCATTGGCCCCTTGCGTCACCGCGGTCACCGTCAGCACATCGCCGTCGGTCGCCATATCGGCATCGGTGTCGTTGTTGCGCACCTGCACTTCGATGGGCTTGTCTTCCTCGGTCGACACGTTGTCGTTGACGGCCACCGGCGCGTCGTTGACCGGCGTCACCGTCACCTTCACGTCGACTTCGACCGGGGTCTCGCCGTCGGTCACGGTGTACTTGAAGCTGGCATCGCCGTGGTAGTTCGGCGCCGGGGTGAAGGTCACCTTGCCGTCGGCATTGAGCGTGACCGTGCCCTTGCCGGGCAGCTCCACCGAGCCGCCCACCGCGATGGGCTGGCCGTTGATGTGCGTGATCGTCAGCTTGTCGCCATCGGCGTCTGTGTCGTTGGCCAGCAGGTCGATCACCTTGGGGGTGTCTTCCGGCGTGGCGGCTTCATCGGCCACGGCCACCGGCGTGTCGCTCAGCGGGTCGACCGTCAGCGTCACGCGGGCATCGTCGGTGGCGCCGCTGGGGTCCTTGACTGTGTAGGTGAAGCTGGCGTCGCCGTTGTAGTTGGGCGCCGGGGTGAAGGTCAGCGTGCCGTCGGTGTTCAGGGTGACCGTGCCCTTGCCTGGCAGGTCCACAGAACCGCCGGGCACGATGTCCTTGCCGTCGATCTTGGTGACCGTCAGCTTGTCGCCATCAACGTCCTTGTCGTTCTTGAGCACGTCGATGATCACCGGGCGGTCTTCGGGCGTGGAGATGCTGTCGTCCACGGCCACAGGCGCGTCATTGACCGGCGTGACACCAATGTTGACGGTCGAGGTGGCCTTGCCGCCGTGACCATCATCGATCAGCACGGTGAAGCTGTCGTTGCCGTTGTAGTCCTTGCCCGGGGTGTAGGTCCAGGTGCCGTCCGGGTTGACCGTGACGGTGCCATTGGTCGGGTCGCTGCCCTTGACGAAGCTGAGCGTGTCACCGTCGGCATCAGTCGCCTTGACTTGGCCACTGACCGGCGTGTCTTCCGGCGTGGTCACGGTGTAGTTGCCCGTCACAGGATCGAACGAGCTGCCCGGGCCGCCCGGGTTGCCCGGCGTATCAGTCACCACAGGCGGGTTGTTCACGGCCGTGAAGAACAGCGGCTGCGTCACACCGACCGGAATCTCAGGCGCCGGGCGCTCGGTACCGAACTGGAAGGACAGCTGCGTGACCGATTCGCTGACGCGGTCCACGCGCAGGCCCGGCGTGAGCCCGCCTTCGCCACCACCGGTCAGGCCGGCGGCGGTTGCTTCTTCACCGCTTTCCAGCGCAGCGATGTCACGGTCGAGATCCGTGACAGGCGCCACCGGCTTGACCTCGGCCACCTTGCCCTTGGGGTTGGTGATCTGAACGATGCCGTCCTGCGTGGTGATGATCTGCTCACCCGGCTTGACCTGATCGCCCATCTGCAGCGGCTTGAGCTTGCCATTGGGCAGCTTCACGAATGCAGAGCCCCAGAGGCCAGTGACGACACCGGAAGGCGACTTGGAAAGAATGGGCATGGCAGATCCTGTCTGTGACGTGATTGACCATGAATGTAACCCCACGCAACGACGCCCAAACACCTCTTTTCCACCTGATCAGGTGGAATGCATCACACCTCAACGCCGTTTGCCACCCCATAAGGCACCGGCAATTTGTGATCGATGTCACATCACGAATGCTCAAATTGGACAAATCAAGGGGAATGAGGACAAGCGCGCAGCAGAGCACCCGACCACCCGAATGCGGGGCAGCCGCCTTGAAAACCACAATGTGAAATCAACGGCTGGCGCGCGCCAGGATATCGGCGATGTACGCCTCGCCGTCAAACGGCATGCCGGAGCGCTGCGAGGCCCAGACCATCTGGCCCAGGGACTCCATCACCTCATGATGGGCCTCATGCAGCGAAGCGCGTCGATGCGCTAGGCGCTCCACCGCGGCCTTGATGCCGCGGGGTTGGTCGATGCTGGTCTGCTCGGTGATCGAGAGGTGCATCGACAGGTGCAGGAAGGGGTTGGTGCGCCCCTCCTCCACCTTGAACTGGGCGGCGATGGCCACCTCCACGTCAGAAAGATCCCCGTGGTATTCGGGATGCTGAGTGATCCAGTCGACGGCCAGCGCCTCCAGCGGCGTGAGCGGCTGCACCGCCTGGTGCTTGGCCCAGGCGCCGCAAAAAAACCGCCGTACTTCTTCCTGGCTCGGCGCGAACATGCCGGATCCCCCTGACCCAGCCTCAGACGGCCAGCAGTTCCACTTCGAACAGCAGCGTGGCGTTGGGCGGGATCACGCCGCCGGCGCCGCGGGCACCGTAGCCCAGTTCGGCGGGGATCGTCAGCACGCGGGTGCCGCCGACCTTCATGCCTTGCACGCCTTCGTCCCAGCCGCGGATGACGTGGCCGGCGCCCAGGGGAAACTCGAAGGGGTCGTTGCGGTCCTTGCTGGAATCGAACTTGGCGCCCTTGGTGCCGTTGTCGAACAGCCAGCCGGTGTAGTGCACGGACACGTAGGCGCCAGCCTGGGCTTCGTCGCCGCTGCCCACGACAGTGTCTTCGTATTGCAGGCCGGAGGGGGTGGTGGTCGCGGGCATGGCGGCTCCTAAAAAGAGTGTGTCGGAGGGATGAAAAAGAGGCCCGAGTCTAACTGGACCACCCATCCCTGGGGGTGAAGGGCCGGCGATGCCCTTGCGTCACTGAATTGCAATCTTCGTTTCATAAAGTGCGCCGGCTCCATCTTCGCAGCGGAGATGGTCACACGCAATCCAACGCCTCAAAGCCTCGCTGGAGTACCCGATGTCCTTTTCCATCCGTTCCGCTGCCGCCCTGCTGCTGGCCGCCTGCGCGCCGCTGGGTGCGAGCGCCGCCGGCCTCGATCTGTCACGCTACAGCCTCACGCAGACCTTCGCCCTGCCCACATCCACCGCGTCCGAGTCGTCGACCATCACCTGGAACTGGGACAACGACCACCTCTACGTGGTCGGCGACGAAGGCGACTACATCACCGAAGTGACGCGCACCGGCACCGTGGTGAGCAGCATGCGCCTGAGCGGTTTCGATGACACCGAAGCGCTGACCTACATCGGCAACGGCCAGTTCGTGGTCGGCGAAGAGCGCATTCAAGACGTCTACAAGCTGACCTACCAGGCCGGCGGCACGGCCTCGCGCGGCGCGCTGGCCACCGTCTCGCTGGGCGCCACCGTGGGCAACGTGGGCCTGGAAGGCATCTCGTACGACCGCGCCAGCGGCCAGTTCGTGACCGTGAAGGAAAAGGGCCCGCAGTTCGTCGGCCTGGGCAGCATCGACTTCAGCAACAGCACGCACACCGTGGGCGGCCTGTTCACGCCCAACCTGGGGGTGGCCGATTTGTCGGACGTGCAGACACTCAGCGGCTTCGTGGGCACCAGCTACGCCGGCAACCTGCTGATCATCAGCCAGGAATCGCGCAGCCTGCTGGAAGTGACCCGCGCCGGCGTGGTCGTCAGCAGTTTCGATTTCAGCGCGATCTCCGACACGGCCGAGGGCGTGACCATCACCGCCGACGGCACGATCTACCTGACCGACGAGACGCCCAACATCTACGTGTTCAGCGCCACCCCGGTGCCCGAGCCCGAGACCTACGCCCTGATGTTCAGCGGCCTGGCCGTGCTCGGCGCCGTCGCCGCCCGCCGTCGCCGCGCCTGAAGCCCTCCCATTGTTCCAACCGTCAAACCCAACAGGATGTTGTCCATGAAGTTCATCAAGATCGCCGCCATCGCGGCCGCCGCCATCGCCTCCACCGCCGCTCAGGCGCAAGTCGCCATCACCGAGTGGATGTACAAGGGCGGCGTCGGCGAGTTCATCGAGTTCACCAACATCGGCACCACCGCCGTCGATTTCAGCAACTGGAGCTACGATGACGATTCGCGCATCGCGGGCGTGTTCTCGCTGGCCGGCCTGGGCACCGTGGCCGCGGGCGAATCGGTCATCATCACAGAGACCGAGGCCGACGTGTTCCGCGCCGACTGGGGCCTGAGCCTCAGCGTCAAGGTGCTGGGCAACTACACCAACAACCTGGGCAACGGCGACGAGGTCAATCTGTACAACGGCACCACGCTGGTGGACCGCCTGACCTTCGGCAAGACGCTGCAGACATCGGATGTCAGCGGCCACGCCACCAGCCTGGCCGCCCTGGGCGCCAACAACGTGAGTCTGTGGGTGCTGTCGTCGGTGGGCGATGTGGAAGGTTCGTGGCGCTCGGTGGTCGGCACCATCGGCAGCCCCGGCCAGACCTCGTTCGCGCCGGCCGTGCCCGAGCCCCAGACCTACGCGATGATGGTGGCCGGCCTGTGCGTGGTCGGCGCAATGGCCCGCCGCCGTCGCGGCTGAGGCCTGCCTTCATCCAGCGTGGTTTGAGGTGCTGCGTCAGATCGACATGCGCTGGCGCACGCCTTCGGCTTCCATGTCGACGCCACGGCCGCGCTGGATGATCTCGCCACGCTCCATCACCAGGTACTGGTCGGCCAGTTCTGCGGCGAAATCGTAGAACTGCTCGACCAGCACCACGGCCATCTTCTGTCCGTTCAGGCCCTCATCGGCCAGCTTGCGGATGGCGCGGCCGATGTCCTTGATGATGCTGGGCTGGATGCCTTCGGTGGGCTCATCGAGGATCAGCAGCTTGGGGCCGGCCGCCAGCGCACGCGCGATGGCCAGTTGCTGCTGCTGCCCGCCCGACAGATCGCCGCCCCGGCGGTGCATCATCTGCTTGAGCACCGGGAACAGATCGAAGAGCTGCTCCGGGAACGGCGTGCTGCCCGGCTTGCTGGCCAGGCCCATCTGCAGGTTCTCGGCCACCGTGAGGCGCCCGAAGATCTCGCGGCCCTGCGGTACATAGCCCACGCCCAGGCGCACTCGCTCGTAGGGCTTGAGCTTGTCGATGGTCTGGCCATCGAGCTTGATCGCGCCCGACTTGATCGGCACCAGGCCCATCAGGCTCTTGAGCAGCGTGGTCTTGCCCACGCCGTTGCGGCCCAGGACGACAGTGACCTCGCCCACCTTGGCTTCAAAACCCAGGCCGCGCAGGATGTGCGAGCCGCCGTAGTATTGGTTGACTTGTTCAACGTTAAGCATCTTCATTCCTTAGCGTGTCCGCCTGCCGCAGGGCCGCCCCAAGGCAGGCGTTGCCCCTCGGGGGCCGCGAAGCCGCGCAGCGGCAAGCTGGGGGCCTCATCGCCCCAGGTAGACCTCAACGACCTTGTCGTTGGCCTGCACTTGCGCCAGCGTGCCTTCGGCCAGCACCGAGCCTTCGTGCAGCACGGTCACCTTCTTCTTGTCGGCGGTGGCGCCGCGTGTGGTCAACTCGTTGATGAACTTCATGTCGTGCTCGACGACGACCAGCGAGTGCGCGCCTTCGAGCGAGAGGAACAACTCGGCGGTGCGTTCGGTCTCCTCATCGGTCATGCCGGCCACGGGCTCGTCCAGCAGCAGCAGCTTCGGATCCTGCATCAGCAGCATGCCGATCTCCAGCCACTGCTTCTGGCCGTGCGACAGCAGGCCGGCCGTGCGCTGGGCATCATCCTTGAGGTGGATCAGCTTGAGCATCTCGGCGATGCGGTCCATCTGCGCACTGTCCAGCTTGAAGAACACCGACGACAGCGCACGGCGATCAGCCTTGAGCGCCAGCTCCAGGTTCTCGAACACGCTGAGCTGCTCGAACACCGTGGGCTTCTGGAACTTGCGGCCGATGCCCACCTGCGCGATCTCGTTCTCGCGCATCGAGAGTAGATCGATGGTGGAGCCGAAGAAGGCCTTGCCCACATCGGGCCGGGTCTTGCCGGTGATCACGTCCATCATCGTGGTCTTGCCCGCACCGTTGGGGCCGATGATGCAGCGCATCTCGCCCACGGCGATGTTCAGGCTGAGCTTGTTCAAGGCCTTGAAGCCATCGAAGCTCACCGAGATGTCGTCCAGGTACAGGATCGTGCCGTGGGCCACGTCCAGCTGGCCAGGCTCGACCACGCGGCCGTAGGCAGCTTCTCGCCCACCGGATTCACCAGCGTTGGTAGGGGCACCTTTGGCGCGGTTCAGCGTGACCGTGCCTTCTTCCATCAGATCGGGGGTCATGCCTTCACCTCGGCCTTGTTCTTGTTGAGGAGCTTCTTGACGCCGCCCACGATGCCCTGCGGCAGGAACAGCGTGACCAGGATGAACAGCAGGCCCAGGAAGTACAGCCAGAACTCCGGGAAGGCCACGGTGAACCAGCTCTTGGCCCCGTTGACGAAAAAGGCGCCGATGATCGGGCCGATCAGCGTGGCGCGCCCCCCCACCGCCGCCCAGATCGCCATCTCGATGCCCGCGGCTGGCGACATCTCGCTCGGGTTGATGATGCCCACCTGCGGCACGTACAGGGCCCCGGCGATGCCGCACATCATGGCCGACAGCGTCCAGATGGCCAGCTTGTAGGCCAGCGGGTTGTAGCCGCAGAACATGACGCGGTTCTCCGCATCGCGGATGGCCTGCAGCACGCGGCCGAACTTGGTGTTCACCAGCCAGCGCGCCATCAGGTAGAAACCGATCAGCGTGAGGCCCGTGATCACGAACAGCGCCATGCGGGTAGACGGCTGCGCGATGGTGATGCCCAAGATGCGCTTGAAGTCGGTGAAGCCGTTGTTGCCGCCGAAGCCCGTCTCATTGCGGAAGAAGAGCAGCATGGCGGCAAACGTCATCGCCTGCGTGATGATCGAGAAGTACACGCCCTTGATGCGCGAACGGAAGGCAAAGAAGCCGAAGATGAAGGCCAGCAGGCCCGGCACCAGCACCACCAGGATCATCTGCGCGATGAAGGATTCAGAGAAGGTCCAGTGCCAGGGCACCTCCTTCCAGTCCAGGAAGACCATGAAATCAGGCAGATCGCTCTTGTAGCTGCCGTCGCGGCCGATCTGGCGCATCAGGTACATGCCCATGGCATAGCCGCCCAAGGCGAAGAACAGGCCGTGGCCCAGCGACAGGATGCCGGTGTAGCCCCAGATCAGGTCCATGGCCAGCGCGCAGATGGCGTAGCACATGATCTTGGCGATCAGCGACAGCGCGTAGTCGGACAGATGGAACACGCTGCCCTCGGGCACCAGCAGGTTCAGCACGGGCGCCAGCACCACCACAGTGATCACCGCGGCGATCACGGCCGTCCAGCCCTTGGGGCCCAGCGCGCTGTTGGGCACGGTCGGCACCGCCAGCGTCAGGCTCGGAGAAGTCATTGTTGTCATCGTTGGAACCTCAGGAACAACCCATCGCATGCATCAGTCAGGATCAAGCAGGCAGCCAAGGATCCGGCTCCGCCGGTCCTTCGGCTGCGCCCCCTTGAGGGGGCACGCGAAGCGTGTAGGGGGTGGGTCATGCTTCCCGGCCCTTCATCGCGAAGAGACCTTGCGGACGCTTCTGGATGAAGACGACGACGATGACCAGCACGAAGATCTTGGCCAGCACGGCGCCGGTCCAGCCTTCCAGGAACTTGTTGACCAGCCCCAAGCCCAGCGCCGCATACACGGTGCCCGCGATCTGGCCCACGCCGCCCAGCACCACCACCATGAACGAGTCCACGATGTAGTTCTGGCCGAGGTCGGGGCCCACGTTGCCGATCTGCGAGAGCGCACAACCGGCCAGGCCGGCGATGCCTGCGCCCAGCGAGAAGGCCATGGTGTCCACGCGGGCCGTGTTCACGCCCATGCACGAGGCCATCGGGCGGTTCTGCGTCACGCTGCGCACGAACAGCCCCATGCGCGTCTTGGCGATCAGCAGCGTCATGCCCAGCAGCACCAGGCCGGCGAACACGATGATGGCCAGGCGGTTGTAGGGCAGCGTGAGGTTGCTGAGGATGTCGTAGCCGCCAGAGAGCCAGCCGGGGTTTTCGACCTGCACGTTCTGCGCGCCAAACAGGCTGCGCACGGCCTGCATCAGCACCAGGCTGATGCCCCACGATGCCAGCAGTGTTTCCAGCGGGCGGCCGTAAAGGAAGCGGAACACGCTGCGCTCCAGCACCGCGCCCACCAGCGCCGAGGCCAGGAAGGCCATCGGAATGGCCATCAGGATGTACCAGTCAAAGGCACCCGGGAAGTACTGGCGGAACACGTTCTGCACCACGTAGGTGGCGTAGGCGCCGATCATCATCAGCTCGCCGTGGGCCATGTTGATCACGCCCATCAGCCCGTAGGTGATGGCCAGGCCCAGCGCGGCCAGCAGCAAGATGCTGCCCAGGCTGATGCCGGTGAAGACCACGCCGGCGCGCTCGCCCCAGGCGAGCTTGGTGTTGACGCTGTCCAATGCCGTACGCAGAGCGCTCTGCACTTTGGGGTCGGTCTCGCCGCCATCGGCCATGCGTTCCATCAGCGTGGCGCGGGCTTCCGGGTTGCCCAGCGAGGCCAGAGCCTCGGCAGCCTCGATCCGGCGGGCCGGATCGTTCGCGGACAGCAAGGCTTTCGCGCGCACGGCGGTCAGGCGCGCCTTGAGCTTGGCATTGGTTTCAGCAGCCAAGGCCTTGTCAATCACCGGCAGCTTGGATTCATCTGCGGCACTGGCCAGCGAATCGATGGCTTCCTCGCGCACCGAGGCATCAGGCGAAGACAGCTTGCCGGCGGCCAGCGCAGCCTCGATCTCACCGCTCATGCGGGTGTTATTGACCACGTCTTCCGCATCGGCGGGCAGTGGCACCACCTGGCCGGTGGCGGCGTCCTTGGCTTCTTCGCCATCGACGATGTAGGCCTTGTTGCCAGCCACCTTCACGCTGTCGGCCATCAGGGCTTCAAGCAGCGCGGCCAGGGCCGGGTCTTCGCCCTGGGCCTGCAGTTTCTGCAGGGCGGCGATGCGGTCGTCGTTCTCGCCAGCGGACACGGCATAGGCTTGTTCAGCCGTGAGCGCGTGCGCGGCACCTTGCCAGAACAGCCCGCCTGCCAGCGCAACAGCGGCCAGCAGCGAGCGTGCGGTGATGCTCAGTACATCTGTTTTCACAGGGTCATTCCTGTCTTGTGATCTGCGGCGGAAAAAAAGACGCCCCCTGGGGAACCCCCAAGGGGCGAACCGCTCTGCTTCAAGGTTCAGCCCGTCTGGGCCTGGGCAGGGCCATTCAAGCCCAGCTCAGTCCCGCACGAGGACGGGCACTCGCTCGCTTTCCGGGGCGAGATCAACGGGGAGAGATCATGAGGAACGCCGGGCCGTCCCAAGTTCCTCATCCCCCTCGGGGGGCGGCGGCATAGCCGCCTGGGGGCCTCAGTTTTCCGGCTGGTCCTTCTTCTTGTCGTTGCCGGCAATGAAGGGGCTCCAGGGTTGGGCCTTGACCGGGCCCGGAGTCTTCCAGACCACCTTGAACTGGCCGTCGGCCTTGACTTCACCGATGAACACGGGCTTGTGCAGGTGGTGGTTCTTCTCGTCCATCTTGGACATGAAGCCGCCCGGGGCCGGGAAGGTCTGGCCGGCCATGGCCGCGATCACCTTGTCGGTGTCGGTGGTGCCGGCCTTCTTGACGGCCTGCGCCCACATGTTGATGCCGATGTAGGTGGCCTCCATCGGGTCGTTGGTCAGGGGCTTGTCCTTGTGGCCAGCGATGTTCTTGGCCTTGGCGTAAGCCGTCCACTTCTTGATGAACTCGGCGTTGGTCGGGTTCTTGATGCTCATGAAGTAGTTCCAGGCGGCCAGGTGGCCGACCAGGGGCTTGGTGTCCACGCCACGCAGTTCTTCTTCACCCACGGAGAAGGCGACCACGGGCACGTCCTTGGCCTTCAAGCCCTGGTTGCCCAGTTCCTTGTAGAAGGGCACGTTGGAGTCACCGTTGATGGTGGAGACCACGGCCGTCTTCTTGCCTTCGGACGAGAACTTCTTGATCTTGGCGATGATGGTCTGGTAATCCGAGTGACCGAAGGGGGTGTACTCCTCCATGATGTCGGCATCGGCCACGCCCTTGGACTTCAGGAAGGCGCGCAGGATCTTGTTGGTGGTGCGGGGGTACACGTAGTCGGTGCCCAGCAGCACGAAGCGCTTGGCCGAACCGCCGTCCTTGCTCATCAGGTACTCAACCGCGGGGATGGCTTGCTGGTTGGGCGCGGCGCCCGTGTAGAACACGTTCTTTTCGAGCTCTTCACCCTCGTACTGCACGGGGTAGAACAGCAGCCCGTTGTTTTCCTTGTAGACCGGCAGCACCGACTTGCGCGACACCGAGGTCCAGCAGCCGAAGGTCACAGCGACCTTGTCCTGCGTCAGCAGTTGCTTGGCCTTTTCAGCGAACAGGGGCCAGTTGGAGGCCGGGTCCACCACCACGGGCTCGAGCTTCTTGCCCAGCAGGCCGCCCTTGGCGTTGATCTCGTCGATGGCCATCAGCACGGTGTCCTTCAGGACCGTTTCGGAGATGGCCATGGTGCCCGACAGCGAGTGCAGCACGCCGACCTTGATGGTGTCGGCGGCTTGCGCCATGGTGCTGAATGCGAGGCCAGCCACGCCCAGGGCGACGGCGGACAGCGATTGGACGGCGCTGCGACGGGAAATGGTCATGAGAGGACGCTCCTTTGAAGCGGTGATGGATAGCAGTGGGATGTGTGCTTGTCACCCGATCTGACCGGCTTGCCCTGCAGGCCTTGTCGATCGGATGCGTTCAGTGTGCCCACCGCCCCGCAGGAGCGGAATACGCCACATGGCGTATCGGTGTCCTCCCAGCGCCCGTCCAGGGGCGTCAGACCGAGCCGATCACGCCTTCGACCAGGAAGTTCATGCGGTCCAGGACCGGGTCGTAGTTGCCCAGCGCCTTGTCGATGACGACCTTGCCCGTGTTGCCCGAGACCGGCCCGGCGTAGATGGGCTTGCCTGCCTTGAGATCGGCGATGGCCGCCAGCGCGGCGTTGCGCGCCTTGTCCGTGGCCCCCGCCCCGAACGGCGTGCTGGTGACCATGTCCTTGTCGTAGCCGCCGAAGAACTGGTTGGGCAGCTTCTTGCCCTGGCCGATGTCGGCGGCGAAGGTCTTGTAGACCGTCTCCCACTTGTTCTCGGCACCCGTGATGAAGCCCTTGGGCGCCAAAGAGGCCTGCGAGGCGTTGTGGCCGAGCGTCTTGACGCCCTGCTTCTCGGCCGCCTCGATCACCACCTTGGGCGAATCGACGTGGCAGGCAATCACGTCGCAGCGGCTGGCGATCAGCGAGTTCGTGGCCTCGGCCTCGCGCACGGGCATGGACCAGTCGCCCGTGAAGATCAACTGCACCGTGGCCTGCGGGTTGACCTTGCGCACGCCCATGGTGAAGGCGTTGATGTTGCGCAGCACGATGGAGATGGGCTTGGCCCATGCAGCCTGGGGCAACAAGCCACTGCCCAGGCTGGCGCCTGCCGCAGCGGCGGACACGGTGAGAAATCGGCGACGGTTCATGCTTTCGAAACCCATGGTGCAACTCCGGTGGGGCGGTGGGTGGTTCGGGAACAAGGGGGAAAGAATTCAGCCGCGCCGAGCCTTGCGCGGGGCAGGCTTGAGAGCACGGGCCGCCTGCGGCGCCGTCACGGCTTCGGCGTAACGGGCCAGGATGGAGGCCAGATCCTGCTCGCTGCGGATCACATCCGGCAGCAGCGCGCGGGTCTCGATGGCTTCGAGGTGGCGCCCCATCAGGTGCTGCGCCTGGGTCGCATCGCCACGGCGCAGGGCCTCGATCAGGTCACGGTGCTCGCCGATGGAACAGTCCGACGAGTGCGGGCGGCCGTACACGGCCAGGATCAGCGAGCAGCGCGTGACCAGTTCGGACAGGTAGCGCTCCAGCACGGGGTTGCCCGTCATGCCGGCCAGCAGGTTATGGAACTCGCCGGCCAGGCGGCTGGAGGCCATCACCTGCCCGGCCTTGGCAGCCTGCTCTTCCTGGCGCACATGGCCTTCGAGCTGCGCGCCCATTTCGGGGCGCCAGCGCGCGATCACCAGGCGCACCACTTCGTTCTCCAGGCATCGGCGCACCTCGAAGATGGCGCGCGCCTCCTCCAGGCTGGGGTGGGCCACGGCGGCCGAGCGCTTCTGCCCGACATCCACCAGCCCTTCGGAAGCCAGGCGCGCCAGCGCGGCGCGCACCAGCGTGCGGCTGACCTGGAACTGCTGACCCAAAGGATCCTCGGGCAGCTTGGTGCCGGGGACGAGCGCCTGCTCGATGATCGCGCGGCGGATGGCCTGGTAGACCACTTCGGACTTGTTGAACGTCGGCATCTGTCTTCACCTTGGTGCACGTGAATCACGCATACGTGCGATTGCAATCATGTATACACATTGACGCAAGACGGATGCCAGGTTTTTTTGCCTCTTCATGGGGCTTTTCAGGGTGAAATACCCTTTAAGCGCACCATTAACGCGCGGCACATGGCTTGCTTTTGTTGATTGCGTATACAAGAAATATTGATCTTGTATCCAATCAACCAAGCACTCCGCCATGGCTACCACCGACATCACCCTCCACCTCAACCAGCAGCAACTGGCCTTGCTGGACCGCGCCGTCGCGCAGGAGCAGGCCCAGAGCCGGGCCGCGCTGGTCCTCAAGGCCCTGGCCGAGCAGCACCTGCCTGCGCCCCAGCGCCCTGCCCCGCCCGCGCCGGACCTGAGCGACCTGAGCGACGAGCGAACCCTGGTGCTGGAACACGTGATGCAGCCCGGCACCGGCAAGGCGCTGGAGGTGCCCGCCGGCCACGTGCTGCGCATCGAGCAGGTTGAAGGCGGCCAGTGCGTGGACTTCAACTGCTTCAACCTGCACGACTACAAGGAGTTCATGCACACCGGCCGCACGCGCACCGTGCATGGGCTGCTGCCCACCACCGGGCACTTCCTGTGGTCCGCGCCGCCGCGCGAGCGCGCGATGATGTACCTGCTGGCCGACACGGTGCGCTGCAACGACGTGATGTTCCCGCGCTGCAGCGCCAACCTGTACGAATCGGCGTATGGCTTCGATGCGCACACCAACTGTCACGACATCCAGGCCGAGGCCCAGCGCGAGTACGGCCTGACGCCGGACGACGTGCACGACTCGTTCAACCTGTTCATGTGCACCGAAGTGCACGGCGGGCGCGGGCACATCAAGCGTCAGCACTCCCGCGCAGGAGACTACGTGGATCTGCTGGCCCTGATGGACGTGCTGACCGTGCCCAACGTGTGCGGCGCAGACATCATGCGCACCAGCAACTTCTCGCTCAAGCCGGTCAAGCTCACCGTGTGGCGTGCCAGCGAGGTGGACATGGCCCTGGTGCCGCCGCTGCGCAGCTACGCCACGCAGCGCACGCCGGCCGATTTCAAGCTCAAGGACATCAAGGCCGATCGAGCCCTGGCGCGTGACACGGCCTACGTGCCCAGCTTCACCAACGTGCCGCTGGTGGACACCGCCGTGCCCGTGCCGCTGGACGCGCAGGCGCTCGGCACACTGAAAGGCCTGGGCCTGGACAGCTACTACGGCGACGACCTGGGCGCAGCCCTGCGCGATGTGCTGTTCAACTGGTGGGAGAAGAAGCACCTCGGTTAAGGCGCTTAAGGCGCGGATGCCACGACGCCGTTAGACTGACGGCGCCGTGAACGACACCACCCGAGAAACACCCCGCCTGCACGCCAACCGGCAGACCGTCTCGCTGAGTTTCGAGACCTCGCTGATCCAGAGCTGCATGCGGCTGGAGGCGCCCGACGAGTTGGTGCTGGACTACACCCGCTCGATGATGGGCTTCCTGCTGCTAGGCCCAGCGCCGCGCAGCGTGCTGATGATCGGCCTGGGCGGCGGCTCCATGCTCAAGTACCTGCACCGGCATGTGCCCGAGGCCGACCTGACCGCCGTGGAGATCAACCCGGGTGTGATCGAACTGCGCGACGAGTTCCACATCCCGCACGACGGCGAGCGTCTGCGCATCGTGTGTGACGATGGCGCCCAGTTCGTGGCCCAGCCGCCGCAGGCCTACGACCTGATCCTGGTGGACGGCTTCACGGGCGAAGGCCTGCCCGAAGCACTGTGCTCAAAGCGCTTTTACGCGCATTGCCGCAAGGCCTTGACACCACAGGGCCTGCTGGTCGCCAACGTGCAGGCCGACACCGATGCGACGCGCCAGATCCTCAAGCGCCTGGACCAGGCCTTCGACGGCGGCCTCATCACCATCGAATCGACCGAAGGCGGCAACGAGATCGCCTTCGCGGGCGCTCACACCACGCTCAGCCAGGCTCTGGCAGGATTCGAGGCATGCTGGTCGGGCCTGCCCACCGTGCACCAGGACACCCTGGCCGCCTGCTCCACCCGGGTGCAAGGCGCGCTGATCAAGATGAGGCGGCCACCCCCACGCTGAGCCGCACACGAGTCACGCCGAGGAAACACGATGGCCTTCACCTACTGCCCCCAATGCGCCAAACCGCTGCAGCCCAAGCTGGACCTGGGCGTGACACGGCACGCCTGCCCGGATGATGTCTGCGGCTACACCCACTGGGACAACCCGACGCCGGTGGTGGCTGCCGTGGTCGAGCACGAAGGCCACATCATCCTGGCGCGCAACAAGGCCTGGGCAGCCCCGTTCTACGCGCTGATCACCGGCTTCCTGGAGAAGACCGACCTCAGCCCCGAAGAAGCCGTGGCCCGCGAGGTGGAGGAAGAGCTGAACCTGCAGGCCACGGGCGTGAACTTCATCGGCCACTACCGCTTCGAGCGCATGAACCAGATCATCATCGCCTACCACGTGCCGGCTGACGGCACCATCGTGCTGGGCGACGAACTGGCCGACTACAAGCGCATCGAGCCAGCCCGGGCGCGCTACTGGCCGGTCGCCACCGGCCTGGCTTTGCGTGACTGGCTGCTGAGTCAGGGGCACGATCCCCAACCCCTGGATGCACCCAGGGCCTGAGGGACGGGCTCAACGCTCCACGTCGTAGTAGTAAAGATCGGCAGCCTTTCGATCGTGCCCGGTGAAGATCCGCCGGATCAGGCCCGGGTTGCGCACCAGGTACCAATCACCGAAGTGGTCGAACTTGCGGCACGAGGTGATGATGCCGCCGCGCCAGAGCGTGCCGAAGCGCTGGCCTCGCGCCTTGCCGAGGACCCTCAGGCGCACCGCAAAATCCACGTCCTCTACGCTGATCAGCCGCTCATCGAAGCCACCGATCGCCTCGAATGCATCGCGCTGGCACCAGAACATGCCCGCCGAGATGCCCTTGCCGATCACGTAGGGCAGCACCATGAAACCCGTGGTCACGATGCCGGCGGACCAGCGCTCCGGCCAGATGGTGGCGCCACCACCGACGTAGCGGTCGTCGTGCACATGGCGGATCAGCGCGGCCATGGTGTGGGGCTGCATCCAGCTGTCGGCATCCAGGGTGGCCAAGGCCTTGGCTGTTCCGCCGCGAACCGCAGCGTTGCGCACGGCGGCGATGCACTTGCGCTCCTCGTCCACGCAGCGGGCGCCCAGCGATTCGGCGATGGCCTGCGTGCTGTCGGTGCAGCGGTTCAAGGCCACGACGACCTCGGCGTTCACCTGCGCGCGCTGCGCGGACAGGAACACACTCTCGATGCAGCGGCCGATGTAGCGTTCTTCGTTGTGGGCCGGTATGGCAATGGAGATGTCAGGCGTGGTCGGCATGCGCAGTGCGGTCAGCGTGGCGATGCTGCACTGTAGTGCCTGATGACGCGGCGCCAACGCACCAGGGTGTCAGCGCATCTTGAGCTGCGCCACCCGGCTCATGGCCAGGCCAGCAGCGGCGGTGCGCGTCTCCACACCCAGCTTGGCGAACACGTGCTCCAACTGCTTCTTGACCGTGGCCGGGCTGCTGCCCAGGATGTCGCCGATGTCGCGGTTGGTCTTGCCGCGCACCACCCAGTACAGCACCTCGCCTTCGCGGGCGGTGAGCTTGAACTCCTGCGTGAGTGCGTCGATGGCAGCCTGGTCCGAGCTTTCCTGCATCACCAGCAGCCACTCGTCGTCGCCGGTGGGCTCGTGAAGCGCGAAGCTCAGGCGGCGGCCGGCCTGGTTCACGGCCCAGGTGGGCGCGGGCGTGATCGGGGGCGGCAGCGAGCCGTCAGGGCCGGGCTTGGGCGCCACCTGCTGCAGCCAGTCGGCCAGCTCGGCCGGCGCCACGGATTCGGGCGTGTCGAAATAACTTTGCAACAGCTTGCGCGCCAGCGGCGTCTGCCACAGCACGCGGCCATCGCTCACGCGCACCGTGAGCGAAGCGTGGCCGAAGGCATCAAGCGCATTGCGGGCCTGCCGCGCCTGGCGGGCGCTCTGCATGTGCGCCTCGATGCGCGCCAGCACCTCGCGCGGGCGGATGGGCTTGACCACGTAGTCCACACCGCCGGCCTGGAAGGCGGCCACCACGTGCTCCGTCTCGCTCAGGCCCGTCATGAAAACGATGGGGATGTGGCTGGTCTCGGGCGTGGCCTTCAGGCGGCGCGCCACCTCGAAGCCGTCCATGCCCGGCATCAGCGCGTCGAGCAGGATGATGTCGGGCACAGCCTGCGTGGCACGCTGCAGGGCGGCCTCGCCATGGGTGGCAACCAGCACGGTGTAGCCTTCTTCGTCCAGCGCATCGTGCAGCAGCGACAGGTTGTCCGGCACATCGTCGACGATGAGCACCACATCGGTGCGGCTGCGGTCGAGGCGGTCGAACATGGTGGAGGGTGGCGGCGGTGTGGCGGAACGTGTCACGAACCCGGCAACGAGCTCGTCAGAACCCGGATTGTGCCTGCACAGGCGGCACGCCGGCTGCGGGTTCGCCCTCTCGCCTGGCCAGCGCCTCGTGCAACACCTCGGCCATGGCGTCGAGCTGGAACTGCTTGGCCATGGCGCGCAGGCGCTGCACGAAGGGCTCGCATTGCGGTTCGGCCGCCGCGATCTGGTCCAGCACCTTGTGCACGCCACGGATGTAGCCGGCGTGGACCTGGTCCTCCAGCGTGCGCAGCACATCGGCCGATGGCTGGGCTTGCGGTGCGTCGTCACCCGCCTGGCCGGCTGATACCGATGGCAACGCCGCATCGACACTGGACGCGCGCTCCGTCTCGATCCACTGCAGCGACAGCCTGCGCCCCAGCCAGTCCAGCAACTCCGCCACCCGCACCGGCTTGACGATGAAATCCTCCGGCGCAATGCCTACGTCGTTCTCCAGCGCCTTGTCGAAGGCGTTGGCCGACACGATGGCGGCCGGGGCCTCGCTCAGGCCCTCGGCGCGGATGGCCCGCAAGGTGGCCCAACCATCCAGCCCCGGCATGGCCAGGTCCATGAACACCGCGTGCGGCTGCTGCGCCGGGGGACACACGCGCAGGTCGGCCAGGCAATCCACGCCCGATGCAAACGGCGTCACCTCGAAGCCCAGCGGCTCCAGGATGCGCACCAACAGGCCGCGGTCGGCCTCTTCGTTGTCCACCACCCAGATGTGGCGGCGCTCGCCCACATAGCCCGTGCGCTGGCCACGTGGCGCCACCGCCAGGCGCTCGCCCGCCATGCGTATCTGCGGCAGGAACAGGCGGATGCGAAAGGTCGTGCCCTGCCCCGGCGTACTGCTCACGCTCATCTCGCCGCCCATCAGGTCGGTCAGCATCTTGCTGATCGTCAGGCCCAGGCCCGTGCCGCTGGCCGCGTTGCCCGCTGCGGATGAACCACGCGCGAAGGGCTCGAATATCTTGTCCAGCTCCACCTGCGCAATGCCCGGGCCGGTGTCGGTGATGTCTACCTGCGCGATCTCGCGGGCATAGCGCACCTTGAAAGTCACCTGACCCGTGGTCGTGAACTTCACGGCATTGCCCAGCACATTGATCAGGATCTGGCGCACGCGGCGCTCGTCGGCGCGCACGGCCTCGGGCAAGGCTGGATCGATGTCGGCCACGAAGCGCAGGTGCTTGGCACGGGCCTCGTGCTCGATCAGGCCGGTGATTTGCCGCAGCAATTCGTCAAGGCGCACAGGCTTGAGGTCCAGCGTGAGCTTGCCACTTTCGATGCGGGCAATGTCCAGCGTGCCTTCCACCAGCGAGAGCAAATGATCGCCCCCGCGCTTGATCACACCCACCGCGTGCTTCACGTGCTCGGGCAGACGCTGATCCTCGTCCAGCAGTTGGGCATAGCCCAGGATGCCGTTGAGCGGCGTGCGCAGTTCGTGGCTGATGGTGGAGATGTAGCGGCTCTTGGCCTGGTTGGCCTGTTCGGCGCTCTGCTTGGCCTGCTGCAGCTTTTCGTCGGTCTGGCGGTGCAGTTCGATCTCGCGCACCAGCAGGTGGGTCTGACGGTTGGATTCCTCCTGCGCCACCTTGCGGCTCTTGTGCGCCAGCACCAACCACCAACCCACCACGCCGGAAACCAGCAGCAAGGCCGCAAAGGCCTTGACGAAGCCACTGCGCAAAGTGTCGGCCAGTGTGCTGCCCAGCAAGGGGTTGTCGCCCGCCAGGGCCCGCAGCTCATGCTGGAAGATCAGCCCGAACAGCAGCGCCAGCATGGGCGTGATCACGGCCATCAGCAACAGGAAGTGGCCAAGTTCCGTGTCCAGCCGGCGCCACACGGCCGCCGGCAGCAGCTTCTCGCCCACGGCGCGCCATTGCACCGACCAGCGCGCCTGGGGTTTGCACAGATCCTGGCAGCGCGCATCCAGCGAGCAGCACAGCGAGCAGATGAAGCCCTGGTAGGCCGGGCAGGTGGCCATGTCGTCCGATTCGTACTCGCGCTCGCACACGGTGCAGCGGTACAGCGCCCGCAGGCGGATGACCTTGCTGAGCGGGCGCCCCTGCGCCTCGGCAGCCACGGGCGGCGGCTCGGACGGCGCCCACCCCGTCAGCGGCCCCATGGCCTGGTCATGCGGTGCGCGCGCCAGGTAGTAGCGGCCCTTGGTGGCCCAGGCAATCAGCGGTGACACGACCAGCGCCGTCACCAGAGCGATCAGCGCGGAAAACGCCTGCGCCGTGTCGCCCAGCCAGCCCAGGTGCGCCAGCACCGACAGGAAGGACGCCGCGCCCATCGCGCCCACCCCCACCGGGTTGATGTCGTACAGGTAGGCGCGCTTGAACTCGATGCCCGGCGGCGACCAGCCCATGGGCTTGTTGATGACCAGGTCGGCCACCACGGCCATCATCCAGGCGATGGCGATGTTGGAGTACAGCCCCAGCACCTTGCCCATGGCCTGGAACACGTTGAGCTCCATCAGCAGCAAGGCGATCAGGGTGTTGAACACCATCCACACCACGCGCCCCGGGTGGCTATGCGTGACCCGTGCAAAGAAGTTGGACCACGCCAGCGACCCTGCATAGGCATTGGTCACGTTGATCTTGAGCTGGGACACCACCACGAACAGCGCCGTGGCCGCCACCGCCCAGCCCAGGTTGGGGAACACCTTCTCGTAGGCGATCAGGTACATCTGGTTCGGATCGAGCGCCCGCTCCACCGGTACCGAAAAGCTGATGGCCAAGTAGGCCAGCAAGGCGCCGCCCAGCATCTTGAGCACGCCTGGAATCACCCAGCCCGGCCCACCGATGAACACCCCGGCCAGCCAGGTCCACCGTCCGCGACGACCCTTGGCGGGCTCGGGCATGAAGCGCAGGTAATCGGCCTGCTCGCCCATCTGCGTGATCAGGGCGATGCCCACCGTCATGGCCGAGCCGAAGGCCAGCAGGTTGAAGGTGGCGGGCTGACCACTGGTGCCGCCGTACGCGGCCAGGTCCTGCAGGATGCCCGGGTGCTCATGGAACACATAGATGTAGGGCAGGATCAGCATGGCCAGCCACAGCGGCTGCGTGAGCACCTGCAGGCGGCTGATCATCGTCACGCCGTAGGTGACCAGCGGTATCACCACCACCGCACAGATCAGGTAGCCCCAGGCTGGCGGGATGTCGAAGGCCAGTTCCAGCGCATAGGCCATCACCGCCGCCTCCAGGGCGAAGAAGATGAAGGTGAAGGATGCGTAGATCAGCGAGGTGATCGTGGAGCCGATGTAGCCAAAACCGGCACCACGGGTCAGCAGGTCCATGTCCACCCCATGGCGGGCCGCATAGACACTGATGGGCCAGCCTGCCAGCAGGATGATCAGGCCCGTGGCCAGGATGGCCCAGAAGGCGTTGATGAAGCCATGCTCCACCAGCAGGGCCGCCCCCACCGCCTCCAGCACCAGGAAGGAGGCCGCACCGAAGGCCGTGTTGGCCACCCGCATGCTGCTCCAGCGACGGGCCGAACGCGGGGTGAAACGCAGGGCGTAATCCTCCAGCGTCTCGCTGGCCACCCAGCTGTTGTAGTCCCGGCGTACCTTGACCACGCGCTGCAGGGCTTGTCCGCCAAGCTGGTCGTCAACGGGGCCGGTGGCGCCTGATCGCAAAGGGTGAGCCGCCTCTGGACGGTTTTGGTCTGGGTCTTGCATGATGGGGATTCGAGCCGCGCCATCAACGCAAATTCGATGCCGCCGCGCCCATGGCCGCACAGAGAACATCCAATGGATCTGACCCCACGCGAAAAAGACAAGCTGCTGATCTTCACAGCCGCGCTGCTGGCCGAGCGCCGCAAGGCCCGCGGCCTGAAGCTCAACTACCCGGAGGCCGTGGCGCTGATCAGCGCCGCCATCATGGAAGGCGCCCGCGACGGCAAGAGCGTGGCCGCCCTGATGAGCGATGGCAAGACCGTGCTCACCCGCGACGAGGTGATGGACGGCGTGGCCGAAATGATCCCCGACATCCAGATCGAGGCCACCTTCCCGGATGGCACCAAATTGGTGACCGTGCACCAACCAATTGCATGACCGAGATTGCGCGGACAAATTGCACCAATCAAGTGCATTCAATTCCAATGCTGGCGCAGCCTCCCGCCTTGTTGAATTCAGACACCCCTTTCGGAACCCCAACCATGCGCAAGACATCGATCCGACGCACCATCATGGCCACTTCGGCCACCGCCCTCGGCCTGGCCTCCACCGCCGTGCTGGCCCACACGGGCGATCTCGGCCACGCCCATGGGGCCGATGCCGCCACCAGCTTCTTGCAGGGCGCCCTGCATCCGCTGACGGGCCTGGACCATCTGGCCGCCATGGTCAGCGTGGGCCTGTGGAGCGCATTGACTACCGACAAGCGCAACAGCAACAGCAACGCCCGCTCGGTATGGACTGCGCCCGCCGCCTTCGCCGTCACTTTGCTGATCGGCGCCTTGCTGGGATTGGGCGGCCTGAGCCTGCCCGGCATCGAGCCCATGATCGCCGCCTCGCTGCTGGTGATGGGCCTGCTGGTCTGCACCCGCACCGCCCTGCCCCCGCTGGCTGGCGGCGCGCTGGTGGCGGTGTTCGCCCTGTTCCATGGCCTGGCGCACGGCGCCGAACTGGCTGGCGGCCATGCGGCGGCAGCGCTGGCGGGCATGGTGCTGTCCACAGCCGCCCTGCACGCTGCCGGCATCGCCCTGGGCCTGCTGCTGCGAGACCAGGGGCCGGCTGCCACCGGCCGCTGGGCCCCGCGCGCTGCCGGTCTGGTCGTGGCCGTCTTCGGCACCACCTTGCTGACACCCGCCATCGCCTCCGTGTTCTGACCCCACCGCAGGAGCCACCCCATGATCCCCGGCGAACTGCTCACCGACGGCCCGGACCACGACCTCAACCCCGGCCGCCGCACCATCACCCTGGTGGTGGACAACACCGGCGACCGCCCCATCCAGGTCGGCTCGCACTACCACTTCTTCGAAACCAATGCCGCCCTGGGCTTCGACCGCGAGGCCTCGCGCGGCATGCGCCTGAACATCGCCTCGGGCACGGCCGTGCGCTTCGAGCCCGGCCAGCAGCGCACCGTCGAGCTGGCCGACTACGCCGGCGAGCGCGTCGTCCACGGCTTCCGTGGCCTGGTCCAGGGCAAGCTCTGACCCAACTCGCCTGACGCCTGACAAGACACAAGAAGGACACCCCACAAGATGGCAACGATCCAGCGACGGGCCTACGCCGAGATGTTCGGCCCCACCGTGGGCGACCGCCTGCGCCTGGCCGACACCAACCTCATCATCGAGGTCGAGAAGGACTTCACCCTGCAGGCCGGAGGCTATGGCGAAGAAGTGAAGTTCGGCGGCGGCAAAACCATCCGCGACGGCATGGGCCAGAGCCAGGTGCCCAACGGCCCCGGCGCCATGGACGCCGTCGACTGCGTGCTGACCAACGCCCTCATCATCGACCACTGGGGCATCGTCAAGGCTGACATCGGCCTCAAGGGCAGCCGCATCTTCAAGATCGGCAAGGCCGGCAACCCTGACGTACAGCCCGGCGTGGACATCGTCATCGGCCCGGGTACCGAGATCATCGCGGCCGAAGGCATGATCGTCACGGCCGGCGGCATCGATTCGCACATCCACTTCATCTGCCCGCAGCAGATCGACGAGGCCCTCAACAGCGGCGTGACCACGATGATCGGCGGCGGCACGGGCCCCGCCACGGGCACCTTCGCCACCACCTGCACCTCGGGCCCCGAGAACATCGCCCGCATGCTGATGGCCGCAGAGGCCTTCCCGATGAACCTGGGCTTTTTGGGCAAGGGCAACGCCAGCCAGCCCGAAGCCCTGCGCCAGCAGATCGACGCCGGCGTGATCGGCCTGAAGCTGCACGAAGACTGGGGCACCACGCCCTCGGCCATCGACTGCTGCCTGAGCGTGGCCGAAGAGACCGACACCCAGGTGGCCATCCACTCCGACACGCTCAATGAATCGGGCTTCGTCGAAGACACCATGGGCGCCACCAAGGGCCGCACCCTGTGCGCCTTCCACACCGAAGGCGCCGGTGGCGGCCACGCGCCGGACATCATGCGTGTGGTCGGCGAGGCCAACTTCCTGCCCTCGTCCACCAACCCGACGATGCCCTACACGGTCAACACGGCCGACGAGCACCTCGACATGCTGATGGTGTGCCACCACCTGGACGCGTCCATCGCCGAGGACCTGGCCTTCGCCGAAAGCCGCATCCGCCGCGAGACCATCGCCGCCGAGGACGTGCTGCACGACCTGGGCGCCATCAGCATGTTCAGCTCCGACTCACAGGCCATGGGCCGCGTGGGCGAGGTCATCCTGCGCACCTGGCAGACCGCCCACAAGATGAAGGCCCAGCGCGGCAAGCTGGCCGGTGACCCTGATCGCCACGACAACGGCCGCGTCAAGCGCTACGTGGCCAAGTACACGATCAACCCCGCGCTGGCGCACGGCGTGGCGCACGAAGTGGGCAGCGTCGAAGAGGGCAAGTGGGCCGACCTGGTGATCTGGCGCCCGGCCTTCTTCGGCATCAAGCCCAGCATCGTGATCAAGGGCGGCTTCATCGCCTCGGCCGCCATGGGCGATCCGAACGCGTCGATCCCCACACCGCAACCGGTGCACTACCGCCCGATGTTTGGCGCTTTCGGTGGCGCCACGGCCAAGGGCTCGCTCACCTTCCTGAGCCAGGCGGGCATCCAGGCCGGCGTGCCGCAGATGCATGGCCTGAAGAAGCAGGTGTCGGCCGTGCGTGGCTGCCGCAGCGTCACCAAGCGGGACATGATCCACAACAACTACCTGCCCAAAATGGAAATCGACGCGCAGACCTACCACGTGCGCGCCGACGGCCAGTTGCTCACCTGCGAGCCGGCCACCGAACTGCCCATGGCGCAACGCTACTTCCTGTTTTGACCGACACTGGCGGCTGATTCCCGACTATCACGGGGCAGCCGCCCCGCCCGACCGCCATGCTGACCGTCAACAAGATCCTCCCCCAAGGCCAGGGCCTGGCCGCCGTGCTGCTCAAGCGCGCCGCCACCGTCGAGCTGGACTGGGACGTGCGCCAGAAGAGCCGCTTCGACGCCACCGACAGCACCGGCCGCACGCTGGGCATCTTCCTGCCGCGCGGCACGCTGGTGCGTGGCGGTGACGTGCTGGTGGCCGAAGACGGCTCCATGGTCCGCGTGATCGCTGCGCCCCAGCCCGTTCTGGTGATCACGCCCTGCAGCGAGCACGGCAGCCCCTTCGACCTGGTGCGCGCCGCCTACCACCTGGGCAACCGCCACGTGCAGATCGAGCTCAAGCCCGATCACCTGAAGATCGAGCCCGACCACGTGCTGGCCGACATGCTGCGCGCCATGCACCTGATCGTGAACGAGGCGCAGGCCGCGTTCGAGCCCGAGGGCGGCGCCTATGCGACGGGTGGGCATGGTCATGGGCATTCGCACGATCACGATCACGCCCCCAAGGCCAGCCCTGCACCCACCCGCGGCAAACCCATCGGCATCGCGGTGACGTCCGCCCCCGCACCGCACGTGCACGGCCCCGGTTGCAACCATGGCCACGACCACAGCCATGACCACGGCACGCATGGCGATCATGGTCACACGCACGATCACAAGCACGACCACGGCCACAAGCACGGCCCGGGCTGCGGCCACGATCACTGATCGCGCCTTTCAGCCCCATGCCCCGCGTCCTTACCCACCGCCAGCGCCGCACCGCCCCGCCGGTGACCGACGCCACCCGCCTGCAGCTGATGTGGCTGGCCTCGCCCGCCCTGCCGGTTGGCGGCTTCAGCTACTCCGAAGGGCTGGAGGCCGCCATCGACCAGGGCCTGGTGAGCAACGAAGCCAGCGCCAGCGCCTGGCTGCGTGATCAACTGCTGCTCAGCCTGGCCCGCGCCGACCTGGCCGTGCTGGCCCGCGCCGTGCCCGCCTGGCAGCGCGGTGACATCGCCCGCATCACCGAACTGAACGACTGGGTGCTGCACACCCGCGAAACATCCGAGCTGCGCCTGCAGGCCGAGCAGATGGGCCGCTCGCTGGTGGAGTGGCTGCGCAACCGCCGGATGGATGGCACACCGCCGCAGCCGCTCGGCAGCACCACCAACGCATCGGCCACCACGGCATCGGCGGCCGCGACCGATCCACGCCTGAGCGCCTGCGCCGCCCTGCCCCCCGCCCCCACCTGGCCCGTCGCCTTCGGGCTGGCCGTGGCGCAATGCCTGCCTAAAGGCGCGCCTGCGCAGCCTGCCACCGTGCGCGAAGCCCTGGTCAGCTTCACCTTCGGCTGGGCCGAGAACATGGCTCAGGCCGCGATCAAGGCCGTGCCCCTGGGCCAGAGCGCCGGCCAGCGCATCCTGCAATCCCTGATCGACACCATCCCCGCCGCCATCAATCACGCCATGGCGCTGGGCGACGGCGAGCGCCAGGCCTTCACCCCCATGCTGGCCATCCTGAGCAGCCAGCACGAAACCCAGTACTCACGCCTCTTCAGATCATGAGCAGCAACCTGCACAACATCGCCAACCGCACCAAGAAGCTCCCGCCCCTGCGCGTGGGCGTGGGCGGCCCCGTCGGCTCCGGCAAGACCACCCTGCTCGAAATGCTCTGCAAGACCATGCGCGAGCAGTACGACCTGGTCGTCATCACCAACGACATCTACACCAAGGAAGACCAGCGCCTGCTGACCGTGGCCGGCGCGCTCGACCCGGACCGCATCATGGGCGTGGAGACGGGCGGCTGCCCGCACACCGCCATCCGCGAAGACGCCTCCATCAACCTGGAGGCCGTCGACCGCATGCTGGCCAAGTACCCCAACGCCGACATCGTCTTCATCGAATCGGGCGGCGACAACCTGGCCGCCACCTTCAGCCCCGAGCTGAGCGACCTGACCATCTACGTGATCGACGTGGCCGCCGGCGAGAAGATTCCGCGCAAAGGCGGCCCCGGCATCACCAAGAGCGACCTGTTCGTCATCAACAAGACGGACCTGGCCCCGCACGTGGGCGCCAACCTCGACATCATGAAGTCCGACACGCTGCGCATGCGCCCCACCCGCCCCTTCGCGATGACCAACCTGAAGACGCGCGATGGTCTGAGCGAGGTGATCGGCTTCATCGAGACCAAGGGCATGCTCAAGGCGGCCTGAGGCGCTTTGACAAGCCGCGGCCCTTGAAATGAAGCGGCACCACCTCCACCTGGTGCCCTCATGAGCCTGAGTTTTCTCTTCGCGCTGTCCGCCGCCGTTCACGCCTATGTGGGCTGGCGTCTGGGGCCGCTACTGCCGCTATGGGGCGCCTGGAGCCTGGCGGCCGTGCTGCTGGCATCCGCCATGCTGGTGCCGCTGTCGCTGATCGCCTTTCGCATGCGGGGCTCGCGGGCCAAGGTCTGGGTGTCATGGACCGGGCTGCTCTTCATGGGGCTGTTCTCATCCCTGTTCGTGCTCACCCTGGGGCGCGATCTGCTGCTGGCTGCTGCGCATGGCCTGGCCTTGATCTGGCCGCAGGCGCAGCCCTCCACCGCCTTCCTGGCCACCTCGGCCCAGACCGTGCCGCTGCTGGCAGCCCTGGCCAGCCTGCTGGGCTTCCTGAACGCGCGCCGCACAGCGTCGGTGGTGCAGGTGGATGTGCCCATCAACGACCTGCCCGAGGCCCTGCGCGGCTTCACCATCGCCCAGATCAGCGACATCCACGTGGGTACGACCATCCGGCACGGTTACCTGCAGGCCATCGTCGAGCGCGTCAACGGGTTGCAGGCCGATGTGGTCGCCATCACGGGCGATCTGGTCGATGGCAGCGTGCGCGAGCTGGCCGAGCATGTGGCGCCCCTGGGAACGCTCAGCTCCAAGCACGGCACCTATTTCGTGACAGGCAACCACGAGTACTACTCCGGCGCCCACGCCTGGATCCAGGAGCTGCGCCGGCTGGACATCGCCGTGTTGCTCAACGAGCATGTGGTGATCGAGCGCGAGGGCCACGCCATGGTGCTGGCCGGCGTGGCGGACTACACCGCCCACCATTTCGACCCCAGCCACCAGAGCGACCCCGTGAAGGCCCTGGCCAATGCCCCCGGGCACGCGGCCGTGAAGGTGCTGCTGGCGCACCAGCCCCGCAGTGCGTCACAGGCCGCCCAGGCTGGCTTCGATCTTCAGTTGTCAGGCCACACGCACGGCGGCCAGTTCTGGCCTTGGAACCTGTTCGTGCCGCTGCAGCAGCCCTACACCGCCGGCTTGCACCGGCTGCAGAGCTTGTGGATCTATGTGAGCCGGGGCACCGGCTATTGGGGGCCGCCCAAGCGATTTGGGGCGCCCTCGGAGATCACCCACGTGAGGTTGGTGCCCGCCAAGCGCTGAACCCGGCTGAGCCTGTCAGCGATGCAGCACGTGGCTGAGGCTGGCCACGGCCGGGCTGGTGGGCGTGGCCATCATGGCGTCGTCCGGCGCGAGCTGAAGGATCCCCCAGAGCAGCACGGCGGCCAGGGAGCTCAGGACCAGGGTCAGCAGCAGCAGATGGACTCGGGATGAACGGAACATGCCGTCATTGTCCGGACGATGAGGGCCGACGGGAACCCCCTTTGGGGTGTCTTAGGGGGTTAACGGCCCTTCTAATCAGCAAGCACGGCCTTGCGCCAACGCGGTACCCCTCGGAGCCCGGGGCACAAACCTGAGGCACAATCACGGCCGTGCCGGCTCCGTGGTGAAATGGATATCACGGACCCCTCCTAAGGGTCAAGTACAGGTTCGATTCCTGTCGGGGCCGCCACCCCCTGCTTCTGCCCTTGCGCTCATGCTTCATGTGCACCTTCCACATGAAGCCGATCAAGTTGTCGCCGTAGGAAATGGCCTTGCGCGTGAGATCAAACGGGTTGTGCGAGGTGTTGGCCGCGCCACGGATGCAGGTCAGCCCGGTGCGGTAGCCGGCCTCTTCGACCAGATCGCGGGAGCGCTGGTCGCAGAGGCCGCAGGGATAGCAGAAATCCGGCACCTCGGCGCCCAGCAGATCTTCCAGCGCAGCCTTGCTGCCGAAAATCTCGTTGCGCTGCACGTCATTGCTGTCAGTGGGGGTGGACTTCGGCATCACACAGGTGGTCGATGGCAATTTGGGCGTGCATGCCATCATCAAGAAGGCTTTGTTTCCAGCATTGGATGATGAGCACTGATCAGCGCGACGCATGCACCGACGATGCCGTCAGCCAATGCCCCACCAGGCGCGCGTGCTGCCCAGCTGACTGCTGCGCCTGCGCCAGCAACTGCTGCTCACGGCGGCCCAGATCGCCCAGCGCCAGCAAGGCCGCGCGGTAGTAGTTCAGGTCTGCGGCCTTGGAGAACACCAGTTCTTGCTGCGCCCCGTTTTCCAGCGCCACGCCCTTGCCCACTTTGTCCAGGTGGGTCAGCAGGGCCTCCACCTGGCGCACGATGCCCCGCTCCACCTCGAAGAAGGCCGTCATGGTCTGGGTGGTGTCGGCCGAGGTGGCGAGCAAGGTCTTGCGGCGCTCTTCATCGTCCCAACCCGGGACCTGCTGCAGCCACTGGCCCAGGGCCTCGTCCAGACGGCTCTGGATCAACTGATCCTGCCGGGCCAGATCGTCCAGCGCGGTGTTCAACTGCGTGAGTTTCTGGCGCACGCTGTGGCGGCCCGCCGGCACCACCAGGGTCGATGGCTGCAGGCCCTCGCCCAGCCCCACGGCTTCGATCTGCGTCTGGTAGGTCAGCAAGGCCTGCCGCCGCTGGCGGGATGCATCGATCAAGGCTTGCAGCAAGGGCGCCAGGGCGCTGTCGCTGACCTCTTCGAGCATGCGGGCATCCGGCTCGCGCCCTGCGCTGAGGTTTTCAACCACGGGCGCCAGACGCTCCAGATCCCGCTCCAGTGCCCGATGGCGTGCATCCGGGCTGCCCTGGGATACCCACAGCAATGCCGACAGGACGATCAAGCCCAGGCCCAAACCCAGGATGGTCCACCACGCCAAAATCGAACGGTCGTTCTTGTCACGCATAAGGCGGGAATGCCCCGGCCATGCGAGGGGCGACTACGCTGTCAAAAAAACGTATTTCAACCCACCCCGATGCGTGGCGGGGTGTGTCAACTTGTAAAACCCCAGGTCAGGGGTTTGATGGGTGCGCAGCGACGCGCTTGAACGCTCAGTGTTCCAGCCCGTGGTCATCGGGCGGAGCATGGCGCAGTTCATCGACGGTATAACCACCCCGCGTCAGGGCTTCACGCAGCCATTGCGGCTGGGAGCCCTGGCCGTCCCAGGTATCACCCGACACGGGGTGCCGGTATTTGGGAGGGAGGATGGCGATCTCGGGGAATTCCGACGGCATGCTCGATGCGTCGAATTCAAGCTCGTCGGGGGAAATGCGCCAAAACTCAATCAACTTGCGAATGGAGCGCAACGCCGCTTCTTGTTCTGGGGTCTTCACGTTGGTGTGCGATTTTGATTGAAGTTGCCGTGCAACCACCCTAGCATTGTGGCCGAGCTTGAAACCCTGACAGTGAACCGGGTTTTGAATCTCTGAAATTGCCACCATTAAATGGCAATTCAGCACACAATACGTTTGTCCGGAAGACCTATCTTCCACGAATGCCTTTTCCAAAGGGCATCGCCGTAGCAGGGACGGCACCGCAGTAAGCCCTGCGCATCTTTCAAGTGATGTTCAGGAGGCCCTATGCGCGTCAATTTGCCCGTGTCCCAGCACGAGTATCCTTTCCCGCCAGGTGAAACACTGGTGTCGACCACGGATCTCAAAGGTCGCATCAATTACTGCAACCCGGCGTTCATCCAGGTCAGCGGCTACACCCGCGACGAGTTGCTGGGCCAGCCCCACAACATGATCCGCCATCCTGACATGCCGGAAGAAGCCTTCCGCGACATGTGGGTCACCATCGCTTCCGGCCAGCCCTGGTCGGCCATGGTCAAGAACCGCCGCAAGGATGGCAGCTTCTACTGGGTCAAGGCCAATGTCACGCCGCTGATGGAGAACGACCGGCCGATGGGCTACATGTCGGTGCGCACGCTGCCGGCCCGCGCCGATGTGCAGGCGGCAGAGCAGCTTTACGCCACCATGCGCGCCGAAAAAGAAAGAGGTCACATCCTGCACCGTTTGGACGGCGGCCACTTGATCAGGGCCGATGCGTTGGGCAAGCTGCAGAACAGCGCCCGCCTGGGCCTGGTTGGGCAGATGATGCTGATCAGCCTGGTCACGGCTGTGGTGGCCTACGGCGCGGGTGTGGTGTCCGCAGGCGGCCTCAATAAATTGAACGTGCTGGAGTTGCTGCTGGGCGCCGTGGTGATGGCCGGGCTGGGCATCGGCGCCAGCCTGCTGATCCGCGCGCTCACGCTCAAGCCGCTCGAAGGGCTGCTGGTGCGCGCCAACCGCATGGCCGCCGGCGACCTCACATCCGACATCGAATCCGACCGCAAGGATCTGGTCGGCAAACTGGCCCAGTCGCTCAACCAGCTCAATGTGAACCTGCGCTCCATCGTGCGCGATGCCCGCAACGAGGTCAACCAGATGATGGTGGCCACTGAAGAGATCGCCTCTGGGAACCAGGATCTGTCGGCTCGCACCGAGATGCAGGCCAGCAACCTGCAGCAGACTGCTGCCTCCATGGAGCAGATCACGGGCACCGTGCGCACCACCTCCGACACGGCCAGGAAGGCTGCCTCGCTGGCGCACGAAACGACCGCCGTCACGCAACGCAGCAGCGCCGCCGTGGACGACGTGACGCAGATGATGAGCGCCATCGAGGACTCTTCGCGCCGCATCAACGAGATCATCCAGGTGATCGACAGCATCGCCTTCCAGACCAACATCCTGGCGCTGAACGCCGCGGTCGAAGCTGCGCGCGCTGGCGAGCAGGGCCGGGGCTTTGCGGTGGTGGCCTCGGAGGTGCGCGCCCTGGCCCAGCGCACGGCCACGGCCGCCAAGGAGGTCAAGCAGTTGATCACCGATTCGGCCGAGAAGATCAGTGCCGGCAGCCGCCTGACCGAGACCGCCAAGACCACGATGGCCGAGGCGCTGAAATCGGTCGAACAGGTGGGCTCGCTGGTGGATGTGATCAGCCACGGTGCCAACGAACAGCTCACGGGCATCTCGCAGATCAACAGCGCCATCGCGCAGCTGGACACCATCACGCAGCAAAACGCCGCGGCCGTCGAGCAGATCGCCGCCTCGTCCATGGCATTGGCCGGCCGTGCGCAGGTGGTGTCGTCCACCGTGCAGGTGTTCCGCCTGGAGGCCGGTCAGCAGAGCGGCATGCCCGATGCCGTGAGCCTGCGCCGCCAGGCCAAGCAGAGCGCGCCCACCGCCCATGCAGAGGCCCCGACCTTGACGCCCGCGCCGGTGAGCAGCCGCGCCCGCGCACCACAACCCAAGGCCTTGACGGCGCACCATGGGCAGCCGGCGATGACGCACGCGTCCGCCAAAGCCAACCTGAACCGCACGCCTCAGCCGGTGACCGAAAGCGGGTGGGAGCCCATCTGACGGGAACCCCGGATGGAAGGCATGCCCGAGCATGCCTACACTGGCGGATCTCGCCGCTCGTGTTCCTGCCATGAAGTTCGCCCTGCTCTCGGACCTGCACGCCAACCGCCAAGCCACGGAGGCAGTCTGGGAGCATGCCCAGTCGGAAGGCTTCGACCGCCTGGTGCTGCTGGGTGACTACGTCGATTACGGCGCCGACCCCAGCTGGGTGCTGGGCTTCGTTCAACAGCGTGTGGCCGAAGGCGCCGTGGCCGTGCGCGGCAACCACGATGACGCGGCCGTGGTCGGCGCGCACGAAGGCATGCACGGGCATGTGCAGGCCAGCCTGGCCTGGACACGCCAACAGCTTGATGCCGAACAGCGCGCCTTCCTGGCCGGCCTGCCGCTGACAGCCACCTTCGGCGACTGTCTGGCCGCCCACGCCAATGCCCACGCCCCCGCCGAGTGGGGCTACATCCATGGCCGCATGGAAGCCATGCGCAGCCTGTACGCCACCGATGCCCACCTGGTGTTCTGCGGGCACATGCATGAGCCGCGCCTGTACCACCTCTCGGGCACCGGCAAGGCTGGGGAGTTCGAGCCCGTGCCTGGCGTGGCCATCCCCCTGTCGCGCGCACGGCGCTGGCTGGCCATCCCTGGCTCGGTGGGCCAGCCGCGTGATGGCAACCCGGCCGCCTGCTACGCGCTCTATGACGACGAGCAGGACACCCTGACCTTCCAGCGCGTGCCCTACGACCACGAAGGTGCCGCCCAGCGCATCACCCAGGCTGGCCTGCCCGAGATGATGGCGCAGCGCCTGCACCATGGCCGCTGAGCCCCCTGTGCAGCCCGTGGAGCCCACCGAATCAACAGGCCCCCGCCTGCGCCTGGAGCCCGGCCAGCGGCTGGATGATTTTGAACTGGTGGAGCGCCTGCACCAGGGCGGCATGGCCACCTTGTGGGCCGTGCGCCGCGTGGGCGCAACGCCAGCGACCGAGATCGGACTGCCACTGATCATGAAGGTGCCGCGCTTCAAGGGCGGCGAGGATCCGGCCACCATCGTCGGCTTCGAGGTGGAGCAGATGATCATGCCCCGCCTGAGCGGGCCACACGTGCCGCGCTACATCGCACGGGGTGATTTCACGCGCCAGCCGTACATCGTGATGGAGCACATCGCCGGCGACACGCTCAAGCCACGCTTCGACCGGGCCCCGCTGCCGGTCGACGAGGTGGCGCGCATCGGGGCGCGCGTGGCCCAGGCCCTGCATGCCGTGCACGCCCAGCACGTGGTGCACCTGGACATCAAGCCCAGCAACATCATGTTCCGCGAATCAGGCGAGGCTGTGCTGGTGGATTTCGGCCTGTCGCGCCACGACCAGTTGCCCGACCTGCTGGAAGAAGAGTTCGAGCTGCCCATGGGCACCGGGCCCTACATGTCGCCCGAGCAGGTGCAGTTCGTGCGCAACGACCCGCGCAGCGACCTGTTCGCCTTGGGCGTGCTGATGTACCACCTGGCCACGGGCGAGCGCCCCTTCGGCCAGCCCACCAGCGTGTCGGGGCTGCGCAAGCGCCTGTACACCGAGCCCATCCCGCCCCGCGTGCTGGCCCCCGCCCTGCCCGCCTGGTTCCAGGAGGTGGTGCTGCGCTGCCTGGAGGTCGACCCCGAGCAGCGCTACCAGAGCGCGGCCCAACTGGCGCTGGACCTGCAGAACCCCGCACAGATCCCCCTGACCGCACGCGCCGAGAAAGCACGCACCGCCGGCACCCTGAGCAAGCTGGGCCGCTGGTTCAAGGCCGTGGGCCATGAGCCCGCCGCGGAAACCTCCGTGGCCAAGCAACTCGAACGCAGCCCGATCATCATGGTGGCCATCGGGGTGCGCAACTCGACGCCTGCGCTGGACGCCAAGCTGCTGGCCACGGTACGCCGCATCCTGATGATCGAACCCGGCGCGCGCCTGGCCTGCGTCAGCGTCATGAAGATCAACCGCGTGGGCATGGACAAGCTCACGGACGACGAAGGCCACAGCCTGCACATGAAGCAACTGGTGGCCATCCGCCACTGGGCGCGGCCGCTGCAGCAGGCGCTGGAGATGGACGACCGGCACCTGACCTTCCACGTGCTCGAATCGCCCGACACCGCTGCAGCCATCGTCGAGTTCGCCACCAAGAACCAGGTGGACCACATCGTGATGGGCGCGCGAGGCACCTCCAGCTTGAGGCGCTACCTGGGCAGTGTGAGCGCCCAGGTGGTGGCCGAGGCGCAGTGCTCGGTCACCGTGGTCAGGGCCTGAAACCCATCATCGCCATTTGCCCAGCGACCCCTTGAATTCGTTGATGTAGTGCTCATACTGCTCGCAGTAGTTGGCACTCGCCACGATGAATGTCGGGGGCTTGTACCCGGTTGGCCGTTCAGCTTTCCTGGCCTGATCCCAGGCCGACCTCGCGCTGACACTGGACGCATGGGTTGCCAGCAAGGGCTTGGCCATGCTCATGAATTCCTTCTTGGCGTCGGCCACGCCGAACTTCATGAAGCTCTTCTTGTCGGCCACCAGCTTGAGCAATGCAGTGGCCGCATTGGCCGCGGCGGGCAGCGTCTTGTCCAGCTGCTTCATTTCCGCCAGTGCCTTCAGGTACTGCGGCGCATCCTTCTGCTGCTGCTTGGTCTGCAGCTTGACGATCTGCTCAAGCTCCTTGCATCCCGATGCCACACGGTTCTTGAGATTGGCCAGCTGCGCTTCCGCATTGATCACCGGCGAGACCACTTCAATGGCGCCCTTGTACTCCACATCGTTCATGCCGGCATTGGGCTGAACAGACCACTTGCCCAGGCCGATCTTGAATTCGTTGATGTAGTGCTCATACGACTCGCAGTAGTTGGCTGTCGCCACCACGAACGTGGGAGGCTTGTAGCCCTCGGGCCTCGCCGCCCTCTTGGCCTGCTCCCATGCTGTTCTGGCACTAACGCCCAACTCATAGGCCACGTGCAAGGGTTTGGCCGTGGTCAGAAGCGTCTTCTTGGCATCGGCCACCGACAAGGCCATGGCCTTGTTCTTGTCAGATGCCAGCTTGAGCACAGCAGCGGCGGCACTGAGTGCCGTGGGCAAGGCCTTGTCCAGCAGCTTGACTTCTGCAAACGCCTTCAGGTACTGCGGCGCATCCTTCTGTTGCTGCTTGGTCTGCAGCTTGATGATCTGCTCAAGCTCCTTGCAGGCCGAGGATGCGCGGTTCTTGAGGTTGCGTAATTCCGCCTCTGCATTGATCACAGGCGCAACGACCTGGCTCATGCCCCTGTATTCTGCTTCGTTCATGGCTGCCTTGCCTTGATGGGTCTATGACCACTTCATGCTATGGCAACGACGGAAACGATCACAGCATCTGAAAAGGGGGCAGGCGGGCCCGCCCAGCCTGAACAGACCCCAACTGGCCCCCTAGATCCAGGGAGAACAAGATGCGGGCACCGGCGGGCCGCGCCAAAATCAGCCGGAGATCGGCACCACGCGCATCACCTTCTGCAGCCCATCGACCGCCTTGCCCTTGCGGGCGCGCTTGCCGATGTGGCCGGTGTAGGCGCTGTTGCGCACATCTTCTTCCTTGGGCTTGCCGCCTCGGCCGGAACCGATCACGCGCACGCCGTTGTGCACCGTGGCCACGGACACCAGCGGTGACTTGGCCTGATCGACCTCCATCAGGGTGAGGCCCCGGCCGCCATTGGACTGCAGCTTGAGCTCGTCCAGACCGAACACCAGCAGGCGCCCATCCTGCGAGAGGCAAGCCACCTGGGTGTCCTTGGCCTGCACCAGCACAGGGGCCAGCACGATGCAGCCTTCATCCAGCGTGAGGAAGCCCTTGCCTCCCTTCTGGCGCGTGACCAGATCGCCCAGCTTGGCCAGCAGGCCGAAGCCTGCCGTGTTGGCCAGCAGCAGCACCTGCTCGGGGTTGCCGGCCAGGTAGTGCAGCGGCTGCGTGCCGGATTCGAGTTCGATCATCGTGGTGATGGGCTGGCCATCGCCACGCGCGCCGGGCAGGCTGCTCACGGGCACGCTGTAGACGCGGCCGTTGCTGCCCACCACGATCATCGGATCGACGGTGCGGCATTCGAACGTACCGTACAGGCCATCGCCCGCCTTGAAGGCGAAGCTGGCCGGGTCATGGCCATGGCCAGTGCGCGCGCGCACCCAGCCCTTGAGGCTGATCACCACCGTCACGGGCTCGTCGATCACCTTCACCTCGGCCACGGCGCGCTTCTCGGCCTGGATCAGAGTGCGACGCTCGTCACCGTACTGCTTGGCGTCAAGCTCGATCTCTTTCACCACGGTGCGCTTGAGCGCGGCCGGACTGTTCAGAATCTCTTCGAGCTTACCCTGCTCGGTGCGCAGCTCGGCCAGTTGCTGCTCGATCTTGATCGCCTCCAGGCGGGCCAGTTGGCGCAGGCGGATGTCGAGGATGTCGTCGGCCTGGCGATCACTCAGCTTGAATCGCTCGATCAGCGCGGCCTTGGGCTCGTCACTTTCGCGGATGATGCGGATCACCTCGTCGATGTTGAGCAGCACCAACTGCCGGCCTTCAAGGATGTGGATGCGGTCGAGCACCTGGTCCAGGCGGTGACGCGTGCGCCGAGTGACCGTCTCCAGGCGGAAGCCCGTCCACTCCAGCAGGATCTGGCGCAGGCCCTTCTGCGTGGGCTTGCCGTCGGCGCCGACCATGGTCATGTTGACCGAGGCCGAGCTTTCCAGGCTGGTGTGGGCCAGCAAGGTGGTGATCAGTTCCTGCTGGCTGATGGTGCGCGTCTTGGGCTCGAACACCAGGCGCACGGCGGCGTCCTTGCTGGATTCGTCGCGCACCGTGTCGAGCACGGACAGCATCGTGGTCTTAAGCTGCGTCTGGTCGGCCGTGAGGGCCTTCTTGCCCGTCTTGATCTTGGGGTTGGTCAGCTCCTCGATCTCTTCGAGCACCTTCTGGCTGCTGGTGCCATGCGGCAGTTCGGTCACCACCAGTTGCCACTGGCCACGGGCCAGATCCTCGATCTTCCAGCGGGCACGCACCTTCAGGCTGCCGCGGCCGGTGCAGTAGGCATCTTGAATATCTTGCGGGCTGGAGATGATCTGGCCGCCGCCCGGGAAATCGGGGCCCTGGACCAGGCTGTACAGCTCTTCGTCGGGCAGCTTGTCGTTCTTGATCAGCGCCACGGCGGCTGCGGCCACCTCGCGCAGGTTGTGGCTGGGGATCTCGGTGGCCAGGCCCACGGCGATGCCACTGGCACCATTGAGCAGCACGAACGGCAGGCGCGCGGGCAACTGCTTCGGCTCTTCGTACGAACCATCGTAGTTGGGGATGAAATCGACCGTGCCCATGTCGATCTCGTCGAGCAGCAGGCGGGCGATGGGGGCCAGGCGGGCCTCGGTATAACGCATGGCCGCAGCACCATCGCCATCGCGGCTGCCGAAGTTGCCCTGGCCGTCGATCAGCGGGTAGCGCAGCGCAAAATCCTGCGCCATGCGTACCATGGCGTCGTAGGCGGCCGTGTCACCGTGCGGGTGGTACTTGCCGAGCACATCGCCAACCACTCGGGCGCTCTTGACCGGCTTGGCCCCGGTATTGCCCGAGAAGCCCAAGCCCATGCGGTCCATCGCATACAGGATGCGGCGCTGCACGGGCTTCTGGCCGTCGCACACATCGGGCAGCGCGCGGCCCTTGACCACGCTTAGCGCGTACTCCAGGTAGGCGCGCTCGGCGTAGTGGGACAGCGTCAGGGAGTCGCCGCCATCGCTGGGCGGCTGGGTGAATTCAAGCGTGGTTTGTTCGGACATTTATCGTCGGCTCATGAGGAAACGCCGGGCCGCCCCAAGTTTCCTCACCCCCACGGGGGGCGGCGGCCATGCCGCCTGGGGGCCCTTTCCGGGGCTGGCGTATTTTGCCTGCTGTGAGCGCTGCCCCTCACGCATACCGTTTTTCGTCCGTTCAAGCGCCCTTGCCATCCACCAAGTAGGCGCCAGCGAACATGTCCACGGCCGAGCGGACGATGCGCGCCCGCGTGCGCGGCGGCGGGATCGCATCCCGGGCATCGCACAGCAGGTAGTACTGGCCCAGCATGCACAGGTTCACGGCGTGGCGTCAGGCATGGGGTGTGATCGTGGGTTCTTGTGGCAGGGGTTCTGGGGCCAATGGCACGACATGGGCCACGCTCGAATATTCAAAGCGCGGATATCGGTATCAGCAAAAGTTCGTTGTGTCAGTGTGTAGCGATCGCCATCGCAAGCGAACGATACCGTTTACTTAAATCTTCGCAGCGATCCACATGTCCCAAGCACCCCGTCAGATGCACCTGGGGGCCTTCCTCCAGGGCGTCGGCCACCACATCGGCGCCTGGCGCCACCCCGACGTCGATCCGGCCCAGGCCACGCAGCTCAAACCGCTCAAACACCTGGCCCGCTCAGCGACACGGTGGCCTTCCGCGTGTCCGCCTACGACACGCATGACGACGGCTACCGGCGGCGCCTATGACTACGTGGTCGGTGGCTACTACTACCACCAGCAGACCAGCAGCGACAACAGCTACACCACCGGCCCCAGCATCCTTGCGCTATCGGCGCGGCTCCTATCCCAACAACAATGTCGTGTCAGGCCGTGGCCAGGCCACTTGGCATGTGACGCCGCTGTTCGACCTGACGGGCGGCCTGCGCTACACCACGGAAGACAAGAAGGGCCGCGTGGTCCAGAACGACCTGGCCAATGCCTCGCCCTTCTCGGCCCTGCCCGTCTTCCGGGCCTGGGATTCGGGCGAACTCAAGCGCACGGACGAAAGCGTGGCCTCGGCCGGTTCGGCCTTCGGCACGCAGGCCATCACGGTCGATCCGGAAAAGGCCAACAACATCGACCTGGGCGTGCTGACCAATGTGGGTGATGTGACCAGCAAGGGCTTCGAGTTCGACATCAAGGCCCGGGCCACCAGCAATCTGACGCTGAACTTCAATGGCGCCTACACGCTGGCGCGCTTTGACTCGGGCACCGGCCCGGCACGCTTCGAAGCGTTCGACGGCGTGGCCTATGGCCGTGGCTCACAGAGCCTCAAGGGCAACCAGGTCAACGGCGCACCCAAGTGGGTCTTCAACGTGGGCGCCCAGTACCGCCACTTCCTGGACAGCGGCATCGAACAGCGCGTGACGACCAACTATGCCTGGCGTGACGACAGCTATGGCGACATCAAAACCTCATCTACTCGAAGATCCCGTCCTACGGCCTGTTCAACCTGGGCGCAGGTTGGCGCATCCCCCAGGGCGAGAAGTCGAGTTGGGATGTGTCGCTGTGGGTGAAGAACGCCTTCGACAAGCGCTACTTCCTGGGCCTGACCAGCGCGGGCAACAGCACCTACGTGGGCACGGCCGGCGAGCCGCGCACCGTGGGCGCAACGGTGCGCTACGACTTCTACTGAATCACGCCTCTTCGTCGGCCAGCAGGCTGGCGATCAGGGTGATGCGGGGCACCGAGGCCAGCGCACGTGACAAGGGGCAGGTGTTCTTGGCCTGCACCGCCAGTTGCTGGAAGATCTGGGCATCCATCCCTGGCACCTGCGCACGCAGTTCCAGGTCGATGCGGTCGATGCGGTAGCCATCACCCACCTTGTCCAGGTGGACGGTGGCCACCGTGTCTGCCTTCGTGGTCTCGAAGCCCTTGGCCGCGCAGGCGAACGAGAAGGCCATCGTGAAGCACGACGCATGGGCAGCGGCCAGCAACTCTTCGGGGTTGCTGCCTTTGCGGTCGTCCTCGAAGCGTGACCCGAAACCGTAAGGATGGTCTTGCAAGGCGCCGGTCTCGGTCGAGATCAAACCCTGACCGGCCTTGCCCTTGCCTTCCCAATGCACGCTGGCTGACTTGTGGATCATGATGGGCTCCTGGATGGACGAGAACCCACTGTAGGCCTCGCCCCCAACAGCCGACATCAGCGCAGCACGCGCCGTGCTGTAGGCAGGGGCCTACGTGGCACGGTACATCTGCAAAGGCTCGCTCAGATGTCGATCTCGACGGCGTCGCCGTGCAGTTCCATCAGCTCACGACGCGCGGCCGCTTCGCCCTTGCCCATCAGTTTGTTGAACGAGCCTTCGGTCGATTCGAAGCCGGGCTCGCCATAGGCCACCGGCAGCAGGCGGCGCGTCTCGGGGTTGAGCGTGGTGTCCCACAACTGCTCGGCGTTCATCTCGCCCAGGCCCTTGAAGCGGCCGATGCTCCAGGCGCCTTCGCGGCAGCCTTCCTTGCGCAGCTTGTCCAGGATGGCATGCAGTTCGCCATCGTCCAGCGCGTAAATCTTGGCGGCGGGCTTCCTGCCGCGCGCAGGGGCATCAACGCGGTACAACGGCGGGCGTGCCACGTAGATGTGGCCAGCCTCGATCAGCTTGGGGAAGTGTCGGAAGAACAACGTGAGCAGCAGCACCTGGATGTGCGAACCATCGACGTCGGCGTCCGACAGGATGCAGACCTTGCCGTAGCGCAGGCCGGACAGGTCCGGTGAATCGTTCGGGCCGTGCGGGTCCACACCGATGGCCACCGAGATGTCGTGGATCTCGTTGTTCTTGAACAGCAGATCGCGCTCGACCTCCCAGGCGTTGAGCACCTTGCCGCGCAGCGGCAGAATGGCCTGCGTCTCCTTGTCGCGGCCCATCTTGGCGCTGCCGCCCGCCGAATCACCCTCCACAAGGAAGACTTCGTTCAGGCTGGTGTCGCGGCTTTCGCAATCAGTCAGCTTACCGGGCAGCACGGCCACGCCGGAGCCCTTCTTCTTCTCGACCTTCTGGCCGGCACGCTGGCGCGCCTGGGCCTGCTTGATCACCAGCTCGGCCAGCTTCTTGCCGTGGTCCACGTGCTGGTTGAGCCAGAGTTCGAGCGATGGCTTCACATAGGTGCTGACCAGGCGCAGCGCATCGCGGCTGTTCAGGCGCTCCTTGGTCTGGCCCTGGAACTGCGGATCGAGCACCTTGGCGCTCAGCACGAAGCTGGCGCGGCTGAACACGTCATCGGGCATCAGCTTGACGCCCTTGGGGCTGAGCGCATGCATCTCGATGAAGCCCTTGACCGCCTGGAACAGGCCGTCCTTCAGGCCCGACTCATGGGTGCCGCCGGCCACCGTGGGGATCAGGTTGACGTAGCTCTCGCGCATGGGCGCGCCCTCTTCGGTGAAGGCCACGCACCAGGCGGCGCCCTCGCCTTCGGCGAAGTTCTCGGTCTCGCTGCCGCTAGCGTACTGCTCGCCCTCGAACAGCGGGATCACCGGGTCAGCGTTGAGCGTCTGGGTCAGGTAGTCACGCAGGCCGCCCTTGTAGAGCCAGGTCTGCGTCTCACTGGTCTTTTCGTGCGTGAGCGTGATGGTCACGCCCGGCATCAGCACGGCCTTGCTGCGAAGCATGTGCACCAGCTCGCCCTTGGGCAGCTCGGCGCTCTCGAAATACTTGGCGTCGGGCCAGGCGCGCACGGCCGTGCCGTTCTTGCGGTCGCCGCTGGCGGCCGGGCGCACGCTGACAGGCTCGATCACATCGCCGCCACCGAAGGCCAACTGCGCCACCTGCTTGTCACGCCACACCGTCACCTGCAGGCGCGTGGACAGCGCGTTGGTCACGCTCACACCCACGCCGTGCAGGCCGCCGGAGAAGCTGTACGCGCCGCCCGATCCCTTGTCGAACTTGCCGCCCGCGTGCAGGCGGGTGAAGACGATCTCGACCACGGGCACGCCCTCTTCGGGGTGGATGCCGAAGGGAATGCCGCGGCCTTCGTCTTCGACGCTGATCGATCCGTCGGTGTGCAAGGTGACGCCGATGCGCTTGCCGAAACCGGCCAGGGCCTCGTCGGCAGCGTTGTCGATCACTTCCTGAATGATGTGCAGCGGGTTGTCCGTGCGGGTGTACATGCCCGGGCGCTGCTTGACGGGCTCCAGGCCCTTGAGGACGCGGATGGAGGATTCGCCGTAGCCGGCGTTGGGGGCGGACTGGGGTTTCGTGGCCATGGGCGGGGATTGTAGGGACATGCCCCCAGCTTCTCAGGGATTACAGGTTTTTACGGATGTGCTAATTTAACGTTGTTAGTTACATCCTTGTCGTACCAACAAATACTCGGAGTACCACCATGCCCCTGCCTCAGCTCATGCGCCCCCTGCTGGCCGGTGTCGGCGCCCTGGCCTTGAGCGCCAGCGCACTGGCCGCCGACTACACGGTGACCACGCCCACGGCAGACCCCTTCTACAAGACGGAGCCGATCATCCACGGCGTGGGCGACTTCCTCGACACCTTCAACTTCAGCGTGGCGGGCACCACCGATGCCTACATCTGGGTGTTCCCGTTCACACCCGCCGACCTGTCGGCCCTGTGGGTGGGCACCAACGCCGTGCAGTTCAAGCTGTACGACAGCAACAACACCCTGGTGGGCACCGGCAAGACGGCCGCCCAACTGGGCATCGACCTGTACGGCGACCCCGCCACCGCGGCCTACGCCCTGACGCTCAAGGCCGCTGGCTATGACCCGGCCAAGTCCCTGTTCTGGAGCGACACCCTGCAGGCCGGCAGCTACACGGCCACCGTGTCCGGCATTGCCGGTGGTGTGCTCAGCGGCATCTTCGGCGGTGGTGGCGCCTACATCGCCAAGTTCAACATCCCTTCGCCGGTGCCTGAACCCAGCAGCACACTTTTGCTGGCGGCTGGCATGGCTGTTATGGGGCTGGCGGCTCGCCGGCGCGCCAAGCCCGCGCAGGCTTGATCGTCAGAGCGCCGGCATCAGACCGATGCGCGCCAAGCAAAACGGGCCCCAAAGGGCCCGTTTGTCATTGTGGCGATCAAAAGGCAGGCGCCTCAACGGCATCACTGGAAATACCCCAGCATGCGCTCCAGCGCCGCCGTGAACGGCACCTGCATCATCGGCAAGGTCAGCCACAGCCCGGTGATGCCCACGCCGATGGTCAGCGGGAAGCCCACCGAGAAGATGTTCATCTGCGGCGCCACGCGGGCGATCAGGCCCATCACCATGTTGACCAGGGTGAGCATGGCCACGATGGGCAGCGACACCCACAGCCCCAGCTTGAAGATCTCCGCCCCCCACACCTGCGGCTGCAGCGTACGGATAAAGGCCAGCGGCTCGGGCGCGATCGGGAACACATTGAAGCTGCCCACCACGGCCGTGGTCAGCAGCAGATGCCCGTTCATCACCACGAACAGCCACGCGGCGATCGTGCCGTAGAAGCGGCTCACTGCCGTGGCCTGCGAGCCCGACATCGGGTCGAAGAAGGCTGCGAAGTTCAGGCCCATCTGCAGGCCGATGATTTCACCGGCGAACTCGATGGCCGCGAAAATCACACGGGCCGCGAAGCCGATGGTCACGCCGATCAGCAACTGCTGGATCACCACCATCAGCGCGATGGGCGAATCCAGCGGGATCACCGGCATCTCGGGCAGCGAGGGCTGAGCGCACAACACGATCAGGATCGCCAGGCCCACGCGCACGCGCCGTGGCACCGTGCGCATCGAGAACACCGGCGCGGCCGTGAACAGGCCCAGCACGCGGAAGAACGGCCAGATCCACGGCGATATCCACGCCATGACCTGAGCCTCGCTGAAGGTGACCATGGCTGCGGCGTCAGCCCACCACGCCCGGGATGGACTGCAGCGTGGTGCGGATGAAATCCACCAGCGTGCTGACCATCCAGGGACCGGCCAGCCCCATCATCGCAAAGGCAGCCACCAGCTTAGGCACGAAGGATAGGGTCTGCTCCTGGATCTGCGTGGCGGCCTGCAGGATGCTGATCACCAGGCCCACGCCCAGCACGACCAGCAGGATCGGGGCGCAGACCATCAGCAGGGTCAGCAGGCCATCGCGGCCGATGGTGAGGACTTGTTGCGGATCCATGGATGTACGCGAATCAGGTGGCGAAGCTGGCGGCCAGCGAACCCAGCAGCAGGTTCCAGCCATCGGCCAGCACGAAGAGCATCAGCTTGAAGGGCAAGGCCACCATCACCGGCGACAGCATCATCATGCCCAGGCTCATCAGCACGCTGGCGACCACCATGTCGATAACCAGGAAGGGGATGAAGATGAGGAAGGCGATCTGGAAGGCCGACTTGAGCTCGCTGGTGACGAAGGCCGGCACCAGCACGCGGAAAGGCACGGCCTGCGGCGTGATCTCGCCCTCGTACTTGGCGAGGTTGGAGAACAACTGCAGATCGGATTGGCGCGTCTGCTTGCCCATGAACTCGCGGAAGGGGCCTTGACCACGGTCCAGCGCCTCGTTGAAGCTGATCTGGTTGGCCGCGAAGGGCTGGTAGGCCTCGGTGTAGACCTTGTCGATGGTGGGGCCCATCACGAACAGGGTCAGGAACAGCGACAGGCCGATGATGACCTGGTTGGGCGGCGCCGTCTGCGCGCCCAGGGCCTGGCGGGTCAGGCTCAGCACGATCACGATGCGTGTGAAGCCCGTCATCATCAGCACGGCGGCGGGCATAAAACTGAGCGCCGTGAAGAACAGCAGCGTCTGGATGGGCACCGAGTAGCTGTTGCCCGAGGCGCCCTGCCCCACCAGCAGCGGCAGGCCGCCGGCCGGCGCCGGTGTGATCTGGCCACCGGCCTGGGCCCAGACGGCAGCGGGCAGCAAGGTCAGCGCCAGCAGCAGGCCGAAGCGCCGCCATGCCGTGGGATTTGAGTTCAAGCGCAGAGGTGCCGATATCGACATGGGGGGGCTCTGGAATGTGTCTGGGGCGCACGCGCCTTCAGGCACGGGGGTCTTGCGGGCCGGCAGGCGTGCTGCCCGGCTGGCGTTCGGTCACGCGGCGCAGCAACTGCGCGAAAGGCGGCACTGGGCGCACCTGCGCGCCATCAGGGCGCTCGGCAGGGGCTTCCATGGTGTGCAGGGTGTTGATCTGCTGACCAGTCACGCCCAGCACCAGCCAGGTACGCTGCTCGCCGCTGTTCACCTCCACGGTGACCACGCGCTGGCCATTGCCCAGGCTGATCTGCGCCACGGGGGCCAGCACGGCCGCACTGCCCGTGCCCTGCAGCCCGGCCACGCCGGAGCGCTTGAGCAGCCACAGCGACACCGGAATCAGCGCCAGCACGATCAGCAGCCAGAACACCATCAACGCCGTCGATTGCATCGGATCTACCTCAGGTTCAGTTGCCTTTGCTGAGGCGGCGCATGCGCTCGGACGGCGTCACGATGTCGGTCAGGCGGATGCCGAACTTGTCGTTGACCACCACCACTTCACCCTGGGCGATCAGGAAGCCGTTGACCAGCACGTCCATGGGCTCACCGGCCATCGCATCCAGTTCCACCACCGAGCCCTGCGCCAGTTGCAGGATGTTCTTGATGGGGATGCGCGTGCGGCCCAGTTCCACCGTGAGCTGCACGGGGATGTCCAGGATCATGTTCAGGTCGTTGCCCGCCGGGTTGGAGGGCGCGGGCGAGAAATTCGCGAAGGTGGCCGGCGTCACCTGAGGCGCCGGATCCGCCACCTCGGTGGCTGGGCTGGACGTCTGCTGAGCCAGCGCCGCTTCCCATTCCGCGGCCATCGCGTCCTGCTCGTCGCCTTTGGAATCGGGCGGAAATTCGGCGGCGCTATCAGACATTCTTGTCTCCCAGCCAGCCCATGCCGGCGGTGTTGTTGGTGAGCAGCTTCTCGACCCTCAAGGCGTACTTGCCGTTGGAGGTGCCGTAGTAGCACTCGAAGATGGGCACGCCGTCCACCTTGGCTTCCAGCAGCTGGTTGAGGTCCAGCTCGATGAAGTCGCCCGGCTTGAAGGACAGCAGTTGTTCGACGGTGGCTGGTGCCTTGGCCAGCTCGGCCACCACCTCGACCTCGGCGGACTGGATCTGCTGCTGAAGCAGCTTGACCCAGCGGCGGTCAGGCTCGGCCGAATCGCCCTGGATGGACGAATACAGGATGTCGCGGATCGGCTCCAGCGTGGAGTACGGGATGCAGAAGTGGATGGTGCCGCTGGTCTCGCCGATCTCCAGCGTGAACGAGGTGCACACCACGATCTCACTGGGCGTGGCGATGTTGGCGAACTGGGGCTGCATCTCCGAGCGCTGGTAATCCAGCTCGACCGGGTAGATGCCCTTCCAGGCGCGAGCGTACTCGGCCGTGATGACCTCGATCAAACGCTGGATGATGCGCTGCTCGGTGGCCGAAAAATCACGGCCCTCGATGCGGGTGTGGAACTTGCCGGCGCCGCCGAACAGGGCGTCGATCACGGCGAAGACCAGGGTCGGGTCGCACACCACCAGGCCCGAGCCGCGCAGCGGGCGCACGGCCATGATGTTGAAGTTGGTGGGGACGACGATCTCGCGCAGGAAGGCGCTGTACTTCTGCACCTTGATGCCACCGACCGACACTTCGGGCGAACGGCGGATCAGGTTGAACAGACCGATACGGATGTTGCGCGCAAACCGCTCGTTGATGATCTCCATCGTGGGCATGCGCCCGCGAACGATCCGCTCCTGGCTGGCCAGGTTGTAGTCGCGGATGCCTTCGGTTGGAGCATCATCTTGCTCCAGCTTCTGGCTTTCGCCCGTGATGCCTTGCAGCAGGGCATCGACTTCATCTTGCGAGAGGATTTGCTGGTTCATGGCGACTCACTCTACTGCGCGCCTGCCGTGTCACTGCACGATGAAGTTGGAATAGTGCACATGCACGATGGGGTTGTAGGGCTCGGCGGCCTTTTTCTTCTTCTTTTTCTTCTTGGGAGCGTCTTCGTCGCCCTCGCCTTCGTCCTCGTCAGGATCGGGCACCTCGTAGCCCATGGAGCGGGCGGTCTCGCGGCGGATCTCTTCGGCCAGCTTCTGCTTGCCTTCGGTGCTGAGCAGGTCTTCGCTGCTCTTGTGCGACAGGATCAGCAAGATGCCGTTGCGGATGGCCGGCATGTAGTTCTTGATCTCGTCGGCCATCTTGGGGTCGTCCACCTGCAGGTTGATGCCGACCTGCGCGTAGCGGTCCGCATCCTTGTCGGCCAGGTTGACGGTGAAAGGGTCCAGCGGCACGAAGGTGGGCGGCTTGCCATCGGCAGCCTTGTGCTCCTTGGGCTTGGCCTTCTCGGCAGCGGCATCGTGCTCTTCGTCGCCATCGCCGGCCTCGGCGTGGGCACTCTTCTTCATCAGCAGCACGGCCGCGGCGCCACCACCGACCACCACCAAAGCCACCAGGGCCACGATGATGATGATCAGTTTCTTCGCGCCACCGCCCTTGGGGGCGGCATCAGCGGCGGGGGCGGGTGCGGCAGCCATGCATGAATCTCCGTTTCAGTCTGTGCCTCGATTATTCGAGGCGGAGCTTTTTGCAATGTGCGAATAAGCCGCCCTTAATGCCGGTTGATTCCCCCGGACACCCAGGACCCGCAGGTCAGGCGTACAGATCCAGCCCGCCCGGGCGGGCCGCCGGACGGGGAACGGGCTGCAGGGAGGCCTGCGCGTCCACACCCGCCTGCTCGGCGACCAGGCCGCGGCCGCTCCAGGCCATGCTGCGCGCCTGGCCATCGCCCTGCCCTTGTTGCTGCTGAGCCCAGGATTGGCTGGCGCTCTGGTCGGACACGCCGCCGCCAGCCAGGCTGAGCCCGGCATCCTCCAGCGCGGAGGACAGGGCCGGCAGGCTGGCTTCCAGGGCCTGGCGTGTCTCGGCGTGAGCGGCAGCGAAATCCACCTGGGCGTTCTGGCCGTCCATCACGATGCGGATGTGCACAGGGCCCATGTCTTCGGGGTTCAGGCGCAGCTCGGCCGTCATCTGGCCATTGGCCGGCGTGCCCGCCACCCACATGCCCACGCGCTCGGCCAGGGCCTGCTTGAAGTCCGGGCTGTCGACCGGGGTAGGCAGGGTGGCGCTGGCGTGGGTGGCCACCGCACCCGAAGGGCCGGCCGGGCGAGACATCTCGCGCGCCATCAAGGCGTTGAAATCAAGTGGCGAGGCCTTGTCCTGAGCGGCCAAGGCCGCCACGGCGCCCTGGCTTTCGCTCACCAGGGCCTTGGGATCGACCTTGCCGGATTGCTGGCCCAGCAGTTGGGTCGTGAGCGCTGCAGTCGCGGTGGGCAGGGACGCGCCCTTGCCACCGGCGGCGCCTTGCAGATCGGGAGCCTGGGCAGTGCCAGCGGCAGTGGCGGCGCCATCCGTCAAGGCACCATCGGCATCGAGGCCCTGAGCGGCCTCACCACCCTGCGACAGGGTGGACAGCCAGGCCATCATCGCGGCCGGGTCGGACGACACACCCGCCGGGGGCTGCAGTTCACGCACCTGGGCAGCACCCTCCCCCTGCGCAGTGGAGAACTTGACCTCGTCGGCGCCCTGCTCCTTCGCATCACCCTTGGCTTGCGTTCTATCGGCCTTGCCGGTCTTGTCCACGCGGGCCTCGGCCTTGTCGGTGTCATCGGCCTGCTTGGCCTTGGCGCGCTGATCCTGGGCCGTCTTGGCCTGGTTGTTCTTCTGCGCCTGCTTGGCGGCCTGCTGCGAAGCAGAAGCCTGCGATTCGTTCTGCGCTGGCTTGGGTGCGGACTGGGGCGGCTTGGGCTGCAGCTGCGTCGTGTTGTGGACTGCCGCCTTGGCACGCAGGGCCTGGTTGGCGGCCAGATTGGCCTGCTGGTTCGCTGCTGCCATGGGCAGGCTGGCTTGCGCGCTGGCCTGTGGCGTCTGGTACTGCGACATCAGCTTAGCAAAGGTCTGGCTGTCATTGCCCTGCCCTTTGCCCAGCACATCGGCCAAGGTCGCGCCGCCCACACCAGAGGCAGCGCCCTGGGACTGCGTGCCAGGCTTGTTCAGCAGGGACGGCAGGTTCTGGAAGCTCGTGCTCATCGGTGTTCTCGCTTATGTAGTGTGAGCGATCGACGTGGCGTCAAGTCGCATCAATGAGAGGACGGCGGCAGGTTGCCCTTCGCGGACAGCGGGCCGGGTGCCGACGCCATCAGGCGTGCGGCCAGCTCATCGGTGGCCTTCTGCTCACGGCGCATCTCGCGCTGGGCCTGTTCTTTTTCACGGCGCTGCAGCAGTTGCGTCACGGCAGCGACCTTGCGCTCGCGCTCGATCAGCTCGGTGCGGCAACGCTCCATGGCCTGGCTGAATTGCTCACAGCGGCGGTGCTGGTCATTGACCGCATCGCCCAGACGGGCCATGAAATCCTGGTAGCAGCGCATGATTTCCATGCCGCCAGCCTGACGGAACTGGGTCTGCCAGCGCGTCTGGTACTGGTCGCGGAAATCCTGCAGGGATTGCAGTTGCTGGCGGGAGCCTTCATGAGCCTTGCGGCTGACCTCGAACTGCGCCAGCGCCGCGTCACGGGCCTCTTCGGCCTGCTCCAGCAGAGTGATCAGTGGTTGCGAGGGATTCACGATGGGCTCCAGTCAGCTTGGGTCTGCCAAAGGCTTTTCTTCACCCCTGTACGATGGCACGCAACTGCCCCACACTGTCGGTCAAAGTAGCGGGTGTATGCATGTCTTGTTGAAGCATGCCCACCATGTGGGGATGGACTCTGACCGCCAGGTCCAGCTCCGGATCACCGCCGGGCGTGTAGGCGCCCAGCTGGATCAGGTCGCGCGCCTTGCTGTAGCGCGACCACAGCTGGCGGAAGCGGCGCGACGAATCGATGTGCTCGTGCGTGGCCACGTTGTGCATCACCCGCGATGCGGAACGCTCGATGTCGATGGCCGGGAAGTGGCCTGACTCCGCCAGTTCGCGTGAGAGCACGATGTGGCCATCAAGAATCGCGCGGGCCGCATCGGCGATGGGATCCTGCTGATCATCCCCTTCCGAGAGCACCGTGTAAAACGCCGTGATGGAACCATGGCCATTGAGGCCGTTGCCGCTGCGCTCCACCAGTTGCGGCAGCTTGGCAAAACATGACGGCGGGTAACCTTTGGTCGCAGGTGGCTCACCGATGGCCAGCGCGATTTCGCGCTGTGCCATGGCGTACCGCGTGAGGGAGTCCATCAGCAGCAGCACGTGCAGGCCTTCATCGCGAAAGTGCTCGGCCACGGCGGTGGCGTAGGCTGCGCCCTGCATGCGGGTCAGCGGCGGTGCATCGGCCGGCGCGGCCACCACCACGGAGCGGGCCAGGCCTTCCTCGCCCAGGATGTCTTCGATGAACTCCTTGACTTCACGGCCCCGCTCACCGATCAGGCCCACCACGATGACATCGGCCTGGGTGTAGCGGGCCATCATGCCCAGCAGCACGCTCTTGCCCACGCCGGAGCCGGCGAACAGGCCGATCCGCTGGCCACGGCCCACGGTGAGCATGGAGTTGATGGCACGCACGCCCGTGTCCAGCGGCAGGCGCACCGGGTCGCGCTCCATCGCGTTGATGGCGCGGCGCACCAGGGGTTCACTGCGCACGTGCGTGAGCGGGCCGCGCTTGTCCAGCGGCTCACCCTGTGCATCGACGACACGGCCCAGCAGGCCGCTGCCGATGGGCAGGTGGCGGGTGCGGTCTTCGCTGCGGCGCCAGGGGTGGCTGGGGCGGCCCAGCAGCGGCGGGTTGATCGGCAAGGCGCGTGGCACCACGCGGGCGCCGCTGGCCAGGCCATGCACTTCGGCCGTGGGCATCAGGTAGGCGCGGTCGCCGGCAAAGCCCACGACCTCGGCCAGCACAGGGGTGGCCTCCATGCGCATCTCGGAATGGATCTCGCACACAGCGCCCACCGGCAGGCGCAGGCCCGCGGCTTCGAGCACCAGCCCGGCCACGCGCACCAGCTTGCCCTGATTCTCCAGTTGCTGAGGGGCTGCCGCACAGGCATCGAGGTCTTCCAGGAAGCGGTTCCACTTGTCCATGGCGACATCGCGCCGGCTCTGCAGGGGCATGTTCATGATGCGCCCTCCATGTCATCGGCCCACTGGGCCTGCGTGGCCTCGGGCGTGATGCGGCCATGCCAATCGGTGTTGACGCCCATCGCAGCGGCGACCTTGTGCCAGCGCGCTTCCACGCTGGCGTCCACCACGGCGATGTCCGATTCGACGATGCAGCCGCCCTGGCTCACATGGGGATCGGCCACCAGACGAGCGCCACGCGATTTCATCTGTTCTTCCAGCGCGCCTTGGGCCAGTGCGTGGTCTTCCGGGTTCAGGCGCAGCACCACCTGGCGGGCCGTGCTCAGCAGGGTGCTCATCGCGTCCTCGGCCACGGTCAACACCAGTTCGGGGCGCAGCGAGATTTCGCTGCGCACCACCTGGCGGGCCAGCTCCAACGCCACGCCGGCGATGCGGCCAGAAAGCTGCTGCTCCAATGATTCGAGACGGCCATGCAGGTCGTTCACGAGCGCACCCACCTGGTCGCTCATGAAGGCGGCCATCTGAGCCGCCTGGGTCTGCTTGTAGCTCTCCAGGGCAGCCAGGCCATCGCGGTAACCATCCTGGTAACCGGCCTGGCGCGCATCACGCGCCACAGCCTCCACATCCACCGGCGGCGGCTCGGGCTCGACGGCCTTGGCCGCGCTGGCCGGATGGGTCGATCCGGGCTGACCATCGGGCACGCCGCCGACGTGGGCACCCGCTGGGCCCGGTGCCTGCGCGCGAGCAGGCCCATGGCCCTGTGCGCCAGCCACGCCAGCCCGCACAGCGAACGGCGCCTTGTGCACGCCCCCACCTGCTGGCGATTGCCCGGGCGCGGACTTGACCACATTGGGGTCTTCGAGATTCTCCGGCGCCCAGGCGGAAAAGCCCCGCAACTCTTCGCGCGGGATGAAGCGCGTGTAGCTGTTGGGCGTGCCGGGCGCGGCGCCACCGGCAGGCGGCTGCGCCTTGTCAGACGTACTCATCGTCGCCTCCGCCCGCCAGCACGATCTGACCTTCGTCGGCCAGACGGCGGACGATCTTCAGCATTTCCTTCTGCTCGCCTTCGACCTCGGAGAGCTTGACCGGGCCGCGCGAATCCAGGTCTTCGCGCAACGTTTCGGCGGCACGGCTGGACATGTTGCGGAACACCTTGTCGCGGATCTCCGGCGAAGCACCCTTGAGCGCGATGATGAGCGATTCGGTCTGCACTTCCTTGAGCAGGGCCTGGAAGCCCTTGTCGTCCAGCTTGGCCAGATCGTCGAACACGAACATGTTGTCCATGATCTTCTGGGCCAGGTCGCCATCGGCCTCGCGGATGTAGTCCAGCACCGAGGTCTCCACGGCGGAGCCCATCAGGTTGATGATCTCAGCCGCGGGCTTGACGCCGCCCAGCGACTGGCGACGCACCTGCGTGCCGCCTGCCAGCACGCGCGACATCACCTCGTTCAGGTCACGCAGAGCGGCGGGCTGGATGCCATCGAGCGTGGCGATGCGGATCATCACCTCGTTGCGATGGCGGTCACTGAAGTACTTGAGCGCCCCCGAGGCCAGGTCCGGATCCAGGTGGACCAGGATGGCGGCCACGATCTGCGGGTGCTCGTTGCGCAGCAGTTCGGCCACCGAGCCCGGATCCATCCACTTCAGGCTTTCGATGCCGGCCACATCGCTGGTCTGGATGATGCGGTCGATCAGCAGGTTGGCCTTCTCTTCACCCAGCGCGCGGCGCAATACAGCCTTCACGTATTCGTCGGTGTCGGACACCAGCGAGCCGACTTCGGCGGCTTCCTGCGCGAACCGGTTCAACACCGTGTCCACGCGCTCACGGGACACGGTCTTCAGGCGCGCGATGGTCTCGCCCAGGCTTTGCACTTCCTTGGGCTCGAGCTGCTTGAACACCTCGGCGGCTTCGTCCTCGCCGAGGGACATCAGCAGGATGGCGGCGTCTTCTAGTCCTTGCTCGTCCATGATGCGGCGTTATTCCTTGTTCACCCAGGCGCGCACGATGCCAGCCATCGCGACGGGGTTGTCCTTGGCCAACTGGCGCGCGGCTTCGAGGCGGCGGTCAGAGCCGCCAGGCGACTCGAGGGCCGGCAGCACTTCACTGGCCGTTTCAAACCCAGGCAACTGCTGCTCGTCATCCACCACAGCGTTGAGTCTGGACTTGCTTTCAGCCTTGGGGGGCTTGGCCGCGTTGATGGCAGGGCGAATCGCACCGAACACCACGATCAGGGCCAGCACTGTCATGGCAGCGGGCACCAGCAGCGAGCGCATCCACTCCTGTGTGCTCGGATCCTTCCAGAACGGCGTATCGGCGGTCTCTTCTTTCACCTGCTGGAACGGCGCGGTGATCAGCTTGACCGAATCGCCGCGCTGCTCGTTGAAGCCGATGCCTTCCTTGACCAGGGCGGTGAGCTTGTCCAGCTCCTCCTGGCTCAGCGGGGTGGTGGTGGTCTTGCCCTTGGCATCCGTCTTGGTGATGTGGTTGATCACCACGGCGGCGTTCAGGCGCTTGACCGTGCCCGAGGCATTGCGCGTCACACGCACCGTCTTGTCGACCTCGTAGTTGGTCACGGCATCGCGGCGGCTGGAGCCACCGGCACCACCCGCGCCGTTGGCCTGGGTGCCCTGCAGCGGCTGCGATGCGCCATTGATCGGCGCGGTTGCCGGCGTAGGCGGCTGGTTGCTCATCGCGCCCGGCACACCGGTGGGCTGGGCGTTCGAACCACCCGCGCCATTCATCTGCTCGCTGGTCTGCTGGCTGCGCACGGCGGCCGTGGTCGGGGTCTGGTTGGGCTTGAACTCTTCGGCGGTGGATTCAACCTGTGCAAAGTCCAGGTCGGCCGTCACCTGGGCGCGCAGATTGTCCTTGCCGACCACCGGCTCCAGCAGATCGCGGATGCGCTGCGTATAGCCGGTTTCCATCTGATGCACATATTGCAGTTGCTTGGCGTCCAGCCCGGCCTGGTCAGGACCACTGCCCTCGGCCTGGCCCGACAGCAGGGTGCCGCTCTGGTCCACCACGCTGACCGACTTGGTCGACATCTCCGGCACGCTGGAAGACACCAGGTGCACGATGCCAGCCACCTGGCCCTTGTCTAGGGTGCGGCCAGCGTACATGCTCAGGATCACCGAGGCCGACGGCTTTTGCTGATCACGGAAAAATCCGTTCTGGTTGGGCAGGGCCAGGTGCACGCGGGCGGATTCGACGCCCGACAGGGTCTGGATAGAACGGGTCAGCTCGCCCTCCAGACCACGCTGGAAGTTCAGCCGCTCCTGGAACTGCGTCACGCCGAAGCGCTGGGTTTCCATCAACTCGTAGCCCGCCACCGAGCCCTTGGGCAGGCCGGCCGAGGCCAGTTTCAGGCGCACGTCATGCACCTTGTCGGCGGGCACCATGATGGCCGCGCCGCCGTCCGTGTACTTGTAGGGCACGTTCATCTGCTGCAACTGGGCCAGGATGGCCCCACCGTCCTTGTCGGACAGGTTGTTGTACAGCACGCGGTACTCGGCCTGGTTGCTCCACATCATCATGGCCACGAAGATGGCCAGCAGCGCCGCGATGCCACCACCCAGCATCAGCTTGCGCTGCATGGGCAGGGCCTGGACACGCTGCACGAACCCCAGGGGCGGCGTTTCGCTCGCCGAGCCGGGGGCTGGCGACGTCAGGTTCTGAGCTTGAGCGACGGTGACATCCATGAGCTGATCTGCGCGAGGGCCGCGCATCGAGATCACACGATGCCGCAAACCCTTCAAGTACGGGGCCCATTATTGGGAAGCCCGCGGTAAAAAGTGCCGGGAACAGCCAGTCAAATGGGGACCACTTCGCACCATCGGACACGGGTCTACCCGGCTAGGATGCCAATCGTGGTGAGATCCATCACACCTTGTCGTCTTCAGCGGTATCGGCACCATGGACCTGAAACTTAAGCCTTTCGATTTCGCCCAGGCCGCGTCCCGCGCCGGCATGGCCGACGTGGCACAGCGGGTGCAGGCCAAGACCCGGCTGGATGCGGCAGGCAATGCAGGTGCCAAGGTCGAGGCGCCCAGCTTCCAGACCGCGTTCTCCAGCGCGCTCAAGGGCGTGAGCCAGGCGCAGAACCAAGCCTCGTCGATGCAGCGCGAGGTGCAGTTCGACAACCCCACCGTCAGCCTGGAAGAGACCATGATCGCCATGCAGAAGGCGCAGTTGGGCTTCCAGTCGGCCGTTCAGGTGCGCAACAAGCTGGTTCAGGCGTATACCGATATCATGAACATGCAGGTCTGATACCGGCGCACGGCACCCAGAACCATTTCAACCCCACGCTCGTCGGCGCACGTCCGGAAACACGGGTCAGACCGCCGTCCTGACGGAGCCCCCTTGAGCCACCCCACCCCGGCGCAGGCTGATGCGCCCCTGTCTCCCATCCTGCCCTTGTGGCAACTGCTGGTCTGCGGCGCCATGGTCGTCACCCTGTCGATGGGCATCCGCCATGGCTTCGGGCTGTGGCTGCAGCCCATCTGCATGGAGCGCGGCTGGAGCCGCGAGTCCTACTCCTTCGCGCTGGCCATCCAGAACCTGGTGTGGGGCCTGGCCGGCCCGCTGGTGGGCTGGTGGGCTGACCGCAAAGGCGCCACCGCCCCGTTGTGGCTGGGCGCCCTGCTCTATGCCGCAGGCCTGTGGGGCATGGCCAGCAGCGCCAACCTCACCCTGTTCACCCTCAGCACCGGCATCCTGATCGGCTGCGCGCAGGCCTGCAGCACCTATGCGGTGGTGTACGGCGTGATCGGGCGTCACGTCAGCGCACAGCAGCGCTCCTGGGCCATGGGCATCACCGCCGCGGCTGGCTCCTTCGGGCAGTTCCTGATGATCCCGCTGTCGAGCTCGCTGATCGCCGGCATCGGCTGGCAGCCGGCCCTGTGGGTCCTGGCACTGACCGCCCTGCTGATCTTGCCCCTGGGTTGGGGATTGCGGGCAGACCGACCGGCGCCCGCCCACGCCGCGCCAGCCACCGGCGCGCTGCCTTCCGGCCCCGACCCGCACGGCCCCACATCGGCCCTGGCCGCCCTGCGCGAGGCGCTGAGCCATCCCAGCTACCAGTTGCTCACCGCCGGGTACTTCGTGTGCGGCTTCCAGCTCGCCTTCATCGGTGTGCACCTGCCCAGCTACCTCAAGGACCACGCCCTGCCCGGCCACGTAGCCACCACCGGCCTGGCCCTCATTGGCCTGTTCAACATCTTCGGCACCTACGGCATCGGCTGGCTGGGACAGCGCTGGTCTAAGCCCTACCTGCTGTCAGGCATCTATGCGCTGCGGGCCGTCGCCATGCTGTGCTTCATCGCCGCACCGCCCACGGCGTTGAGCGTGGGCATCTTCGCCGCCACGATGGGCGTGCTGTGGCTGTCGACCGTGCCGCCCACCAACGCCATCGTGGCGCAGATGCTGGGGGTTCGGCACCTGTCGATGCTGGGCGCCGTGGTCTTCCTCTCGCACCAACTGGGCTCGTTCTGCGGCGTGTGGCTGGCCGGGCACCTCTATGACCTGACGGGCAGCTACCAGGTGGTCTGGTGGATCGCCATCGCCCTGGGCGTGACGGCCGCCGTGCTCAACCTGCCGGTACGCGAGCACCAGCCGCCCAAGGGGCGCCTGGGCACCGCCAGCGCCTGATCGTCACAACCCAACGCCACCCGATGCATCGCATGCCATGAGCACCGCGCAACGCATCGCCGCCAGACTCGTGCTCGTGCTGATACTGGCCGGCGTGTTCACGTGGTACTTTCAGCCCGGCCTGCTGGTGGACCTGTCCACCTGGCTGGCCACCTGCATGCCGGGCTGACACTGCTGCGACCTTGCTCGCAGCAGGACACCCACAGAACTCGTTGCGCAACCCAGGCTGCGTCCAGGCCGCATCGGCACCCCGCCGCACTCAAACCACCATGGCACAACACGTCACCATCATCACCGGCGCCTCCGACGGCATCGGCGCCGAACTGGCCCGCCAGATCGCCGCGCGCGATGGCGCCACCGCAGCCCTGGTGCTGGCCGCCCGCAGCCAGGACAAGCTGGCCGAGGTCGCCAAGGCCTGCGAGGCCTACGGCGCCCACGTCTTCGTGCGGCCCACCGACGTCGGCCAGCAGGATGACTGCAAAGGCCTGATCGCCGACACCGTGGCCCGCTATGGCCGCATCGACGCGCTGGTGAACAACGCCGGCATGTCGGCCCACGCCCTCCTGGATGAAGTGCAGGACATGGCCTGGTACGAGCACCTGATGCGCATCAACCTGTGGGGCAGCGCCTGGTGCACCCATGCCGCCCTGCCCCACCTCAAGGCCACCCGCGGCCTGGTGGTGGCCGTCTCCAGCCTGGCCGGCCTAGTGGGTGTGCCAGGGCGCACAGCCTACAGCGCCACCAAGTTCGCCATGACGGGCTTTTTCGAAGCTTTACGTGTGGAGATGGCGCCCCATGGCGTGGGCGTGACCATCGCCTACCCGGGCGTGGTGGCCACCGAGATCCGCTACCGCGGGTTCAACGCCCAGGGCAAAGCCGCGGGCAAAAGCGGCCTGGACGAGCGCGGCGCCATGAGCGTGGCGACCTGCTCGCGCCTGATCCTGGACGGCATGGCACGCCGCCAGCGCGACATCGTGATGAGCGCCAAAGGCAAGCTTGGGCGCTGGATGAAGCTGCTCGCCCCCGCTCTGGTGGACCGCATGGCCCTGGCCGCCCTGAAAAACGACGTTCGGCCCCATTAGAATCTTCAGATTCTCAGGACACAAACATGAAACCGATTCTTGGCAGTATTGTTGCGCTCATCACCCCGATGCACGACGACGGCAGCGTGGACTATGACGCCCTGCGCCGCCTGATCGACTGGCACATCGCCGAAGGCACGGATTGCATCGGCGTGGTCGGCACCACGGGCGAATCGCCCACCGTCTCCGTCGACGAGCACTGCGAGATCATCCGCGTGGCGGTCGAGCAGTCGGCTGGCCGCGTGCCCATCATGGCTGGCGCCGGTGCCAACTCCACCCGCGAGGCCATCGAGCTCAGCGAGTTCGCCAAGAAGGTCGGCGCCGACTGCACCCTGCAGGTCGTGCCCTACTACAACAAGCCGACCCAAGAAGGCATCTACCAGCACTTCAAGGCCATCGCCGAGGCCGTGGGCATCCCCCAGATGCTCTACAACGTGCCCGGCCGCACCGTGGCCGACATGACGCCCGAGACCGCCCTGCGCCTGGCCCATGTGCCCGGCGTGATCGGCATCAAGGAAGCCACCGGCAACCTCGAACGCGCCGCCTGGCTGATCAAGCAAGCCCCCAAGGGCTTTCACATCTACTCGGGCGATGACCCCACCGCCGTGGCCCTGATGCTGCTGGGCGGCCATGGCAACGTCAGCGTCACCGCCAACGTGGCGCCCAAGGCCATGCACGAGCTGTGCAAGGCCGCCATCGCCGGCGATGCCAAGCGCGCGGTCGAGCTGCACATGCAACTGCTGCCGCTGCACAAGCACCTGTTCACCGAGCCGAACCCGATCCCTGTCAAGTGGGCCCTGGCCCGCATGGGCAAGGCCGGCGGCGCACTGCGTCTGCCGCTCACACAGCTCAGCCCTGCCGCACAGGCCGTGGTCGAGGGTGCGTTGCGCGAAAGCGGCGCGCTCTGATCCAGTCTGCCACCCACCATTTTCCTCCCGGCCCACCGGCCCCAACCCCGGCCCCTCACGGTCCGTCCATAGTCACCATGCCGATCCAACACATCTCCGCCCGCCAGACCCTGGTGGCATCCGCCTGCGTGCTGTCCGCGCTGGCCACCGGCTGCTCTACGGTGAGCAATGCACTGAGCAACGACAAGGTGGACTACCGCAGTACCGGCGCCAAGGCCGTGAACCTGGAAGTGCCGCCTGACCTGACCCAGCTCAGCGGCCAGGCGCGCTACGCCCTGGCCTCGCCGGGCACGGTGTCGGCCAACAACTTCACCCAGCAACAACAGCTGGCCCAGAACCCCGGCGCGACAGCCGCTCCCGCCGTGGCGCCCGGCACCGTCCGTGGCGTGACCCTGCAGCGTGATGGCCAGGTGCGCTGGCTGACCGTGGACCAGCCGCCCGAGCAGGTCTACAACCTGGTGCGTGATTTCTGGACCGAGAACGGCTTCGAGCTGACCACCGACCAGCCCCAGGCCGGCCTGCTTGAAACCAACTGGTCCGAGAACCGCGCCAAGCTGCAGCAAGATGGCCTGCGCAACCTGGTCGGCAAGATCATCGACAACCTGTACGACACGGGCGAGCGCGACCAGTTCCGCACCCGCATCGAGCGCACCGCCAAGGGCTCGGAAATCTACATCGGTCACCATGGCCTGATCGAGATCTACACCGACGGCCGCAAGGAACAGACCACCTGGAAGGCCCGCCCCTCAGACCCCGCGCTGGAAGCCGAGATGCTCTCGCGCCTGATGGTCAAGCTGGGCACGCCCAAGGAAGCCGCCAAGGCCACGCTCACGGCCGATCAGGGCAGTGCAGCAGCCATCACCGCACCGCGCACCCGCCTGAGCACCGACGGCCTGTCCGTGGGCTTCAGCGGCAACTTCGACCAAGCCTGGCGCCGTGTGGGCCTGGCCCTGGACCGCGGCGGCTTCACGGTCGAAGACCGCGACCGCAGCGCCGGCGTCTACGACGTTCGCCTAGCCTCCACCAAGCCCGAGGAAAAACCCGGCCTGTTCAGCCGAATGAGCGGCTGGTTCAGCAGCAAGCCTGCCACCGACACCCTCACCCGTTACCGCCTGAAGGTGGCCAGCCAGGGTGATGCGGCCTCCGTGACAGTGCTGGGCAGCGATGGCAAGGCCATCAATACCGATGGCGCCAAGGATGTGGCCAAGCAGTTGTCCACGAATTTGGAATGATCCCGATGATCGGGTGATGCCAGATATTCGATCCCCCACGAATTGAGGGATTAGTGGAAACAAAAAGCCCGGGCATGCCGGGCTTTTTGTTTACGGCTTGTAGCGTTGATTTCAAGCTGACGCAGATGCCGCCAAACTTCTAAAACATACAGGCGCAAAAAAGCCGCTCAATGAGCGGCTTTTTGATTCCCTGAGAACAGAGATCAGTTCGAAGCAGCGCTGGCAGCGGCAGCAGCGGCGTCCACGGCAGCCGAAGCGGCGTCGGAAGCAGCGGAAGCGGCGGTGTCGACGGCAGCGGAAGCGGCGTCGGTGGCAGCGGAAGCAGCCTCAACAGCCGACGAAGCGGCTTCGGAAACGGCGGAAGCAGCGGCGTCAGCGGCAGCTTCTTCCTTCTTGCCGCAAGCGGCCAGAGCCATGGCGGCGATCAGCGAAGCCAGCAGGAGCGACTTTTTCATGCTTGTGTCCTCAAAAGGTGTGTCAAAAACCGGAAAGCGATTGGAACTGTGCTTGGAACCACTGGCCCCAAGAATATGAGACAGCAGTTGTTTGGATGTAGCGCACCAATGAGATGCGCCGCATTCAAACCGCGATTATATGCTGCTTCGGGCTACTCCCTATAAACCCAATGTCGTTGCCGGCATAGCATCAATGGACCGTTGCGAAATCACATCACCGGCTTGCCACCATTCGCGCAAAGTGCTCGGCAGACGGCTCCACAAACCGGTTCCGTGCTCGGCATCGAGCAGCGAGATACCCAGTTTGCCTTCCAGCACCAGCATCGGCCTCAGGCTTTGCAGCGCGGAGGCTTCGTCCTCAGGCAATACCTTGCAACTGAGTTTATGGGCCCAGGTGGTGCGCCAGCGCAACCAACGCGGGTGCTGCTTGGGAACATGGCCCCAATCGGCCGCCAGCATCGTGCAATGCAGATGGCGCCCGCCCAGCGCCCACTGCTCCAGCGCTTCCACGCAGGCCTTCTCGCCCAGCGGCCACTGGCTGTAGTCGGCATCGAACATCAGCAGCGCGCCCGGTTGCGCAGCCGCTTCGGCCAGCAAGGCGCGCACGGCATCGGACCAAGCCCCCCAACCGTCGAGGCGGCCACTGTCGTGCGCGGGATCGGACCAGGGGGCATTCATGGCGGGTTTCCTCAGTGTTGATCGGGCTTATCGGCTTATGGGCTCATGGCGCCGGATGCAGCCAGCCGTCTTCCGACCACTGGTCGAGCAACTCGCGGGCCTCGGGGCTCGCGCTGGCGACATCGTGTGCACTGAGCCTACGGGCATCGGCCAGACGGCGCAAGAGGCGCGCATCGGCCCCGGCAGCGCGCCAGGATTCGCCGTTGGCAAAGAGGTGCTTGTCGTCGTACATCATGCGCGTGCGAGGGTCGAGCACCACGCCCACACCGTCAGGCAAGGGATCGCCCAGTTGGAACCACACCTTGGGCTTGGGCTCGGTCAGGATCTCGCCCAGGGCGGCATGCAGCTGCTGCGGATCGCGCAGGGCACGCGTGACGGCCTCGAGCGCAAAGGCCTGCAGGTCCGCGGGCATGCGCCCCGGCTCGGTGGTGGCAGGCTGCGCCGGATCCTTGTAAAGCTGGCGGGTGCTGTCGTCGAGGTTCTCGGCCACGCGTACCAGCAGCTCGGCCGCCAGGCCTTGCGCATCGGGCGCCCGGAAACCGATGGAGCAGGTCATGCACTCGCCACCTTCGGCGATGCCATCATGGGCCCAGCGCGGCGGCAGGTAGAGCATGTCGCCCGGCTCCAGCACCCACTCCTCCTCGGCCTCGAAGTGGCTGAGGATCTTGAGCGGCACGTCGGGCAGCAGGCTGTCGTCCTTGAGGCGGCCAATGCGCCAACGGCGCTGGCCATGCACCTGCAGCAGGAACACGTCGTACGAATCGTAGTGCGGCCCCACGCCACCGCCTTCGGTGGCATAGGAGATCATCAGGTCGTCGAGCCGGGCCTCGGGCACGAAGCGAAAGCGCGTGAGCAGTTCGTGCGCCGCCGGCACGTGCAGGTCCAGGCCCTGCACCAGCAGCGTCCAGGCGGGCTGCGTGAGCGGTGGCAGCGCGCGGCGCGCCAGCGGGCCGTGCGCCAGGCGCCAATTGGCCACGGGTGCGCCGGCCTTGGCCTTGCCACGCGCCTTGGCGGGTTGGGCCGCCCCCCCCTGCTCATGGACGATCAGGCGCGATTCGACGTCCTCCTGCCCGGCCAGCGCGAACAACGCCGCACGGTCCAGCGGCGGCTTCACGCCGGGCACGGCCTGGCGGATCAGCAGCGGCTTCTTCTGCCAGTGGCGGCGCATGAAGGTTTCAGGCGACAGGCCGCCCAGCAGGGGCATGGGCGTGCTCAGCGCGGCGCTCTCAGGCTGGCGGGCAGCACGCGGGGCCTTGGTTTTTTCAGTCAGGGTCTTTGGGCGGTTCATAGGGCGCCATTGTGCGGCGTGAGATGATTCGGGGCATGGACATTCGCAACCCCTGCGTGGTGAGCCTGACCTGGCGTCTCGAAGACGCCCAAGGCGAGCTCATCGATGAATTGAACGAGCCGATGGAATTCTTCTTCGGCGGTGACGACCTGCTCAGCAAGGTCGAAGAGGCCCTGATGGGCCAATCCACGGGCTTCGAAGCCGCCCTGCACCTGGAGCCCGAGCACGCCTTCGGTGACTACCACAGTGAGCTGGTGTTCTTCGAGCCGCGCGAGATCTTCCACGAGGCGGTCGAAGAAGGCATGCAGTTCGACGGCCCGCCAGAAGGCAGTCAGACGCCGGACATGCCCAAGGACGCGATCTACACCGTCACCGAGGTGTACGACACCCACGTGGTGATGGACGGCAACCACCCGCTGGCCGGCATCGCGCTGAATCTGTCGCTCAAGGTGATCGACGTGCGCGAAGCCACGGAAGACGAGATCGAGCAGGGCTCGGTGGCCCAGTCCATCTTCAGCTTCGCGCCGGAAGGCAGCGAAGGTGGCGCGGCGGACGAGGACATCCCCCCGGGCGCCACGCTGCACTGAGCCGCGCGGCCCGTGGCCTGATCCGGGTGATCAGGCCTTGCCGGTGGAGCCGAAGCCGCCCTGCCCGCGCTCGGTGCCCGCACCGAACTCGCTGACCACGTTGAAGCGGGCCTGCACCACGGGCACGATCACCAGTTGCGCGATGCGCTCCATGGGCTGGATCGTGAAGGCGGCACTGCCGCGGTTCCAGCAGCTCACCATCAGTGGGCCCTGGTAATCCGAATCGATCAGGCCGACCAGGTTGCCCAGCACGATGCCGCTCTTGTGGCCCAAGCCGGAGCGCGGCAGGATCATGGCCGCCAGGTTGGGATCGCCCAGGTGCAGCGACAGCCCCGTGGGGATCAGCTCGGCCTGGCCGGGCTGCAGCACCAGGGGCTGGTCCAGGCAGGCGCGCAGGTCCAGGCCTGCGCTGCCGGGCGTGGCATAGGCGGGCAGGACCTCGGCCATGCGCGGGTCCAGGATCTTCAGGTCGACGGATACGGTGCTCATCGAGAGGTTCGGTCAGGCAAGGTGATGGATGAGGTGCGCAGGCAGGCGGCTTCAGCGGCCGGCGGCGCGCAGGCGGGCGGCGATGTCGTGCATCAGCTCGCGCGCCAGGGTGCGCTTGTCAGCGGTGCTGCCATCGGCCGGCAGCGAGCGGTGGCTGTCGGCATCGACCACCAACAGGCTGTTGTCGTCACGGCCGAAGGTCGCGGGGCCCATGTTGCCCACGATCAGGGGCAGCTTCTTGCGCACCAGCTTGGCGCGGGCGTGCTCCAGCAGGTTCTCGCTCTCGGCGGCAAAGCCCACGCAGTAAGGCGGCTGCGGCAGGCCGGCCACGGCAGCCAGGATGTCAGGGTTCTCGGTGAGCTCGAAGGTGGGCGCGGCCTTCTTGCCGTCCTTCTTGATCTTGTGCGCGTTGAGCGTGGCCGGGCGCCAGTCGGCCACGGCCGCGGTGGCGATGAACACCTCATGGCTGGCCGCCTGAGGCAGCACCACGTCGTGCATCTGCTGGGCCGTGGTCACGTTGACGCGCGCCACGCCCCGCGGGGTGGGCAGGTGCACGGGCCCAGCCACCAGGGTGACCTGGGCGCCCATCTCGGCGGCAGCGCGTGCCATCGCGAAGCCCATCTTGCCGCTGGAATGGTTGGTGATGCCACGCACCGGGTCGATCGGCTCGAACGTGGGGCCGGCGGTGATCAGCAGGCTGCGCCCAGCCAGCACCTTGGGCTGGAAGTGCGCGATCAGCTCGTCAAGCAGCTCTTCGGCTTCGAGCATGCGGCCATCGCCCACCTCGCCGCAGGCCTGATCGCCCGCATCGGGGCCCAGAATGCGGGTGCCATCCAGACGAAGCTGCGCCACGTTGCGCTGCGTGGCCGGGTGCGACCACATCTCGCGGTTCATCGCGGGGGCCACCAGCAGCGCGCAGGTTTCACGCGGGCGAGCCAGGCACAGCAGGCTGAGCAGTTCGTCGGAGCGGCCCTGTACCAGTTGCGCCATCAGGTCGGCACTGGCCGGTGCGATCACGATGGCCTCGGCCCAGCGCCCCAGGTTGATGTGGGGCATGTTGTTGGGCTCGCGCGTGTCCCACTGGCTGGTCACCACGGGGTGGCCCGACAAGGCCTGCATGGTGACAGCGGTGATGAAGGACTCGGCGGCCGGCGTCATCACCACCCGCACGTCGGCGCCGTGGCGCGTGAGCAGGCGGACCAGTTCGGCCGACTTGTAGCAGGCGATGCCACCGGACAGGCCCAGCACGATGCGCCGGCCTTGCAGATCTTGGCGTTCAGCTTGGCGTTCAGACATGGGTGCGCTCTGGCCAATCAGGGGTGATGGCAGCAGCTGCGGCCACTGCCCAGATCGAAGAACTCGACCTCGCCGGTTTCCAGCGAATACTCGGCGCCGACGACCAGCAGGCCATCGTCCTGGATCAGCTGCTCCAGGATGGGCGAGCCATGGCGCAGGTGGTCCACCGACACACCGACGTTGCTGCGCACCGCCTGGTGCACCAGGGCGTCCAGGTCATGGCGCAGCTCGGTGTTCATCAGCCCCTCGACGGAGGGGCGTACGCGGTCCACAATGGCGGCCAGGTTGCGGGACTGGTTCTCGGCCGGGCGCTGCAGTTCTTCAATGGTGGCCAGGATCGCGCCGCAGCGCGAATGGCCCAGCACCACCACCAGGCGGGTACCGAAACGCGAGGCGGCGAACTCGACGCTGCCCACCTGCGAGGGAGCCACCACGTTGCCGGCCACGCGGATCACGAACAGATCGCCCAGGCCCTGGTCGAACACGATCTCGGCGGGCACGCGCGAATCGGAGCAGCCCAGGATGATGGCGATCGGCTCCTGTGACTGGGAAAGCTCGAAGCGCTTGGCCGGCAGCGGCTCATTGCCCTTGAGGCTGGCCACGAAACGTTGGTTGCCCTCGCGCAGGCGGTCCAGGGCTTCTTGTGCTGTCAGCATGGAATCAGTTCTGTTGCTCGCGCCAGGCCTTGGGCGTGGTGCCCTCCCAGCGCTTGAAGGCGGCCGTGAAGGCTCGGCGGTCGGAAAAACCCAGGCGGGCGCTGATGTCGTCGATGGACACACTGCCCTGCTTGAGCCACTGGCAGGCCAGGCGGTGGCGCATGCGGGCCTGCACGTGCAGGTAGCTGTCGCCCTCGTCCTTCAAGCGGCGCTGCAGGGTGCGAGCGTGCAGGTTCAGGCGCTCGGCCATGTCCTCGATGCCCAGCGCCAGCAGGTCGGGCTCGCGGGAGATCAGATCCTCGATCTCGGCGGCCACGCCCTGGCGGCGCACTTCCTTGCCCAGGCGCTGCTCGGCCAGGAAATGGGCCTGCTCGTGCAGGGCCGGGAAGGCGCCTTCCAGCGGTGTATCGAGAATGCGGCGCTCGAACACCAGCGCATCGTGCGCCTGGTTGAAGGACACGGGCACGTTGAAATACTTGCGGATCTCATCCGCGTAGCCCTCGGGCGCCGGGCCCTTGAGCTCGACGCCGATGAAGCCGTCCTCGCTGCCCTGCAGGTTGCGGCCGAACTTGCGCACGCTGGCCAGGATGCCCTGGGACACCAGGTGCAGCGGCAGGCCGAAGCTGTCCACATTGGGCACGGGCACGTCGAAGCTGATGACCACGCGGGCGACATCGCCCTCCTCCACCAGCTCGATCTTGATCCAGGGCAGCACCACGCGGCGCGCCAGGTCGGCCACGCCCAGCGCATCACGCAGGGTGGCGCTGGTGGTCAGCAGGGTTTCGAACTCCGGCAGGGATTCGAAGGCAAAGCTGTCGCCCAGCACCAGCGGGAAGTATTTGTTGGGCGACATGGCCACGCACTGCTCCAGCACGGAGATCAGCTGCAGTGGCGAGACCCGGGCGTCTTCCAGCCGGATCAGGTCGATCTTGAAGCCCGCCTCCTTGAACAGGGGCTGGACATTGAAGCCGCACTTGGCCGCCGCCTTGATCCAGCTCGAGAGCATGAACAGCGGTATGGGCTTGATGCCCAGGGCCTCGAGCATGGCGTTGGGGATGGGAATACGCATAAAAGAAATCGGCACACCCGGGCGGGGTGTGCCGAAGTCTAACCAACTAACGCGACCACGCGCCGGGAAATGTCAACACGCCGGCACTTGACGGAATCCGTCAAACACCCAACAGATGTCACCGGACGCCCATGGCCGTGCGCATCAGTTCGCTGGCCTCGATCGGGTCGCGGTTTTGATTGAAGGCAGCCAGCCACTGCTCGTAGCCGGGCTGGTCTTCTTCCTGCCAGGGGTGGAACTTGCGGCCGTAGTACGGGAAATAGGGTTTGATCAGGGGCGTCAGCAGGCCGCGCGGGCCCATCGCCCACAGGGTGCCCTTGATGATCATCTTGCGACGCTCCCACCACGAGAAGCCATCGGCCTCGAGCAATTGGTTGAGGAAGCGCTGGATCACCACCGGGAAGATGATGGTGGTCTCCAGCATGGCCAGCACGCGGGTGAAATAGCTCACCTTGGCGTAGTCCTGCATCACGTCGTAGGCCACGCCCTTGTGCTCGACCTCTTCGATGGCGTGCCAGGAGTACATGGCGCGCACGCGGTGGTCGGCGTCGCGCAGCACGTCGCGCTTGTCGAACAGGCTGTGGGCGCCGATGGAGGTGAAGTGCTCCAGCGCGCAGGTGATGGCCAGCGTGTATTCACGGCTGCGCGAGCCGCGGTACTTCACGAAGAGCAGGTCTTCGAGCCACCTCATCATGCTGTCGACGTCGATGCCCTGGGCGCGCAGGCGGTCGTTGTACTGGTTGTGCACCATGCTGTGCTGGGCTTCCTGGCGGTTGAAGCCCTTGATCTCGTCCAGCAGCTTGGGGTCGGAGATGCGGTCGCGGTAGTCGCGCACGCAGGTCATGAAGAAACGCTCGCCCGGCGGGAAGATCAGCGACAGGGCATCGAAAAGGCGCGTCTTGTAGGGATCGCCGCCAAACCAGTACTTCGGGATGTCCGGTGCATCCAGATGGAAGTTCAGACGCTCACGCGGCACGATCGGATGCTGCTCAGGTGTTGCCATGGGATGTCTCTTCGGTACTTTTGTTTGACGATGGCCTGACTGTAGAAAAAGTCCCGACCGCGTCACAGGATTCGGGGTGACAGCAGGGATGCACGAGCGACAGACCGCATTCAGAGTTTTCCCGCAAATTGCATCAAAAAAGGCCCCGAAGGGCCTGTGATGCGTGGAGAAAACGTATTCGGGGGCCGTCAGGCCAGCGCCATGGCGGCGCGCGTCTGCTCGCTGGCCTTGATCGGATCGCCGCTGGCGTTGAAGGCCGCAAGCCAGTGGTCATAGCCGGGCTGCTCAGTCTCCTGCCAGGGATGGTAGCCGGGCTTGTAGTACGTCCAGTAGTGCTTGAGCATGGGCTGCAGCAGGCCGCCCGGCTTGAACAGCCACCACAGGCCCTTGCGCATCAGGTTCATGCGCTGCCAGAAGCTGAAGCCGTCGTGGATGAACAGCTGACGCTGGATCACAAAGATGGTCTGCGGGAACATCAGGCTGGCATGCACCAGGGCCCACACGCGCTTGAGGTAGCCCACTTTGGCGTAGTCCTCCATCACGTCGTAGGCCACGCCCTTGTGCTCGACCTCCTCGATGGCGTGCCACGAGTACATGGCGCGCACATTGGGGTGCGCTTCCTTCATCACGTCGCGCTTGTCGAACAGGCTGTGCGCGATGATGGACGTGAAGTGCTCCAGCGCCGAGGTAGCGGCCAGGTTGTAGCCCTTGCTGTACTTGCTACGGTATTCCTTGTTGAGCAGTTTGTCGACGTAGCCCGTAAGCCTGTCGACATCGACGCCCTGGCGGCGCAGGCGATCGTTGTCCTGGCGGTGCACCATGCTGTGCTGGGCTTCCTGGCGGTTGAAGTCCTTGATGTCCTGCAGCAGCTTGGGGTCGGCGATCTGGTCGCGGAAATCGCGTACGCAATTCATGAAGTACTTCTCGCCCGGCGGGAAGATCAGCGACAGCGCATCCCAGAAACGGCTTTGGAAGGCGTCACCGCCCATCCAGTACTTGGGGATGCTGGGATCGTCCAGATTGAACTGGAGCTTCTCGCGCGGCACGATGGGGTGCACGGCGGGCGATGAGGCATTCGTATTTTGTGTTGTCATCGTCATCTCCTCTGCGGAACCTCGGAACACGATGACCGCACTGTAGGCAGGCTACAGCCCGCCTCACAGGATGCGAGATGACAGGTAGGAATCGGCGCCGACAAATGCAGTAATTAAAAAGGCCCCGAAGGGCCTTTGTGCATCGGTGAGCAAGGGGCTCAGACCAGCGCCATCGCCACGCGCGTTTCTTCGCTGGCCTTGACCGGATCGCCGCTGGCATTGAAGGCGGCCAGCCACTGCTCGTAGCCGGGCTGCTCGGTTTCCTGCCAGGGGTGGTAGCCGGGCTTGTAGTACGTCCAGTAGTGCTTGAGCATGGGCGCCAGCATGCCGCCGGGCTTGAGCAGCCACCACAGACCGCCACCGAACAGCTTGATCCGCTCCCACTTCGAGTAGCCATCATGGGCCAGCAGTTGCTGGCCGATCGTGTAGATGATCTTGGGGAACAGGTAGGTGGCGTGCACCAGCGCGATGGTGCGCTTGAAGTAGCCCACCTTGGCGTAGTCGACCATCACGTCGTAAGCCACGGCCTTGTGTTCCACCTCCTCGATGGCGTGCCACGAGTACATGGCGCGCACATTGGGGTGGGCTTCCTTCATGATGTCGCGCTTGTCGAACAGGCTGTGCGCGATGATGGACGTGAAGTGCTCCAGCGCCGAGGTGATGGCCAGGTTATAGCCCTTGCTGTACTTGGCGCGGAAGCCCTTGTTGAGCATGTCGTCGACATAGGCGGTGTGCTTGTCGACATCGACCCCCTGGCGGCGCAGGCGCTCGTTGTCCTGGCGGTGCACCATGCTGTGCTGGGCTTCCTGGCGGTTGAAGTCCTTGATGTCCTGCAGCAGCTTGGGGTCGGCGATCTGGTCGCGGAAATCGCGCACGCAGTTCATGAAGTACTTCTCGCCGGGTGGGAAGGTCAGCGACAGGGCATCCCAGAAGCGGCTCTGGAAGGCGTCGCCGCCCACCCAGTGCTTGGGAATGCTGGGATCGTCCAGATTGAACTGGAGTTTTTCGCGCGGCACGATGGGGTGCACGCCGATGGAGGGGGTGTTCGAACTGCTGCTCATCGTCATCTCCTCTGTGGTTCTTCGGAACCACGATGACCCAACTTTAGGTGGGGCTTTCCCGAAACGACAGGATACAGAGTGACATGAGGGAATCGGCGCTGACATTAAATGACCAGCACAAACCCTTGGTTCTTCAACTAACGCACATGCATTGCTGCGTCAGGCACGAAAAAGGCTCCCGAAGGAGCCTTTGACTGGACGGTGCGTGTGAGGCAGCTCAGAGGCGTCCGGCCACCCAGGCCTGCACGCTGTCCAGCGCCTTGGGCAGGCCCGAGGCATCGGTGCCGCCGGCCATGGCCATGTCGGGCTTGCCGCCGCCCTTGCCGCCCACTTGCTGGGCCACGAAGTTGACCAGTTCGCCGGCCTTGACCTTGCCAATGCTGTCCGCCGTCACGCCGGCAGCGATCTGCACCTTGCCGCCCTCGACCGCCGCCAGCACGATGGCCGCCGTCTTGAGCTTGTCCTTGAGCTTGTCCATGGTCTCGCGCAGTGTCTTGGCATCGGCGCCTTCCAGCGTGGCAGCCAGTACCTTGAGGCCCTTCACATCCACCGCCTTGGACAGCAGTTCATCACCCTGACTGGAAGCCAGCCTGCCCTTGAGGGCGGCGATTTCCTTTTCCAGCGCACGGATCTGGTCCTGCGCGGCGGCCACGCGGGCCGGTACCTCGGCGGGCGCAGCCTTGAGCAACGCGGCCAGGCCCTTGACGGTGCCTTCCAGGTTCTGGGTGTAGCTCAGGGCGTTGGCGCCGGTCACGGCCTCGACGCGGCGCACACCAGCGGCCACGCCGCCTTCGGCCACGATCTTGAACTGGCCGATGTCGCCGGTGCGCTTGACGTGGGTGCCACCGCACAGCTCCTTCGAGGTGCCGATGCTCAGCACGCGGACCTCGTCGCCATACTTTTCGCCGAACAGCATCATGGCGCCGCTCTTCTGGGCGGATTCCAGGTCCATCACCTGGGCGCTGGTGTCATCGTTGGCCAGGATCTCGGCGTTGACCAGTGCCTCGACCTCGCGAATCTCTTCTTCGGTGAGGGGCGCGTTGTGCGCGAAGTCGAAGCGCGTGCGCTCGGCCGTGACCTGCGAGCCCTTTTGCTGCACGTGGTCGCCCAGCACCTTGCGCAGAGCCAGGTGCATCAGGTGGGTAGCGCTGTGGTTGCGGATGGTCTTGGCGCGCAGGTCGGCATCGACCTTGGCGGTGACGGTATCACCCACCTTGATGCTGCCTTCGACGATGCGGCCGTGGTGGCCGAACACATCAGCCTGGATCTTCTGCGTGTCTTCGATCAGCACGCGGCTGGTGGCATTGCGCAGCTCGCCGCTGTCACCCGCCTGGCCACCGGATTCGGCGTAGAACGGCGTGTTGTCCAGCACGATCACGGCGTCGTCACCGGCATTGGCCTGGGCCACGGAGGCGCCATCGACGTAGACGGCGGTGACCTTCGCGCCTTCTTGCGTGAGGTGGTCGTAGCCATGGAACACGGTGGGCGCACCGCTGTATTCCAGGCCGGCGGCCATCTTGAACTTGCCCTTTTCACGCGCACGCTCACGCTGCAGTTTCATCGCAGCATCGAAACCAGCCTGGTCCACGGTGACGTCGCGCTCACGGCAGACGTCGGCGGTCAGGTCCACGGGGAAGCCGTAGGTGTCGTGCAGCTTGAAGGCGGTTTCGCCATCGAGTTGCTTCACGCCGGTGGCCAACGCACCGTCCAGGATCTCCATGCCGTTGGCGATGGTCTGGAAGAAGCGCTCCTCCTCAGTCTTGAGCACCTCGGTGATGCGCTTTTCCTGCTGGCGCAGTTCGGGGTAGGCATCGCCCATCTCAGCGGCCAAGGCCGCCACGAGCTTGTGGAAGAAGGGGGTGCGCGCGCCCAGCTTGTAGCCGTGGCGGATGGCGCGGCGGGTGATGCGGCGCAGCACGTAGCCGCGGCCTTCGTTGCTGGGGATGACGCCATCGGCCACCGTGAACGAGCAGGCACGGATGTGGTCGGCGATGACCTTCAGCGAAGGGCTGCCCGGGTCGAAACCGTCGCCACCCGAGGCCGACACGGCGGCGAGGGCCGCGGCCAGCAGGTTCTGGAACAGGTCGATCTCGTAGTTGCTGTGCTTGCCCTGCAGCACCGTGGTGATGCGCTCCAGACCCATGCCGGTGTCGACACTGGGCTTGGGCAGCTTGTGCATCACGCCGTCTTCTGTGCGGTTGAACTGCATGAAGACGTTGTTCCAGATCTCGATGTAGCGGTCACCGTCTTCGTCGGGGCTGCCCGGGGGGCCGCCGGCCACGTCAGGGCCGTGGTCGTAGAAGATCTCGGTGCAGGGGCCGCAGGGACCGGTGTCGCCCATCATCCAGAAGTTGTCGGACATGTAGCGGCCGCCCTTGTTGTCACCGATGCGCACGATGCGCTCGGCGGGCACGCCCACCACCTTGTTCCAGATCTCATAGGCCTCGTCGTCCTCGGAGTAGACGGTGACCCAGAGCTTTTCCTTGGGCAGCTTGAACTGCGTGGTCAGCAGTTCCCAGGCGTACTGAATGGCATCGTGCTTGAAGTAATCCCCGAAGCTGAAGTTGCCCAGCATCTCGAAGAAGGTGTGGTGCCGCGCGGTGTAGCCCACGTTGTCCAGATCGTTGTGCTTGCCGCCCGCACGGATGCACTTCTGAGAGGTGGTGGCGCGCGTGTAGGGGCGCTTGTCGAAACCCAGGAACACGTCCTTGAACTGGTTCATGCCCGCGTTGGTGAACAGCAGCGTGGGGTCGTCGCCCGGCACCACAGGGCTGGACGCCACGATGGTGTGGCCCTTGGACTGGAAGAACTCCAGGAAGGTCTTGCGGATCTCTGCGGCTTTCATTCGGGCGGCTTTCTAAAAGCGTGGGCGCAGGCCGCATCGGCAAATGCGGGGCTGCGGGCCTTGGGGGCGGAACCTCTGATTATAGATTTGAGGGGCCCTGCCCAAGTCCGCATTCAGCCTTGCGCCCTGTCGCACGGGGGTTTGCGCGACAATATGCGGTTGCTTCGCCTGCGTTCAAATCATGGACTTCACGCACTACTTCTGGCCGCTCGAAACCCGCCACTGGGTCTTGATCGTGTTCATCGCCGCCGCCCTGCACGCGCATTTCCGCGGCAAGGTGCGCTTCGGCGTGGCCCGCGCCCTCACCGATTTCACGGTGCTGATCGCCCCATTCAACTCGCTGATGGTGCTGTTCTCCAAGGTGGGCTCCAAAGCCTACTTGGACCCCAGGGATTTCCCTGAGCTGAAGATCCTCCAGGAAAACTGGCAGGTGATGCGCGAAGAAGCCCTGCAGTTGGATGGCAAAGGCAACATCAAAGCCGCCGACGGCTACACCGACATCGGCTTCAACTCGTTTTTCCGCACGGGCTGGAAGCGCTTCTACTTGAAGTGGTATGGCGACGACCTACCCTCTGCCCAGCAGATGTGTCCCAAGACGGTGGCCCTGCTGCGCCAGATCCCGGGCGTGAAGGCCGCCATGTTCGCCTCGCTGCCGCCGGGCGCCACCCTAGTCAGGCACCGCGACCCGTATGCCGGCTCGCTGCGCTACCACCTGGGCCTGATCACGCCCAACGATCCGCGCTGCTTCATCGACGTGGACGGCGAGCGCTATCACTGGAAGGACGGCGAGGTGGTGATGTTCGACGAGACCTACATCCACTACGCCGAGAACACCACGGACCACCCCCGCATCATCCTGTTCGCCGACATCGAACGGCCGGTCTACACGCCGGTGGTGCGCTGGATCAACAAGGTGTTCGCGACACTGGTGATGAAGGCCTCGGCCACGCAGAACGTGGAAGGCGAACCGATCGGCGGGCTCAACAAGTTCTTCTACCACGCCTACCAGATCCGGCTGAAGGGCAAGGCGCTGAAGGCCCGCAGTCGCACCACGTACTACGTGGGCAAGTGGGCCCTGATCGGGCTGCTGGTGTGGGCGCTGTTCTTCTGAGGCACCGATAAGCCCGACCAGGGGCGCGCCACAAAACAAAAAAGCTCCTCAAGAGGAGCTTTTTTTCATGAAGGCATTGCTGGAGCGGGCGATGGGAATCGAACCCACGTCTTGAGCTTGGGAAGCTCAGGTCCTGCCATTGAACGACGCCCGCCAAAGCGAAGTCATTGTATCGGCAAAACGATCACGCCCTTTTGCGATCAGGCGGCGCGCTTGCTGCGCCGCAGGACCGCGATGCCCGCCAGGCCCATGGCCATCATCACATAGGTTGATGTTTCAGGCACCATGGACGCGGCTGTCAGCGGGTTGTCCGAGATGGGCTTGCGCAATGCCGTCTTGATGTCGATGGTGATTGTGCCGAAGTTGAGCCCCGACATGACGCCCTTGAAAAGATCATCGACACCCAGAACGGATGCAAAGGTATCAACCGCTTGCCCCGTCAGTTTGAGGTTGCCCAACGTCTGGTTCATGGTCAGGGCCAGGCCATTCAACCCGATCTTCAGGTCCGTTTGCTCCGTGAACGAGTAGACCGCCATGTTGGTGCTCTTGCCGCCCCACATCACATCGGCATAGACCTTGTCTGTGGTGTAGTCGATGGCAAAGTTGGCCAGCCCCAACTGTGCATAACCACGCGTGAGCAACAAGCCAGACCCGATGGCTTCACCCGAGTTGGGAGAAATCTTCAGATTCCAGCCAATGGACACATCGGCATTGGTCACGGGCAGGACGAACGTAGGAACACTGGTGTTCCCCGTGGTCACACTGCCGCTCTGATAGGCATTGCCCATCGTGCTGAAAGATATGTCCAGCAGGTTCGTCGCGTTATAGGCAGACGCCGAAAACTGCAAGGTCGAATTGGCCTGGAGGTAAGTCGTGTCCAGCGAAAGCGCCGAAGCGCTGGTGCTCACACCAAACCCCAAGGCGGCGACAAGGGTCAGCCCCCCACGGTTGAACAACTGCATGTGCATCACCATTTCCCGCTAAATGATTGGATGGATGAATGATGCCTGTGATGGTCATACTTTTGGTTACTCACAGGGGCCGTGCCATGCCTCCAGAGGCGCTTATCGGGAAAACTGCGCACACTTTTCCGCGCTGATTCTTGAATGCCCTCTCTGTCAAAAGAGACCGGAAAACAAAAAACCCGCCGGCTTTCGCCGGCGGGTCCACTTTCAGGAATTACCTTGCAGCGCGCGCGAATCAGGGAGCGGGGCTGGCAGGGATGTCAGCAGCCGTGAACGGCGTGGCATTGGCCTTGGGCGAACGCTTGTAAGAGGTCACCAGGACGCTGATCGTGCCGAAGTCCAGAGCGGCCAGTTGAGGACGCAGGATGTCTTCGATGTACAGGCCGTTACCCAGCAGATCTTGTGCTTCTTGCGTGAGCTTGAGCTTGCCGATCTTCACGCTCTGGTTCAGCACCAGGTTCTTGAAGCTGATCTTTTGCGGCTCGACTACGTCGAAATCATAAATGGTGGCCTTGGTCTTGGTCAGCTTGCCGTCGGTGAACACGTCGGCGTACACGATTTCCTTGTCGAAATCGATGGAGAAGTTGGCCAGCACCACATTGACATAGCCACGCTTCAGTTGCAGGGCAGAGCGCGACGATTGACCGCTGTTGGCGGTGATCTTCAGGTCCCAGCCAATGGAGACGGTGGCCTTGGTCACGGGCATGTTGTAGCGCGGAACCGGCACGTTCTTCTGCAGCGTTTCGCTCCACTCCTGGCCGTCCGCCAGCTTGGTCGTATTGGCCAGTGCGCCGAATTCGATGTAGGCAGCCGAGGACACGTTGTAGGCAATGTTGCCCAGTTGCAGCACGGCATCAGCCTTCAGAGGAGAGGTGTCCAGGGTAATGCCTGCCGAAGCGGCACCACTGAACGCCAGACCAGTTGCCAGAACCGAACCAACCACAGCGCTCTTGAAAGAAGGGATCATGGTGTTACTCCGTTGAAGAAAGTCTTGAATGGGTGTTATCTAACGACGCCCTCATCATGCCTGCCCGATCTGTCTCACCGCATTAGGCGTTTGCCCGTAACCCATTGAACGGGGGGGCGGTTCGTGACTTTTGTCGCCCCCGCGAATGAGGGGGCAATATCAGGCGCAACCCTAGCCCGTGGTTTTTCGTCCAGATTGGATGACAATCCGCCACCGTGCCGCTGATTGCCCGGACGGCCAGCCACACGCCCTCGAAGTTCCCACCATGCAAGAAAACTCCCCGGACACATCGGAAGACCCGGCAAGCCCTGCCCACCCGCGCACCATCCGCAGCTATGTGATGCGTGCCGGCCGCACCACCGAAGGCCAGAACCGCGCCCTGGCGGATCTGGGGCCTCGCTTCCTGCTGCCCTACACACAGGCGGCCATGGATTTCCCCGCCACGTTCGGACGCACCGCGCCCGTCGTGCTGGAAATCGGGTTCGGCATGGGAGAAGCCTCGGCACAGATCGCCGCCACGTTGCCTGACAGCGACTTCATCGGCTGCGAAGTGCATGAGCCAGGTGTGGGGGCCTACCTCAAGCGCATCGGCGAGCAGGGGCTCAGCAATGTGCGGATCATTCGCCACGACGCGGTCGAAGTGCTGGAAAACATGATCCAGCCTGCCACGCTGTCGGGCGTTCACATCTTCTTCCCGGATCCCTGGCACAAGAAGCGTCATCACAAGCGTCGCCTCGTTCAACCCCCCCTCATCGCCCTGCTGGCATCACGCCTGGCGCCCGGCGGCTACCTGCATTGCGCGACCGACTGGGAGCCCTACGCCCAACAGATGCTGGAGGTTCTGTCAGCAGAGCCGCAATTGAGCAACACGACCGACACCTACGCGGCAAAGCCCAGCTACCGCCCACTCACCAAGTTCGAGAACCGCGGCCTGCGCCTGGGCCACGGCGTTTGGGATCTGGTGTTCCGCAAGCGCTGACACCGCACGACTGACATCCACCGGTTTTGCCGGACATCCGTCATGGACGTCCGGCACGGATCCCGCTACGCTCACGGCATCCCTTGCATGATCTGCATGACCTTGCGTGAGGAGTCTGTCACCCGTGAGCTCAGTGCCACCCGGCGAACGCCTGCCACCGCCCTGGCGCGATGAAGCCAAGGCGGTGGCAAGCCTGACCGACCGTCTGTCAGGCCTTCTGGACTGGAGCGCCGTGCGGGCCTGTTGCGAGCCCTGGGCACAGGCCGCGCGCAAGCACCCTGGGCCGCCCTGGGCGCTCGAATCTCTGCTCCATGAGTTTCCGCTGAGCAGCCAGGAAGGGCTGGGCCTGATGCGACTGGCCGAAGCCCTGTTGCGGGTGCCCGATGCGGACACGGCTCTGGCGCTCACGTCCGACCAACTCAAAGGGCGGGCCGGCTGGGCTCGCAACGACCTCCGCGGCGCGAACGACCACAGTTTGGCTGGCGCCCTCACACACCGTGTGCTGGCTCTGGGTCAGGCCCTGCTCCCACCAGTGGACCAAGGCCCTCGCGGATGGCTGCAACGCCTGGGGGCGCCCACGGTCGTCGCGGCCACAGCCCGGGCCGTGCAGTTGCTGGGCCAACAGTTTGTGCTCGGCCAGGACATCGAAGAAGCCATGGCTCGCGCACAGCATCAACGGCCAGCTTCCGATCCGTCCCGCCGCCTGCGCTTCAGCTTCGACATGCTGGGGGAAGGCGCACGCACATGGGAGGATGCCGAACGCTATTTCAAGGCCTATCAAGGTGCGTTGTCGCAACTCGCTGCCCATGCGAGAGCGCCCTTGAGCTCGCACGCTCTCGACACGCAACGGCCCGATGGCTTGTCCATCAAGCTGTCAGCGCTCCACCCACGGTTCGATGTGCTGCACACGCCATCCGTGATGGCGCACCTGCTGCCCCGATTGACCGAACTGGCCACGCAGGCCGCCCAGGCCGGACTGCAACTGACATTGGATGCCGAAGAATCCTGGCGGCTCGAGTTGCAACTGGATGTGCTGGAGACACTGCTGGAGCGGCTGAAAAATGTTGACCAGATCGGCAACTGGCACGGCCTCGGCCTGGCCGTGCAGGCCTACCAGCACCGCGCCTTGCATGTTATCGACGAGGTAGCCCGTCTGGCCCGCCAACATGGCCGCCCCCTGACCATCAGGCTGGTCAAGGGCGCCTACTGGGATGCCGAACTCAAACGTGCACAAGAGCTCGGCCTGCCGGGCTTTACTGTCTACACACACAAGGCGCACACGGACCTCAGCTACCTGGCCTGCGCCCATCAACTGCTGACCTGTCACCCACACGTGCGACCCCAGTTCGCCACCCACAATGCCGCCACGGTGGCCGCTGTGATGCAGTTGGCCCAGCGACTGAACGTGCAGACGCATGCATTGCAATGGCAAAGGCTGCAAGGCATGGGAGAAGCCACCTGGCGCGAAATCATGGCCAGCCAGCCCTCGATGGACCTGTGCATCTACGCCCCCGTGGGCTCGCACCGCGAACTGCTGGCCTACCTGGTGAGGCGCTTGCTCGAGAATGGCGCGAACACCTCTTTCGTGCACCAGTTGGCAGACCACACCGTGCCCATGACCGAGTTGCTGGCATCGCCACTCGCACAGGCTGCCATGGGGGCTGGAGACGAAGGGCACCAACCTGCCGTGGCCCTGCCGCACCGGCTTTTCGGCGCGGCTCGGGCCAACAGCAAGGGGCTGGACGTGCACCACGCACCGCATCGCATCACCTTGAGCAACGCCTTGCCCGCCGCGCACATCCGCCTTGCTGCAGACCATGTCGAATCGACACCCGAAGAAGCCGAACAGGCCATGTCACGCCTGCCTACCGGCGTGCCCGACTGGGAGCAGTTGGGCACCGCCCGATGCGAGATCCTTGAGCGCACAGCCAACGCACTGGAGCATGACTTCGACAGTTGGGCAGCCGACCTGGTCGCCGAAGGCGGCAAGACATGGGCAGATGCCGTCGCAGAGGTGCGCGAGACCATCGACTTCGCGCGCTACTATGCCCAGCAAGCGCGCGAATGGCTGCAGCCACGTGACCTGCCTGGGCCTACGGGCGAGCACAACCAATGGCGCCTGCGCCCCCGCGGCGTCTGGGTCTGCATTGCGCCATGGAATTTCCCGCTGGCCATCTTTGCTGGCCAGGCGATGGCCGCCCTGGTGATGGGCAACGCGGTGGCGGCCAAACCGGCCGAGCAGACGCCCCGCATTGCCCGTCGCTTCACCGACCTGTTGCTGCAGGAGGGCGTGCCCAGCGCGGTGCTGGCCTGCCTGTGCGGCAGCGGTGCCAGCGTGGGCGAGGCGTTGGTCAAGCATCCAGCCTGCGCCGGCGTGGCCTTCACGGGGTCTGTGCGCACGGGTCTGCGGCTGCAGCAGATCCTCAGCCACCGTGCCATGGAACGTGCTCAACCCATCGTGCCGCTCATCGCCGAAACCGGCGGGCTCAATGCCCTGATCGCCGACAGCACCGCCTTGCCCGAGCAATTGCTCGACACGGTCCTGGGCAGCGCCTTCGCCAGCGCAGGACAACGGTGCTCCGCCCTTCGACTGCTCTGCGTGCACACGGCCCTGGCCGATGCATTCGAGGCCATGCTGGAAGGTGCGCTTCGCACACTGGTGGTCGGTGCGCCACGCGACTGGACCACGGATGTGGGGCCTGTGATCGACGAGCGCGCCCGGCGACGGCTGGAGGCCCACACCACCCACCTGGCTTCGCTGGCCAGCCTGCGCGACAGCGGCGTGCGGCTGATCGGCCAGGCAGCATCACCCGATGCGGACCAGGACGTGACTCAGCCTTTTGTCGTGCCCTCGGCATGGTCCATTCCACGCGTGGACATGCTGACCGACGAGCACTTCGGGCCCATCCTGCACGTGGTGCGTTGGGGCCCTGGCTGCGAGGCCGATTCGCTCGATGCACTGATCGACCGCATCAACGCCACGGGCTTCGGCTTGACCTTGGGCGTGCACACGCGCATCGATGCCCGCGTCGAGCATGTGGCCCGGCGCGTGCGCGTTGGCAATGTCTATGTGAACCGCGGCATGACAGGCGCGGTGGTGGGCTCTCAGCCCTTTGGCGGGCAAGGCCTGAGCGGCACCGGCCCCAAGGCGGGCGGGCCACTGTACCTGCCCCGTTTCGCCACGGAGCAGGTGGTGTGCATCAACACGGCGGCTGCCGGAGGCAACGCCGCGTTGATGACGAATCCGACGATTCGCTAGCGATTACTCGCTGAACTTGTAGTCGGTCTTGGCCTTGTCCTTCAAGTCCTCGCGGTACTTGGCGATCTTGGCCTGGGAGTCACGCTGGATGATCTGCGCCTTCACTTCGTCGAAGGACGGGAACTGCGTGGCACGCTGGTCTTCCAGCTTGATGATGTGGAAGCCGAACTGCGACTTCACGGGCGTCTGCGTGTACTGGCCCTTTTGCAGCTTGGTCATGGCGTCGGAGAACTCGGGCACGTAGTTGCCGGGGGCGGCCCAGTCCAAATCACCACCATTTTCGGCAGAGCCCGGATCCTTGGAGTTCTTCTTGGCCAGGTCTTCGAAGCTGGCGCCCTTCTTGAGCTGCTCGATCAGGGCCTTGGCCTGGTCTTCCGTCTCGACCAGGATGTGGCGGGCGCGGTATTCCTTGTCGCCGTTGGCGGCCTTGATCTTGTCGTACTCGGCGCGGGCTTCGGCCTCGGTCGAGGGGTTCTTCTTCTCGTAGTTCGAAAACAGCGTCTGGATCAGCACCGACTGGCGGGCGAACTCCATCTGCTCGCGGTATTCCTTGGTGGCGGCGATGCCTTGCTTCTCGGCTTCTTGCGCGTAGATCTCGCGCAGCACGAGCTGATCCTTGACCTTCTGCTCGACCTCGGGCGACGGCGCCTGGCCTTGCTTGGCCAACTGGGCCATCATGGCGTCCAAACGGGCCTTGGGCACGGGCTTGCCATTGACGATGGCGATGTTCTGGGCCAGCACCGCGGGCGCGGCCACAACCAGAGCGGCAGCGGCCGCAATCTTGGCGATACGGGAGGTGTTCATCAGCACAGGGCTTCCTTTGGGTCGCGACACCATGTCGCAGTGTTTGTTCTGGGGCGGCTTACAGGGCCTCGGCCTTGATCGCCAGGGCGTGAATCCCCTGGGGGATCACATTGCGCAGGGCATCATACACAAGGCGGTGACGCTGAACGTGTGTCAATCCGTTGAAGCAGCGGCCGCGCAGATGCACCGAAAAATGGCGTCCTTCGCGGGCGCCGGCATGGCCGGCGTGCAGGTGGCTGTCGTCGGTGACCTCGATGGATTCGAGCGCCAAGGCCTCACGCAGGGTGGATTCGACCAGGGCGGCCGTCACGCCACCCGAGGTTGCCCCACCCTCTGTTGCGCCGCTCACTGCGACACCCCGGCGTCCGCCTTGCTGTCCTTCTGAGCCGGCGGCATGTGGCGGGCCAGGTACACGCCTTGCGCCAGCGTGAACACCAGCATCAGGCCGATGCCGCCCCACATCTTGAAGTTCACCCAGGTACTCTCGGAGAAGTTGTAGGCCACGTACAGGTTCAGCACGCCCATGCCCACGAAGAACAGCACCCAGGCCCAACTCAGGTTGCGCCAAATGGCCTCGGGCAATTCGAGATCAGAGGCGCTCATCATCTTGCGCAGCACGTAGCGCTTCATGATGATGTCGCTGACCAGCAGGCCGCCGCCCATCGCCCAGTAGATCACCGTGGGCTTCCACATGATGAAGGTCGGGCTGTGGAAGTAGATGGTGAGCGCGCCCAGGCCCAGCACGGTGACCAGGCTGACCCACAGCATCGTGTCGATCTTCTTGCGCAGCAGCTTCATGATCACGATCTGCAGCACGGAGATGGCGGCCACGGCCACGGTGGCCAGCAGCATGGGCGCCTCCTTGGCGCCAACGACGCCCCCCGCCACCATGAAGCCCAGGTGCTGGGTCAGCCACTGGCCGGCCAGTTCCTTGTTCCCGTCGCCCCACTTGAAGACGGCGAAGAACAGGATGATGGGAAGGAAATCCAGCAGCAGTTTCATGGTGTCGGGCGTGGCACGCGGCGCGTGGAAGGAATCAGCGAGGCTTGAAGTCTATCGCGGCGGAGTTGATGCAGAAGCGCTCGCCCGTGGGCTCGGGCCCATCCGGGAAGACGTGGCCCAGGTGCGCACCGCAATCCTGGCAGCGCACTTCCACACGGATCATGCCGTGGCTGCGGTCCTCCACGCGTTCGATGATCTCACCACGGATGGGTTCGAAATAGCTGGGCCAGCCGCAGCCGGAATCGAACTTCGTGCCCGAGTCGAACAGCGGCGCGCCGCAGCAGACGCAGCGGTAGATGCCGTCGGCGTCGTGGTCCCAGTACTTGCCGGTGAAGGCATGCTCGGTAGCCGCGTGCCGCGTGACCTGGTACTGCATGGGGTCCAGTTGCTCGCGCCACTGGGCGTCGGTCTTCTTGACCTTGTAGTCGTTGCTCATGATGAACAGGAAACCTCGATGGCGTTGGCCCATTCGGGCGGGAAATCGGCATCCCGATGGTGCTCGGGCTGCTCGGTGAAGGGGTTCAGCAGCACGCGGTGCAGGCGGCGCACCTCGCTGAAGTCGCCGGCCTGCGCGGCTTGGATGGCGCCCTCGGCCAGATGGTTCCGCAGCACCACCCAGGGGTTGACGGCGTCCATGCGGGCGCGGCGGGCGGCGCGTATCTCCGGGCTGGCCTGCGCGCCATCGGTGGCCAGACGTTCGTTGTAGCGCCCCGCCCAGGCGTCGAAGGCAGCGCGGTCCAGGAACAGGTCGCGCACCGGGGCATTCTCGGGCGCATCGATTGGCAGGTCGGCGCGCCAGGCGCCCAGGCGGCGGAAGGTGATGCTGAAATCCACGCGCTGGCGGGCCATCAGCGACAGCCAGTCCTGGATCAGCGAGATGTCTTGGGATTGAGCCCCCAGCAGGCCCAGCTTGGCGCGCCAGCGGGCGGTCATCTGCTCGGCGTAGCGCGCTTCATAGGCTTTGAGCGCATCCAGGATGCGCTCCTGCCCGTCGCTGCCCTGCTCCGCCGCATCCGGCACCAGGGCAGCCAGGGCCTGGGCCAGGGCACCCACGTTCCAGAAGCCCACATCGGGCTGCTGGCGCCAGCGGTAGCGCCCGGAATGGTCCGAGTGGTTGCAGATGTGGTCCGGATCGAAGCCGTCGAGGAAGCCGTAGGGGCCGTAATCGATCGTCAGCCCCAGGATGGACATGTTGTCGGTGTTCATCACGCCATGGCAGAAGCCCACGGCCTGCCACTGCGCCATCAGGTCGGCAGTGGTGAGGGCCGCGTGGCGCAGCAAGGCGACAGCACGTTCGGCCGGCTGCTCGCTGGCGCGCGGCAGGTGAGCCAGATCCGGCAGGTGGTGATCGATGACGAAATCGACCAGTTCGGCCAGGGCCTGCACATGGCCTGGCTGCCCGCTGTGGGCGAAGTGCTCGAAATGCCCGAAGCGGATGAAGCTGGGCGCCACGCGCGTGACCACGGCAGCCGTTTCGGGCGTTTCGCGGTAGACGGGGTGCGGTGAAGCGGTCAGGCACAAGGCCCGGCTGGTGGGAATGCCCAGCGCGTGCATGGCCTCGCTGCACAAAAACTCGCGGATCGATGAACGCAGCACGGCACGGCCATCGCCCCGGCGCGAGTACGGCGTCATGCCAGCGCCCTTGAGCTGGAGCTCGCGCGGGCCCGCGGGCGTGTCGATCTCGCCCAGGAGCAAGGCGCGGCCATCACCCAACTGGCCGGCCCACACACCGAACTGGTGCCCGCTGTAGACGGTGGACATGGGGCGCATGCCCGACCACACGGCGTTGCCCGTGAACACTTCGAGCGCCTGGGGCCAGGTCTGCCACCAGTCTTCGGGCCAGCCCAACTCCCGCGCGGCACTGTCGCTGGTGTCCACCCATTGCGGATCAGGCAGGGGCTGTCCCTGCTGCTCGGTACCCAGAGGCACACGCAGATCGGAATCGGACAGGCGCTGGCTCAGCACCGCATAACGGTTGAGCCACGCATCAAGGGGGGGTAGAGACATGGGTATCCAGGGAACCAGACTGTGAAACCGGCGTCAGAGCGCGGGCAGGCGAGATCGCACCCAGCATGCTGACACAGCCCGGACCGCCCTGCGGCGCCCGAGGCCTTGCCCCCGCGTTCCGGCGGGCGGAGGTGTCAGAACCCATGGGTAAGATGCTCGCATTGCCCCATATGACGCCAGACTGGACAAATACAACGTGGATACCGTGCTGTTGATCAAGGCCGCCCTGATGGGCATCGTGGAGGGCCTGACCGAATTCCTTCCCATCTCGAGCACAGGGCACCTGATCCTGGCCGGCACCCTGATGGGCTTCGGCCAGGATGCCGGTGCCGACAAGGCCAAGGTCTTCGACATCGCGATCCAGACCGGCGCCATCTTCGCGGTTGTGCTGGTGTACTGGCAGCGGCTGGTGGACACGGCCCGCGGCATCGGCAGCGAGCCACGCGCGCAGCGCTTCGCGCTCAACGTGGCCGTGGGCTTCCTGCCGGCGGTGGTGATGGGCCTGCTGCTGGGCAAGGCCATCAAGGAGAACCTGTTCACGCCGCAGGTGGTGGCCACCACCTTCATCATCGGCGGCTTCATCATCCTGTGGGCCGAACGCCGCCCCGCTGCGCGTGCCACCCCCCGCGTGGCCACGGTGGACGACATGAGCGCGCGCGATGCGCTGATGGTCGGCCTGCTGCAGTGCCTGGCCCTGGTGCCGGGCACCAGCCGCTCCGGCGCCAGCATCATCGGCGGCATGGTGTGGGGCCTGTCACGCAAGGCGGCAACTGATTTCAGCTTCTTCCTGGGCATTCCCACCCTGATGGGCGCGGGCGCCTACAGCCTGTACAAAGAAAGGCACCTGCTGTCGATGGCCGATCTGCCGCTGTTCCTGGTGGGCCTGATCTTCGCATTCCTGTCGGCCTGGGTGTGTGTACGCTGGCTGCTGCGCTATGTGTCCAGTCATGATTTTGTGCCCTTCGCCTGGTACCGCATCGTGTTCGGTGTGATCGTGCTGGCCACCTGGCACTTCGGGCTGGTGAACTGGTCGGAGTGAGCGCGACAATGGCGGGATGACCGCCCCATGGAATGACCGCTTGAGCCCTGGCGATACGGCTGCACCCGCCTTGTCACTGCGGCAGCAGGCGCTCGACGCGCTGCTGCAGCCCGAGCCTGCCGTCAAGGCTGATGCCGCACGAGCGCTGCAGGCCCAGGCGCTGGCCTACCCATCCTGGGCGGTCGAAGGCGGCGGCGAAGGATGCCTGCCGCTCAGCGCATCGCAGCGGGCTGCCCTGCCCGGCCGTCCGTTGAAGCCATCCCTCGTGCCCGCCAAGGACGTGCCCACGCGCTCACCCTTCACGCTTGAAGGCCGCGCAGCCTTGCTGCACGCGATCTGCCACATCGAGTTCAATGCCATCAACCTGGCACTGGATGCCGTGTGGCGCTTCGATGACATGCCGGCCGACTTCTACACGGACTGGCTGAAAGTGGCGGCCGAGGAGGCCCTGCACTTCACCCTGTTGCGTGAACACCTGCAAGGCCTTGGGCATGACTACGGTGATTTCGATGCGCACAACGGCCTGTGGGCCATGTGCGAACGCACCGCCCACGACATCCTGGCGCGCATGGCGCTGGTGCCCCGCACCCTGGAGGCGCGCGGGCTAGATGCCACACCACCCATCCAGGCCAAGCTGCGCAAGGCCGGCGATGAGGCTGCGGTCGGCATCCTGAACATCATCCTGCGCGACGAGGTCGGCCACGTGGCCATCGGCAACCGGTGGTTCCACCATCTGTGTCGGCAGCGCGGGCTGGATCCGGTGCTTGTCTACCCTGAACTGGTGACCCGCTATGAGGCGCCACGACTCAAGCCCCCTTACAACATGGAGGCCCGGCTGAAAGCCGGTTTCACCGACGCCGAAATGCGTTTTCTTCTTGGCGAAGACCACTGACGGAACGTGGCCCGCCAGATGGCTCAGCCACCGCGTGGGTGGTGCGCCTGATGCAATTGCTTGAGCCGTTCACGCGCCACGTGCGTGTAGATCTGCGTGGTGGAAATGTCCGCATGGCCCAGCAGCATCTGCACCACGCGCAGGTCCGCCCCATGATTGAGCAAATGGGTCGCGAAAGCATGGCGCAGCGTGTGCGGTGACAGGTGCTGCGTGATGCCGGCCACGATGCTGTACTTGCGGATCAGCTTCCAGAACATCTGGCGTGTCATGGAACCACCGCGTGCGGTCACGAACAGCGCATCGCTGACCTGTCCGCCAAGGATGGCGGCGCGCGCCTCTTCGGCATAGCGCTGAAGCCAGTCGCCGGCCTCCTGGCCAAACGGCACCAGGCGCTCTTTACTGCCTTTGCCGGTCACGCGCACCACGCCATCGTTCAGCGACACATGCACGGCCTTGAGATCAACCAGTTCGCTCACACGCAGGCCGCTGGCGTACATCAGCTCCAGCATCGCGCGGTCACGCAGGCCCAGGGGCTCGTCCACGGCGGGCGCCTTCAACAAGCCATCCACCTGGGATTCCGTCAGCGTGGCCGGTGTGCGCAGGCGCTGGCGCGGCGGATCGAGCTTGAGCGTCGGGTCGGTCGAGGCCAGATGCTCGCGCAGGGCCCAGCGGTAGAAGCGCCGGAACACGCTCAGGCGCCGGCCAGCCGAGCTGGGCTTGGAGCCCGCATGCCGGGCCGTCACATAGCCCATCAGATCAGGTTCACGCGCCTGCACCAGGGTGCGCCCGTCAGCATGCCGCACCATCCAGTCAGCCAGGGCCTGCAGATCACGTCGATAGGCGGCCAGCGTGTTGGCGCTCAGGCCGTCTTCCAGCCAGAGTGCATCCATGAAACGGTCAAGGTGCGGATCGACCACGCAGCATGCCTTCCTTGAGCCGTTGGTCCACCGGCCTGTCGCCAATGAAGATTTTCAGGATGGCGCGGAAGAAGTCCTCACCTTCCACGGGTGCCCCCACCGGCTTGCCGTTGCGCAGCAACTGGGCGCCCACGCCGGGCACGAAATCCAGGTCCAGCGCATCGCCCTGTTTCAAGGTGCCCAGCCCATCGACCAGGCCCACGAACAGGGCCATGCGCTCGCTCAGTTGCGATTGCACTGCGGGCGATTCATTGCGCCGCACGCCCTTGGAGATGGCCTTGGAGAGCTCCTTGCTGGGCGCCTCCAGCATCAGCTTCAGGCGCAGGCGCTTGGGGCCCTGCATGGCCATCAGTTGCCCCGGATCACGGGACGGCGCGGCCACATACAGACCGGCCACGAAGGCCTTGATCCAGGCCACGCCACGCAGCCCCAGCCCGTTGAGTTGCAGGGTGCGGTCGCCCACGACCACGGTGTCCTCGAAATGCTGCCCTTCCAGGCGGGCAGCCTGCGCTTGACCAGCACCAGGCGCCTCGCAGACACCCACCATGCCGGACACCAGCGCCATCAACGCCGCCACACACCAGGGCCTGCCGGCGGTCAGCCCCCTCATCACGATCCGCGTCGTGTTCCACACAAGGCATCACCTTTCAAAATCGGACAAACGCCCACGCGGCCGGTATTCGCCTCGGCCGCAGCGCGATTTTCCAACGGTTGGGGCAACTTCGCCACCAACAAGCCAGGGTTTGCCCGCAGCAAGCGCCTCAGGGGCGGTTAGGCTTGCGCCCCATGCTGGACCCGATTCTGTTGCTGCCCGATTTCATCCTGATCATGACGGGCTTCATCCTGTGCCGCTATACGGCCTTCAAGCGCCCCATCTGGGATGCGGTGGAGCGCCTGGTGTACTGGATGCTGTTCCCGACCTTGCTGTTCTCGTCGATCGTGCGCAGCCCGCTGCACCCGGCCGATGCGGCCTCGCTGGCCGGTGGTGGGCTGATCATCTGCCTGGCCGGCATTGCGATGGCCACGGCCTTGCGCGCCTGGCCCGGCGTGAACCCCCTCCTGCACGCCAGTGGCGCCCAGGTGGCTTTTCGCTTCAACAGCTACATCGCCCTGGCGCTGGCCGAGCGCCTGGCGGGGACGCCCGGCGTGGCCTGGACAGCGGTGCTGATTGCCCTGTGCGTGCCGCTGTGCAATGTGGGCGCGGTGTGGTCGCTGGCGCGCCATGGCGGCCACAGCCTGTGGAGGGAGTTGATCAGCAACCCGCTGATCATCGGCACCGTGGCGGGCCTGACCGTGAAGCTGATCGGCCTGCCACTGCCCTGGTGGTTCCAGGAAAGCGTGCACCGCATCGGGCAGGCCGCGCTGCCACTGGGCCTGCTGGCCGTGGGCGCCGGACTGCGCCTGACCGGGCTGACCGCAGCGCCCGGCCTGGCCACCGCCCTGCTGGTGATCCGCCATGCGGCATTGCCAGTACTGGCCTTGCCCTTAGGACACTGGCTGGGCCTGTCCCTGCCCGAGCACACGCTGCTGGTGGCCTTTGCCGCCTTGCCCACGGCCTCCAGCGGCTATGTGCTGGCGGTGCGCATGGGCGGCAACGGGCCCTTCGTGGCCGGGCTGATCACCGTGTCCACCTTGCTGGGCATGGCCAGCGTGCCGCTGTGGGTGGCGGCGCTGGGCTGGTTCCGCTGAGACTGCGCCTGCGGCCGCGCAACCTTCTGCCCAGCGTCAGATCGTGGCCAGCGCCTGCGCCAGATCGGCCTGCAGATCGGCCACATCCTCGATGCCGACGGACAGGCGGATCAGGCCATCGGCGATGCCCATGGCGGCGCGACGCTCTGCCCCCGCCTCCCAGAAGATGGTCTGCGCCACGGGGATGGCCAGAGTGCGGTTGTCAGCCAGATGGCTGGACAGGATCACCAGCCGCAGCGCGTCCAGGAAGGTGAACACATCGGCACCAGGCCGCAGTTCGAAGCTCATCAAAGGGCCATAGCCCCCCGTGAACAGGCCGGCTGCGCGCTCATGCTGCGCGTGGGTCGGCAGACCGGGGTAGTAGACCTGCGCCACCTGCGGCTGGCTGGAGAGCCACTGCGCCAGCGCCAGCGCATTGGCACTGGCCTGCTTCACGCGCAGGGTCATGGTCTCGGCACCGATGGCGATGCGGTGGGCATCCTCCGCACGCAGGGTGAAACCCATGTCGCGCAGGCCCTTCTTGCGGATCTGCTGCAGCCCCCAGTTGGCCGGATCGCCCTTGCGGTAGGGCTCCGCAATGTTGGGGTAGCGTGACCAGTCGAACAGCCCCGTGTCGGTGACCGAGCCGCCCAGCGCATGACCATGCCCGCCGATGCCCTTGCTGAGCGAATGCACCACCAGCGAAGCGCCCACTTCACGCGCGCGCAGCAGCACTGGCGTGGTCATGGTGCTGTCGACCACATAGACCAGGCCCTTTTGCGCACACAGCTCACCGATGCCGGCCAGATCCGCCACCTGGGTGCGCGGGTTGGCGATGGTCTCCACGAACACCATGCGCGTTTCGGGCCGCAGTGCGGCCTCCACCGCCGAAGCCTGTGTGGCATCGACGAAGCTGACCGATACCCCCAGCCCCTGCAGTGTCTGCAGCAGGCTGCTGGTGTTGCCGAACAGGAACTGGCTGCTGACGATGTGGTCGCCCGCGCGCAGCAGTGTCAGCAAGGTGGCCGAAATGGTCGACATGCCCGTGGTGAAGCAGGCCGTGCCCTTGCCACCTTCCAGCGCAGTCAGGCGTGCTTCGAGCGCCCCCGTGGTGGGGTTGCCCTGGCGGGCGTAGACAAAGCCCGGCTGCGCGCCCTGGAACACAGCCACCAGATCCCGCGCGTTCTTGAACGCGAAGGTCGCTGAAGGGTGCAGCGGCTTGTGCACGGAGGCGTGTTCATTGCCGGCGCGGCGCTCGGCGTGGAGCCAGGTGCTCAGGCTCGATTCAGCGTGATCGGGATCGTGGGGGCTGCTCATGGTGTGACGGTGCGAATGTTCTCAAGGGCTCAAGGCCGTGGCCTGATAGGCCAAATGGGCCAGACAGGCCAGGTCCCTGCCCTGGCCACTCGGTCTTTGTCATTGCACCACAATGCCCTGCGCTGCCCAAGCCTTCACCCCGAACATCCACGCGCCGACATGTCCCAGCCCAGCAAGCCCTCGCCCTCCGGCCACTATGCGCAAGCCGCAGCACCTGGCCCCCTTGAGCCCATCCATACCTCTGCCGACGGCTTGCTCGCCGGGCTGATCGAGATCCCGGCACCAGGTGGCGTGATGCCCGCCTACCGCGCCGCACCCGCCACGCCGGGGCCCCACCCGCTGGTCATCGTCGTACAGGAGATCTTCGGCGTGCATGAACACATCGCAGACGTGGTGCGCCGCTTTGCGCAACTGGGCTACCTGGCCATTGCGCCCGCGCTGTACTTCCGCCTGGGCGACCCCACCCAAGCCGGCAGCATCGATGAACTGATGCAGAACTTCGTCTACAAGACGCCGGACACCCAGGTGCTGGCAGACCTGGACGCCACCCTGGCCTGGGCGGACGAGCACCATCCGGCCGGCAACACGCGCCCCATCGGCATCACCGGATTCTGCTGGGGCGGGCGCATCACCTGGCTGTACACCGCCCACCAGCCTCGCGTGCAGGCCGGTGTCGCCTGGTATGGCCGCCTGGAGGGCAAGACGTCCGACATCACCCCGCGCCAGCCCGCCGACGTGGCCGCCGAACTCAAGGCCCCGGTGCTGGGCCTGTACGGTGGCCAGGACACCGGCATCCCGCTGGACACGGTCGAGCGCATGCAGGCCGCACTGGCCAGCGCCGGCCAGGGCTCGGAGATCCACGTCTACCCCGACGCGCCTCATGCCTTCTTCGCGGATTACCGCCCCAGCTACCGCCCTGCCGAGGCACGTGACGGCTGGGAGAGGCTGCTGGCGTGGCTCCACCGGCACGGCGTGAAGCCCTGACGTTGCCCGCCCTGATCCGCATCAACTTATGCGGTTTCCGCATTGAAACCTGAGGTTTCTGCGCTTTTGCGAACAACGCATCCCCTCTAAGCTGGGCGCCCAACCCGCTACACCCAACGAAGAGAGGCGCTCCATGAGCAAACCCGACTGGAAGTTCGAAACCCTGTCCGTGCACGCCGGCTATTCGCCGGAACCCACCACGCGCGCCGTGGCCGTGCCCATCTACCAGACGGCGGCCTACGCCTTCGACAGCGCGCAGCATGGCGCCGACCTCTTCGACCTCAAGGTGCCGGGCAACATCTACACCCGCATCATGAACCCCACACAGGACGTGCTGGAGCAGCGCATCGCCGCGCTCGAAGGCGGCGTGGGCGCACTGGCCCTGGCCTCGGGCCAGGCTGCCGTCACCTACTCGATCCTGACGATTGCCGAGGCGGGCGACAACATCGTGTCGTCCACCGCGCTCTACGGCGGCACCTACAACCTGTTCGCGCACACGCTGCCGCAGTTCGGCATCACCACGCGCTTCGCCGACCACCGCAACCCCGACAGCTTCGAGCCGCTGATCGACGAGCACACCAAGGCCATATTCGTCGAATCGCTGGGCAACCCCTCGGGCAACATCACCGACATCGCCAAGATCGCCGAGATCGCCCACCGCAACGGCATCCCGCTGATCGTGGACAACACCGTGCCTTCGCCCTACCTGAGCCGGCCGATCGAGCACGGCGCAGACATCGTCGTGCACTCGCTGACCAAGTACCTCGGCGGCCACGGCACCAGCATCGGCGGGGCCATCGTCGATTCGGGCAAGTTCCCGTGGGCGCAGCACAAGCAGCGCTTCAAGCGCCTCAACGAGCCCGACGTCAGCTACCACGGCGTGGTCTACACCGAAGCCCTGGGCCCGGCCGCCTACATCGGGCGCGCCCGCGTCGTCCCGCTGCGCAACACCGGCGCGGCCATCTCGCCCTTCAACGCTTTCCTGATCCTGCAGGGCGTGGAGACGCTGGCCCTGCGCATGGACCGCATCAGCGACAACACGCTCAAGATCGCACAGACGCTCAAGCAGCATCCCAAGGTGAAGTGGGTCAACTACGCCGGCCTGGAGGATCACCCGGAGAACCCGCTGGTGCGCAAGTACCTGTCGGGCAAGGCCTCGGGCATCCTGACCTTCGGCGTTCCGGGTGGCCGCGAGGGCGGCGCGCGCTTCCTGGACGCGCTGCAGCTCTTCACCCGCCTGGTCAACATCGGCGACGTGCGCTCGCTGGCCACGCACCCGGCCTCGACCACGCACCGCCAGCTCTCGCCGGAAGAGCTGGCCAAAACGGGTGTGACGGAAGACACCGTGCGCCTGTCGGTGGGCATCGAGCACATCGACGACCTGCTGGCCGATCTGGACCAGGCCCTGGCGCAAGCCGCCTGACTGGAAGGATGGCGATGACGTGGTGATCGTGCCTTCGCTGCAGGATCCGGAAGTGATCAAGCAGAAGTTCCCGAAGGGCTACACGGCCGTGACGCCCTACCTGCGCTTGACGCCCCAGCCCAATCGCTGAGGCGGCAGGAACGATCAGGCCCCAGCCTGACGCGCAACCACCACCACCTCGATGCGCCAGCGCGGGTCGGCCAGGGCCGCCTGCACCGTCGCACGCGGTGGTGTGTGGCCCGGCGCCACCCAGGCATCCCACACCGCGTTCATGCGGCCGATCTCGCTGATGTCCTTCAGGTAGATCTGCACGCTCAACAAGTGCTGCTTGCTGCTGCCGGCTTCACCCAGCAGCCGATCGATGTGGCCCAGCACCTCGCCGGTCTGGCCTTCGATGTCGGCGTCGGGCTCGTTCTCGGGCACCTGGCCGGCCAGGTAGACCGTGCCACCGGCAATGGCTGCCTCGCTCAGGCGCTTGCCCACGTGCAGGCGCTGCACCCCATGCTCGATACCACCGCTCATCACCCCTGCCCCTTCAGACGCGGGTTGAGCGCGTAGGTGCCGGTGATCTGATCGCTGGCCAGCACGTGGCCTTCCAGCGCCGCGCGCACGGCCGCGCCGGTGATCACACCGCCCACGTCCAGGCGCTCCACGTCCAGCGCATACACCGTGAACACATAGCGGTGCACGATGCTGTCGTTCCACGGGGGGCACGGGCCGTCATAGCCGTAGTAGTCGCCCTCCATGTCGTGGTCACCCGCGAACCAGCCGGTGTAGTCGTTGATGCCATGGCGCCAGGGCTTGCCACCGGGTGCCTGTGGGCCGGCCTTGCCCTTGGGTGTCACGTTGTGCGAATGGCTGCCCACGGCGATCTCGCGTGTGTCGCCCGGCAGGTCGATCACCACCCAATGGAAGAAGTCCACCCGCGGCAGGCTGGAGGGCACTTCGCGCCCTTCCTGGTTCACGTCATCGCCCTTGCTGGGCACATCGGGGTCGTGCGCGATCACGGCGAAGGACTTCGTGCCCTCGGGCACCTCCGCCCACGCCAGGTGCGGGTTGCGGTTGGACGACAGGCTCACGTGCGATTTCGGATCGATCACGGCAAAGGCGAACTCGCCCGGGATCACGCCGCCATCGGCAAAACTCTGGCTCGACAGTTTCATCGGTGGTCTCCAAATACATGGGGTTCAGCTCATGCCTGAACCCAAACAAACGCGGCGCGGGTGCATCTCGTGAAGCCCCCGCGATCAAGGGTTGACCCCAAAGTATCCCCCCTCTAGGCTGCTCGCGCACGGATACACAAGAAACAAACACATACAGGGGGATTCAGTGAGCCTGCATACCAACACACGCTCGGCCGTCATCGGCCTGGGCCTGGCGTCAGCCATGGCGCTGTCCACGCTCTCCAGCGCGCAAGCCGCGCCCTGGGATGCCTACACCAAAGGTTCGATGGGGCCGGTGGTGAACTGGCCGCTCATCCCCATCCATGTGGTGCTGCTGCCCGATGGCCGCCTGCTCAGCTACGGCACCGATGCCAAGGGCAACCAGACCGGCCAGTTCATCTACGACGTCTGGGATCCCAAACTCGGCACGGGCAGCAACGCTCACCTGGTGCTGCCCAACACCACCGGCACCGACACCTTCTGCAGCGCCCAGGTCATCGTGCCGTCCAGTGGCGCGGTGCTGCTCACCGGCGGCGACAAAACGGTCAACGGCGTGCGCAACTACTCCGTCAACGACGTCAACCTGTTCGACTACCGCAGCTCGGCCCTGTACCAGGCACCGCAGCCCATGCGTGACCTGCGCTGGTACCCCACCGTGCTCACCCTGTCCAGCGGTCAGATCCTGGTACTGGGCGGCCGCGCCTCCATCAACGAGCTGTCGGTGCCCACGCCCGAGCTCTACACCGAAGGCCAGGGCTGGCGCAGCCTGGAAGGCGCCACCAGCGACGATGCCTACGGCAGCCGCAACTGGAGCTACCCGCTGGCCTGGCAGGCGCCCAACAGCCGTGTCTTCGTGACCACCATCTGGGGCGGCACCTACTACATGGATCCCACGGGCAATGGGTCAATCACCAAGGCCCCGCTCAACCTGCCTGCGGGCGATTACTACCTGCCCAGCGTGATGTTCGCGCCCGGCAAGATCCTGACCCTGCGCAAGTACAACAGCGCCCAGGTGATCGACCTCAACGGCAGCCAGCCCACCGCCAAGGCCACCGCCGGCGTCGGCCAGGACCGTTTCCATGCCTCGGCCACCGTGTTGCCCGATGGCAAGGTCTACGTCAACGGCGGCTCGATCTGGTCGAACGTGGCCTTCGGCGTGGCCTACGCCGGCAAGATCTGGGATCCGGCCACCGGCAAGTGGACGCCCACCGCCACCGCCAAGCGCATGCGCCTATACCACTCGGTGTCGCTGCTGCTGCCCGATGCCACCGTACTCACGGCCGGCGGCGGCGCGCCCGGCCCGGTCACCAACCTCAACGCCGAGATCTACACCCCGCCCTACCTCTACAAGAAGGACGGGAGCGGCACGCTGGCCCCACGCCCGTCCATCACGGATGCGCCCACCGCCATGACCTGGAAGCAGAACTTCAAAGTCGAGGTGAGTGCCGCCAACGTCAGCCGCGTCACGCTGGTCAAGACCGGCTCGGCCACCCACACGGTGGATTTCGACCAGCGCTTCCTGCCTTTGAGCTTCAGCACCAGCGGCAAGACCCTAACCGTAACCGCCCCCGCCACGCCCGAAACCGCCCCACCGGGCTACTACATGCTGTTCGTGTTCGACAGCGCGGGCGTGCCTTCGGTGGCGCGCATCCTGCGCCTGGGGTGAGCGCTGCTTGCATTTTTCGCCCGATTCCCACGGGGTGAAATCGATTTCTCACTTTTTTAACAACGCTTCAGAACCTCTTAATGTCTGACGCTGCGGGCCTCCTACGATGGGAGCCATCGGAAGGAAGCCCAAGCAATGCAGTACACCGTCTACATCGATGACGACACCAGCCGCGATCTGAGCGCGGCCGCATTGAAGCTGGGCGCCAACCGCAATGCCATCATCCTGCAGGCTCTGCAGGAGTGGCTGGCCGCGCAACGGGCGGCCGAAGCCCTGAACCAGGAAGCTGCGCGTACCGGCAGCTCGCCAGGCGATGTCCGCCAAGGTCAGGACACCTTGCCTGAAAGCGCTGCCACGCACTGCTGAGTACGCGCCCGGCCGCAGGCTGCTATGTCGGGCCACCATCTCGGCCCGTTATGCTCAGGCTTTGCCTTGATCCGGGCTTGATGCCCGCCGCCCATGAGCCGACTCCAAGCCCAGTGGCAACGTCTCTACGAGCCAGCCGCCCCTCACGGCCCCACCCCGCCCAGCGTACGCACGATGGTGCTGGAGTTGTCACGCCCAGCCGACTGGCCCGCTGTGGCCCGGCTGTGGCAAGCGGTGCAGGAGGACATGGGCCTGCCCGCCCCCGGCATTGCCATCAACGGGCTGGACGGCTACCAACTGTGGTTCTCCCTGACAACTCCGATCACCACGCCCCAGGCCGTGGCCTTCCTCGAAGTGCTGCACACGCGTTACTGGGCAGAGATCCCGCCCGAGCGGATCGGCATCATGCCCGCGCTCACGGGGCACGGAGGGCAAGGCCTCAAGCCCTTGAGGCAACTCGGAGCGATCCCGCCTTTCGCGGCCAGGGAGGGCCAGTGGGCCGCCTTCGTCGCGCGAGACCTGGCCCCAGTGTTCGCGAACACGCCGTGGCTGGACATCCCGCCCAACCCCGACGGTCAGGCCGACTTGCTCAATGCCCTGCGCAGCGGTGATGCCGACATGATTCCGCCGCTGCCGGCGCAGCGCCCGATGCCGGCCAGCCAGCCGCCAGAAGGACCAGCCCCGAGCGCGGCAGAGCCATCATCAAGCTCACCAGCAGGCCACAAGGACACCCAGGATCCCCGCGAGTTCCTGCTGCGGGTGATGAACGATCCGAGCGTCGATCTGGCCTTGCGCATCGAAGCAGCCAAGGCCCTGTTGCCTCACGGCAGCACGTCTCCCGGCGCTTGATCCACCCGCCCCTGTAGACGTCAGTGGGTCAGGCGGGCAGCCAGCGCAACCAGTGCGCCCGCCACGTGAGCGTCAAGGTGATCAGCAAGGCGGCCGCAGCCACCAGCATCACCCACACCAGTACGGCCATCGAGGCGTGGTCCACCTTCAGGCACAGGCCCAGCGAAGCCAGCAAGGCCACACTGCCCAGCAGGCGCAGGCGCCAGCGCACCGCCTCGGACGGTGCAGGGGCAGTGGCTCCTCGCACCTGCTCCCAATGCGCTTCCAGCAGCAGCGCCAGCCATCCCATGCCGGCCACCGTGACCACAAAGGCCGCCAGCAGCAACACACCAGCCATCGATCCCTCAGACATGGGCAGCCTCCACCGTGGTGACAGGCACCGTGCGGCTCTGCCCGCGATTTAAGCGGCGCGCAGCCAGCAGGGCCAGCAGCCCACTGACCAGCATGAACAGGTCCACCCCGGCCACAGGCCAGTAACCTGCACCCAGCGTCTTGAACAGGTGATCGCCCGTGGTCAGCCAGTTCAGCACCACGGCCAGCACCGCCATGCCCGCCACTGCCAGGCACTGCTCACGCCAGGCCGGGTTGAGCAGTCCCTTGGCCACCGGCGCACTGCGCACGAAGGCGTGCACCATCGCCAGGGCCCAGCAGGCCCAGAACACATAGCGCTCCAGATCCCCTTTGCCCGGCCAGCCTGAAGGCAACGTTTCCGGCAGCAGGCGGTTAGCGATCAGGATGCCCAAGGTGGCGATCAGCATGCCAGTGACGGTGGTCACGGCCATCGCATCCACCACGCGGCTGCCCTGGCTGCCTTGCCTGGCGTGCTGCTTCTTGCGCTTTTCGACGAAAAAGATGAAACCGGTGGCAATGCACACGCAGCCCATCAGCCCGCCGAATACGTACAACCAGCGCAGCAGCCAGTGACGAAAGTGCTGCAGGTGCAGGCCCGTGAGGAAGGTGTTGATGCTGTCGACCGTGGTGCGCGGCGGATCCTCACGGAGCAGCTCTCCGGTGCTGGCCTTGAAGTGGATGCCCTCACCCACCAGGGCGATGCGATCGGTGCCAGCACGGTAGATGCTGACGTAGCCGTTGGCATCGTTCACGTGCCGCAGCGCCAGGAAGCCCACTTCACCGGCCATGCCCTTGGCCGCCCAGCGGCGCTGGGCTTCGGCCACCATCGCATCGACCGAGGCGATGGGCGCGGCCACACCAGCGCGATCATGTGGCAGGCCGGTCTCCTGGGCCTCGACCTTTTCATGCAGTTCGTGCAGCGGCTCCAGCTGGGTGTGGGTGATCGGGAAATAGATGCCCGCGAAGATCACCAAGCCCGTGAAGGCAAAGAAGAAGTGGAAGGGCAATGCCAGCACACCCGTGAGGTTGTGCAGGTCGAGCACACTGCGCTGCGTGGCCTTCTTGGGGCGGAAGGTGAAGAGTTCGCGGAAGATCTTGCGGTGCATGGCCACGCCGCTGACCAGCGCCGCCAGCATGATCAGCGCGGCAAAACCCACGATCCAGTAGCCCAGGTCCTTCCAGTGCAAGGTCAGGCTGTAGTGCAGCGGGTAGAAGAACTGGTTGCCGATCTTCAGCTGGTCATCGGGCAGCGATGCGCCGCTGCGCGGGTCGATGGTGCGGTTGGCCCAGATGTTCGTCTCGGGCAGCTTGGCATTGGGCACCTCGTAGCCTGCGAACAGGCCCAGCACAGGATCCCGGTGCGTGGTGTAGGCGCCCCAGGTGCTGGGCGTGTCGAAGCGCTCCGGCATGGGGCCGTTGACCTGATCGCGCATCGCCTTGATGCTGTCGGCCGACGGCTGCATGCCTTCGAAGACCGGCTTGAGCATCTTGTCGAACGAGGGCATGGGTTGCGGCTCGAAGCGCGTGGCCGGGTTGGCCCAACGGTCGATCTCGCGGTCGAACACCGACAGCGCGCCGAAGAAGAAGGCAACCATCAGCACGAAGCCCAGCACCAGGCCGAACCAGGTGTGCAGCCAGGCCATGCTCAGGCGGAAATTGGCAAACATGGGTATCTCCTGATCCTGATGGCTTACAACAAGGCCCGCTGGACGAGCGATGCGCCACCGGCCATGAGCAGGCCGCCACCGGCCAGCACCACCCAGATGCGCCACAGGCTGCGTGCCGAGAAGGCCCACAGGAACAGTGCCAGGAACACCAGGAAACCGATGATGGCGCTCAGGTGCTCCGCGTCATGGAACTCCATGCCGGCCGCGAACAGCAGCGTGATGCCCAGGGCCATGAAGCCCCAGGTGAAGGCATAGCTGCCCAGGATGGCAGCGCAGATGCGCGAAAACAGATGCCAGCGGTAGGCTGCAGCCGTGGAACTCATGGGGAGGTCAGTTCAGGGAAACGGGAAGGAGGCAGTGCCTGCGTGTTCAGCGTGCGACCGCACGCCCTGCATGGCACTGGGAATCATTCTCATTATCCCAGAAGACCGGCGCAGACGGAAAGCCCCGGGTCAAGCCCCCAGGGCCCGATGGCGCATCACCCCTGCGGCCTCGCGCGCTCAATCAGGGTATCCAGCGGAGTACCGGCGGGCAGCGTGCCGTAGGCCAGCCCGGGCTCGTCGCCCAGACGGGCCAGGCAGAACGCCTCGGCCACCCTGCTCTGCCCCGCGCTGAACAGCGCGCACGCCTGCAGCGCCAGCGCCGCGCGCTCGACCACCAGACGGCTGCGGAGTTCGAGCGTGCCCAGATCATCAAAGGACGACAGCAGCCATTGGGCCTGCCTGTCCAGCCAGGGGCTCTGACCACGGCAGGCCGCGAGTTCGGCGAACAGCGCGTCGCGCACCTCCGGATCCTTCTGCAGCGCCCGCAGCACATCCAGGCACTGCACATTGCCGCTGCCCTCCCAGATGGAGTTGAGCGGGGCCTGACGGTACAGGCGCGGCAGGATGTTCTCTTCCACGTAGCCGATGCCGCCCAGGCATTCCTGCGCTTCGTTGATGAAGGCTGGGGCACGCTTGCAGATCCAGTATTTGCCGATGGCGGTGGCGATGCGGGCAAAGGCTGCTTCACGGGCATCACGCGGTGCGGCATCGACCGCCCGCGCCACGCGCATGGTCAGCGCCACCGAAGCCTCGCTTTCCAGTGCCAGATCGGCCAGCACGTTGCGCATCAGCGGCTGGTCCAGCAGCAAGCGCCCGAAGGCCTTGCGCTGGCTGGTGTGGTGCATGGCCTGCACCAGCGCCTGGCGCATCTGCGAGCTGGAGCCCACCATGCAATCAAGCCGTGTCAGTTTGACCATCTCGATGATCGTCGGCACCCCCCGCCCTTCCGCCCCCACCAGGTAGGCCGTGGCGCCCTGGAACTCCACCTCGGACGAGGCATTGCTCCAGTCGCCCAGCTTATCCTTCAGGCGCTGGATGCGCACGGCGTTGAGGGAGCCGTCCGGCAGCACACGCGGCATCAGGAAGCAGCTCAAGCCCGCCTCGGCCTGCGCCAGCACCAGATGCGCATCGCACATGGGCGCGGAGAAGAAGAATTTGTGGCCGACGATCTCGTAGCTGCCATCAGCCTGGCGCAGTGCGCGCGACTCGTTGCTGCGCACATCGGAGCCGCCCTGCTTTTCCGTCATGCCCATGCCCATGGTGCAGGCCGTCTTCTGGGCTGCCGGCAGCGTGCGCGGGTCGTAAGCTGTGGCCGTCAGCAACGGGATCCATTCGCGGGCCAGCTCGGGCGAATGGCGCAGCGAGGGAATCGCCGCGTGCGTCATCGTCAGCGGGCAGCCCGTGCCGGCATCCGGCTGGCTGTTGAGGTACATCAGCGCGGCCCGCACCACGTGCGCGCCAGGGCGCTCCTCATAGCGCCACGAGAAGCTGTGCACCTCGGCCTGCATGGCCTGGCGCATCAGCTCATGGTACGAGGGGTGGAAATCCACCTCGTCGACACGGCGCCCGTGGCGGTCGAAACCGCGGAACTGCGGCAGATAGCGGTTGGCCAGTTCGCCGTGCTCCACCAGTTCACCACCGGCCAAGGCGCCGTGGCGAGACAGCTGATCCTGCGCCCAATCCCCGCCATTGAAGGCCACTGCATCACGCAAGGGCTGGTCGCTCAGCCAAAGGTTGAGGCTGAGCAGGGGCTGCGGCTGATTCTTCACCTCATGGGTGACGAAATGGGATTTGAGCGACATGGCGAACCTGAGCGACAAGGAATGTAGGCGAATGCCCGAAAATTACACTCGTAAAATAGTTTAGTCAATTAAAGTAATTAATCAGTCATGGCTCGTTCACCTTGCGCGCCCTGCCGCTTGCGTCGCCGGCCCCACCAGCGCGCCAGCTCGATACTGATTACGCTTGCGCCCAGCCAGGCCAGCCCCAAGGCCAGGCCGGCCAGTACATCGCTGGCGAAATGCACGCGCAAGAACATGCGGCTGGCGCCGATCGTGCAGGCCAGTGCCAGCATCAGCAGCGCTACAGGCCCATGCCAGCGTGCCGGCAGCAGACGCAGCGCCAGATAGGCCAACATGCCGTAGACCACCACGGAGCCCGAACTGTGGCCGCTGGGGAAACTGAAACCATCGGCCTGGACCAGGCCATCGTCATGGATGGGCCGCACGCGGGCGAACACGTGCTTGAGCGTGGTGTTGAGCAAACCACCGCCGGCCACCGTCATCACCCAGGCCACCGCAAGCCCGATGCGCCCGCGCCAGCACAGCAGCAAGGCCACCAGCACGCACAGGCCGACGAGCGTGACCGTGTCACCCAGGCGTGTGAGCGCCGCGAAGACCTGCAAGGCCTCCAGCGGCACGCTTCGGCTCAAGGCATCGGTGAAGGCCTGGTCCGCCAGCCCCATCCGCCTGCCCGTGCCCAGCTTGTCCGCGATCTCTGCGAAAACCGCCGCGCCACCAACGATGACACCGAACGCCGCGACCAAGCGCAGGGCAAACGCCAGCCAGGGGTTGGACAGCAGGGGGCGCCGCGATGCGGCCCAGCGCGATGCCATGCGCCACACGCCCCACGACAAGGCCACCAGCCCGATCAGCGACACAAGGAACAGCACCAATGCGTGCTGGCCCGTCCAATCGGCCGCGCGCAAAAGCAGGTCGCCATCGTGGGGAAGGCTTTGCGGGGCCATGAGCGCGGACATGGGCACTGGGGGCATGGGCTGCACAGGGCGCGCCAAGATCGGCGGCACAAACAAAAATGCTTGATCTTCGGGGAAATCAGGCATCGGTAGTCGGCCCAGGCCGCCCTTAGCGCCGCGATCAAGGTCAACTACGACGACAACTACGCTGCCGCCGTGGGCTACCTCACCGCCACGTCCACCAGCATCAAGCTGAACAAGGTCTGATCAACCTGGATCTCCGTGAGGGCGGGAGGCTCTTGCATTGCACCCGCCTCCCGGCGGGTGTATTTTTTAAGTTGCGGCATGCGTTGCATGACCGGAGCCCTGACTGGTCGATAAAATAAAGGGTTTGCCCGATTCAGGCTGCCGCGCGTCACAAGCGCACGCCGCCCCACCGGGACACCTCTTTTTAGCTGACCGCCACCCCTACCGGAGATTGCTCGCACCATGGCCTCGTTGTTTGCACAAGTTGAAATGGCCCCCCGTGACCCCATCCTGGGTCTGAACGAACAGTTCAACGCCGACACCAACCCCAACAAGGTCAACCTGGGCGTGGGTGTCTACACCGACGAACAAGGCAAGCTGCCCCTGCTCAAGTGCGTGGCCGCCGCCGAGAAGCAACTGCTGGAGGCCCCCAAGGCCCGCGGCTACCTGCCCATCGACGGCATCGCCGCCTATGACAAGGCCGTGCAGGGCCTGGTGTTCGGCGCCAACCACGCTGCCGTCAAGGGCGGCCGCATCGCCACGGCCCAGGCCATCGGCGGCACGGGCGGCCTCAAGCTGGGCGCCGATTTCCTCAAGCGCCTGAACCCGGATGCCCAGGTGCTGATCTCCGATCCCAGCTGGGAAAACCACCGCGCCCTGTTCGAATCGGCCGGCTTCACCGTGGGCACCTACCCCTACTACGACGACGCCGCCAAGGGCATCAACGTGGACGGCATGCTGTCCGCCCTGAAGGCCGCCCCGGCCGGCACCATCGTGCTGCTGCACGCCTGCTGCCACAACCCCACCGGCTACGACCTGACCGAAGCCCAGTGGAACGAAGTGATTGCCATCACCAAGGAACGCGGCCTGGTGCCCTTCCTGGACATGGCCTACCAGGGCTTCGGCAACGGCATCGCCGAAGACGGCGCCGTGGTCATCAAGTTCCTGGACGCCGGCCTGAGCTTCTTCGTGTCCACCAGCTTCTCCAAGAGCTTCTCGCTGTACGGCGAGCGCGTAGGCGCCCTGAGCATCGTCAGCGAAACGGCTGATGAATCGGCCCGCGTGCTGAGCCAGCTCAAGCGCGTGATCCGCACCAACTACTCCAACCCGCCCACGCACGGCGCCCAGGTGGTGGCCACGGTGCTGACCACGCCCGCCCTGCGCCAGCTGTGGGAAGACGAGCTGACCCAGATGCGTGACCGCATCAAGGTGATGCGCACCGCCCTGGTCGACAACCTCAAGGCCGCCGGCATCACCCAGGATCTGGGCTTCATCACCCGCCAGAAGGGCATGTTCAGCTACTCCGGCCTGAACGCTGCCCAGATGCAGCGCCTGCGTGCCGAGTTCGGCATCTACGGTGTCGATTCGGGCCGCATCTGCGTGGCCGCGCTGAACGACGGCAACATCAAGGCCGTGTCGGAAGCCATCGCCAAGGTGTCGCAATAAGTGAATCCAGGCTGAACAAATTCAGCCTACGCAAGCCCGCCCAGCCTTCACCGGCGCCAGGCGGGCTTTTTTTCGCCTGTTGAATTTGAAAAGACGCATTGGGACCGTGCTAATGCCCTTCTCGGATGCCCGTCTGAAATGCAAAGATCTTGAAAACGATTTATGCTGCACCGCAACAAGCCTGCGAAGTGCCTGTGACATGCAGCCGCTCGATACGGGTCATACCTATAAAGGTTCGTTCACATGCTCTATCAAATCTATGAAGCCAACCGCGCCTGGCTGAGCCCCTTCTCGGAGTTCGCCAGCGCCGCGTCCAAGCTCTACAGCAACCCGCTGTCCATGTTCGCGCATGTACCGCAAGCCCAGCGCGTGGCCGCCGGGTTCGAGCTGATCCACCGCCTGACCAAAGAGTACGAAAAGCCCGCCTTCGACATCACCGCCGTGAACGTGGACGGCACTGAGGTGGTGGTGCAGGAACAGGTGGTCGAGGCCAAGCCCTTCTGCCGCCTGCTGCGCTTCAAGCGCTTCACCGACGAGAGCAAGCTGCTCGACAAGATGCGTGAGCAGCCCTCCGTGCTGGTGGTTGCGCCGCTGTCGGGCCACCACGCCACCCTGCTGCGCGACACCGTGCGCACGCTGCTGCAAGGCCACAAGGTCTACGTCACCGACTGGGTGGACGCCCGCATGGTGTCGATGGAGGACGGCCCCTTCCATCTGGACGACTACATCAACTACGTGCAGGACTTCGTCCGCCTGCTGGGCCCCGATGTGCACGTGATCTCCGTGTGCCAGCCCACGGTGCCGGTGCTGGCCGCCATCTCGCTGATGGCCAGCCGCGGCGAAGCCACCCCCTTGACCATGACCATGATGGGCGGCCCCATCGACGCGCGCAAATCGCCCACGGCCGTGAACAACCTGGCCATGAACAAGAGCTTCGAGTGGTTCGAGAACAATGTGATCTACCGCGTGCCGCCCAACTACCCCGGCGCCACCCGGCCGGTGTACCCAGGCTTCCTGCAGCACACGGGCTTCGTGGCCATGAATCCGGACCGCCACCAGGCCTCGCACTACGACTTCTTCCTGGACCTGATCCGCGGCGATGACGACAGCGCCGAAGCGCACCGCAAGTTCTACGACGAGTACAACGCCGTGCTGGACATGCCCGCCGAGTACTACCTGGACACTATCAAGACCGTGTTTCAGGATTTCTCGCTGGTCAACGGCACCTGGGAGGTGCGCAACCCGGAAGGCGAGCCCGAGCTGGTCCGCCCGCAGGACATCAAGACCACCGCCCTGCTGACGGTGGAAGGCGAGTTGGACGACATCTCCGGCGCGGGCCAGACCAAGGCCGCGCACGAGCTGTGCACCGGCATCCCCGATGGCCGCCAGAAGCACTACGACGTGATCGGCGCGGGCCACTACGGCATCTTCTCCGGCCGCCGCTGGCGCGAAATGGCCTACCCGGTGATCCGCGATTTCATCCTGGCGCACAACCAGCGTGCCGGCAGCAAGCCCAAGGCTGCCAAGGCCGCTTAAGCAGCAAGCTCTTCCGCCAAGCTCTGCTGCCATACCAGTATGGCCCGCCTTGATGGCGGGCCTTTGTGCTTTTGAACGCGTGCTCTGCGGCGCGGTTTCACGCCCCTCACTCCAGGCACCTCCGCTGCGTGCCTTAGACTCCCGCTCCACCATGGACGCCCGCCAGATCAACGACCTGCTGCCCCAGACGCAGTGCACCAGCTGCGGCTATGCCGACTGCGCGCACTACGCCGAGGCCATTGCCGAGGGCAGTGCGGAGATCAACCAGTGCGCCCCTGGCGGCGCCGAAGGCATTGTGCGCCTGGCACAGGCCACCGGCCGGCCCGTGATCCCGCTGAACCCTGAGTACGGCGTGGAAGGCCCCCGCTACCTGGCCGTGATCGATGAGAGCTGGTGCATCGGCTGCACCTTGTGCATCAAGGCTTGTCCGGTCGATTGCATCGTGGGCTCGCCCAAGCACATGCACACGGTGATCGAATCGCAATGCACGGGGTGCGAGCTGTGCATCCCGGCCTGCCCGGTGGACTGCATCAGCCTGGAGCCCGTACAAGCACAATCGCCCCGCCTTACCGGATGGGCCGCGTGGTCGCAGGCCGATGCGGATGACGCGCGCACACGCTACATGCAGCGCCAGGCCCGTGTGCAACGTGCCCAGGCCGAGAACGACGAGCGCCTGGCCGCCAAGGCCCGCCACAAGCTGGAGCACTTGGCCGAGCTGACCAAGATCAGCGATGAGGCCGAACTGGCCCGCAAGCGCAGCGTGGTCGAAGCCGCGCTGGCGCGTGCACGCGCCCGCCGCGCTCCATCCAGCGGAAACTGAAGCGCGCGCGACCAGCGCAGCATCCAGACACCGTCACACAGACGCAGTCCGTATGGACCACGCCCCGCCGTGGTGCGCCCATGACCGTGCAACACGCGCAGCCCACACTTCGCGGATTCTCTGATCCGACTGACCACCGAGGTGTGACATGCACGACAAGACAGCCCGCTCCAAGCCCCATTCATCCCACCACCCGGTGAGCCTGCGCCCGCTGTGCGCGGCGCTGCTGCTCGGCCTGGGTGGCCTGGCCTGCGCCGGCGCCAACGCGGCCGTGGTGATCAGCCAGGTCTATGGTGGCGGCGGCAACTCCGGTGCCACGCTCAAGAACGATTTCATCGAGCTGTTCAACGCCGGCCCCACGGCCGTCAACATGAGCGGCTGGACGGTGCACTACGCCTCCTCCACCGGCAGCAGCTGGAACAACAAGACCACGCTGGGCAACCTGAACCTGCAAGCGGGCCAGTACCTGCTGATCCGCCAGGCCGCAGGCAACGGCGGCACACAGGATCTGCCCACGCCCGATGCCGAAGGCACCATCGCCATGGCCGGTGCGAACGGCAAGGTGGCTCTCACCAATGCCAACGTGACGCTCAGCGGCACCAACCCTAGCCACGCGGCGCTGGTCGACATCGTGAGCTATGGCGCGAGCACGCCCACCGAAGGCACGCCCACCGACGCCCTGACCAACAGCACAGCCGCCCTGCGCCTGGCCGGCGGCTGCACCGACACGAACAACAACAAGGCCGACTTCACGCTGGTGGCGCCCGCCCCCCGCACCATGAGCACGGCCCCCGCCCCTTGCAATGGCGCACCGGCACCATCGCCCGGCCCTTCACCGTCGCCTTCTCCCTCGCCGTCGCCTTCGGAGGTCTCCATCCACACCATCCAGGGCAGCGGCAATACCAGCCCGTTGGTGGGCCAGACCGTGACCACGCGCGGCGTCGTCACCAAGCTGCTCAACAACGGCTTCTTCATGCAGGAGCCCAACCCCGACAGCGATCCCACCACCTCCGAAGGCATCCTGGTGTTCACCAGCACCGCCCCCACTGTGAGCAAGGGCCAACTGGTGCAACTGACCGGCGTGGTCGATGAATACAACGTGGGCGCGGCCGGCAACGCCCTCACCGCCGCGCACACCGTCACCGAACTCAAGACCATCTCCAACCTGAGCGTGCTCGCCAGCAACCAGAGCATCACACCCACGGTGATCACCTTCCCCGAGCTGCAGGACGATGACCTGGAGCATGTGGAAGGCATGCTGGTCACCATCGCCACCGAGCTCACGGCCAGCCAAAACTACTTCCTGGGCCGCTACGGCCAGATCACGCTGTCGGCCGAAGGCCGCCTGCTCAAGGCCACCAACCTGCACCGCCCGGGTAGCGTCGAGGCCCAGCAGCTGGACCAGGACAACGCCCGCCGCCGCATCATCCTGGACGACGGCAGCAGCCTGCAGAACCCCGACCCCACGCCCTACTTCTCGCTGGAGGACAACACCCAGCGCGCCGGTGACACCATCGACTCGATCACCGGCGTGATCGACTACGGCCTGGCCACCGCCAGCAACACGGGCCTGGCCGACTACCGCATCCACCCGACCGAGCCTGTGGTGTTCACCCGCACCAACCCGCGCACCGCGGCCCCGGCCGATGTGGGCGGCAACGTGAAGGTGGCCAGCTTCAACGTGCTGAACTACTTCAACGGCAATGGCCTGGGCGCCGGCTTCCCGACCTCGCGCGGTGCCAGCACGCTGGCCGAGTTCAACCGCCAGCGCGCCAAGATCATCGCCGCACTCAAGGCCATCGATGCCGATGTGGTCGGCCTGATGGAGATCGAGAACGACGGCACGGGCGCGGAGAGCGCCGTGGTGGACCTGGTCAACGGCCTGAACGCCGCGATGGGCGCCGGCACCTACGCCGTGGTGCCTGATCCCGCCACCGGCACGGGCACCGACGAGATCAAGGTCGCGCTGATCTACAAGCCGGGCAAGCTGGGCCGCGTGGGCAGCTCGCTCAGCGATGCATCGAGCGTGCACAACCGCCCACCGCTGGCGCAGACCTTCGCCGCGCCCAATGGCGAGAAGTTCACCGTGCTGGTCAACCACTTCAAGTCCAAGGGCTGTGGTGACGCCACCGGCACCAATGCCGACCAGGGCGATGGCCAAGGCTGCTACAACGGCAGCCGCCTGCAGCAGGCCCAGGCGCTGCGCGGCTTCATCACCACCCTGCAGAGCGCCCAGGGCGACAACGATGTGCTGGTGATTGGCGATCTGAACGCCTACGCAAAGGAAGACCCGACCCATGACCTGACCTCCAACGGCTTCGTGGACCTGAGCGCGCACTTCAACGGCCCTGGCGACTATTCGTACGTGTTCGATGGCGAGGCCGGCTACATCGACCACGCGCTGGCCAGCACCTCGCTCACGGCCCAGGTCACCGGTGCGCACCACTGGCATATCAACGCCGACGAGCCTTCGGTGATCGACTACAACGTGGAGTTCAAGCAGCCGGGCTGCGCGACCTGCGGCCCTGACTACTACACCGCCACGCCCTACCGCTCGTCGGACCACGAGCCCGTCGTGGTCGGCCTGAACCTGCTCAAGCAGGTGGGTGGCACCAGCGGCCGCGACACCATCACCGGCACGGCTGGCGACGATGTGATCAACGGCGGCGAAGGCGCGGACACCATCACCACCGGTACCGGCCGCGACGTGCTGGTCTACACCAGCCTGCGCGACGGCCTGGACACCATCACCGACTTCACCCCGGGCAGCGACCGGATCGACCTGAGTGCCCTGCTGGCCTCGATCGGTGTGCAGGCCGACCAGGCACTGTCGCTCGGCGTGGTCAAGCTGGTGCCCATCAGCACCGGCACCCAGGTGCAGATCGACAGCGATGGCAGCGCCGGCCCCGCCGCCGCCCGCCCGCTGGCCCTGCTGCGCGGCGTCACACCCGCCCAGTTGCAGGCCGCCCGTGACCTGGGCCTGTGATGAGCCCCGAGCCAACCGACACAACAAGGATGTACCTCATGAACCGCACACACTCCCCCCTGCGCACCACCATCGGCGCCCTCGTTCTGGGCCTGGCCGCCACCGCCCAGGCGGCACCGCTCACCAACGGTGATTTCAGCGCCGGCCTCAGCGGCTGGACCACCGCCGGTGACGCCATCGTCGGCCAGGGCACGCTGTTCAGCGAACTGAACATCGGCAACACGCCCCGCCTGCTGCTGGGCACGGCCAGCAGCCTGTACGAGGACGACTTCCCCGCCGCCATCGGCCACTACAACCTGTCCGGCCAGGACACCGTGGCCGCCGGCCTGGCACTGGAGTCTTCGCTGAACCTCGCCGGTGGTGCGCTGGACGACGCCGACAACGGCAACTTCGTGATGGAAGGCTCCTCGGCCTCGCAGACCTTCAACGTGCAGGCCGGCGACACCCTGAGCTTCGACTGGCAGCTCTTCACCCGTGAAGGCGCCGGCGGCCTCAACCTGGGCGACAGCGCTTGGCTGGTGCTGACCACTGCTTCGGGCACGCAGCTCACCAAGCTGGGAGACACCGCCTCGCTGTCGCTGCTGGATGTGGGCCAGGGCTGGAACGCCTCGTCGCTCGGCACGCAGTCGATCACGTTCGCGCAAGCCGGCAGCGTCTCGCTGGCCTGGGCCATCGGCGATGTCAACGATTACGTCAGCACCTCGCTGCTGTCGATCGGCAACGTGAGCGTCACCGCCGTGCCGGAGCCTGGCTCTGTCGCCCTGCTGCTGGCGGGTCTGTCGATCGCGGGTGTGGCCGCACGGCGCCGCTCGCGCGCCTGAACCAAGGCTTGATCCCGCGCAAGGCGCAGCAGCCCTGCGCGCGCAAGCCTTTTGCCGGCAGGCTATCCTGAAGAAGCGTCCCACCCTTGGCGGTGGGCGCTTCTTTTTCAATGGACAGGAGTTCTGCATGCCTGGTTTGTTCGATCCCATCCGCCTCGGCGATCTGTCGCTGCCCACCCGTGTCGTCATGGCCCCGCTCACGCGCAACCGGGCGGCCGCACGCCAGGTGCCCAGCGAACTGGCCATCACCTACTACGCGCAACGCGCCAACCCGGCCACGGGCGCCTCGCTGATCATCACCGAGGCCAGCCAGATCAGCCAGCAGGGCCAGGGCTACCTCGACACCCCGGGCATCTACAGCGACGAGCAGATCGCCGCCTGGAAGAAGGTGACCGACGCCGTGCACGCCCAGGGCGGCAAGATCGTGATCCAGCTGTGGCACGTGGGCCGCATCTCGCACAACTCGCTGCAGCCCGTGGGCGAAGTGCCCGTAGCGCCCTCGGCCATCCCCGCCCGCACCAAGACCTACATCAGCACGGGCTTCGCACCGGTGTCCGCCCCCCGCGCGCTCGGCATCGGCGAAATCCCAGGCATCGTCGCGCAGTACCGTCAGGCCGCCCGCAATGCGCTCAAGGCCGGCTTCGATGGCGTGGAAGTGCACGCAGCCAATGGCTACCTGATCGACCAGTTCCTGCGCAACAGCACCAACCAACGCACCGATGCCTACGGGGGCTCCATCGAGAACCGCACGCGCTTCCTCAATGAAGTGGTGCAGGCCGTGGTGGCCGAAGTGGGCGCGGGCCGCACCGGCATCCGCCTGTCGCCTGTCACGCCAGCCAACGATGCCAGCGACAGCAACCCGCAGCCGCTCTTCAACCACGTGGCCGACGAACTGGGCAAGCTCGGCCTGATGTACGTGCACGTGATCGAAGGTGCTACCGGCGGCACGCGCCACATCCCCTTCGATTACGAAGCCCTGCGCACCCGCACCAAGGCCCCCTGGATGGTCAACAACGGCTACGACCTGAACCTGGCCCAGCAAGCCCTGGCGCGCGGCCAGGCCGATCTGGTGGCTTTTGGCCGCCCCTTCATCGGCAACCCGGACCTGGCCTTGCGCCTGCGCACCCATGCCACGCTCAACGCGGCGGATTCGAAAACCTTCTACGGCGGCGGCGCCAAGGGTTACACGGACTACCCCACCCTGGCCTGACACCGACGCCCCGTGCTGGGTCCCTGGGCACCATCCCAGGGATTGTCCCCATGCCAATATGCACGGGCAGGGAACCTTCCGACCCATTCGGGGCTCCATACAAGGGTCATCACCGTGTCACGCTTGGCCCACAAAATGCATTCTCGTTGCATGGGACGGCGCTCACGCACCATTCCATGACGTAGGAGAAATGCCATGCGTGCATTGATGAATCTGGCGATCGAACCTGCCCTGCGCCTCTTCGAGGTGTCGGCGATGGTGGTGATCGATCCCTCGCAACGCGCTGCCAAGCGCGTGCTGAAGGTGCTGGCGGACACCCCCATGGGGGCCGTGCGCATCGTGCGGGAGCGTTATCCGCGTTCCCGCAGCCACGAAGTCCTGTCGTGCAACAACCTGCCCGGGGTGGCCTGGGCCTGATGAGCACACACACCACATCGCCCACAGCGGGCGGTGTGACTTGAAGTTTTCTGTCGCGACCTGATTTATCGTTGCGGCTGCGGCCCCATCGCCGCTTTGCCGCCTTGATGACCGATGAAAGGACCGCGATGCCCCGTTCACTGCCCCTCGCCCCCACTGCGCGCCGCTTGGCTGCCGCGCTTGCCGTGGCCTCGGCCCTGTCACTGACAGGCTGCGGGTACAACGATTTCCAGCGCCTGGATGAGCAATCCAAGGCCGCGTGGTCCGAGGTGCTGAACCAGTACCAGCGCCGCGCTGACCTGATCCCCAACATCGTGGCCAGCGTCAAGGGCGAGGCCAACTTCGAGCGCGACACGCTGACCCGCGTGGTCGAGGCGCGCGCCAAGGCCACCAGCATCCAGGCCACGCCGGAGCTGGTCAACAACCCCGAGGCCTTCAACAAGTTCCAGCAGGCCCAGGGTGAACTGTCTGGTGCGCTGTCGCGCCTGCTGGTGGTCAGCGAGAACTACCCCAACCTGAAGGCCAACCAGGGCTTCCAGGATCTGCGCGTCCAGCTCGAAGGCACGGAGAACCGCATCACCGTGGCCCGCAACGCCTACATCCAGACGGTGCAGGAGTACAACGTGCTGGCCCGCAGCTTCCCCAGCAACCTCACGGCCATGGTCTTCGGCTACGGTGCAAAGCCCGGCTTCACAGTGCAGAACGAGGCCGAGATATCCAAGCCGCCCTCGGTGGATTTCAGCAAGTGATGCAGGGCATGCCCCGTGTGTGGATGGCAGCCTCCACACGCAGCGCGCACCACGTGATGGCTTGGGCCTGGGTGGCCTTGTTCGCGCTGGTCACGGTGTTGCTGCCCATCCCCGGGTGGGCCGACACGGCTTGGGCGCCGGGCCAGCCCTTGCCCGTGCCACCGCTCAACACGCGCGTGACCGACCAGACCGCCACGCTCGGCGATGCGCAACGCCAGGCACTGGAGCAAAAGCTCGCTGCCATCGAGCAGGCGCAGGGCTCGCAGATCGTAATCCTGCTGGTGCCCACAACCAAGCCCGAAGACATCGCCGCCTACGCCCACCGCGTGGCCAGCCAGTGGAAGGTGGGCCGCCGCGACGTGGGCGATGGCGTGCTGCTGCTGGTCGCCAAGGACGACCGGCAGGTGCGCATCGAGGTGGCCCGTGCGCTGGAAGGCGCCATCCCGGATCTGGCCGCCTACCGCATCATCGACCAAGCCATCCGCCCAGCCTTCAAGGCAGGGGACTATGCCGGCGGCCTCAATGTCGCGGTGGACCAGTTGCAGACGCTCATCAAAGGCGAGCAACTGCCCGCACCCGATGCCACGGCCCGGCGCAGCGCTCAGACCACGGGCATCCAGTGGGGTGACCTGGGCATCTTCCTGTTCGGGGGCGTGCCCGTCATCGGGGCCGTGCTCACGGCCGTACTGGGGCGCAAGCTGGGCACCGTGGCCACGGGGCTCGGGGCCGGGGCTTTGGGCTGGTGGTGGACCAGCAGCCTGTTGATCGGAGGCATTGCCGCCGTGGTGGCCATGGTGCTGATCGCAGCCATCGGGAGCGGCGGGCGCGGTGGCGGCGGTCGAGGCTCGCGCTGGGGCGCTGGCTATGGCGGCATGGGAGGTGGCATGGGCGGCTGGGGCGGATCGTCCGGCGGTGGAGGCTTCTCATCCGGGGGCGGCGGCAGCTTCGGGGGCGGTGGCGCCTCCGGCAAATGGTGAGCAGCGCCATGACATCGACAAGCACAAGCCCCTCATCCCCGCTGCGCTGGGCCCGCCACCTCTGGCTGGACGCCGGCAACGTGCGCAGCACCCTCACCCCCGCCGGCCTGGGCCGCCTGGAAGCACGCGTGCGCGAGAGCGAAACGCGGCACCGCGGTGAACTGCGCCTGTGCGTGGAAGGCGGCCTGCCCGCCGGCGCCCTGTGGGCCGGCGTGGACGCGCACAGCCGCGCGGTCGACCTGTTCGGCCGCCTGCGCGTGTGGGACACCGAGCAGAACAACGGCGTGCTGATCTACCTGCTGCTGGCAGACCACCGCATCGAGATCCTGGCCGACCGCGGCCTGGCCAGCCAGACACCGCCCGACACCTGGCGCCAGCTCACCGATGCCCTGGCCGGTTCGCTGCGCGAGGGCCGCTTCGAAGAAGGCCTGGCCCACGCCATCGACCAGGTGGGCGCGCTGATGCGAGAGCGCTACCCGCTCAGGCCGGGCGATCAAGACCGCAACGAGCTGCCCGACGCCGTGGTCGTGCTCTGAGCGCGGCCGCGCCCGATGGCGCCTGGCCGGGCTCCTGTGTCATCATCCACGCGCCGACGCGCGATCGGCGCATGACAACACCCACCCCAGGAGCCACACCATGTCCCATCACGCCCATCGTCACGGCAATGGCCGTCGTTCAGGCCTGTCCCTGCCCCGTATGGCCCGCCACGCCACGTTCGCGCTGACAGGCCTGCTGGCCATGGGCCTGGCCCAGGCCGCCGACACCCCGCCGCCGATCAAGCCCGGCCTGTGGGAGATGACGTCGGAATCGCAGCAGCTCAACGGCAAGCCCGTGCCCGATCAATCCGCTCAGATGGCCGCCCAGCTCAAGAACATGCCGCCCGAAATGCGCAAGCAGATCGAAGCGCAGATGAAGGCCCAGGGCATCCAGATCAACCCGGCCGACGCCGGTGGCGGCATGGCCGCGCGCATGTGCCTGACCAAGGACATGCTGGAGCAGAACCGCTGGCAGCAATCCGAAGGCGACTGCAAGAGCCAAGTCACCAGCCGCAGCGGCAGCACCTGGAAATGGACCCTGGCCTGCACCAAGCCGCCCGCCCAGGGCGAAGGCAGTACCACCTTCGCCAACCCCGAGAGCTACAGCGGTGAAGTGCGCATGACCTCCCAGGAAGGCGGCAAGCCCCAGGTGATGACCATGAAGCACCGCGCCCGCTGGATCTCGGCCGACTGCGGCGGCCTCAAGCCCCCGCAACCCGCCAAACGCTGAGGCGCCCCATCGCGGGGCCTTGCCTTTTGCTGCAGGCCCCGCACCACCGTTCCCTTGCCCGCCCCCCATGAGCAGCCCCCTGATGAAGCCCGCGGAGATCGAAGCCTTCTTCGCGACCCTGCAAGCCGCCAACCCCCACCCCGAAACCGAGCTGGAATACACCACGCCCTTCGAATTGCTGACCGCCGTGCTGCTGTCGGCGCAGGCCACGGACGTGGGCGTCAACAAGGCCACCCGCAAGCTGTTCCCGGTGGCCAATACGCCGCAGGCCATCCTCGATCTGGGCATCGATGGCCTGAGCGACTACATCAAGACCATCGGCCTGTACAAGAGCAAAGCCAAGCACCTGATGGAGACCTGCCGCATCCTGCTGGCGCAGCATGGCGGCGAGGTGCCCCGCACGCGCGAGGCGCTGGAAGCCCTGCCCGGCGTGGGCCGCAAGACAGCCAATGTGGTGCTCAACGTGGCCTTCGGCGAGCACACCATGGCGGTGGACACGCACCTCTTCCGCCTGGGCAACCGCACGGGCCTGGCGCCCGGCAAGACACCGCTGGCGGTGGAGATCAAGCTGCTCAAGCGCGTACCCGCCCAGTACATGCAGCACGCCCACCACTGGCTGATCCTGCATGGCCGCTACATCTGCCAGGCGCGCAAGCCGCGCTGCTGGGAGTGCAGCGTGACGCCCTGGTGCAAGTTCAAGCCAAAGACAACGGCCCCGACGGCCTGACCAGCAGGACCACGCGGGGCCGTCGAAGCGCCTTTGACCAGGCGCCTTCTCGATCAGGCTCAGGCCTTGTGCAGACGGCGACGGGCCGCGAAGGCCACCACACCCAGACCCGCCAGCATCAGCGCATAGGTCTGCGGCTCGGGCACGGGCGTCGTGAAGGTGAGGTTGTCCGTCACCACGCCATCACCCTTGATGGTGATGTAGGCGATGTCGGCATGGGCCAGGCGCAGGCCCTGCGTGATCGCGTAGTTGGTCGAATCGATCAGCGCGCTGTCGTCCAGGGCGACACCATCCAGCGAGGTGCTGAACGAGCCCAGCGTGAACGAGCTGGAGCTGCCATCCACGCCGTAGGCGGTGACGGTCAACAGGCTGCGCGTGCCGGATTCCTGGTACAGGCTGAAGTCAGCCGTGAACGCACGGGTGCGCAGGTTGCCAAAGTCGATGCGCACGGTCATATCGCCGATCGTGTCGAACGACAGGAAAGACTTGCCGGCGCCCCAGCTGCCATTGATGCCCAGGTCGGTGGCCCAGCGCTGGCCCACGGTGACATCACCGTCGAGCGAGCTGAAGGTCACGGCCGGGGTGCCCGTGGTCCACGACGAACCGGCACCGATGGACAGGCCGTCTTCACCGTTGAAATCGATCATCTGCTGGGTGCCAGGCACCTGTGCAGGGTTGGTGATCACGGCGGCTTGCGCCTGGAAGCCCAGCGAGGCCAGGCCCAGGGCGATGATTGCGGAGAATAGCGACGCATGTGAAACTCCTTGTGCGATGGTCGATGTCGATCAGTTGCCAACGATGCTGCCGCCGGTCTTGATGATCACCACCACGCCGGAACGAGGACGTCCACCCACGACGGCCTGACCGGCCGAATTGGTGCTGAACTGGCTGGCAGGCCAGTTCGAGTACTGGGTCGGGTTGGCCGGGTTGGCGGCCTCTTCACCCGGATGCTGCATGCCGACGAACATGCTCTTGCCGTCCGGCGTCATCGCGATGCCGGTCACTTCGGACTGCATGGGACTGGTCAGGAAACGCTTGATGGCGCCCGTGACCGGGTCGGCGCAGACCATGCAGGTGGCGCCGATGTTGACCCCGTCACCCGAGGCCGTGCCGGCCTGGTCGGTCTGCACCCACAGGCGGCCGAACTGGTCGAACCACAGGCCATCGGGCGCGCCGAAGTCGGCCGAACCATTGGGCGCGTCATTGACGTTGCCTACGTAGCGCGAGGCGGGCGTCTTGGTGGCGGCGGTGTCACCACACTGCACGAACAGATCCCACTCAAAGCCGGTGGCCGTGACGTTCTTGCCGGCTTCGCGCCAGCGCACGATGTGCGCCGTAGACGTTGTCGGCGCAGGGGTTGACCGCATCGACCGGCGGGCGGGCGCTGGCGGCCGCCATAGAGCCATCAGCCAGGTTCGACGACACCGGCGTGGTGCCGCGGCGGTTGTTGGTCGGTGTGCAGTACACCTCGATCTCGTCGAAGCCGAAGACCTTGGGGCGAGCGCCCGTCCACTCGGGGCGGTCCATCATCGTGGCGCCCAGGGCATCGGCAGCCATGCGGGTCTTGATCAGGATCTTGGCCAGCACCTCGTTTGAAGCGCCAAAAGGGCCTGCGCGAACGCAGGCCCTGGGGCACGGCTCATATCCCCTTGATCAAGGAGCAACAGCCAATCAGCCAGCCAGCGCGGCAGAACCAGACACCTGGCGGCGACGCGCCATCAGCCCGACCAGTCCCACGCCCACCAGCGACAAGGCCCAGGCGGCGGGCTCGGGCACAGCCACCGCCTGCGCGAAGGCCTGGCCCACGGCTTGGTGCACGCCCGCAGTCGGGTGCAGACCATCCCACAGGTAGTACTTGGAAGGATCGGCACACAGGGCGCCCTGGCCGAGCATGTCGCCATCCCAGCAACCTTGCGTCACGTTGTAACCCTGGGCCACATAGTCCGCACGCAAGCCGGCCAGAGTGCCGAAGGTGTCGAACACCTGGATGCGCGCGCCCTGCAGGCTGCCTTGCAGCGTAGACATGGCCTGGGCCAGCGCCGCGTTGAAGGACAGCGAGAGCTGATGCGCCCCGGCCTGCTGCGCACCGCCAGCGGCGATGGCGCTGGCGGTGGTGGCCAGGTCAGGCAGGTTGGGGATGAAGAAATCGCGGGCACCGGCCTGGTAGAGCAGGTTCACGTTGTAGGCCAGGTTGTTGACCGCCGTGGTGACCGTGGCTGCGGTAGGCGAGGACAACAGATCGTTGGCACCGCCCCAGACCACGTACAAGGCCGACGCATCCGTGGTGCCGCCGGTATCGCCCAGGTAGTCGGTGATCTGGCCCTGCAGGCCTGTGCCGTCGAGCAGGCCAAAGGCATTGATGCGGTTGTTGACGCCGGAAAGGGCACCACCGAACGCATGGTTCTCCAGGTTCAGGCCCAGTTGCGCCGCCATCACCTCCACGGCCACGGGACCGTTGCTGAAGCGGCCTTCGTAATAGGGCTCTGCGGGCAGGTCGATGCCGTACCGGCCGACCAGGGCCGAGGCATTGCCGTTGTCGGACAGGCTGTCACCGAACACCACCAGCTTGCTGGGGGCGGCCTGGGCTGCGGTACAAGCCACCAGCAAGGCGGCGGCCGGCACACTGCGCCAGCGGACAACAAAGGAATTGGAAAGCATCGGCATGGTCTGTCCCCTCTTGAAGAATTTCGGATGCCGGGAACTTATCACCATGCGCCGGGTCGCTGTGGCCTGGGCAGCACACCACCCTCCTAAGAGGGAGGTCACACTGGATCAGCCACGCAGGCCCTCGCGCACCGTGGGATAACGCAAGCTTGCCCGCAGTTCCTGCTTGAGCCGCCGGTTGTCCAGCCGGCGCGATTCGCTCAGGAAGGACCACTGCACGGGGCTCAGGGTGGCGCGGGCCTGCTCGGCATCCAGCCTCGGCGGGCGGGGCAACGACCACAGATCGGCCACCAGATCGAAGTAATCGCCCATCTTCAGTTCGGTGTCGTCGCTGGCGTGCACGATGCGCTGAGGCTTGCCGCGCCACAAGGCGGCCACGCAGGCACGGGCCAGGTCGTCGGCATGGATGTGGTTGGTGTAGACATCGTCCTGCGCAGCCAACACGGGCGTGCCCTTGCACACACGCTCGCGCGGGTCGCCCCCTTCGCGGTCCAGCGCGTAGATGCCCGGGATGCGCAGCACGCAGGCGTGCGTGCCGACAGCCGCGTGCCGGCGGCCCCACCAGCGCACCAGGGTCTCGGCATGCACACGGCGCCGGGCCCGGTCGGAAGCCGGCGCCACGGGCCGTGTCTCGTCGAAACGGGCGCCACCCGCATTGCCATAGACACCCGAGGTACTGCCGTACACCAAGGCCCGCACCGCGCCACGCCGTGACAGCGCCTGGAGCAGGTGCGCCGTGCGCGGATCCTGGTGGCCACTGCCGGGTGGCGGCGCCAGGTGCAGCACGCGTGGTGCCAGGCCGGCCAGACGTGCCAGTGTGGCCGGCGCATCCAGGTTGCCCAGCACCGGCCGCAGGCCGTGTGCGCGCAGCACCTGGGCCCGCTCGGCCGATGTGGTGAGCGCCAGCATCCGGCAGCGCGGCAGCAGTGCCTTGGCGGCACGCAGGCCCACATCGCCGCACCCCACGATCAGCACACGGCTTTGTCGGAACTGGCGGCATCGGGCGGGTGCGGGGTTGAACATGGCGGCTTGGGGGACAATCTCAGGATTGACGATTCTGACCGCTCCCAAGGCCGTTCCCATGAGTTTTTCCGTCACCGTTCAACCCAGTGGCCGTCACTTCACCATGCAGCGCGACGAGACCGTGCTGGGCGCGGCCCTGCACGCCGGCGTGGGCCTGCCCTATGGCTGCAAGGACGGCGCCTGTGGCTCGTGCAAGTGCAAGCTGCTCGAAGGCCGCGTGATCCATGGCGCGCACCAGCTCAAGGCCCTGTCGCCAGCCGATGAAGCCGCCGGCTACATGCTGACCTGCTGCGCCACGCCGCAGACCGATCTGGTGCTGGAATCACGCCAGGTGGTGGGCCTGGGCGACTTCCCGGTGATGAAGATGCCCACGCGCCTGACCAGCATCCACCGCCCCGCCCCTGATGTGGCCATCCTGCGCCTGCAATTGCCGGCCACGGCCAACTTCGGCTGGCGCGCCGGGCAGTTCGTCGAGTTCATCCTGAAGGACGGCAGTCGGCGCAGCTACTCCATGGCCAACGCGCCGCACACCGCCAAGGACCCGGGCGTCAACGGCATCGAACTGCACATCCGCCACATGCCTGGCGGCCTGTTCACCGACCACGTGTTCACGGCCATGAAGGAAAAGGAAATCCTGCGCATGGAAGGCCCGCTGGGTACCTTCTTCGTGCGGGAGGATTCCGAGCGGCCCATCGTGCTGCTGGCCTCGGGCACGGGCTTCGCGCCGATCAAGGCCATCATCGAGCACCTGCGTTTCAAGCACAACACGCGGCCGGTGGCGCTGTACTGGGGTTGCCGTTCGCGCAACGACCTGTACCTGCACGACTGGGCCCAGGCCCAGGCCGATGAACTGCCGTGGCTGAGCTATGTGCCCGTGCTCTCGCATGCCAAGCCGGAAGACGGCTGGACAGGCCGACAAGGCCTGGTGCACCTGGCCGTGCTGGAGGATCTGCCCGATCTGTCGGGGCACGAGGTCTACGCCTGTGGCGCGCCCATCATGGTCGAATCGGCCAAGCGTGATTTCGTAGCGCAGGCTGGCCTGCCGGAGGACTATTTCTACGCCGACGCCTTCACCAGCGAGGCCGACAAGCACGGGCAGAGCGTGCCCGCCAGCCAGGCTTGAGCATCGTGGCCACAGCGCCCACGCCCGCCCAGGCCGCCATCGAGGCGATCGAACAGGCGGGGCTGGCCTCATGGCCCGCGCTGGAGGAACAGCGCATCGCAGGCTGGCTGCTCAGGGCCTCGGATGGCTACACGCGGCGGACCAATTCGGCCAACACGGCAGGCGCACACACCGGGCAGTTGGCGGATGACCTGCCCTTGATCGAGCGCTTCTTCACACAGCGCGGACTGCCACCGACCTTGCGCCTGCTGTCCACGCCCGACGACCTGGCCATCGACCGCATGCTGGCGCAGCGCGGCTATCGCTTGTGCGAGGACCCGTGCTCGGTGATGGCCCGCCCCCTGGATGGCGATGCCGGTGATACGCCGCGCCAGCCGGGGCCACCCCATCGGTTCGCCCTGCTGCCCGACGCCGCCACGTGGCTGTGCGAGTTCATCCGCATCAAGGACGACGACGGCCCGCACCAGAAGATCCACCTGGCCATGCTGCGGGCCCTCACACAGCCTGCAGCATTCGCCGTGGTTCAAGCAGACGACAGTGAGCCCCAGGGCTGCGGCCTGGGCGTGGTGTCCGGCGGCCACCTGGGCCTGTTCGACATCGCCACGGACAGCACGCACCGGCGCCAGGGCTTAGGCACAGCCTTGTGCCAGGGGTTGATGGCATGGGGGCGCGAACAAGGCGCGCATACCGCCTACCTTCAGGTGGTGGCCGACAACCACGGGGCCGTGGAACTCTATCGGCGCCTGGGCTTCGAAGAGCGCTATCGATACTGGTACCGCACCCGTGGCTGAGCACGCTTCCACCGCCCTCGCGCATTCATCGCCCACCGACGGGGCGCCCATCGCCAAGACACCCTACACACCGCGAGACGCCCTGCTGGATTTCTGGGCCTTCGGCCTGAAGGAGGCCCGCGCCTGCCTGTTCGCCGGCCTGTTCTTCCTGTCGGTGTTCCTGGTGCCCAAGACCGGCTGGGCGGGCATCCCCCGCTATGACCTGCTGCTGGTGATCGCACTGGGCATTCAGGCGGTGATGGTGTGGACCAAGCTGGAGACCTGGGACGAGCTCAAGGCCATCAGCCTCTTCCACGTGGTCGGCTTCGCGCTGGAGGTATTCAAGACCTCGTCGCACATCCAATCCTGGTCCTACCCCGATCCGGGCTACACCAAGGTGCTGGGCGTGCCGCTGTTCTCGGGCTTCATGTACGCGGCGGTGGGCAGCTACATCATCCAGGCTTGGCGGCTGTTCGACCTGCGCGTGCTGCACCACCCGCCCTACTGGATGGCCACGCTGCTGGCCTGCGCCATCTACGCCAACTTCTTCACCCACCACTTCATCGGTGACTACCGCTGGTACCTGGCCGCCTGCACACTGGGCCTGTACGCCCGCGCCACGGTGGAGTTCACGCCACGTCAGCGGCCCCTGCGCATGCCACTGCTGCTGGCCTTCGTGCTGATCGGCTTCTTCATCTGGCTGGCCGAGAACATCAGCACCTTCATGGGCATCTGGAAGTACCCGAATCAGATGGGCGCCTGGACCACGGTGCACGTGAGCAAATGGAGCGCCTGGTCGCTGCTGGTGATCATGACCTTCACCATCGTCACGCACCTCAAGCATGTGAAGGCACGCGTGTACGTGCCTGACTGAAGCGCAAGGCCTTGCTCAAGCCCCCAGGTAAGCCGCCTGCACCTGCGGGTTGCCCAGCAGTTCGCGCCCCGGGCCGCTCAGCGTCATCTCGCCGGATTCCATCACGTAGGCACGGTCGGCCATCTCCAGCGCGCGGTGGGCGTTCTGCTCCACCAGCAGCACGGTCACGCCCTGCCTGGACACGTCCGACACCACCGAGAAGATCTGGTCGACCATGATCGGCGACAGGCCCATGGAGGGCTCGTCGAGCAGCAGCAGCTTGGGGCGCGCCAACAAGGCTCGGCCCATGGCCAGCATCTGCTGCTCGCCGCCGGACAAGGTGCCGGCCAGCTGCTTCGAACGCTCCTTCAGGCGCGGGAAGCGCAGGTACACCGCGTCGATGTCAGCCTCGATCTGGGCATCGCGCCGCAGGTACACGCCCATGCGCAGGTTCTCGTCGATGGACATGCGGGTAAAAATGCCGCGGCCCTCGGGCACCATCACCAGGCCCTGCTCCACCAGCGTCCAGGCGCCCTGCCCCGCGATGCTGCGGCCCAGGTACTGCACCTCGCCAGCCTGCGGTTTGAGCAGCCCGCAGATGGCCTTGAGCGTGGTGGTCTTGCCCGCACCGTTGGCGCCGATCAGGCTGACCAGTTCGCCCTCGTACAGTTCGATGGACAGGTTCTTGACGGCCTGGATGCCGCCGTAGGCGACGCTCAGACCATGGGTGGACAGCAGCGGCTTCTTGTCAGTCGTCGTCATGGCGCGTGAGTGGCGTGGGCGGCGCTGCCCAGGTAGGCCTCGATCACGGCCTGGTTGCATTGCACGTCGGCGGGCGAGCCCTCGGCGATGAGGCGGCCCTGGTCCAGCACGGTGACACGGTCACACAGCCCCATCACCAGCTTCACGTCGTGCTCGATCAGCAGCACGGTGCGGCCCTGGTCGCGGATGCGCTCGATCAAGGCACGCAAGGCCACCTTCTCGGTGGCGTTCATGCCGGCGGCGGGCTCGTCCAGCGCCAGCAGGCGAGGCTCGGTGGCCAGTGCGCGGGCGATCTCCAGGCGGCGCTGGTCGCCATAGCTCAGGGTGCGGGCGGCGCGGTGGGCCTGATGGGCCAGGCCGACGAACTCCAGCAAGGCCATGGCATCGCCCGCGATAGCGGACTCTTCGCGCTTGAAGGCCCGCGTGCGCAGCAGCGCCTGCCACCAGCCGATGCTGGTGCGCACATGGCGACCGACGCGCACGTTGTCCAGCACGCTCATGTCCGCAAACAGGCGGATGTTCTGGAAGGTGCGCGCGATGCCGGCCTGGGCCACCTTGTGCACGGCCGAGGGCTTGTAGCGCAGGCCGCTCAGCTCGAACTGGCCCTTGTCGGCCAGCACCAGGCCGGTGATCACGTTGAAGAAGGTGGTCTTGCCCGCGCCATTGGGGCCGATCAGGCCGTGCACGCTGCCAGGCGCGATGCGCAGGCCGACCTCGCTGAGCGCCTGCACGCCGCCGAAGCGCTTGCTGACGCCGTCGACGTGCAGCATGGGCACGCCCGGCTCGGTCAGCGGGGTCACGACGCCGGTGCTCATGCCCTGCCCTCCGGCGAAGGCCACAGCCCGCGCGGCCGCGTCAGCATGATGCCGATCATGGCCAGCGCCACCAGCAGTTGCCGCAGGATGGCGGCATCCAGCCGACCATCCGTCATTGATTGAAGTGGCCCGGCCACATGGCGCAGCACCTCGGGCAGCGCCGCCAGCAGGAAGGCGCCCAGGATCACGCCGGGCACATGGCCCAGGCCACCCAGCACCACCATGGCCACGACCATGATCGATTCGTTCAGGCTGAAGGATTCAGGCGAGACGAAACCCTGGAAGCTGGCGAACAGCACACCCGCCACACCACCGAAAGTGGCCCCCAGCCCGAAGGCCAGCAGCTTGAGGTTGCGGGTGTTCAGGCCCATGGCCTTGGCCGCGATCTCGTCCTCGCGGATGGCGCGCCAGGCCCGGCCCGTGCGCGAATCGTTCAGGCGCACGCTGGCCACCACGGCCAGCACCACCAGCGCCAGGAACAGGTAGTAGTGCAAGGTGACGGGCGGCAAGGTGAAGCCGCCGATGTGCCAGGGCTCGCCCAGGCTCACGCCGAAGAAGGTGAGCGGATCGATGCTGTCTATGCCCTTGGGGCCATTGGTTAGGTTGACGGGCGCGTTCAGGTTGTTGAGGAACACGCGGATGATCTCGCCGAAGCCCAGGGTGACGATGGCCAGGTAGTCGCCCCTCAGCTTGAGCGTGGGCGCGCCCAGCAGCACGCCAGCGATGGCCGCCAGCCCTGCCCCCAGCGGAATCACCAGCCAGATCGGGGTGTGCAGGCCGTTGGGGAACATGGCGGCCAATGCCGGCAGGTTGTCCGTGAGGTGCGGCGAGGCCAGCAGCGCGAACATGTAGGCCCCCACTGCATAGAAGGCGATGTAGCCCAGATCCAGCAGGCCGGCGAAGCCCACCACGATGTTCAGGCCCAGCGCCAGCAGGATGTACAGCAGCGCGATGTCGAGGATGCGCACCCAGGCTTGGCCCACATTCTGCAAGGCCAGGGGCAGCACCAGCAGCAAGGCGGCACAGATCAGGAAGGTCCAGGTCTTCTGGCGAAGCATCATGTCAGTCACCCTCCCTCAAGACCGGTCGGCCACGCGCTCACCCAGCAGACCTTGAGGCCGCAAAGTCAGCACGAGGATGAGCACCGCGAAGGCGAAGATGTCCTGGTAATGGCTGCCCAGCACGCCGCCGGTGAGGTCACCAATGTAGCCGGCCCCCAGCGCCTCGATCAGGCCCAGCAGGATGCCACCCAGCATGGCGCCGCCCATGTTGCCGATGCCGCCGAACACCGCCGCCGTGAAGGCCTTGAGCCCGGGCAGGAAGCCCATGGTGTGCTGCACCGAGCCGTAGTTGGCCGCCCACATCACGCCGGCCAGCGCGGCCAGCGCCGCACCGATCACGAAGGTGGCCGAAATCACCTTGTCGGGCTGCACGCCCATCAGCTGGGCCACGCGCGGGTTCTCGGCCGTGGCGCGCATGGCCCGGCCCAGCGGCGTGAAGTGGATCAGCGCCAGCAGCCCGGCCATGGTGCCCGCGGCCACCACCAGGATCAGGATCTGGACCAGGTTGATCGTGGCACCCATGAACTCATACGGCTCGTCGGGCAGCAGGATCGGGAAGGGCTTGTAGTCCGGCTTCCAGATGATCATGGCCAGTGTCTGCAGCAGCAGCGACACGCCCATGGCCGTGATCAACGGCGCCAGCCGTGGCGCGTTGCGCAGCGGCCGGTAGGCCAGCTTCTCGATCACGTAGTTGAGCAACATGCACGCCGCCATGGCCACCAGCAGCGCCAGCAGCAACAGAGCCCAGCCCGGCATGCCAGCATCGCCCAGCCAGGTCACCACCGTCCAGGCCACCAGGGCCCCCACCATCAGCACCTCGCCATGCGCGAAGTTGATCAGGTTGATGATGCCGTACACCATGGTGTAGCCCAATGCGACCAGGGCATACATGCTGCCCAGCACCAGGCCATTGATGATTTGTTGAATGAAGATGTCCACAGGCGCGATGCGTCTACGTCGTTGACTGATCTCATGCAAAAAGCCCGCCACGCAGCGTATGCGAGGCGGGCTGATGCCCTGGGATCGGCATTATCCGGGCATTTCCGGAAGCTGCATCCCTCAGAGGTAACAGAGTGCCTTAGAACAGCTTGGGCAGCTTGAGCATGTCCACCACCGTGCGGATCAGCTTGGGCTTGAAGCCCGTGTACGGCGGGAAGAACAGCTTGGCCACCATCACCGGGCCGGACTTGAGCACCGCCCGCTCGTGCGAGAAGGCCTTGAAGCCGTAGATGCCGTGCGCGCTGCCGATGCCGGAGTTGTTCACGCCGCCGAAGGGCAGGTTGCCGTGCGCGTAGTGCAGCACGCAGTGGTTGATGCCCACGCCGCCCGAGCTGGTCTGGGCCATGATGCGGCGGGTACGGTCCTTGTTGTGGCTCCAGATGTACAGGGCCAGGGGCTTGGGCTGGGCGTTGATCTCGCGCACCACGGCATCCAGATCGCGCCAGGCGATGATGGGCAGCACGGGGCCGAAGATCTCCTCGCTCATGATGGTCGCGTCAAGCGGGATGTTGTCCAGCAGCGTGGGCGCGATGAAGGCGGTGCCGATGTCGACCTCACCACCTTGCAGGATGCGGGCGCCGCGCGCACGGGCATCGTCCAGCAGGCCGGCGATGCGCTGGGTGTGGCGCTGGTTGACCACGCGGGCAAAGTGCGGCGAGGCCTTCTGCTCGTCGGCCGTGCGGCCATAACGCTCGCCGATCACGCGTTGGCACTCGGCCACGAAGGCATCCTTGACCGACTCATGCACGTAGATGTGATCGGGCGCCACGCAGGTCTGTCCGCAATTGGCCAGCTTGCCCCACATCAGGGTCTCGGCTGCCGTCTTGAGGTCGGCCGTCTCGTCGATGATCACGGGCGACTTGCCGCCCAGCTCCAGCGTGACGCTGGTCAGGTGCTTGGCGGCAGCCGCCATCACCACCTTGCCCACGGCGGGCGAGCCGGTGAAGAAGATGTGGTCGAAGGGCAGCGACAGCAGCACGTTCGACGTGGGCAGGCTGCCTTCGAACACGGCCACTTCATCCTCGCGGAACAGCTCGCGGATGATGGACACCATCACGGCGCTGACGCGCGGCGTCATCTCCGAGGGCTTGAGGATCACCGTGTTGCCCGCCGCCAGGGCCGACACCAGCGGGCCGAAGCACAGGTTGAGCGGGAAATTCCAGGGCGCCACGATCAGGCAGCGGCCGCGCGGCTGCGCCTCGATCCAGGCGGAGGTGCCGCCGGTGGTCATCGTGGGCCACACGCGCTTGGGGCGCATCCACTTGCGCAGGTCACCGATGGCGTGGCGCACCTCGTCCAGCACGGGCATGAACTCGGTGCCCTCGACTTCCGAGGCGGGCTTGTGATAGTCGGCCTGGAAGGCCTGGTAGAAATCTTCCCGGCGGGCCAGCATGGCCTCACGCAGCTTCTTGAGGCGCGTGATCCGCTCGGCCGCGGTCGAGGTGCGCCAAGCCAGCGAGGTGCTCAGTTGGGCATCGAAGGCGCGCTGGATGGCGGCGGGATCAGCCTCGCCGGTGGAGGGGTCGACGACGTGCATCATGGGGCGGTTCATCCTCAGGTCTCCTTGGCTTGCTTGGTGGGCCTTTTAGGCTTGGCTGCCGGCTTGGCGGGCGCATCTTGCTTCTCTTCTTGCTTGAGGCCGGCACGGATCACCCGATCAGCCACCTCATTGAGGCTCTGCCCGCTCGCGGCGGCCAGTTCCTGCAGTTCCTTGATCAGATCCGCGTGCAGCTTGGCGGCAAAAGGCACCAGACCAGCGGCCTGGTCCAGCTTGCGCTGCTCGCGCCGATCCGGCACCTGGCTGGAAGCCTGGCCGAAACGCCCGGGCGAGCCCGCCTGGCGCATCTGGCCAGCCACCTTCAAGCCCAGGTTCTTGGCCAGATCTGTTTTTTTCATCGACATCGTTCAATCCCATCGTCTCAGCGCCTGGCGGTGCGAGGACCATAATCCTTCGGAAACGCGCGCACAAGCGTCACAAACGCGATGGTACTCCATCGTTCCATCTGAAAACAATAATTTCCACAATAGACTTTCCATGCCCCCCTTGCAACAGATCACCTTCGAACTGCGCGGCGAGTTCATCACCCTGGACAGCCTGCTCAAGGCCACGGGCCTGGCCGACAGCGGCGGGCGCGCCAAGACCATGGTGGCCGAAGGCCGGGTGCAGGTGGATGGGCAGGACGAGATGCGCAAGACCGCCAAGATCCGGGCCGGCCAGGTGGTGAGCGTCCAGGGCGCGCGCATCCGTGTGGTGCCCGAGGGCCAGGGCGACGCGGATTGACAGATTAAGTCTGGCGGCACGTCGCCAACCGGTTCGCAGGGGCGTCCACACCTGCACACCATGTTGATCGCACAACGGCACACCAGTGCGCCGCCCTGACACAGGGGGAACCCGGATCCCCTGAGGGGGCTGCGGGCGCAAGATGCGAGCGTATCGATAGAAGAACGCCCGCCATGTCCTCCCAGAACATATTCACCCAGGATCTGCCCCGCACCGAGGCCAATTTCGCTGCCCTGACGCCGCTGACCTTCCTGGAGCGCACCGCCCTGGTCTACCCGGACCGCTTGGCCATCATCCACGGCGCGCTGCGCCAGACCTGGGCCCAGACCTACTCACGCTGCCGCCGCCTGGCCAGCGCCCTGCACCAGCGCGGCATTGAGCGGGGCCACACGGTGGCCGTGATGCTGCCCAACACCCCGCCGATGGCCGAAGCCCACTTCGGCATCCCGATGGCCGGCGCTGTGCTCAATACCCTGAACACCAGGCTGGACGCCGAAGCCCTGGCCTTCATGCTGGACCATGGCGAAGCACGCGCCATCATCGTCGACCGCGAGTTCAGCGGCGTCGTGGCCCGTGCCATCGCCCTGCGCACCCGCACCGAGCCGCTGCTGGTGATCGATGCCGACGACGCCGTCTACACCGGCCCGGGCGAGCGCATCGGCACGCTCGACTACGAGGCGCTGCTGGCCGAAGGCGATCCCACCTTCCAATGGCTGCTGCCCGAAGACGAGTGGGACGCCATCAGCCTGAACTACACCTCCGGCACCACCGGCAACCCCAAGGGCGTGGTCTACCACCACCGGGGCGCCACCAGCAACGCCATCTCCAACATCCTGGAGTGGGACATGCCCAAGCACGCGATCTACCTGTGGACGCTGCCGATGTTTCACTGCAACGGCTGGTGCTTCCCGTGGACGGTGGCCGCCCGCGCCGCCGTGAACGTATGCCTGCGCAAGGTCGAGCCCAAGGCCGTGTTCGACGCCATCCGCGAGCATGGCGTGACCCACTACTGCGGCGCGCCCATCGTGCACGCCGGCCTGGTCAACGCGCCGGACGAACTCAAGCAAGGCATCGACCACCCCGTCAAGGCCATGGTGGCTGGCGCCGCCCCACCCGCCGCGATGATCGAAGGCATGGAGCACATGGGTTTCGACCTGACCCACGTGTACGGCCTGACCGAGGTCTACGGCCCGGCCGCCGTGTGCGTGAAGCACGAGGCCTGGGGCGCACTGGACGTGGGCGACCGCGCCCGCCTGAACGCCCGCCAGGGGGTGAACTACCACCTGCAGCGCAGCGTGACCGTGATGGACCCGCTGACGATGAAGCCCGTGCCGGCCGACGGTGAGACCATGGGCGAGATCATGTTCCGCGGCAACATCACCATGAAGGGCTACCTGAAGAACCCGCGCGCCACGCAGGAGGCCTTCTCCGGCGGCTGGTTCCACTCAGGCGACCTGGCGGTGATGTACCCGGACGGCTACGTCAAGATCAAGGACCGCAGCAAGGACATCATCATCTCGGGCGGCGAGAACATCTCGTCCATCGAGGTGGAGGACGTGCTCTACCGCCACCCCGCCGTGCTGGCCGTGGCCGTGGTGGCCAAGCCCGACGCGAAATGGGGCGAGACGCCCTGCGCCTTCGTGGAGCTCAAGAACGGCGCCACCACCACGCCCGAGGAGTTGATCGCCCACTGCCGCCAGCACCTGGCCGGCTTCAAGGTGCCGCGCGCCATCGTCTTCGGCGAACTGCCCAAGACCTCGACCGGCAAGATCCAGAAGTTCGAACTGCGCAAGCAGGCCAGCTCCCAGTCGGCGATCGACGCCTGAGCAGCGCCCGGGCCGCAACACCCACAAAAAAGCCCCGGTCAAGGCCGGGGCTGGATCACCGTGGACGACAAGGCCCGCGCAAGGCTCAGGTCTGCGTCACCCGGGCCCCAGGCCGGCTCAGCGCCGCCGTGACCACCTCGGGCAGCGCGCCCAGGCTGGCCAGGGCACCATCCGCCGGATCCGCATGGTCGATGCGGGCGGCGATGTGCGCCGGGTCATTGAACAGCACACGGGTGGAGCCATCCGGCAGACTCTGCAGCAGCACGCGCCACGGCAAATCCATGGTGCCGGAATCGGCCGCCTGGAAGATGGGCGTATGACCATCATGACGGCCCAGCACCAGCACGCGCGTTCCGGCCGCGGCCGCACCGGCGCTCAGTTCATGGGAAGCTGCCCCAGGTGCCGAAGCCGACGTCACATCGGCCACCACCGGCATGCCCTTGGCACGGGCAGCGCGTTGCAACTGTTTCACCGCCTGGTCCAGCGGCAGGCGGCTGGTCACGGAGACCCAGCCCTCGCGCTCCAGATCCCCGTCCACGGCCTCCCGGGCAGCGGCCGGCCACTGCCCTGCCGCCATCAGCACCAGGGCCATGCAACCGCTCATCCAGTATCTCGACATGCGCATCGGGCACCTCCATGCTACAAGTTCAGTAGATGGAGGCGATCAACGGAAGTTCAAGGCTATCCTCGTTTCATTACGTAAATGACCCCGTAGATGACCCGCACCATGAACAGAGGCTCATTCCCGGACAGCGCGCTGGACAAACCCGAGGGCGGGTGGCGCGAAAAGCTCTACATCATCATCTTCGAGGCGGACACCACCGCCGGCCGGCGTTTCGACCAGATCCTGATCGCCACCATCCTGCTCAGCGTGGCCGTGGTGATCCTGGACAGCATCAAGCCCTACGGCGGCCGGCTGGAGCTGCCCTTCGCCTCGCTGGAATGGCTGTTCACGGTGATCTTCACCACCGAGTACGTGCTGCGCCTGCTGTGCGTGCGCCGCCCTATGGCCTACGCCACCAGCTTCTTCGGCATCATCGACCTGCTGTCCACCCTGCCGGCCTACCTGGCGCTGCTGGTGCCCGAGGCGCATGCGCTGATCGACGTGCGCATCCTGCGGCTGCTGCGCGTGTTCCGCATCTTCAAGCTCACGGGCTACGTGGCCGAGTACACCTCGCTGGGCCGGGCCCTGACGGCCAGCCGGCGCAAGATCCTGGTGTTTCTGTCCTTCGTCCTGATGGTGGTGCTGGTGATGGGCTCGCTGATGTACGTGGTCGAGGGGCCGCAGCACGGCTTCACCAGCATCCCCACCTCCATGTACTGGGCCGTGACCACGATGACCACGGTGGGCTTTGGCGACATCACGCCACGCACCGACCTGGGCCGCTTCATCTCCTCGCTGATGATGCTGCTGGGCTGGGGCGTGCTGGCCGTGCCCACCGGCATCGTCACAGCCGAAATGACGGCCCAGCGCCAGCAGACCACCAACGGCGTGCCTGTGCCAACACGGACCTGCCAGCCCTGCTCGACCGAAGGCCACCCGATCTACGCCAGCTTCTGCTGGCGCTGCGGCGCCGCCCTGCCCGACCCGATGGACATCCCGCCCAAAACCTGAATGCCTGGCAGATAGGTTGTCTGCCACCGTTTCCGCTTTTGCGAACCACCCTGACGATCTTGGGTCTTCCCGGCCGGTGGCGCACCCGATGGTGCTTATGATGGCGCCACACCCTGAACCCCCCTCGAATCCCACAAGGACAAGCCCATGAAAACGCGCGCCGCCGTGGCCTGGAAAGCCGGCCAACCCCTGACCATTGAAACCGTCGACCTGGAAGGTCCGCGCGAAGGCGAAGTGCTGGTGGAAATCAAGGCCACCGGCATCTGCCACACCGATTACTACACCCTCTCCGGCGCGGACCCGGAGGGCCTGTTCCCCGCCATCCTGGGCCATGAAGGCGCCGGCGTGGTGGTCGATGTCGGCCCCGGCGTGACCTCGCTGAAAAAGGGCGACCACGTCATCCCCCTCTACACACCGGAATGCCGCCAGTGCAAGTTCTGCCTGAGCCGCAAGACCAACCTGTGCCAGAAGATCCGCAGCACGCAGGGCAAGGGCCTGATGCCCGACGGCACCTCGCGCTTCTCGCTCAACGGCGAACCGCTGCTGCACTACATGGGCACCTCCACCTTCGCCAACCACATCGTGGCCCCCGAGATCGCCCTGGCCAAGATCCGTGAAGACGCGCCCTTCGAGACCGTCTGCTACATCGGCTGCGGCGTGACCACCGGCGTGGGCGCCGTGCTGTTCACCGCGCAGGTCGAGGCCGGCGCCAACGTGGTCGTGTTCGGCCTGGGCGGCATCGGCCTGAACGTGATCCAGGGCGCCAAGATGGTGGGCGCCGACAAGATCATCGGCGTGGACCTGAACCCCGCGCGCGAGGCCATGGCCCGCCAGTTCGGCATGACGCACTTCCTGAACCCGAAGGACATCGAAGCTGCCGGCGGCAACATCGTCGACGCCATCGTGCAGCTGACGGATGGCGGCGCGGACTACAGCTTCGAGTGCATCGGCAACACCAAGGTGATGCGCCAGGCGCTGGAGTGCACGCACAAGGGCTGGGGCCGCAGCATCATCATCGGCGTGGCCGAGGCCGGAGCCGAGATCAGCACCCGCCCCTTCCAGCTCGTCACGGGCCGCAAGTGGGAGGGCTCGGCCTTCGGCGGCGCCCGCGGCCGCACCGACGTGCCCAAGATCGTCGATTGGTACATGGACGGCAAGCTCAACATCGACGACCTGATCACACACAAGCTCAAGCTCGAGCAGATCAACGAAGGCTTCGACCTGATGAAAAAGGGCGAATCCATCCGCTCGGTCGTGATCTACTGAGATCACTGGCACTGCCTGCGCGAGACGATTCGCGCAGGCCTGTTGTACCCGCCCGGTGTCCTGAAGGAGACAGCACCATGATCGAAACCCTCAGCGAACACGGCTGCCACGGCGGCGTGCAGGGCTTCTATCGCCACAGTTCCAGCACCATCGGCCTGCCGATGAAGTTCTCGGTCTACCGGCCGCCGCAAGCCTTGGAAGAAGGCGCCAGGCCCCTGCCCGTGCTGCTCTACCTGGCAGGCCTGACCTGCACCGAAGAGACCTTCCCGATCAAGGCCGGCGCGCAGCAGTACGCCGCCCAGCACGGCCTGATCCTGGTGGCACCCGACACCAGCCCGCGCGACACCGGCATCGCCGAGGCTGACGCGGCCTGGGACTTCGGCACCGCCGCCGGCTTCTACATCGACGCCACCCAGGGCCCATGGCACACGCACTGGCGCATGGAGAGCTACCTCACGCTGGAGCTGCTGTCCCTGGTGCTGGACCGCTTCAAGGGCCGTGAGGACCGCGTCGGCATCTTTGGCCACTCGATGGGCGGCCACGGCGCACTGACCCTGGCACTGAAGTACCCCGAGCTGTTCCACAGCGTGTCGGCCTTCGCGCCGATTGCCGCGCCCAGCCAGTGCCCCTGGGGCCGCAAGGCCTTCACCGGCTACCTGGGCGAAGACACCAGCACCTGGCGCAAGCACGACGCCACCGAGCTGGTCAACGATGGCGGCTACTGCCCGCCCATCCTGATCGACCAGGGCCTGAGCGACAAATTCCTGGCCGACCAGTTGCACCCGCATCTGTTCGAGAACGCCTGCAAGCAGATGGGCCAGCCGCTCACCTTGCGCCGCCATGCCGGCTACGACCACGGCTACTACTTCATCTCGACCTTCGTGCGCGACCACATCGAGCACCACGCGGCCACGCTCAACGCCACGCTCAACGCCACGCCATGAACCTCTACACCGCCATCCAGGCCGCACTGCCGGCCCAGCCAGACGAGTCCGCCATCCTCGCCGATGGCGGGCTGAGCTATTCCTGGCGCGACCTGGACCAGGCCACGGCCATGCTGGCCAACCTGCTGGACAGCCTCAAGCTGCGTGGCAAGGGCGGCCGCCCGCCGGTGGTGGCGGCGCATGTCGACAAATCCGTCGAAGCGCTGATGCTGTACCTGGCCACGCTGCGCGCAGGCGCCGTCTTCCTGCCGCTGAATCCGGCCTACCGCGCCGCCGAGCTGGACTACTTCGTCGAGGATGCGCAGCCCGCCGTGCTGGTGTGCCGCTCCGAGGATCTGGACTGGGTGACGCCCCTGGCCGCCCACCGCAACGTGGGCCACCTGTTCACGCTGAACGACGGCCGCAGCGGCAGCCTGCTCACGCACGCCGCGCAGATGCCCGCGCAGCACACTGTGGCCACGCGTGATACCGACGACCTGGCTGCCATCCTCTACACCTCCGGCACCACAGGCCGCAGCAAGGGCGCCCTGCTCACGCACGGCAACCTGCTGAGCAACGCGCGCACGCTGCTGCGCCACTGGGACTGGCGCACCGACGACGTGCTGGTGCACGCCCTGCCCATCTTCCACATCCACGGCCTGTTCGTGGCCGGGCACTGCGCGTTGCTGTCGGCCACGCCCATGCGCTGGATCGGCAAGTTCGATGCCGCCAAGGTGATCGCGCAGATCAAGGACACGCAAGGCCCGCGCGCCAGCGTGTTCATGGGCGTGCCCACGATGTACGGCCGCCTGCTGGCCGATGGCGGCCTCACGCCCCAAGCCACGGCGCACATGCGTGTGTTCATCAGCGGCTCGGCGCCGCTGTCGGCCACAGCGGCCGACGCCTTCGTGCACGCTACGGGCCACGCCATCCTGGAGCGCTACGGCATGAGCGAAACCGGCATGCTGTGCTCCAACCCCTGCCGCAGCGCGGAGGGATCGCGCTTGCCCGGCAGCGTGGGCCCGGCCCTGCACGGCGTGGGCGTGCGCATCACCGACGACCACGGCCAGCCCTGCCCACAGGGCGATGCTGGCCACGTCGAAGTGCGCGGCCCCAACGTGTTCAAGGGCTATCTGGGCATGCCCGACAAGACCCGCGAGGCCTTCACCCCCGACGGCTGGTTCCGCACGGGCGATGTCGGCCGCATCGACGAGAACGGCTACGTGCACCTGGTCGGCCGCGCGCGCGACCTGATCATCACCGGCGGCTTCAACGTCTACCCGGCCGAGGTGGAGACCCACCTTGACCGCTTGCCCGGCGTGATCGAATCGGCCGTGATCGGCGTGCCGCACCCGGATTTCGGCGAAGGCGTGGTCGGCGTGCTGGTCACGCCCAAGGGCGTGGCGCTCGATGAGGCCGCGCTGCTGGCCTCGCTCAAGGACACCATCGCCGGCTTCAAGGTGCCCAAGCGCCTGATCTTCACGGACGAGCTGCCACGCAATGCGATGGGCAAGGTGCAGAAAAACCTGCTGCGCCAGCAATACAACCACACCTTCGACTGAGGCCCGCCACATGCTGAGATTCTTCAGTTGGACCCCACGGCCGTCCGACGGGACGGTCGTCGCGCCTGACGAACGGCTGCCCTGGCCGCCCACCATCGCCATGGGCATCCAGCACGTGGTGGCCATGTTCGGTGCCACGGTGCTGGCGCCCATCCTGATGGGCTTCGACCCGAACATCGCGGTGCTGATGAGCGGCATCGGCACGCTCATCTTCTTCCTGATCACCCAGGGCAAGGTGCCCAGCTACCTGGGTTCGAGCTTCGCCTTCATCGGCGTGGTCATCGCAGCCACGGGCTATGCCGGCACGGGGCCGAATACCAACATCGGCCCGGCGCTGGGCGGCATCATCCTGTGCGGGCTGGTCTACACGCTCATCGGCTTTGCCGTGCAGGTGGCCGGCTCCGGCTGGATAGAGCGCTTCACGCCGCCCGTGGTCACCGGCACCATCGTGGCCGTGATCGGGCTGAACCTGGCCGCGATCCCGATCAAGAACATGGCCGCCAGCCATTTCGATGCCTGGATGCAACTTGTGAGCTTCTCCTGCGTGGCCCTGGTGGCCGTTTTCACGCGCGGCATGCTGCAGCGCCTGCTGATCCTGGTGGGCCTGATCCTGGCCAGCCTGGTCTACGTGGTGCTCACCAACGGGCTGGGGCTGGGCAAGCCGGTGAACCTCAGCGGCATCGCCGCAGCGGCCTGGTTCGGCCTGCCCACCTTCCACGCGCCCGTGTTCACGGGCAGCGCGGCCCTGCTGATCGTGCCGGTCGTGGTCATCCTGGTGGCCGAGAACCTGGGGCACATCAAGGCCGTCACGGCCATGACAGGCCGGGACATCGACCAGTACATGGGCCGCGCCTTCATCGGCGATGGCGTGGCCACCATGGTCAGCGGTTCGGCCGGAGGCACCGGCGTCACCACCTACGCCGAGAACATCGGCGTGATGGCCGCCACCAAGATCTACTCGACCGCCGTGTTCGTGGTGGCCGCGCTGGTCGCCATCGCCCTGGGTTTCTCGCCCAAGTTCGGCGCCGTCATCCAGGCGATCCCGCTGCCGGTGATGGGCGGCGTCTCCATCGTGGTGTTCGGGCTGATCGCCGCGGCCGGCGCCAAGATCTGGGTCGACAACAAAGTGGACTTCTCGGACAACCGCAACCTGATGGTGGCGGCGATCCCGCTGGTGCTGGGCACCGGCGGCTTCGCCCTGCACTTCGGCAACTTCGAGCTGGGCGGCATTGGCACGGCCACCTTCGCGGCCATCATCCTGTATGCGCTGCTCAGCCTGGGCAAGCGCGCTGCAACGGAGCCCCACGCCTAGGTTTTGCCGAAGTCTCGGGCCTGCCCAGGCCCAGCTCCGCGTGCAGGGCCGGCGCCTCCTTGGCCAGACGGCGGATCCACGCCAACCGCGTGGTGTCGTCTGGCGCATGGGCCAGCAAGGCCGCCCATGCCGGCCTGCGCACCGCAGTGCGCGTGCAAGGCAGGTGATGCAGCCACACACTGAACAGGATGTCGGCATGCTCATGGCGAACACTCCCCAGCAAGGCCACGACACGCTTTGCGCTGTACCCCCTGAGCACATGGCCCCAGGTCGATGCGAACCAGGGGTGTGCCGGGCAGGTGACGACGGTGCGGACACCACCTTCGGTCAGCTTGACCACGACGTCATCCATCCGCCGCCAACGCCAATCCAGCAAGTTCGCACCTTAAAGTGGCCAAAAAAAGTGGGCAGTCGTCCTTGAACCCCCGCCCACCAAAGTGACTTGCCCCTTGGTGACAGGGAGCGAGTCAACCGCAAAGTGGAGAGAAGGTAGGGGTCAGAACTGATGGCGGATACCGATGCCGACCACGTTGGTGCGGGCATCCATCGTGGAGCCCCCGCCACTGAAGAAGGGCGAATCGACATTGCCCAGGCCAAACTTCAGGTTGAATGGCCCACCGGCCAGTGGCAGCGCAGACGCCGGTGTGCTGCCCGCATGGGTGGCCACAACATCACCGCGATCGTCCTTCATCTGGCCTGCGCGGATGTAGAGCTTGGTGCGCTTGGAGAAGTTGTAGTCCCCCGCCAGCATGAACGCCCGGCTCTTACCCTTGGTGAAGTTCGTGAACGCTGCCTGTGCCAATTGAAACCCCACGGCAAAGTCACCAATGGGCTGCTTGACACCGACGGAGAAGGTGCGTGTCTTGATGTCACCCAGGTCCAGGCCGGCCGAGAGCGGCCCCTGCGCCGCGGTGGGGCTGGTGGCCATGCTGCCCTCGTGCCATTGGGCGCTGATCGTCGTTCCCTGACCAGGCACCGTGTACTTGCCGCTGAACGCGAAGGATGTGTACTTCTCGGCATTGAAGAAGTTGGGATAGAACGTCGTGCCTCCCACGGTGGTGGCAGTGCCCAGGCCTACAGGCACACCGGCAAAATCAGTGTGGTTGTAGGCCCCGGCCAGCAGCAGGCCGAACGGGAAGGTGTAGCCCAGCATCAGGCCCACGGTGCGGCCACGGCCATCGGTGCTCTCCGTGCCTGCCGTCAGCCCCGACAGCGTCTGCCCGGTGCCCGTGGCGCCCGGGACGACAGATGCCGAACGTGTCGAGCTGACCCGCTCCGCGACACCGGCATTGGGTGAGTAGGAAATGGTCGCCATCAAGCCACCGGATCGAAGCCAGTAGCTGATCAGGTTGTCCTGCCGGATCTGCAGGTTGTTCAATGCCATGCCCGTGGCCTGGATGTCGGAGCCGCCCACCGACTCGGTGGTCGTCATCGCGAAGGCATAGAACATCGAGGCGTACTGCCGCCCCATGCGCACTTCGCCATAAGGCGTGGTCAGGCTGACGAAGGCTTGCCGCCCCCACATCCGGCCGTCCTGCCCGTTCTGGGCACCGGTGTCGAGCGCGAACTGTGATTCCAGGATAAAGCCGGCCTTGTAGCCGCCGCCCAGCTCCTCCGTGCCGCTGAAGCCCAGCGCGTTCTGGGATGACAGGCTGGACACGACGCTGTTGACCGTCGATGGCGCGGTAAACAGTGGGCTGGCCTGGAACACGGTGCCTGCGGTATGGCCGCGCTGCTTGTTGACGTTGGTGACGGCCACATCCAGGTTGCCGTAGATCTTCAGGCTCGACTGGGCCATGGCGGTGTTGGCCGACAAGGCGGCGATGGCACAGCAGGCCATGGAAAGGCGCATGGAGTGTTTCATGGGGATCATGTCGTTGTCTCACGGTTGAAGGTGCGATGCGCAGGGCTCCGCCACCGGCCGCAGGCGGGCCGGTGCAGGAGGCCGCTGTGGCCTCAGCGCTTGGCAGGGATGGCGGTAGCGACGGGCCGATCCGCAGGGATCGCCGGCAGCAACAGGTAGCTGTCGTAGTCGCCGCCCGTGTACAGGGTCTGGCGGCCACCGAACACCTTGGGGTCGCTGCCGTCATGCATGAACGGCGCCGAGCCGCGGTACACGCCGCTGGTCAGGTGCGGGAAGGCGAAGTCCTGCCCGCCGACGGTCAATGCCAGCGTATGGCCTGCCGGCACCACGATGCTCGTCGGCCAGATCTCGACATCGGCCGCGTACGGTTTGCCAGGCTCGACCGCCATCGGCACCCGGTGCGGGTGAACCGGGCGCCCCGGTGTGCTGGCCGCCACATCCAGCTCGCGGTGCGACAGGCGCAGCCAGCCCTGGGCCACCGGCACGGCCGGCGCGTTGGACCCCTCGAAGGTCACATCCCTGCCACTCGGATCGAGCAGGCGCACCGTAAGGTACAGGTCGGCATCCGTGGTGGACGAGCTGACCCACAGGCGTGCCATGAGCGGCCCCGTGAACTCGCGTGCCTCGGTCGATGCGGGCAGGCGGAAGGTCACCCCCTCGGAACGGGCTTCGTAGTCGGCCTTGGCCACCGTGCCGGGCTGCTCCTTGGCCAGGCCCTGGCCATCGGCCTGCAGGTACCAGCGCTCGAAGCGCGTGCCCTCCAGCGGCCAGGCGTTCTCAGCGCGCAGGCGATCTCCGCCGACAGGATCACGCACCGTGACCACCACGCGCGGCTCCTGGCGGAAAGCCTTGGGATCGCCTTTCAGGAAGCGATCAAAGAAGGCCTTCTGCAACTGCAGGGAGGTGTCGCGGTAGAAGGGAGAGAAGTGATCGCCCGTGTGCATGCGCAGCCACTTGTTCGACGTGGCCGCCTGCGTAAAGCCTTCGATGTTGCCGCGCAGGTGCAGGCCACCACCCGCCCAGTTGCCCACTGACAGCACCGGGATGTGGATGCGTGACGGATCGCCCGAGCGCTGCACGTGGTACGCGCCATTGAAGGGATGCGCAAGCACATCGTCCAGAATGGTCCGGCGGCTGGCCGCCAGCACCGTGGGCGGCAGAGCCGGGCCTACCGCCGATTCGCCCGTCACGGCATCGCGGAAGGGCGTGGCGCCATTGCCATGCTGGTTCGGAAAGACCTGGCGCAAGGTCCAGTTCCTGGTGAACATGGTGCTGGGAATGCCCCCGTGGTAGGAGATGTCCCGGTAGGCGTCCAGCGCGCCTTCCCACGGGATGATGGCCGCCAGCCCCTTGGGCTGAAGCGAGGCCACCTGCCACTGGTTGATCGCATAGTAGGAGATGCCGAGCAGGCCTACCTTGCCGTTGGACCAGGGCTGCTGCGCCGCCCACTCGATCAGTTCCTTGTAATCCTGCGTCTCGCGGGCGCCCAGGATGTCCAGCAAGCCCGCCGTCTTGCCCGATCCGCGCGAATCGGCGTGGATCACCACATAGCCCGACGGTACCCAACGCTCGGGATCAGGCGTTTCCCAGCGCATGAAGCTGCAGCTCGACGCCTTGCAGATGTCGGGAACCTTCGCCTTCACCTTGTCCCACGCTGCGCGGTAGGGCTCGCCCGTCTGCCAGGCCACGTCCTTGCCATAGGGGCCGTGGGTGATGATGACTGGATACCGCCCCTTGCCCGAGGGCCGGAAGACGTTGGCACGCAAGGCCAACCCATCGCTCATCTCGATGCCACGGTTGTACTCGAACACCATGCCTGGCTTCGGGGACGGTCGCACTTCGCCGGCATCCGCACTCGCCTCAGCCCGGATGGCCTTGTTCGGGGCTTCGCCGGCCCACACCGGGGCGCCCCAGGACATCAGACCCGTCAAGCCCATGGCCGCGGCGGCCCCCAAGAAACGACGACCGGCCTTGTCACGGCCCAGGCACCTCAAGGACCCGCAAAGGCCGGGGGCGCTGCTCAATTCAACAGACATTCAGACTCCTTCTTTAACGCAAAGTTTTGTGCGTTAAAGAAAATTAAAGCACGCACTTCTGCTTTAATCAAGGCGTGACCAAGCTAGAACAAACCCCTACATCGCCCCCTGATCGCGCCAAAAAGCCTCGCGTGGGAGGGCGCAGCGCACGGGTGGTGGAAGCCGTGGCCCAGGCCGTCATGGACGAGCTGCGCGAACATGGGATCGGCGCCTTTTCGGTCCCCCGCGTGGCCAAGCGCGCAGGCGTGCACACCGCCACGATCTACCGGCGCTGGGAGACGCAGGCCGCGCTCATTGCCTTCGCCGGGGGCCGCATGGCCACAGGCCTCATGCCTCCGCAGGACACGGGATCACTCGAAGGCGATCTGCGCGCCATGCTCCGCAACCTGCGGACCTTCCTTGAAAGCGAGGGCGGCGCAGCACTCGTGGCCATCGCGTTCGCCTCTGGCAACGCGCCGGAAATCGCCGAGCTGAAACGGATCTACTGGGCCGCCCGTGCCGAAAAGCGCACCCCCATGTTCAAGCGCGCCTGCCTGAGGGGCGAAATGGACGACCAGGCCGATTTCGAGGAGCTCATCGAGATGGCCATCGGCCCGCTGTACGTGCGCCGCTACATCAGCAACCGCCCCATCGACGACGCGCTGATCGACAGGGTCGTGGCCCAGGTGCTGCCTCAGCCGCCAGGCTTGCGTCACACAAAAGCTGTCCCGCATCAACCCGGATGAGGAATTCGCTGCTAAGTTAAGCGCCTCCCCACAACCACACAAGGATCGCCACGAGCGACCGAGGAGCCCCGCCATGAGTCTGAACATCCCCTCCCTCAAGGACAAGGTCAGCCCCGAAGAGTGGCAACTGCGCACCGACCTGGCCGCCTGCTACCGCCTGGTCGCCCTGTACGGCTGGAGCGATCTGGTCTTCACGCACATCTCGGCGCGCATCCCGGGGCCGGAGCACCACTTCCTGATCAACCCCTACGGGCTGATGTTCGACGAGATCACCGCGTCCAGCCTGGTCAAGGTCGACCAGGACTGCAACAAGCTCAGCGACTCGCCCTTCCCCGTGAACCCGGCCGGCTTCACCATCCACAGCGCGGTGCACGCCGTGCGCGAAGACGCCGGTTGCGTGCTGCACACGCACACGCGCGCCGGCGTGGGCGTGTCGGCGCAGAAGGCCGGCGTGCTGCCCATCTCGCAGCAAAGCACCTTCGTGCTGGCCTCGCTGGCGTACCACGAGTACGAAGGCGTGGCCTTCCGCGAAGATGAAAAGCCGCGCCTGCAGGCCGACCTGGGCACGGCCAACTTCCTGATGCTGCGCAACCACGGCCTGCTGACCGTGGGCCGCACCGTGGCCGATGCCTTCCTGGCCATGTACATCTTCGAGAGCACCTGCCAGATCCAGCTGGCCGCGCAATCGGGCGATGCTGAGCTCACGCAGGTGCACCCGCAGATCGTCGAAGGCGTGGGCCATGCGATGAAGGTGCAGACCGGCGGCATGGGCGGCGCCTTCGTGTGGCCCTCGCTGCTGCGCAAGGTCGAGCGGCAGGCGCCTGACTACAAGAACTGAGCGGGCCGGCACGCATGAACAAGCTGTGGGTGATCATCACCCTGGTGATCGCGGCGCTGGGCCTGTCCACGCTGATCGTGGTGGGCGGCGACATGGTCAAGGGCTACGACCCGAAGGCCAATGCCGCCTCCGGTGCCGACGTGGGCACGCCCTGGCAGATCGATCAGGTGGCAGAGGGCCGCACGCGTGTGGCCGGTCTGGTGCTGGCCTTGCCGGGCCAGCCTCAAACGGGTGACGGCACCCTGGCCGACGTGCTGCGCCTGTGGCCCGACAAGACCCAGGTGGCCGTGGTGGCCTCGCCCGACGAGGTCGGCGCGCTGGAAGCCTTCATCGACCCGGCCATGCTGGGCTTCGTGGGCGGCAAGCTGGTGCTGAGCCTGCAGATGGACCCGCTGCGCATCGCCGATTTCAAGCGGCGCGCGGCCAAGGTCGATTTCATGGAGAGCACCACGCGCAAGTTCACGCTCTCGACCGATGATCTGGAGGCGGCCAAGACGGCCCCCATCGTGGCCGCGGCCTTCGTGCCCCAGGCCCAACTGGATGCCGACACGGTGATCGGCCGCTTCGGCCAGCCCGCCCAGCGCCTGCCCGGCAGCGGGGACAGCGAGCACCTGCTCTACCCCGAGCAGGGCGTGGACGTGGTCATCGCGCCCAAGGGACGTGACCTGATCCAGTACGTGGCGCCCGCGCGCTTCAATGAACTGCGCGCGCCGCTGGTGGCGGCGCAGGCGGCCTCCGCAGCGGCAGCCGCCTCGTCATCAGCACCGCTCAGCGGTGCTTCGCCAGCAACTCGCTGATCTCGGCGTCCTTGCGGGCCCACATCTCGCCCATCCAAGCCTGCAGCTCGGCGCGGTAGGCCAAGGCTGTGGAGTCCTCCGGCATCTGCAGCGACTTCGGGATCGGCACTTCCCGGAAGGTCACGACCACGTCATCGACCTGCCCCAGCAGCAGGTGGTGGAACTCAGGCACGCCCTTGGGGTAGACGATGGTCACGTCCAGCAATGAATCGAACTGGTCGCCCAGCGTCTCCAGCGCCATCGCGATGCCGCCCGTCTTGGGGCGCAGCAGGTGCTGGTAGGGTGATTTCTGCTTGTCGTGCTTGTCCTGGGTGTAGCGCGTGCCTTCCAGGAAGCTGATCACCGAGGTGGGGATCACGCGGAACTTCTCGCAGGCCTTGCGGGCCACGGCCAGATCCTGCGCCACGCTGGCACCGCCCTTGCGGCGCATGAAGGGGAAATCCAGCGCCCACCAGGCCAGGCCCAGGATGGGCACGTAGATCAGCTCGTGCTTGATGAAGAACTTGAGCATGGGGATGCGGCGGTTGAACACGCGCTGCAGCACCAGGATGTCCGCCCAACTCTGGTGGTTGCACGACACCAGGTACCAGCCCTTGCGGCTCAGGTGGCTGGCGTCGGGCAGGTGCCAGGGCTTGCGGTTGACCCAGCGCACCCACAGGTTGTTGTTCAGAATCCAGGTCTCGGCGATGAAGTTGAGCAGCACGTCGGCCACCTTGCGCACCGGCTTGATCGGCACCAGCAGCTTGACCAGCGCCACCGGCACCATCAGGCCGAAGAACAACACGAAGGTACCGACCAGCAACTGCGCGCTGGCCAGGACGCCCTTGACGGCGGAAATCACGGGATTGGACATGTCTCGAAGGGTTGGCCGCGGGCGACCTTGTGTCTGGGACAGGCGCGATTATCCGCTCACCGGCCCAGCGTGCCGGCACGGCGCACCTGCGCCAGCCATTTGGCGCGCTGCGGCTCGCTGGCAAAGCGCACCGGCGCGAACAGCTTGATGCCGGAAAAGCCCAGGATGGTCCGGCGCAACTGCAGGTGCAGCGGGCGCCAGTAGGCCAGCGTGTAGAACCAGTTGGGCGTGTCGGCGGTGACGAAGGCCTGCGCGCTGCGGCCTGCCAGCAGCTTGTCCCACAGCTGCGAGTTGGGCCGGTACTTGAAGGCATAGCCCGGCAGGAAGGCCCGGTCGAAGAAGCCCTTGAGCAGCGCTGGCAGCCCACCCCACCACAGCGGGAACACCAAGACGATGTGCTCGGCCCAGGTGATGGCCTCCCGCACCTCGACCAGGCCGGGCTCCAACGGCTGGATCTGGCGGTAGCCGTGGTGCAGCACCGGGTCGAAGGCAATGTCGCCCAGGCGAAAGAGCTTGACCTCGTGCCCGGCCTGGCGAGCGGCACGCGCTCATCAAACTGACACACTCGGCGGGCATGCTCGGCGCTTTGCGTTTTCATCAGATTGCCCGATCTCGCGAGTGCCCGCATGACCCAACCCACCGGCCCCATCGATCCCGAACTGCTGCGCCGCCTGCAGGACGACGTGCTCGACAGCTACGACGAAGAACTCGAGATGGAGATCGACGACCGCCTGCTCGATGGCGACGCGGTCCATGACGACGAGAGCCGCGACGCGCGCCGTATGTACTTCCGCGAGCTGTTTCGCCTGCAGGGCGAACTGGTCAAGCTGCAGGACTGGGTGGTGCACAGCGGCGAGCGCATCGTCGTGCTGTTCGAGGGCCGCGACGCGGCCGGCAAGGGCGGCGCCATCAAGCGCATCACGCAGCGCCTGAACCCGCGCGTGTGCCGCGTGGCCGCCCTGCCCGCCCCCAACGACCGCGAAAAAACGCAGTGGTACTTCCAGCGCTACGTGAGCCACCTGCCCGCCGCTGGCGAGATCGTGCTGTTCGACCGCAGCTGGTACAACCGCGCCGGCGTCGAGCGCGTGATGGGCTTTTGCAGCGACGACGAGTACGAAGAGTTCTTCCGCTCCGTGCCCGAGTTCGAGAAGATGCTGGTGCGCAGCGGCATCCGCCTGTTCAAGTACTGGTTCTCGATCACCGACGAAGAGCAGAACGCGCGCTTCATCGCCCGCATCAACGACCCGCTCAAGCAGTGGAAGCTCAGCCCCATGGACCTGGAAAGCCGCCGCCGCTGGGAAGCGTATACGCGCGCCAAGGAAACCATGCTGGAGCGCACCCACATCCCCGAGGCACCCTGGTGGGTGGTGCAGGGCGTGGACAAGAAGCGCGCGCGCCTGAACCTGATCCATCACCTGCTCAGCCAGGTCACCTACCACGAGGTGGAGCACACGCCCGTGTACCTGCCCTCGCGTGAACGCCACGAGGACTACATCCGCCGCCCGGTGCCCGACACCATGTTCGTGCCCGAGGTGTACTGAGCGCGGGCTGGGCACGCCGGCCCGCATTCAGCTACGCTTGAGGGTTTCGTCCGGTCTGGCGCCGGATCTGTCCGCTTTGACCCTCAAGGCGGGCTCTTAACGGGAGCCCCGTGCGTGCTGCGCTTTTTCGAACAACTGGTTGATCCCTACCCCGCTGAGGATCCCGCCCCGCCCCCCAAGGGCTTCATGGCCTTCCTGTGGGCCTGCACCCAGGGCACCCGCCCCTACATCCTGGGCATGACCCTGCTGACGGCGCTGATCGGCGCCTTCGAGGCGCTGCTCTTCAGCATGCTGGGCTCCATCGTGGACTGGCTGGGCAGCGTGCCCCCCGCCCAGCTGTGGGCGCGCGAAGGCGGGCACCTGTGGCTGCTGGTCGCCATCCTGTTGATCAGCCCGCTGGCCGTGCTGCTGCAGACCCTGTTCAAGCACCAGACCCTGGCTGGCAACTTCCCGATGCGCCTGCGCTGGAACTTCCACCGGCTGATGCTGGGCCAGAGCATGGGCTTTTACCAGGACGAGTTCGCCGGCCGCGTGGCCACCAAGGTGATGCAGTCGGCGCTGGCGGTGCGCGACACGGTGATGATCGTGATGGACATCCTGGTGTTCGTCGTCATCTACTTCGTGACGATGACGGCCGTGGTGGGCAGCTTCGATGCCTGGCTGCTGCTGCCCTTCATCGGCTGGCTGGTGCTGTACGCGCTGGCCGTGTGGTACTTCGTGCCGCGCCTGGCCACGCGCGCCCGCGCGCAGGCCGATGCGCGCTCGCTGATGACGGGCCGCATCACCGATGCGTACACCAACATCGCCACCGTCAAGCTGTTCTCGCACGGGCGGCGCGAGGCGGACTATGCCCGCTCGGCCATGCGCGAGTTCATGCTGACCGTGCACGGCCAGATGCGCTTGGTCAGCGGCTTCGAGGTGGTCAACCACAGCTTGAGCATGCTGCTGATCCTGTCCACGGCCGGCGCCACCTTGTGGCTGTGGACGCAGGGCCAGGTGGGCGTGGGCGCGGTGGCGGCCGCCACCGCCATGGCGCTGCGCCTGAACGGCATCTCGCACTGGATGATGTGGGAGGTGGCCTCGCTGTTCGAGCACGTGGGCACGGTGCAGGACGGCATCAACACGCTGTCACGCCCGCACACGGTGGTGGACAAGCCCGGCGCCCAGCCGCTGGCGGTGACACAGGGCGAGGTGGTGTTCGACAAGGTGAGCTTTGCCTACGGCGGCACGCGCACGGTGGTGGACGAGCTCTCGCTGCGCATCCGGCCGGGAGAGAAGATCGGGCTGGTGGGGCGCTCGGGCGCGGGCAAATCCACCATCGTGAACCTGCTGCTGCGCTTCTACGACGTCGAGAAGGGGCGGATCCTGATCGATGGGCAGGACATCAGCCAGGCCACGCAGGACAGCCTGCGCGCACAGATCGGCATGGTCACGCAGGACACGTCGCTGCTGCACCGTTCGGTGCGCGACAACATCTTGTACGGGCGCCCCAATGCGAGCGATGAACACATGGAGGCGGCGGCGCGGCGTGCGGAGGCGCATGACTTCATCCAGACGTTGAGCGATCCGAAGGGGCGCGTGGCGTATGACGCGCATGTGGGTGAGCGCGGGGTGAAGCTGTCGGGCGGGCAGCGGCAGCGGATCGCGATCGCGCGGGTGATGCTCAAGGATGCGCCGATCCTGTTGTTGGACGAGGCGACGAGTGCGCTGGATTCTGAAGTTGAAGCGGCGATCCAGGCGAGTCTGTACCGGCTGATGGAGGGCAAGACGGTGGTGGCGATTGCGCACCGGCTGTCGACGATCGCGGCGATGGACCGCTTGATCGTGCTGGATCAGGGGCGGATCGTGGAAGAAGGAGATCATGCTGCGCTGTTGGCCCGAGGCGGGCTGTATGCGCGGCTGTGGGCGCATCAGAGTGGGGGGTTCCTGGGCGAAGAGGCTTGAGGGACCGGGCGCCTTCTGAAGGCGTCTCTGCTGGTCCTGCGTCGTCCACCTCCTGTTTTCCGCCTTCTTGCTTGACAGTCCTGCGGTCGGTGGGGCGCTTTGTCGGGGCAACGCGGGGCGCGGGATGTGGGGGTGGCTGGCCCCCGCCCCGCGCTCCCCGCCAAAGCACCCACCTGCAAAAGGCAAAGAACCAAACCAACGCCCCAAAAACAAGAAAGGGCGGGGAGATCCACGAAGGATCCCCCGCCCCATTCAGGCGCCAATCAACCGGGAAAGATCAACCTTCCAGCGGCGTGATCCCGGCAATCGCCCACTCGCGGTCACCCTCGACCGGCTTGACCAGATGCCACAGCTCGGTGAACGGCTCGGCATTCTGATCCGCCGCCTCGCGGATCAACCCGCTGAAACGCACCGAAGCGATCCACTGCCCGTTCTCCTGGGCCGTGTCCACCAGCTGCGCATCCAGCTGCATCACATCGGTCTGCTGAGCCGACTGACCACGCTCCTGCAGATCCAGACGCAGCGACGCGAACAGCTCCGGCGTCGTGAACTTGCGCAGATCCTCGACATTGGCCTCGTCGTTGGCGGCCTGCAGGCGGATGAAGATCATCTTGGCGATGCGCTCGAAACCAGCCGCGTCGAACCCTGCGGGCACAGCCGACACCGCCGGGCCTGCCGAAGCAGCCACGGGAGCCGCCGGCGAGAACGCCTGCTGGGCCTCACGCTGCATCGGGCTCAGGTTGTCAGCCGAACGGGCCTGGTTGCCCTGCTGGGGCCAGGGCGCACCGGCACCCGCCAGCTGCGGGCCGGCGCCACGGGCGGCACCACCGTTGTTGTTCTGGCGGAAGCGGTTCATCAGGAAGCGGATGGCGATCACCGCGACCAGCGCCAGCAGCGCCATCATCAGGAAGTTGCCGAAGGCTTCACCCATGCCCAGGTGGCTCATCAGCGCGGCAATGCCCAAGCCGGCGGCGAGGCCGGCGATCGGGCCCATCCAGGAGCGCTTGCCCGCGTTGGCAGCCGCGCCGGCCGCTGCCGGAGCCGCGTTCTGCGCAGGGGCATTCGCGTTGGTGGGCTGGCCGGGCTTGGCCGGCGGGGCATCAGGGGCGCGATCAGGCGCCTGACGCTGCATGCCGGCAGGGCGGCCACTGCCAAGGCGCTTGGCCTCAACCTCGAAGGACACCACCGTGGTGGACAGTCCGACCAGGGCCAGCGACACCGCAAGAAGAAATTTTTTCAAGAAGAAATCTCCGTCGTAGAAAACCAATCGTGGCTTTGACCGGAAGTGTGATCCGATATCGCCAACGAAGTTCAGTTTACATTCATATTCAAAGTTCAGGCCTAATTCGGTCATGAAATCCGATTCCAACCCGGGCAATTCCCAGGCCGCGGCCCCCGCCCAGCCCCCTGCCAAGGCTGCTGGCGCCCCCTCGCCAGCCTCCCCCGCCACCTCGCAGACGCCCTTCAGCGCCCTGCCCCTGGCCCCCACCCTGCTGGAGAACCTGCAGGCCCTGGGGCTGCACCACATGACGCCCATCCAGGCCGCCGCCCTGCCGCTGGCACTGGCCGGCCACGACCTGATCGCCCAGGCCAAGACCGGCAGCGGCAAGACCGCCGCCTTCGCGCTGTCCCTGCTGTCGCGGCTGAATCCCCGCTGGTTCGCGGTACAGGCCCTGGTGATGTGCCCCACCCGCGAGCTGGCCGATCAGGTCGCGCAGGAGATCCGCCGCCTGGCCCGCGCCGAGAACAACATTAAGATCCTGACCCTGTGCGGCGGCGCCACCATGCGTCCGCAGATCGCCAGCCTGGCGCACGGCGCGCACATCGTCGTCGGCACGCCCGGCCGCCTGATGGACCACCTCGAGCGCGGCACGCTCGACCTGTCGAACCTGAACACCCTGGTGCTGGACGAAGCCGACCGCATGCTGGACATGGGCTTCTTCGACGACATCGTCGCCGTGGCCCGCCAGTGCCCCAAGGAGCGCCAGACGCTGCTGTTCTCGGCCACCTACCCGGAAGGCATCGGCAAGCTCAGCCAGCAGTTCCTCAAGAACCCGAAAGAGGTCAAGGTGCAGACCGTGCACGAGGCCAGCACCATCCGCGAGCTCTGGTACGAGGTGGCCGACACCGAGCGCCTGCACACCGTCTCGCGCCTGCTGGCCCATCACCGCCCGGCCAATACCATCGCTTTCTGCAACACCCGCCAGCAGTGCCGTGATCTGGTCGACGTGCTCAGTGCGGAGGGCATCGAGGCCCAGGCCCTGCACGGCGAGCTGGAACAGCGCGAGCGCGATCAGGTGCTGCTGCAGTTCGCCAACAAGAGCCTGTCCGTGCTGGTGGCCACCGACGTGGCTGCGCGCGGCCTGGACATCGCCCAGCTCGAAGCCGTGATCAACGTGGACGTGACCCCTGATGCCGAGGTGCACATCCACCGCATCGGCCGCACGGGCCGCGCTGGCCAGGACGGCCTGGCCCTGAACCTGGCCAGCATGGACGAGATGGGCCGCGTGGGCCGCATCGAGGTGCTGCAGGGCCGCGAGGTGAGTTGGCAGCCGCTGGACAGCCTGACACCTGCCAGCCGCGAGCCCCTGAGCCCGCCCATGGTCACCATCCAGATCCTGGGTGGCCGCAAGGAAAAGATCCGCCCGGGTGACGTGCTGGGCGCGCTCACCGGCAAGGCCGGGCTGGAAGGCTCGCGCATCGGCAAGATCAACGTGACCGACTTCCACACCTATGTGGCGGTGGAGCGCGGCATCGCGCAAGAGGCGCTGCGCCAGCTGGCTTCGGTGAAGGTCAAGGGCAAGAAGGTCAAGGCCCGCATGCTGGCAGACGTGATCCGCGACGGCAAGGACGCCTGAGGCAGCCCACGCCCCGCTGCCCCTGTCAGCCTCGTCCTACAGCAGGATGCGGCATTGCCGGCTGGCCCGGAGCGGCCCCTGCATGGTGAGATCAGCATCACCATGCAACCGTTCGAAATCCACCGTTACGCCCCGCTGTTCGTCGTGATGAACGCGGCCTCCGGCAGCCAGGACACGCAGACCGTGAAGGGCGTGATCGAGCACGAGGTGCACCGTGCCGGGCGCAGCGTGTTCTTCCGGATGATTGAGCCCGGCCAAAACCTGACACAAGTGGCCGAACGCGCCGTGAAGCAGGCCGTGGAGCACCACGGCGTGATCGTCGCCGCCGGCGGCGACGGCACCATCAACGCCGTGGCGCAGGCCGCACTGGGCCATGGCTGCGCCTTTGCGGTGCTGCCGCAAGGCACCTTCAACTACTTCGGGCGCACCCACCACATCCCCACCGACGCCACCGAGGCCATCCGCCTGCTGCTCAACGCACGCGAGGCCTACCCGGTGCAGGTGGGGCTGGTCAACGACAAGGTCTTCCTGGTCAACGCCAGCCTGGGCCTGTACCCCGAACTGCTCGAAGAACGCGAAGCCGCCAAGCAGGCCCATGGGCGCAGCCGGCTAGTGGCCATGTGGGCCGGCCTGCGTACCCTGCTGCACCGCCATCGGCACCTGCGCCTCAAGCTCCAGCTCGGCAATGGCATGGGCGCCAGCCAGCAGACCATCAAGACGCCCACGCTCTTCGTGGGTAACAACCAGTTGCAGTTGGAACAGCTGGGCATGCCCGAGGCGCCCCGCGTGACGCAGGGCCAACTCGCCGCCATCGCCGTAAAGCCTCAACCCACCTGGCGCATGCTGTGGCTGGCCTTGCGTGGCGCCATGGGCCGCCTGGGCGAGGCCGACGAGGTGATCAACTTCCCGCTCAAGGAAATGGTGGTCACGCCCCTGGTGCCCATGGGCCGACGCCGCGTGAAGGTGGCCACGGATGGCGAGATCAACTGGCTCACGCCGCCGCTGCGCTTCACCGTGGCCAGCACCCCGCTGAACCTGGTGTGCCCCACCCCGGAAGCCTTCGAGCAGCCCCACATGCAGCAATCCACCGGCACCTGACCCCGGCAGACGATGCCCCTCGTGGCCCACCTTTCAGACCCGCACTTCGGCGCAGAACGGCCGGAGGTGGTCGACGATATCCTGCGCTGCCTGCACCTGCTGCGCCCGGACGTGGTCGTGCTCTCGGGCGACATCACCCAGCGCGCCCGCGCCGGCGAGTTCCGACGTGCCCGCGAGTTCGTGGACCGCCTGCCACCCTGCAAGCGGCTGATCCTGCCCGGCAACCATGACCTGCCGCTGAACCTGCTGTCGCGCCTGCTGTGGCCGCTGGGCCGCTTCCGCAACACCTTCGGCTCTCAGTTGGAGCCCAGCCTGGACACGCCCGAGCTGCTGGTGATCTGCGTGAACACCACGCGGGCCTGGCGGCACAAGCATGGCGTGGTCTCACCCGCGCAGATCGCCCACGTGGCCGACCGCCTGCGCCAGGGCCCGCCCGAGCAACTCAAGGTGGTGGTGACGCACCAGCCTGCGGCCGTCTCGCGCGAACTGGACGAGCCCGACCGCCTGCGTGGCGGCCCCCGCGCCGTGCAGGCCTGGCGTGAGGCCGGTGCCGACCTCATCCTGGGCGGCCACATCCACCTGCCCTACATGCTGCCGGTGCTGGCCGAGCCGCCCGAGAGCGGGCGCGGGCCGGTGTGGGTCGTCAATGCAGGCACGGCGGTGTCACGCCGTGTGCGCTACGAGGCAGGCAACTCCTTCAACCTGATCCGCTCGCTGCACACCAATGACCTGGGTGAGCGCCTGTGCACGGTCGAACGCTGGGACCACCAGCCCGGCCAGGGCTTCACGCCCACGCGGGTGCATGAGCTGGATCTGCCTGGTGCGCCGCACATGGCTCGTGAACCGGCACGGGCAACCGGTTGATCAAAGCCTGAGGGTGTTCAAACCCAGGGCCACGGACGCACCGGCGTCTTCAGCACCTTCAGCAGGGCTGCATCACGCGCGGCAGCATCGCCAGACATCATGTCATCGAGCAGTGCCAGCGCCTCGTCCTGCGTCTCCTCGTCGTCAACGTTCCAGCCATGGCGTTGAAGCAAACCATCCGCGCACAACTGAAGGGCGTCCTCGTCCGTCTGTGTGCGCACCAGGTGAGCCAGCCGCGCACTGGCATTGCTGTGCTCATCGGCAATGATCAAGCCTTCCATGGCAGCACCGGTGATCCACATCCCGCCATCACCCACGGCTGTGCGCTCCAACAGGTCCAGCGCTGCAGGCGCATCTGCCAAGTAAGCCAGGGCTCCGGCAACGGCAATGTCGAACGCGCTCGGCGATGGCGCACGCGAGGCCGACTGGAACAAGGTTGTCAGCAAAGTCACCGTCTCTTCGCCCGGGTCGATCAAGGCCAGCGCCTTGGGCGCCCGCTCCTCTTGACGGTCGATGCAGGCGCGCAGCGCGTCGCGGGTCTTCACCCGCTCTTGCGGCGTCAGCTCAAACGGGTCGATGAAGGAAAAACCATCACCGTATTCACGCCCCCTGGAGTTCAGTTCGCGGACAAAAAGATCGTAAGCAGCAGTCATGTTCTTGGACTCCCGGGCAAGCCCGTTCATTGATCGCCAGCGGCTTTTTCCTTCACCACCTTGGCACCGAAGCGCACCATCTTCTGGCGCTTCATTTTGAGGAGGATTTGCCGCTCCACGCGCTTCCACATGTCACCGCCACCAAGGGCTTTTTTCTCTGGCGTCTGGATCACGGTGATTTCACCGCGCGCCTGCAAGGCATAAGTGGCAGAGGCCAGCGCCCACAGGTCCTTGCGAAAAGGCGGGCCTTCACCTTCCTTCTCACTCCAGGGTATTTCACCAAGCCAATCGTCGATCAGCGAGTCGCCGGCGGTGGATTCGAGCGACACCCCGCCGCGGCCGGTGGCGAGGTCCACCGCATTGCCCTTGCCGCCAGACCAGAACACCGCCCCGTTCTCGGGTGATTCCAAGTCCAGCAAGGCCACCATGCCCACCCAGGCCTCCTCGGCGGGCAACTCGCCGAACTTGATCTTCGCGATCATGGGCAGGCAGGTCTTCAGATCCTCGCGGGCCTTTTGGCGTGTGGTTTCCAGTTGAGCCTGCAGTGCCGCGATCCCGGCCTTGTCGTTCTTGCGCTTGGCCACGCGCAGTTGTCGCACGGTGTTGACGGCGGCCGCGCCCTGGTCCGCCAGCCTCTTGCATTGGGGGGTGCGCTTGAGCTCGGCGGCCAGTTGCTGCAGCGCCAGACGCGCCAGGGCCAGGTCGCGTTCGTCCAGTGTCTGCTGGCAGGCTTTCACCAACTGGGCCAGGCCCTTGGCCGTGCCCTTCTGGGCCAGCAAGGCGGCCTTGATGTCCGGCGCCAGTTGCTCGAAGGCCTGCGCCAGCTTGGCCAGTTCAGCGCCTGTGTCGGCGGCGGGTGCAGCGGACTTGGTGGCTGGTGGCGTGGCGGTGGACGTGCGTGGCGACGCGCTGGCGGGATCCGTATCACCCTCACCCTCATCCACATCCTGCCCATCGACCTTGAGCGCCACCTTGCGGATCGGCGCGCCGTTCAGCTTGAGCCAGTTCTGCAGCTTCTTGCCCAAGCCTGCCAGCGCGCGCTCTTCCAGCGCCAGCACCAGGGTGTCGCGGCGGGTGGCGTCCACCTCCGTCACGCCCCAGGTGGCGAGCTTGATGCCGGTTTCCTCGCGCAGGGCCTTGGCCAGCGCCCGGCCTGCGCGGGTGGGGTGCAGGCTCAGGCGATAGTCCTCGGGCCGCTTGCCCAGCACCACGGCGAATGCATCGGCTGGCGGCGCGACCGCGCCAGCGCGGCCTTGAGGTCGTCGGTGTCCATGGTGGTGCGCAAATCCCTGTTGGCTGCTCAATGAGCATCAGAAGCCCGGGATGCTAGGACAGGACAAGCCCCTTCCCTCCCCTTTAAAAGGGCCCTCGCTCCCACGCCATGCGCCGATCGGCGGAATAATCCCCCGCCACGGCACCAGCCCACGGGTACACAAAAATGGTGCCAACAGGCACAATGTCGGATTGCCCGCCCGCAGGCGATCCCGCCTCCAGTTTGCCCCTGACTGGCTCGACCCGCAGTTTTTCCGCGCCCGCCCCTGTGTCCAACGTCCCCGCCACCGCCCAGAACCTGGCCAACACCGCGGCAGCCCAGGCCGCCATGCCTCTGGTTGTGCCCACCGCCGAGGGCAAGGCAGGCCGGAGCGCGCCCGCCATGCCGGCGGCCAAGCCCCTGAGCGCCTACAAGCCCTTCTGGGCCAAACGCTTCGGCACGGCCAAATTCCTGCCCACCACGCGCGCCGAGATGGACGCCCTGGGTTGGGACAGCTGCGACGTGATCATCGTCACGGGCGATGCCTATGTGGACCACCCCAGCTTCGGCATGGCCGTGATCGGCCGCATGCTGGAGAACCAGGGCTTTCGCGTGGGCATCATCGCCCAACCCGACTGGCAGAGCGCCGAGCCGTTCAAGAAACTCGGCCGCCCCAACCTGTTCTGGGGCGTGACGGCCGGCAACATGGATTCGATGATCAACCGCTACACGGCTGATCGCAAGATCCGCAGCGACGACGTCTACACGCCCGGCGGCCAGGGCGGCTCGCGCCCCGACCGCTGCTCGATGGTGTACGCCCAGCGCTGCCGCGAGGCCTACAGCAACGTGCCCATCGTGATGGGCGGCATTGAGGCCTCGCTGCGCCGCATCGCCCACTACGACTACTGGCAGGACAAGGTGCGCCGCTCCATCCTGCTCGACGCCAAGGCCGACATCCTGCTGTACGGCAACGCCGAGCGCGCCATCGTCGAGATCGCGCACCGTCTGGCCGCGCGCGAGCCCATCGAGGCCATCACTGATGTGCGCGGCACGGCCTTCGTGCGCCGCCGCAACGACAGCACGGCGCAAGGCTGGTTCGAGCTCGATTCCACCGAGGTGGACCAGCCCGGCCGCATCGACCAGCACATCAACCCCTACATGACCACGGGGCAGCAGGCGGCCGAGCAAGGCAGCAGTTGCGCGCTGGAAGAGGCCGGAGAGTTCGATCCGATGAAGGCTGGTACGCCCGTGGCCGTCAATGCCCAGGCCGATCTGGCCGGCGGCGCCAAGCCCATCCAGATCGTGCGCAACGCCGGCACCGCCAGCGTGAGCCAGCCCGGCGCCGACAAGCCCCTGCCCGCACGCACCGGCCGCATCGCCCTGCCCCCGCGTGACCGCACCGTGATCCGCCTGCCCGCCTACGAGCAGGTCAAGGACGACCCGGTGCTCTACGCCCACGCCAACCGCGTGCTGCACCTCGAAACCAACCCGGGCAACGCCCGCGCGCTGGTGCAGCGGCACGGCGAAGGCCCCGGCGCCCGCGACGTCTGGATCAACCCGCCGCCCATCCCGCTGACCACGCCCGAGATGGACCTGGTCTTCGACCTGCCCTACGCCCGCGCGCCGCATCCCAGCTACGGTGACGCCGTCATCCCGGCGTGGGACATGATCCGCTTCAGCATCAACATCATGCGCGGCTGCTTCGGCGGCTGCACCTTCTGCTCCATCACCGAGCACGAGGGCCGCATCATCCAGAGCCGCTCCGAGGCCTCGGTGCTGCGCGAGATCGAGACCATCCGCGACAAGGTCAAGGGCTTCACCGGCGTCATCTCCGACCTGGGCGGCCCCACGGCCAACATGTACCGCATTGGCTGCAAGTCGCCCGTCATCGAGGCCGCCTGCCGCAAGCCCTCGTGCGTGTACCCCGACATCTGCCCCAACCTCAACACCGACCACGCCCCCCTGATCCGCATGTACCGGCGCGCCCGCGCCCTGCCCGGCATCAAGAAGATCCTGATCGGCTCGGGGCTGCGCTACGACCTGGCCGTGCGCTCGCCCGAGTACATCAAGGAGCTGGTGACCCACCACGTCGGCGGCTACCTGAAGATCGCGCCTGAGCACACGGAAACCGGGCCGCTGTCGAAGATGATGAAGCCCGGCATGGGCGCCTACGACCGCTTCAAGGAGCTGTTCGAGAAGTACAGCGCCGAAGCCGGCAAGAAGCAGTACCTCATCCCCTACTTCATCGCGGCCCACCCGGGCACGACCGACGAAGACATGATGAACCTGGCGATCTGGCTCAAACGCAACGGCTTCAAGGCCGACCAGGTGCAAACGTTTTACCCCAGCCCCATGGCCACGGCCACGGCCATGTACCACTCCGGCATGAACACGCTCAAGGGCATCAGCCGCGATGCCCGCAAAGGTGAGCGCGTGGACATCGTCAAGGGCGAGAAGCGCCGTCGCTTGCACAAGGCCTTCCTGCGCTACCACGACCCCAACAACTGGCCGCTGCTGCGCGAAGCGCTCATGGCCATGGGCCGCCGTGACCTGATCGGCAACGGCCCGAACCACCTGATCCCGACCTACCAGCCCGTCACCGACGGCACCTACGAGAGCGCGCGTCGCAAGAATTCGACCCAGGCCGGCACGAAGACGTCGGTGGTGACCGTGGGGCGGGTGCAGCGCAACGAGGGGTCCGAGGCAAGCCCAACGCGCCGTGGCGGCAAAGCCACCGAACACGACCCGCGGGACCTGCCGAAGGTCAGCGCGCGCCGCCCCAAGCCAGGGCAGATGCTGACCCAGCACACGGGGCTGCCACCGCGCGCCGGCGCGGGCTCGAAGCCGCGCAGCGCCAAGAAACCCCGCTGAGTCCCATCAACGAGGCACGCGCATCAGGCCACGGCGGATGCCGGCGTTGGTGACCTCGCCGCGGGATCTCGACGCCCCACCCGCACGCCCAGGTGTCGGCGCAGCACGCGGTTCATGTCGCTCGGCACGAAGGGCTTGCGGATGTGGTCGTTCATGCCCACCTCGAGGCAGTGCCGGTGGTCGTCGATGGGGTCGCCAGCGCTCATGGCCACGATCGGCACGGGTGCCCAGCCCTGCTGCAACTCCAGCTCGCGGATCCGGCGCGTGGCCTCGATGCCGCCCATCAGCGGCATGTGGAAGTCCATCAGCACGAGGTCGGGCTCATGCGCGCGCAGCCACTCCAGCGCACGCCGCCCGTTGTCTGCGACGACGACCTCCAGCCCCAACCGTTCGAGCGTGGCTTGCGCCACCAGCACGTTGACGGGGTTGTCCTCCACGACCAGCACACGCCCGGCGAGGCGCAAGGTGGCGGGCTCGTCACCGAAGGCGTCCTGACGCAACCCCGCCTCGGCGGCATCGGAGGGTGGGCGATTCGTTCGAGGCCAGCTCAAGGTGAACGAGAAGGTCGTGCCGATGCCCACGCGGCTTTCACAGCGCAGCTGACCGCCCATGGCCACGCAAATCTGCTGTGAAATGCTCAGGCCCAGCCCCGTGCCACCGACCAGGTCGCCATCGCGCGCATCGACCTGGTGGAAGGCATCGAAGACCTTGTCGAGGTGCGCCTCGGGGATGCCCCGGCCCGTGTCCTGCACCTCGAAGGTGACGCGGCAATCGCCCTCGGCACCGGCGATGGCCTCGGCGGGCTCCAGCCCCATTCGGACGATGACGTGCCCCTGCGTGGTGAACTTGACGGCGTTGCCCACCAGGTTCGTGAGGACCTGGCGCAAGCGGTCCGGGTCGAGGATGAGCCACAGGTCATCGGGCAGGCTGGAGCGCAACATCACCACCAGCCCCTTGTCCTGCGCCGTGACCTGGGAGAGCTCGCACACGTGGCGCGCCAGCTCGTTGATCAGCACCGGCCTGGGGTTCAGCCGCAAACCATGGTCCTTGAGCCGCGAGAAGTCCAGCACGTCGTTGATGACGCCCAGCAGGTGCTCGCCCGCGTTGTGAAGCAGGCCGATCTGGGACAGATCCTCAGGCCGGTGCATGCGGGACAGCAACATGCGCGACAGCCCGAGGATGCCGTGCAGCGGCGTGCGCATCTCATGGCTCATGGTGGCCAGGAAACGCCCCTTGGCGGCGCTCAGGGACTCGGCCTCGTGCAGGGCCTGGGCACGGGCCTGCGCCAGCGCCTCGCTCTCGAAACGCAGACGCAGCATCTCGCCGATGCGGTGGTGGGCCCGGTCGGCTTCCAGCCAGAGGATCACCAGGAACCCCATGATGCTGATGAAGCCAAACCACCCGAGCGGCCCGCCGGTGTTCGCGCAATACAGGGCGGAAGACACCAGGATGGGCACGGTCCAGGCGCGCACGTTGGCCCGGTCGCTGCTGATCTGCGCGGCGCCCGTGGCCGCCATGCCGATCATCACGCCGATGATCGCGGTCGCCAGTTGCTGGTCGTTGCGCACGGGCAGTGCCCATGGCAGGGCGCTCCAGCACAGGCCGAACACCAGGGTCAGCCAGTAATAGCTGTGCTGCCAGAACGGCGCGAGGCGATCGGCCGCGCGGAAATATGACTGGGCATGCAAGGCACGCGTGACGGCCAGCACCAGCGCGACCAGCAGCCAGGCCTGCGTGGGCCAGGTGGATGGTGTGGGCAGCGTGAAGTGGATCAGGCCACCGATCACGATGGTGAAGCCGCACAGCGTCCATGCGGTGACCGGCATGTGGCCGTACAGCATCCTTGTACGCGCATGGCTGACGCGTGCCGCCAGGACGTCGGCCAGCACACCATCGGCCTGGGCCATTCGTGCCATTCGTGCCGCTGGGGCGCTGAGGTGAAGGTCGTCCATTGGGTGGCGAAAAACTGTGGGGTGACGCGAACTGGCCATCCTTTATCGGACGCCGTTCAGCAGGACTTGAATGCGAGCGCGCCTCCAAGCCCTCCCGCCACACCCTGACATCACGCTGTCCAGTCACCCCCAATGCCACGCCCAGACCAGGGCCACGTTCACCCCCAAGGCGGCGGCCACCACCAGGCCATAGACGCGACCGCCCGAGACCCAGGCGGCCACGCTGCGGGTCGCGCTGTTGACGGTGATGGCCAGCAAAACACCGGACATCGCCGCGTCGTGCCCGATCAGCCCCGTGCCGCTCATCGACATCAAGGCCACCATCGGGGCATGGGCGTCGGCCAGGGCCGCGATGCCAGTGCCCAGCATCAAGCCGAGGTCACCGCGCTGGTGGGCCAGGTTGACCACCACCGCACCAGCGATCAGCAAGGCCCCCACGGTCGCGGCCTCCCGCAGGCGCAAGACCCGTCGCCCCGGCGGCAGCCCCCCAGGGGCGGTGGCTGACGCCCTGCGCCACAGGAGCACACCGATCACCAAAGGCGCAGCCACACCCACCAGCACCATCGGCAGCCACTCCAGCAAGCCCCCGGGCACCACCACCGAGGCCATCAGCGCCACCTGCATCCAGGTGGCAGCAGAAGACAGCACTGCCGCGCTGCAGGCCAGCTGAAGAGGTGTCTGGCCGCTGCGCACACGCCCGCCCATCGCCGTGATGGTGGCGGTGCTGGAGACGAAACCACCGAGCAGGCCCGACACCGGCAAACCGAGTCGGCTGCCCAGCAAGCGCTGCGCGACATGGCTGAGCGCCTGCATGGCCAGGATGACCACCAGCAGGGTCAGCATCCGGCGGGGCGACAGACCACCCAGCCACGTCAGCGACTGCGCGGGCAGGAGCGGCAACAAGATCAGCAAGAGCGCCGCCAGCAGCAGGCCGTCGTGCAACTCGTCTTCGCTCAACCAGTGCGTGGCGAAGTGGTGCAAGCGCTCGCGGGCGGCCAGCAAGCTGGCCAGCAGCACCGCCGCAGCCGCGGCCAGTTCGGGTTGCGGCACAGCCAACATGCCGATGAGGGCGGTGGTGACCAAGGCCAGTTCGGTGGTCAGGCCGGGGTCGTCGGAGCGGGAGCGCAGGTAGGACAGCGCCGCCAGGACGGTCACGCCCAACAGCGCCACCGCGGCCAGCGCGACCGACACGATCTGCGCACACACGCCCAGCAGCGCCGCCACCATGAAGGTGCGCAGGCCCGCCGATTGGCGCTGCGGCCCTTCGCCCTTGCGGCGCTCGCGCTCCAGGCCGATCAGCATGCCCGCGCCCAAGGCCACCACCACGCCCACCTGCTCGGCCGACAAGGCCCCGATCTGCAACATCTCGACTCTGCCCCTTCTTGCCTGCACAACTCGCCGTGCGAGCCAGTATCGCGCCGATCAGGCACAGGCCCGCACGCGCCCGAGCACCAGCGAAACGAAACTCCCCGCGTGGCCTGCATGCCCCTTGCGCTGCCTTAAACTTCACGCTTTACCAGCACCGCATCTCCATGCCTGCACCCACCGCCGCACCGGCCTTGTTCGATGTCAAAAGCGCCTCACTGACGCTGGAAGCCTTCGTGCTCAAGACAGGCAACCTGACGGCCCTGGCCCAGGCGCTGGACGAGCGCTTCGGCGCCACGCCCGACCTCTTCAACGGCGAGCCCGTCGTCATCGACCTGACCCACCTGGCCAGCCTGGACGTCGCCGTCGATTTCCCTGCACTCATCGGCCTGCTGCAGAAATACAAGCTCAAGCCCGTGGCCGTGCGCGGCACGACGCGCAAACAAAGCGATGCCGCACAGGCGGCGGGCCTGGTCGAAGCGCCTGACAGCCACGCGGCACCGGCCCGCGTCGAAACCGTCGAGGTCGTGCGCGAGGTGGTGCGTGAAGTCGTCCGCGAAGTGCCGGTCGAGGTGGAAGTGCCCGTGGCCGCCACCACCCTGATCATCGACAAGCCCTTGCGCTCTGGTCAGCAGGTCTATGCCAAGGGCGGCGACCTCATCGTCACGGCGGTGGTCAACCACGGCGCCGAAGTCATCGCCGACGGCAGCATCCACGTCTATGCACCGCTGCGCGGCAAGGCGATTGCCGGCGCCAAGGGCAACACCCAGGCGCGCATCTTTGCCACCGTCATGGAGCCCGAGTTGCTGTCGATCGCCGGCACCTACCGCACCACCGACAACCCGCTGCCCGACAGCGTGCGCGGCAAGCCAGCGCAGATCCGCCTCGACGGCGAGCGCCTGGTGTTCGAACCGATTTCCTGAACCTCTCTCTTTGCACAGATCCACTGAAAGGACCGCCCTCCCATGGCCAAGATCATCGTCGTGACTTCCGGCAAAGGCGGCGTCGGCAAGACGACCACCAGCGCCTCCTTCGCATCGGGCCTGGCCCTGCGCGGCCACAAGACGGCCGTCATCGACTTCGACGTCGGCCTGCGCAACCTCGACCTGATCATGGGTTGCGAGCGCCGCGTGGTCTATGACCTCATCAACGTGATCCACGGCGAGGCCAACCTCAACCAGGCCCTCATCAAGGACAAGCAGTGCGACAACCTCTACGTGCTGGCCGCCTCGCAAACGCGTGACAAGGATGCGCTGACGCAAGACGGTGTCGAGAAGGTGCTCAAGGACCTCGGCGAGATGGGCTTCGAGTACGTCGTGTGCGACTCGCCCGCCGGCATCGAGACCGGTGCGCTCATGGCCATGCACTTTGCCGACGAAGCCATCGTGGTGACCAACCCCGAAGTCTCGTCCGTGCGCGACTCCGACCGCATCCTGGGCATGCTGCAGAGCAAGACCCAACGCGCCCAGAACGGCGGCGAGCCCATCAAAGAGCACCTGCTGATCACGCGCTACAACCCCAACCGCGTTGAAGGCGGCCAGATGCTCTCGCTGGAAGACATCCACGAGATCCTGCGCGTCAAGCTGATCGGCGTCATCCCCGAATCGGAGACGGTGCTGAACGCCTCCAACCAGGGCATCCCGGCCATCCACATGACCGGCACCGACGTCTCCGAGGCCTACAAGGACGTCATCGCGCGTTTCCTGGGCGAAGACAAACCCATGCGCTTCATCGACGCCGAAAAGCCCGGCTTCTTCAAGCGCCTGTTCGGAGGCAAGTGAACGCCATGGGATTCCTCTCCTTCTTCCTCGGTGAAAAGAAGCAGACCGCCACGGTCGCCAAGGAGCGCCTGCAGCTCATCCTGGCGCACGAGCGCAATGGCCGCAGCCACAGCCCCAACTACCTGCCCGACCTGCAGCGCGAGCTGGTGGCGGTGATTTCGAAGTACGTCTCCATCAACCCGGACGACATCAAGGTGTCCATGGAGCGCCAAGGCGATCTGGAAGTGCTGGAAGTCAAGATCGAGCTGCCAGAGACGGGCGCCGGCGCGCGCTGAGCCGTCATCAGCGGCTCCCGTGTTGCGGTGCACAATGCGTGCATTCAGCCTCACGGAAGCCCGCTGCACCATGCGATACGTCGTCTTCAATCAAAAAGGTGGGGTCGGCAAATCCACCATCACCTGCAACCTCGCCGCCATCAGCGCTGCGCAAGGTCTCAACACCCTCGTGGTCGATCTGGACCCGCAGGGCAACTCCACGCAATACCTGCTCGGCGAGCCCCCGGAAGACGCCAAACAGCACGCCGCGGCATTCTTCGAGCAAACCCTGAGGTTCAACGCCCGTCCACAGGACATCGTCGATCACATCGTCGAAACCCCCTGGGAAAACCTGCACCTCATGCCTTCCCACCCCAGCCTGGACGAATTGCACGCCAAGCTGGAGTCACGCTACAAAATCTACAAGCTCAGAGACGCCTTGCTGGAAATCGGCCAAACGTACGACCGAATTTACGTCGATACGCCACCGGCCTTGAATTTCTACACGCGCTCGGCCCTGATCGCTGCCGAAGGCTGCCTGATTCCCTTCGACTGCGACGATTTCTCGCGCCGTGCGCTCTATACCCTGCTGGACAACGTGCAGGAAATTCGCGCGGACCACAACGAGGCCTTGGCCGTGAGCGGCATCATCGTCAACCAGTTCCAACCCCGAGCCACCCTGCCGCAAAAGCTGGTGCAGGAACTGATTGACGAGGGCCTGCCCGTGTTGCAGCCCTACCTGAGCAGTTCGGTGAAGATCAAGGAGTCGCACCAATTGGCGCGTCCGATGGTGCACCTGGACCCGCGCCACAAACTCACCCAGGAGTTCGTGGCACTGCATGACATCCTGCGTTGAATGCCCACGGGGGGCATGCGCAGCCCTTTCACGTCTTTACAACAAGCCAATTCGGGATAACCGCACACTTTGCAGATATTTGTCATGAACGGTCGGCATGCTGTAAGAATGTGTCAAGCAAGTAAGCACCTTCATCGGTGACGGCGGCCCGCGGTCGGCCACCCACTTGCTTTTTCCGTGCGGTCGCCGGCCCTCCCGCTGGTGACCGATCGTTTTTCAACACGGATCACCAAAGGTGTGTTCATGTCCAGACCGACTGTGAGACTTGGCCGTCCTTACACGCGGCCCGCCCTGGAAACTCAGCCCTTGCCGTTCCGCATGCGGATCGCCAAAAGCCCCGAGGACATCCAGCGGGTTTGCCGGCACCGGGGCGAGGCTTATGCCCGCCACCAACCCGACCTGGTCCAACGCCTGTCCCTGTACGAGCCCGAAGCCGACGACCTGCGCGACGATGTGGTGCTGGTGATGGCCGAATCGCACGAAGATGGCAGCATCCTGGGTTCGCTGCGCCTGAGCACCAACATCAACACGCCGCTGCGTTTCGAGAAGGAATTCGAACTGCCGCAGCGGTTCCACCAACGGGCGCTCGCAGAAGCTGGCCGCATGGTGACCCAAAATGGTCCTGGGGGACGCATGGTGGTGCCTGCGCTGGTCAAGGTGGCCTACGAGGCTTGCTTTCGCTCCGGCATCGATGCCCTGCTGCTCATCGCCCGACAGCCCATCGACCGCATGTACAAGGCCATGCAATTTGAAGACATTTTTGGCGAGAGGGTCATCACCTCAGCGCAACCTGGCGTGCCCGTCACGTTGTTCTTCATGGACACCCTGAGATTCGAGCACCGCCTGCGTGACGCCAACTGCCAGATATACCCTTTCCTGGTGGAAACCGATCACCCCGATATCGACATCGATCCCGATTTTGTGCGCGAGCGATTCAACGTTCCGCAAACGCTGCGCCGGGAGCGCTGCTCCGACATGCACCCTGCCTGAGGCGGGCTTCGCCTTCTCGCTGCGTCAAGGGGAGATGCGCCGACAGCATGCTTCGATAAGCGACCCAGCTCGGTATCAGTCAGGAAATTCAAGGGCTTCGTGCTGATGAATAATCCGTGAACAGATCATCTTCCTTTCACCCGTTGAAAAAAGGGGTATCCGGATTTTGGTGTTGAGGCTGGGTCAGAGTTTGCCTGACTCGATCAGCTTGACCAGTGTGGATATGTCCGCTCCAAAGTTCTTGGCTGAGACCTTGGGATATTGTGGATCGGGTGATC
>NZ_JBASTH010000074.1:0-22692 GCF_049274795.1 Aquabacterium sp.
GGGGCGGGCCTGTGGTGCTGGCCGTGAAGGCCAGCCTGTGGGGCGGCACCGCGACCGGCCGCGACTTCCCGGCCCCGAAGGAATGGCGGGCCGCCATGGACCAGGCTGGCAGGCCGCTGGAAACAGAGGCGCTGGTCGAGCGCACCTGGCGCCCCTGAGCCGCAAACCACCCACAACAACGCACTTGATGAGCCGAGCCTTGCATCTGGGGCTGCAGGTTGGAAAGTTCGGCAATTCTTTCCCGCAAGTTCACCATATCCTGAGTGAACTTGGTAGTCGGTTGATCAAGCAGGCACTTCGCAGATCTCCGCCGACGCCGACTGACGCACGCGGAAGATACGCACCGCCTCGGCCACCTGGTCGGCCTGGCCACTCAAGGCCGATGCCGCCACCGACAGCTGCTCCACCATCGCGGCGTTGTGGTGCGTGATGCCATCGAGCGAGGCCACGGCGCGGCTCACTTCCGTCAGCCCAACCGATTGCTCGGCGCTGGCCCGGCTGATGCTGGACACCAGATCACTCACCGCCTGCACCGAGCCCAATGTCTGCTGCATCAAATCGCCATTGGCGCGCACCCGCTCATGCCCTTGCGCGATGGTGGTGAGCGCGTTGTCCACCAGCACCTTGATCTCACCCGCTGCCTGGCGCGAGCGGTTGGCCAGGGCCCGCACCTCGGCCGCCACCACCGCGAAGCCCTTGCCGGCCTCACCGGCACGCGCCGCTTCCACGGAGGCATTGAGCGCCAGCAGGTTGGTCTGGAAGGCGATGCGGTTGATCACATCCACGATCTCGCCGATGCGGCCCGAGGCCTGCGCGATCACGTCCATCTGCGCCACGATCTCCTGCACCGACTGCTGGCTGCGCTGCGCCATCTCGTGCGTGTGCTCGGCCCGGCCTGCGGCCTGGCGTGCGGCATCGGCGCTGGTGCGCACATTGCCCGTGATCTGCTCCAGCGTGGTGGCCGTTTCTTGCAGGTTGCTGGCCTGCGAATCGGTGCGGGCCGACAGCTCATGGTTGCCCTGCGCGATGTCGCGCGAGGCCGAATGGATGCCCGCGATCTCGCGGCGCACATCGCCCACGATGGCCTGCAGATTGACGTTGAGCTGCACCATGGCCCGATCCAGCTGCCCCAGCTCGTCGTGGCGGACTCGTTCGCCGGTCAGCGACAGATCGCCGGCCGCCATGCGGTACGCCTGCGCGATCAGGCCCCTGATCGGCTTGACCAGGCCATGCTGCCAGCGCCAGGCCTGCCAGCTGCCCAAGGCCATCGCCGCGCCCAGCAGGCCCAGGCCCTGCGCCGGCTGCAGCCCCGCGGCCCACCATGCGATCACGGCCATGCACAGGGGCGTGGCCAATGCGCCCAGCCATACCCGTCGGCTCAGCGAGGGGCGCAAAAGCTTCTGCAAGCTGCCACGCAGCCCACGGCGCCACAGATGGCCTTCACGCAGGTGCAGAGCCAAGGCGCCTTCGCGCGCTTCTTCCTGCATGCGCTGGTACAGCGCCGTGGCCGCCTCGACCTGGGCCCGGCTGGGCTTGGTGCGAACAGAGAGGTAGCCCACCACCTGTCCGGCTTCGAGCACGGGCGTGACATTGGCCTGCACCCAGTAGTGGTCGCCATCCTTGCGGCGGTTCTTCACCACGGCCGACCAGGGGCGTCCCGACTGCACCGTGGCCCACAGGTCACGGAAGGCTTCGGCAGGCATGTCCGGGTGCCGGATCAGGTTGTGCGGCTGGCCGATCAGTTCGTTCTTCAGATAGCCGCTGACACGCACGAAGGCCGGGTTGCAATACATGATCCGCCCCTTGAGGTCGGTGGCGGAGACCAGCGGCTCGCCATCAGGCAGGGCGAACTCGCGTTGGGTGATGGGCAGGTTCTTTCTCATCGTGCGTCGGTACTTCACACAAGGGTGCCGTCGCGCTGTTGTCACCAGCGTTTCAGCCACACCGCGATGAAAGGAAAAGGCCTCACGTGGAGGCCTTGGTCAGTTACCTGACTATACGCACCATGGGGGTGCCTCATCGCGTGAATAATCCCGTCATGAGCGCCAGTTGTGCCGTTTTGATTCACGTCAAATGACATGCACGGTGCATGGACTGCCGCATCATCCATCTTCGTGATCACAAGCTCCGCATTTTCAGACAGCACGCTGGACGACACCAGCGCGCCGACACGCGCCGCATCGTCCGGGCACCTGCTGGGCCTTTTGGTGCTGGGCAACCTGCTGCTGCTCTCGCTGTTCATCGGCCTGTCGGTGCTGTCGCTGCAATGGAGTCTGCAGAGCCAGCTGGCCCGCACGGACGTGGCCACCACCAACCTGGCGCGCGCACTGCAGCAAAGCATCGGCGCCACCATCGACAAGCTGGACCTGACCTTGCGCCTGGCCGGCCAGGCCTATGAAGACAGCCTGCGCCAAGGCCAGACCCAGCCGCAGCAGGTGGACCGGTTGCTGGCCAAGCACCAGCAGCAACTGGTCGAGGGCGAAGGTTTGCGCATCACCAATGCACAAGGCCTGGTACGACACGGCGCCGGCCTGCCCCAGAACAGGCCCGTGAACGTGGCCGACCGGCCCTACTTCATCCAGGCCCGCAACGCGGCACCAGGCCAGCTCATCGTGTCGGAGCCCTTGCAGTCGCGCATCAGCGGCCGCTGGGTGATCGCCCTGGCCAGGCGCGTGAACCACCCGGACGGCAGCTTCGCCGGCGTCATCTACACGGCCCTGTCATCGCAGCACTTCGAACAGCTCTTCGCCGAGGTGGACATCGGCGCCCAGGGCGCTGTGAGCCTGCGCACCGCCAGCATGCGGCTGATCGCACGGCGCACGCCCCAGGGCAACAACACCAGCGCCATCGGCAGCGCCAAGGTGTCCGAAGCCCTGCGCCAGGCCCTGTCCAAGGCCCCGCAAGGCGGCAACTACACCGCCCCCACCACGCTGGACAGCATCGAGCGCATCAACCACTACGAACGCGTCGGCCGCTACCCGCTGTACGTGGTGGTGGGCCTGGACACGGGCGAGCAACTGGCCTCATGGCGGCTTCAGCGCATGCACCTGACCGCCTACCTGCTGATCGTGGCCCTGGCCATGCTGGGCGGCTCGGCCCTGCTCTACCGCAGCTGGCGCCGCGACCTGCAAAGCCAGCAGGCCATCGTGCAGGCGGGCAAGCGCAGCCAGGCCCTGCTGCGCACTTCCAGCGATGGCGTGCACGTGATCGATGCCCGGGGCAAGATCGTCGAGGTGAGCGACAGCTTCGGTGCCATGCTGGGTGCCACGCGCGCTGAACTGCTAGGCACCTACCTGGGCCAGTGGGATGCGGGCCTGTCCAGCAAGGACCTGGCCGCCCTGTACACCCCCATCGTGCCCAATCGCCGCAGCAAGTTCAGCAGCGTGCACCGCCGCACCGATGGCAGCCTGATGGAGGTAGAGGTCAGCGCCGTGGGCGTGATGCTCGATGGCGAGCCGCTGCTGTTCTGCGCCTCACGCGACGTGACGGACCGCAAGGCCGCCGCGCGCGAACACGCCGCACGCTTGGTGGCCGAGCAACGCGCGCGGGCCTTGAGCGAGCGGGTGTCCGAACGCGAGGAGTTCGTGCGCATCCTGGCCCATGAGGTGCGCCAGCCCTTGAACAACGCCTCGGCGGCCCTGCAGGGCGCCCGTGCGGCCCTCTCCGAAGACAGCAGCGCTCACGCCGGCGTTTCAGGGCACACTGATTCCACCGATGCCGCGACGGCTGTGCGCCGTGCGCAATCGGTGATCGGCCAGATCGTGGCCTCGCTGAACAACACCCTGGCCGCCACGGCCCTGCTGGCCAGCCCCGACCGCATCGAGTGCCACGACGCCGATGTCGACACCCTGATCGAGCTTAGCCTGGGCGATCTGGACCCACAGGCCCGCCACCGCGTGCGCATCGAGCGGCAAAGCGCCACACGCACCGCCTCGATGGACATCAGCCTGATGCGCCTGGCCCTGCGCAACCTGCTGGGCAACGCCCTGGTCTATGCGCCGCTCGATACCGACGTGGAACTGCGCATCAGCGACAGCGACGATCCCTTGGCGCTGGTGATCGAGGTGATCGACAACGGCCCCGGCATCCCGCCCGCCCTGCGCCCTAACCTGTTCGAACGCGGCACGCGCGGCGACAGCGGCCTGCCCGGCCACGGGCTGGGACTGTTCATCGTGCAGCGCGTGATGGCCCTGCACGGCGGGCTGGTAGACCTGCGCCCCAACACGCCGCAAGGCTCCATCTTCAGGCTCTGGCTGCCGCAGGACGCCTGATAGGCGGAGCATCCTGCAGCGCACGCAAGCCTCTCAGCCCTCGACCAGTGGCCCCTTGAACACGTAGCCCACGCGCGACAGCGACTGCAGCGGCACGACGCAATCGGTCGCACGCTCGATGCGCCGGCGCAGGCGGTAGATGGTGGCACTCAAGGCGTTGTCAGGCTCTTCCGTGACCGGGCGGCCCAACTGCTGGCACAGCAGCTCGCGGGTGACGGACTGCCCCTGTGCGGTCACGAAGCAGGCCATCACGGCCATGTCCAGGTCGCTCATGTCGATGCGCACGCCATCGGGCGCCACCAACTGGGCGGCGCGGCGGTCCAGCACCCAGGCCGCAGGCCGGCCACGGGTGGCCACCACGCGGCGGTGCACGGCGCGGATCGCCACCGTCACCTGCTCGAAACTGACGGGCTTGGCCAGGTACATGTCGGCGCCGGCGTCCACCACCGAGGCGAACACATCCGGCGAGACACGCCCCGACACCACCAGCACGCCCACCTGCGTGCGCTTGCGCAGCACGCGGATCAGCTCCAGCCCGTCGATGCCAGGCAGCATCAGATCGACCAGGTAGAAGGCATGTCGGAACGGCTCATGGTCGGCCAGCAGCTCGGCGCTGTCGGCATAACGGTGCACCTGCACTCCGGCAGAGATCAGGTGCTGGGCCAGGAACTCGCTGTATTCCGGGTCGTCATCGACCAGGGCCACGGAGTCCGGCAGGGAAATGGCATCAAAAGACATCGGCAAAAGAGCGGCCAGCGCGTGACATGCGCACGGCCTGTTACAGCAATCCACATTGTGAACCGCACAGCGTCACCCATCACGCGGAATTGATCACGTCCAGCACGGATTTTTGCACTTTAGGGTTGTGTTGCAAGCGCTCACAAATGACTAAAGTGAGCGCCACCCAAACCGAAAACCCGGCAAGCAACGACCTGTGTGTACGCCGACGCCTGGCCGTTCCATCCTTGTTCGCCCGCACAAGAAAGCTGAAGGTGCTCCCCATGAGCTTCCGTTCCCTCCGTGTTCGCACCAAGCTGCTGGGCGGCTTCGGCGCCTTGGCGCTACTGGTTCTGGTGGTTTCGGCCCTGTCGCTGCACTCGTTGTCGCGCAGCCACAATGACTTCGCCAACTACGTCGAACAGACCAGCGCCCGCGTGACCCTGGCCAACCAGGTGCGCGCCGCAGCCAATGCCCGTGCGGTCGGAGCACGCAACCTGGTGCTCATCAAGGATGCGCAGGAGCGCCAGAAAGAACATGGCGTCGTGGTGCAAGCCCATGAGCAGGTGCAGGAGCGCCTCAAGGAACTGGGTGACATGATCACCAAGACCCAGGACGTCCAGGACGGCGAACGCGCCCAGTACCAGGAGCTGGCACGCATCGAATCCAAGTACGGCCCCGTGGCCCTGAACATCGTGGACCTGGCAATGCACGACCGCCACGAAGAGGCCATCACCAAGATGAACGCCGATTGCCGCCCCTTGCTGGCTGCGCTCATCAAGGCCACCAATGACTACATCGGCCTGACCACACGCCAGGCCAAGGAAGACGAAGCCGCCGCGCAGACCGACTACGAGGCCGACCGTGCCCTGCTGATCACCCTGAGCATCCTGGCCATTGCCGCCGCCTGCGGGCTGGCCTTGCTGATCACGCGCGGACTGACCCGCGCCCTGGGCGCCGAGCCTGCCGAGTTGGGCGCTGCCGCCCAGCGTGTGGCCGAGGGCGACCTGAGCCCCATCGCCGGGGCCCACACAGCCCCCCGCCGCAGCGTGATGGCCTCGCTGGGCCACATGCAGGGCAGCCTGTCCGGCCTGGTCACCCAGGTACGCCATGCCTCCGACAGCATCGCCCATGGCTCGGCCCAGATCTCGCATGGCAGCATGAACCTGTCGCAGCGCACCGAAGAGCAGGCCTCCAACCTGCAGGAAACGGCAGCATCCATGGAGCAGCTCAACACCACCGTGCAGCACAACGCCGAGACGGCGCGCCAGGCCAGCATGTTGTCCGACGAAGCCAGCCGAGCAGCCACCAACGGCGGTGTCGTGATGACCCAGGTCGTCGACACCATGCAGAACATCAGCGCCAGCTCGCGCAAGATCGGCGACATCATCGGCGTGATCGATGGCATCGCCTTCCAGACCAACATCCTGGCGCTGAACGCCGCCGTGGAAGCGGCGCGCGCCGGTGAACAGGGCCGCGGCTTCGCGGTCGTGGCCGGCGAAGTGCGCTCGCTGGCGCAGCGCAGCGCCGAAGCCGCCAAGGAAATCCGCACCCTGATCGCCGACAGCGTGACCCAGGTCGATGCCGGCGCCCAACTCGTCAACCAGGCGGGCAGCGCGATGGACGACATCGTGGGCCAGGTCAAGCGCGTGGCCGACCTGATCGGCGAGATCAGCAGCGCTTCGAGCGAGCAGACCTCTGGCATCGGTCAGGTGAACCTGGCCGTGGCCCAACTCGACCAGATGACGCAGCAGAACGCATCGCTGGTGGAAGAAAGCGCCACGGCCGCCGACGGCCTGCACCAGCAGGCTTCGCAACTGACCGAGGCCGTGAGCGTATTCAAGCTGGCCAGTGACGGACACGGACAGGCCAGCGCACTGCAAGTGGCGTCATCCCGACCCGCTGCTCCACGCACTCGAGGCCATGCAGCCCTGATGAACCCCGCAGGCAAGCTCAATCCGCAGCTGTCGTCGTCCTGACTGAGTTCGAGGCGCCCGGCGCTGCCTCGAACACAAGGCAAGGGCCAAGGGGCGAAGGCCCCAATGAAAAAGCCACCCATAACGGGTGGCTTTTTGAAGTCCAAGCCATTTGAACGTTTGCACATTCGCACAGCTTGAAGAAATGTTGGTGGGCCCTGAGTGACTCGAACACTCGACCAACGGATTAAGAGTCCGCTGCTCTACCAACTGAGCTAAGAGCCCTTCAATGCTTGAAGCAATGTTTTTTAAGCACCGCTTTTGCAAGCGACTCACAGTGATTTGGTTATCTCTGCGAAGCCTCAGATTATAGACAACTTTGCAAGTGTTTGGCAAGCGCTGTTGTTGTCATCCAAGAAATTCTGGTGGGTCGTGCGTGACTCGAACACGCGACCAACGGATTAAAAGTCCGCTGCTCTACCGACTGAGCTAACGACCCCCGGAAAAGCCCAAGAGTATAGCCTGTTTCAGGGCTTCCTCGCCATCAATCTGTTCACCATCTCCGAAGCCGCCACCATCCCGAAGGTTGCGGTCACCGTGACGGTGGAGCCGAATCCGTGGCAATTGAGACTGCCATCGCTGGGTGCATCGCGAGACACGCCCTGCTCCGCCGCGCCAGCCACATCACCCACTTCGCAGACGGCATCCTGCGGCAGGCGCACCGCCTCGCGTGAGAACACACAGGTCAAGCCCATCGCGCCCTTGCGCGTGCCGCCATGGCGTTGGCGCAAGCGCTGGCGCAGGCTGGCCAGCAGCGGGTCGTGCGTCACCTCGGCCAGATCGGCCACTTCGAGCAACTGCGGTGACACCTTGCCGCCGGCCGCGCCCACGCTCACCACGGGCACGCCCTGCGCACGGCCCCAGGCCGCCACGGCCGCCTTGGCCCGCACCTGGTCGCAGCAATCGATCACGCCGTCGAGCGGTTGTGCGCCCAGCAGGGCTTGGGCGTTCTCTTCATCCACGAACTCTTCGATGGCATGCACCACGCAGCCCGGATGGATCAGCGCGATGCGCTCTTTCAGCGCCAGCACCTTGGCCTGGCCCAGCGTGGGCTCCAGCGCATGCACCTGGCGGTTGATGTTGGACTCGGCCACGTGGTCCAGGTCGATCAGGGTGATCTCGGCCACGCCGCTGCGCGCCAGGGCCTCGGCCGTCCAGGAGCCGACCCCGCCCACGCCCACCACGGCGATGCGCGCGGCACGCACGCGTGCATAGCCCACCGGCCCGTACAGGCGGCGCAGGCCACCGAAACGGCGCTCCAGATCGGCTTCATCGGAGGTCGGGATCATGTTGTGCTCGTCAAAAGAAAATGGCGACAGGCGCTTGCGCACCCGCCGCCACATGGGCCTCGATGTCCGTTGCGGCCGGCTCAGCCCTTGGGCTTGGCCGATGCACTGGCCAGACGCTCGCGCGCGACCAGGGCCGCCTCGGAATCCGGGTAGTTCTTGATCAGATCATCCAGGGCCTTGCGCGCCGACTTCGTTTCCTTCAGTTCGGTATGGCAATTGGCGATGGACAACAGTGCCTCAGGCGCACGTGCGTGCTGGGGCGCTGCCGACAGCAGCGAGCGGAACACAGTGATGGACTGCTTGTAGTCGCGCTGGCCGTAATAGGCATTGCCCAGCCAGTACAAGGCAGATTCCTTGTAGCCGGTCGACGGGTAGCGCTTGAGGAAGGTGTTGAGCGCCGCCAAGCCGCCAGCAAAGTCAGCCTGACGCAGCTGCGCCAGGGCTTCTTCGAACTGACGCTTTTCCTCCGGGTCGGCCTGGAAGGTCTTGCCGTCGAGCGACACACTCTGCGGTTCGAGCTTGCTGACACGGTCGTCGATGCCCTGCTGCAAATCCTTCTGGCGGCGCTGCACCTCGGACACATCGCGCGAGAGCACCTCGTTCTGGCCCCGTTGCGAGGCCATCTCGCCGCGCAACTGCTCCAGCTGGGCGTTCATCTCGAGCAGGCTGCGGCGCAGCTGGTCGATCTGTCCGCTCAACGTGGTGAGCTTGGCATTGAGCACATCCTGGTCCTGCGTGCGTTGCTGACGCATGTCCAGGATGGCCTTGCGGGCCTCATCGTCACCGAACAGGGCGGCCTGCGCACCCACGGTAGCCCCCAGCGCGGCCAGGGCCACGACCACGGGCCGCAGCACTTTCAGGCCAGACAACTCACGCAGTGCTCTCACGGCAACACCCTTTTCAGCTAACGAGGATCAACGGCCCTTGAACTCGGCGCGGCGGTTCTTGGCCCAGACTTCTTCGCCAGTGCCTTCAACCGCCGGGCGCTCCTTGCCGAAGCTCACGGCTTCGAGCTGGTTGGCCGACACGCCCAGCAGGCCCAGGGCCTTGACTGTGGCTTCAGCGCGCTTTTGGCCCAGGGCCAGGTTGTACTCGCTGCCGCCGCGTGCATCGGTGTGGCCTTCCACGGTGATGTGCTTGGACTTGTTGGCGTTGAGGTACTTCGAGTAGCCCTCGACGGTGCCGCGGGCGTCTTCACGCACCACGAAGCTGTCGAAGTCGAAGTAGATCACGCGGGCCAGGTCGGCCGGCAGTGCGGTCGGGTCGATCGGAGCGGCTTCCACCGGGGCCACGGTCGATGCCGCGGGCGTGGTGGTCGTGGGGGCCTGCGAGCTGGTAGTGATCGGCGCGGGCTTGTCGTTGAGCTTGACGTTGGATCCGCAGCCAGCCAGCCACAGGGCCGAGCAGGCCAGGGCCACGCCAGTGGCGCGGCGCGCCAGGGTCATCAGGGAAGCGTCGATGCGTTGTGCATTCATCTTCAGGCTCCAGGAGGTCGAGTTGTTGATGTGAAAGAAAAGGAATCGGAGTTTATTTCTGGAACGGGCCCCACACGGGCTGGCGCACATCGGATTGCGACGTGGACAGCGTCGCCTTGATACGGCCATCAAGCGAGGTGGTCACCAGCACGTCACGGCCTTGCTGGCGCGTGGCGTAGATGATCAGCTTGCCGTTGGGCGCGAAGCTGGGGCGTTCGTCATCACGGGTATCGGTCAGGGGGCGGGTCTCGCCGGAGGACAAATCCATCAGGTGCACGCGGAAAGCGCCGCTGACTTGGCCGATGTACGTCAGCCATTTTCCATCAGGACTGACGTTGGGGCTGATGTTATACCCGCCATTGAAGGTGACGCGCTGCACCGAGCCGCCGCCTGCAGGCACCTTGTAGATCTGAGGTCCGCCCCCGCGGTCGCTTACGAAGTAGACAAAGCTGCCATCGGGCGAGAACGCGGCCTCGGTGTCGATGGACGAACTGGAGGTGAGCCTGCGCGGCGCGCCTTCGCCATCGGCGCTGATCAGGTAGAGCTGCGAGACGCCATCGCGGCTGAGCGTGACGACCAACTGGTTGCCGTTGGGCGACCATGCCGGCGCGCTGTTCGAGCCCTTGAAGCTGGCCAGCAGGCGGCGCTTGCCGGTGGCGATTTCCTGCGAGATGACCTCGGCCTTGCCGTTCTGGAAGCTGACATAGGCCAGGCGCTTGCCATCGGGCGCCCAGGCGGGCGAGATGATGGGCTGCTGGCTGGTCAGGGCCGATTGGGCGTTCTCGCCATCGGCATCGGCCACCAGCAAGGTGTAGCGGCGGCCGGCCTTGCTGACGTAGGCGATGCGCGTGGCGAACACGCCCTTGTCGCCGGTGAGCTTCTCGTAGATGTCGTCGGCGATGCGGTGAGCCGCCAAGCGCAGGTCGGCGGCGGGCACGACCAGGCTCTGGCCGCTCAGGTCGCGCACCTTGAGCACGTCCCACAGGCGGTAGCGCACGTCGAAACGGCCATCGGCCAGCGGGCTCACGGAGCCGGCCAGCAGCGCATCGGCGCCCTTGGTCTTCCAGTCGGCCAGCGGCGGGCGCGAGACCTCGTCGAGCCGGTCGGCCGAGGCGTCGAGCGAGCGGAACAGGCCGCTGCGCTCCAGGTCGGCACGCACGATGGCGGAAATGGGCTGCGGGCCCCGTTGCTCATCGCGGAAGGTGCCGATGGCGATCGGGATCTGCGTGGCCCCCACACCGCTGATCTGGACCCGGAACTGGGCCCAGGCGGGGGCGCCCAGGCCCAACGCGCCGGCCAGGCCCAGGGCGGCTACCGCACGCCGGCGGGAGCAGGTGAAAGGAGTGACAAACGGATACGTACGTTCTTGCATGCGCGCTCAACAGCAGGGGTTCATGAACCTCGACCCTCCAGGTCTGGACATGGAATGCTAAACGAGGAAAAAGTTCAGCGTCGCGCAGGCCGAACTCAATTCCCCACGGAGGCGCTGCTCAAACAGCCATCACAGCGCCATCACAGCGCCTGCAGTTCCTTGTTGAGCTGGCGTGGCGACGAGGCCGGCGCGGGGGCCGGCACAGGCGCGGACGCGGAGGCCTGGGGCGCGGCAGCAGCCTTGGCGGCCACCAGGTCGGCGGGCACGTCCAGGTAAGGCAGGTGCAGGGCCGTGCTGGTCAGGCGGCGGATCTGGTTGGTCAGGGCCGGGTCTTCGTTGAGCTTGCGGCCGTACGAGGGCACGATCTGCTTGAGGCGCGGCTTCCAGCCATCGTCCGTCATCTGCTGCGGGAAGGCCTTGGCCATCAGGTTGAGCATGATGTGCGGCGCGGTGGAGGCACCGGGCGATGCGCCCATCAGCGCGGCGATGGTGCCGTCCTTGTCGGTCACGATCTCTGTGCCGAACTGCAGCACGGCGCCTTCCTTCGGGTCACGCTTGATGACCTGCACGCGCTGGCCGGCGGTGATCAGCTTCCAGTCCTCGCGCTTGGCGTTGGGAAAGTAATCCTGCAGGGCGCGCTGGCGGTCTTCGTCGCTCAGTTCGGCCTGCTGCAGCAGGTACTTGACCAGGTCCAGGTTGTGGATGCCCACGCGCAGCATGCCCATCACGTTGTCTTTGTTGACGGACGAGAACAGGTCGAACCACGAGCCTTCCTTGAGGAACTTGCTGGTGGCCAGCGCGAAGGGCCCGAACAGCACGACAGGCTTGCCGTCGAGGTTGCGGGCGTCCAGGTGGGGCACCGACATCGGGGGCGAACCAGTGGCGGCCTTGCCATAGGCCTTGACGTCGTGGCGCTGCGTGAGCGCGGGGTTCTCGATGGCCAGGAACTGGCCGCCCACGGGGAAGCCGGCGTAATCCTTGGCCTCGGGGATGCCGGAGGCCTGCAGCAGCTTGAGCGCCGCGCCACCCGCCCCCACGAACACGAAGCGGGCCTTGACAGTGCGCTCCTTGCCGCCATCAGCCAGGTCGGCCACGGTCACGTTCCAGGTCTTGTCATCGTTCTGGCGCAGGGCACGCACTTCATGCTTAAGCTTGAGCGCGAAGTTGGGGCTCTTTTGCAGGCCCTTCATCAGCTGGTTGGTCACCGCGCCGAAGTTCACGTCGGTGCCCAGGGGCATGTAGGTGGCGGCCACCTTCTGGGCCGGGTCACGCCCCTCGATCATCAAGGGGGCCCACTTGCGGATCTGCTCCTGGTCCTGCGAGAACTGCATGCCGTAGAACAGCGGCTCGCGGATCAGGGCCTGGTGGCGCTTGCGCAAGTACTCGATGTTCTCGTCACCCCACACGAAGCTCATGTGCGGCGTGGCGTTCACGAAGGTCTCAGGGGCCTGCATGTGGCCCCGGCCGATCTGGTGCGTCCAGAACTGGCGCGACACCTCGAACTGCTCGGCGATGCCCACGGCGCGCTTGGTCTCGATCGAGCCATCGGGCAGCTCCGGGGTGTAGTTCAACTCGGCAAAGCCGGAGTGGCCGGTGCCGGCGTTGTTCCAGCCGTTGGAGCTTTCCAGGGCCACGCCATCGAGGCGCTCGAAGACCTGGATCTTCCACTCGGGCTGCAGCTCCTGCAGGTAGGTGGCCAGGGTGGTGCTCATCACGCCCCCCCCGACCATCACGACATCGATGGGCTGCTCGTTCTCGGCCGCCGGCACGGAGCGGGGAAAGAGCGGCCAGGTCAGGAACAGGGCTGCGGCCACGAGCAGCAGCACGAAGGCGCTCAGCAACGCCTTGATGGTTTTTTTCATGGGATGCCTCTTGGGCTTCTTTGGCTGGGGCTAAAAAAAGAAAGCCTGCGAGGGTGACTGCAGGCTTCTCGCGCCGGACGTGGCGCCAGGCAAGGAAGGGTTTTCCTTAACCTAAGGATTATCCAGGATTCCATTCTTCTGTGCAGCACGCGCGGAAAAGCAGACATCCCCAAGGGCCTTGTGCCTTGCATCACCGCCTGCCCTACAGCAGCACGATGTCGTACTGCTCGGGCGACATCGATGGCTCCGTCTGCAGTGAAATCGGCTTCTTGATGAAATCGGACAGGCCGGCCAGATGCTGGTTTTCCTCGTCCAGCAGCATTTCGACCACGGCGGCGCTGGCCACCACGCGGAACTCCCGCGGGTTGAACTGGCGCGCCTCTCGCAGGATCTCGCGCAGGATGTTGTAGCAGACGGTGCGCGCCGTCTTGACCTGCCCCCTGCCCTCACAGGTGGGGCATGGCTGGCACAGCATGTGGGCCAGCGACTCACGGGTGCGCTTGCGCGTCATCTCGACCAGGCCCAGCGGCGAGAAGCCATTGAGCGTGACCTTGGTGCGGTCGCGCCCCAGTTGCTTGCGCAGTTCGGCCAGCACGCTGTCGCGGTGCTCCTCGCGCATCATGTCGATGAAGTCGATGATGATGATGCCGCCCAGGTTGCGCAGGCGCAGTTGCCGCGCGATGCCCTGCGCGGCCTCCAGGTTGGTCTTGAAGATGGTGTCGTCGAAGTTGCGCGCGCCCACATAGCCGCCGGTGTTGACGTCGATGGTGGTCAGGGCTTCGGTCTGGTCGATGATCAGGTAGCCGCCGGATTTGAGGTCCACCCGGCGCGCCAAGGCGCGCTCGATCTCCGTGTCGATGTTGTAGAGATCGAAGATGGGGCGCTCGCCCCGGTAAAGGCTCAGGCGGCCCACGGCCGAGGGCGTGAACTCCTGCCCGAAGGCCTGCAGGGCCTCGAACTGCACCTGCGAATCGATGCGGATGGTCTGCGTCTGCTCGTTGACCAGATCGCGCAACACGCGCTGGGCCAGGTTCAGCTCCTGGTAGAGCAGCGAGCCGGGCGCGGCCTTGAAGCTCTGCTCGCGGATGGTGTTCCAGGTCTTGCGCAGGTAGGCGATGTCGGAGGCGAGTTCGTCGTCGGTCGCGTCTTCGGCATTGGTGCGCAGGATGTAGCCTCCGCTGCGCTTGGCATCGCCCACCGGCTGGGTGAGCTGCATCATGCGCTCACGCAATTGCTCGCGCTGCTCGGGCGAACCGATCTTCTGCGAGATGCCGATGTGCTCGTCCTGCGGCAAGAACACCAGCAGGCGCCCTGCCACGCTGATCTGCGTGGACAGGCGCGCGCCCTTGGTGCCGATCGGGTCCTTGATCACCTGCACCATCAGGGTCTGGCCCTCGTGCAGGCGCTTCTCGATGGGCAGCGGGGTGTCGGGCGAGCGACCGCCGCGGCTGCCGTGGTCCTCACGGTGCAGATCGGCCACGTGCAGGAAGGCGGCGCGCTCCAGGCCGATGTCGATGAAGGCCGACTGCATGCCAGGCAGCACGCGGGCCACCTTGCCCGCGTAGACATTGCCGACCAGGCCGCGCTCGAGCGTGCGCTCGACGTGCAACTCCTGCACGGCGCCGCCTTCGACGATGGCGACGCGGGTTTCCTGCGGGGTCCAGTTGACGAGGATGTCTTGGATCATGCTGTGGTGGGAGAGGAAGCCAGTGAAGGCGCCTGCGGCATGCGCCGCAGGGCCTGGTTGTCCAGGATGCGCACGCCCGGCTGGGCCTCGTGCGCGGCCGCCAGCAGGCCGGCTGCCACCTGGGCCGCGTGCACGGGCTTGGCCCGCGCGGGCATCAGCCAACCGAAGTGCGAGGCCAGCGACTCGCCCAGGCGCTGCTTGGGGCGATCCCCCAGCAGCAAGGAGGGGCGCGCCAGCGTGAGCGATTCGAACTGCAGGGCACGCAAGGCGTCTTCCACCTCGCCCTTGACGCGGTTGTAAAACAGGTTGGAATCGGCGCTGGCCCCCACGGCGCTGACCAGCAGGAACTGGTGCGCGCGCAGCACCTTGGCGCGGCGGGCCAGCTGCAGGGGGTAGTGGTGATCGACCCGACGGAAGGCCTCTTGCGAGCCGGCCTGGGCGATGGTGGTGCCCAGGGTACAGAACACCCAGTCGGCCTGCAGCAGGTCGGTGTGCTTGTCCAGGTGCTCGTAATCCAGCTCGGCGATGCGCAGCCGGCCTTCAGGCAGGGCCGCGGCCCGCTCGGCGCCCAGGAGGCTGGCGGGCTGCAGGGGCCGGCGTGTCAGCACGGTGATGAGCCCGATGCCGGGGTCATCCACCAGGGCGCGCAGCAGGTATCCCCCGACGAGGCCGGTGGCACCGGCCAGCAGCACGCGTGGCAGCGTGCCGGGCGGCATGGCGGGCAAAGGTGGGAGGATGGTGTCCATCTGTCACAACATCGGTCAGAAGTGAAAACCCAGCGGCTTGAGCAGCTCGGCTGTGTCGAACAGGGGCAGCCCCATGATGCCACTGTAGCTGCCTTCGATGCGAGAAGTCCAAGCCCCCGCGCGACTCTGGATGGCGTAGGCCCCGGCCTTGCCCATGGGCTCGCCGCTGTCGGCGTAGCGCTGGATCTCGGCATCGGAAAGCGAACGCCAGTGCACGCCCGAGATGGACAGGCGCGCCTGCCCGTCGACCACGACGGCGGTGAGCACGCGGTGCACCCGGCCCGACAGGCGGCGCAGCATGTGCACGGCGTCGGCGGCGTCACGGGGCTTGCCCAGGATGTCGCCATCGAGGGCCACGGTGGTGTCGGCGCACAGGATGGGCGCGATGGGCCAGGCGGCCGGGTCGGCCTGATGGCGGGCGGCCAGCCGGGCGGCAGCATCCTGCCACTTGGCCTGGGTCACGCGGCGCACGTAGTCGTCGGGAGCCTCATTGGGCCAGACCACCTCCAGCAACTCGGCGGCGTCGGTATCGTCGGGCAGCAGCAGGCGGTGGGCCACGTCGAGCTGGTCCAGCAACTGCCGGCGCCGTGGGCTCTGCGAGGCCAGGTAGATCCAGGGGGCGGTCGGGTCGGTTGGGGCGTCGGTGGCGGCAGGCATGGCGGTCACCGGCGCCGTTCAGGCCCGGTGGTAGGGGTGGTTGTTGCGCAGCGACCAGGCGCGATAGAGCTGCTCGAGCAGCAGCACGCGCGCCAGGGCATGCGGCAGGGTCATGTCGGACAGGCGGATGGCCTCGTCGGCCGTCTGCTTGAGCTGCGGGTCGATACCGTCGGCGCCGCCGATGATCAGGGCCACGTCGCGGCCATCGTGCAGCCAGGCCTCGGTGCGCTCGGCCAGCTGCACGCTGGTCAAGCGGCTGCCGCGCTCATCGAGGATGACACGGCGCACGCCCCGCTCCAGCGCGGCTTCGATGCGGGCGGCTTCGGACTGCATGATGGCGACCACGGGCTTGCCCTCACGCGGCTCGGCTTTCAGGGCCTTGACCTCGACCTTCCAGTCGGGCGGGAAGCGCTTGAGGTAGTCCTCGCACGCCTCCTGGGCCCAGTCGGGCAGGCGGTGGCCGATGGTGACGACGGTCAGCTTCATGGCGCGCCCGCCCCGGCCGCCACGGAGTCAATCGGGGCGACGCTCATGCGGCAGGTGGCCGGACGCTGTCGCCGGCTCAACGGGCGCTCTTGCGGGCCGGGGCCTTCTTGGCAGCGACCTTCTTCCCGGCAACATTTTTGGCGGCAACCTTCTTGGCGGCCACGCGCTTGACCGCGGGCTTGGCTGCCGGCTTGGTGGTCGATGCCGGCGCAGCCGTCTTGCGGGCCGGCGCCTTCTTGGCGGCGACCTTGCGGGCCGGCTTGGGCGCGTTGACCACGATCTTGGTCACGGTGGCCTTCTTGGCGGCCACCTTCTTGGCCGCGGGCTTCTTCACGGCCGGGGTCTTGGCGGCGGTAGTGCGGGCCTTGGGCGCCGTGCCGGGCTTGGCGGACTTGGGCGCGGCAGCGGGCTTGCCGGCCGCCTTGGGTGCGGCCTTGGGCGCTGTCTTGGCAACAGCCTTCTTGGCGGCCACCTTGCGCGGCGGCGCTTCGGTGGCGGCCTTGCGGGCGGCCGTGGTCTTGCCGGCCGCCTTGCGCGGCTTGGCCGGTGCTTCGTCGGCCTCGTCCTCGTCGATGGGTTCGGACGCCTTGGCCAGGCCACCCGAGGCAGCCTTGCGCTTGAGCGCCACGGGCTTGTCGCCCCAGATCTCTTCGAGCTGGTAGTACTGGCGGATGGCCGGCTGCATCACGTGCACCACGGCGGCGGCGCAATCGACGATGATCCATTCGCCGTTGTCCTGCCCCTCGGTGCGCATGACCTGGAAGCCCGCGGCGCGCACGGCATCGCGCACGCTGGCGGCCAGGGCCTTGGTCTGCCGGTTAGACGTGCCCGAGGCGATCACCACGCGCTCGAACAGCGGCGAGAGGTGTTCGGTGTTGAACACCACGATGTCCTGGGCCTTGACGTCTTCGAGGCCATCGACGATGGCGTTTTGCAGTTTACGGATGTCCATTCAGCGGGGTGCGCCTGGGGCGTAGAGTTGATGGTTGGCAATATAGCGTGCCACGGCCGGCGGCACCATGGCGGGAGCCAGGGTGTCGGGCGCATCGCCCTGGGCGAGCCGGGCACGGATGTCGGTGGAAGACACAGTCATGGGCGGCATCGGCAGCTCGACCATGCGGTGCGGGGTGGCCGCCAGTTCGGCGGCGGGTGTGGGGCGTTGGTCGCCCCGGCAGGCCACGGCCAGCGTGACGCGATCGATCAATTCACGCCAGCCGTGCCAGGTGGGCAGGTTGGCGTACTGGTCCTGGCCGATGATCAGGAACCATTCGGCCGCCGGCGCGTTCTGGCCTTCGGCGTCGCGCGCCTGCAACTCGCGCACGGTGTCCAGGGTGTAGGACGGGCCTTCACGGCGGATCTCGATGTCGTCGACCCGAAAGCGCGGCTCGTCTTCGGTGGCCAGGGCCACCATGGCCAGGCGGTGCTGGGGCGCAGCCAGTTGGCGAGCCTTCTGCCAGGGCTGGCCCACGGGAACCCAGCGGATCTGGTCCAGCAGCAGGTGCGACAGGGCCGTGCGCGCCAGCGCCAGGTGCGCAGTGTGCACCGGGTCGAAGCTGCCGCCCATCAGCCCGATGCGGCGGATGTCCGCGCCCGTGCCGGCGGTGTTGATGGTTGTGGGAGCGGCTCCCAACTCAGACCCAGTCCCGTGGCGGGAGGAAATCGGTGTACAGCCGTGCCTCCGGTGTGCCAGGCTCAGGCTGCCAGTCGTAGCGCCAGGTGACCACCGGTGGCATCGACATCAGGATGCTCTCGGTGCGGCCACCGGATTGCAGGCCGAACAGCGTGCCCCGGTCCCAGACCAGGTTGAACTCGACGTAGCGGCCGCGGCGGTAGGACTGAAACTCACGCTCGCGCTCGCCGTAGGGCGTGTCACGGCGGCGCTGCAGGATGGGCAGGTAGGCTTTGGTGAACGCATCGCCCACCGAACGGATCAAGGCAAAGCCGCCTTCGAAGCCCAGCTCGGAGACGTCGTCGAAGAAGATGCCGCCCACGCCGCGCGCTTCGTTGCGGTGCTTGAGGAAGAAGTAGTCGTCGCACCACTGCTTGTAGCGGGGGTGCTTGTCATCGCCGAAGGGGGCGAGCGCATCGCGGCAGGTCTGGTGGAAGTGGCGGGCGTCGTCTTCCACGCCGTAGCAGGGCGTGAGGTCCATGCCACCACCGAACCAGGCCACCACCTCGCCATCAGGCTTGTGGGCGGCCAGCATGCGCACGTTCATGTGCACCGTGGGCGCGTGCGGGTTGCGCGGGTGGAACACCAGCGACACGCCCATGGCTTCAAAAGGGCAGCCGGCCAGCTCGGGGCGGTGCTGCGTGGCCGAGGGCGGCAACTGCGGCCCTTTCACGTGCGAGAAGTTGCAGCCGCCACGCTCGATCACGTGGCCGTTCTCAACCAGGCGCGAGCAGCCGTCGCCCTGCAGGCGCTCTTGCGGGCCGCGCACCCAGGCATCGCGCACGAAGGGCGTGCCGTCTTCCTGCTCGAAGGCTGAGACGATGCGGTCCTGCAGGTCCAGCAGGTAGGCGCGCACCACGGCCGGCTCCATCGACGTGGGCGTGGTGCTGACCTGGGTAGTGCTGACAGGCGTGGTGCTCATGGGCGCGTGGGCGTGGGGTCGCGAGCCTGCTCAGCGGGCCTTGATGGCGCGCCAGCCGATGTCGGTGCGGAACTGCATGCTGTCGAACTGGATGCCGTTGAGGTATTCGTAGGCGCGCTGCTGGGCCAGCTTGGCCGAGTCGCCCAGCGCCGTCACGCACAGCACACGGCCGCCGCTGGTGCGCACCACGCCATCTTGCAGGGTGGTGCCGGCGTGGAAGACCATGGCGTCGTCGGCCTCGGCGGGCAGGCCGGTGATGGCATCGCCCTTCTTGGGGTTGAGCGGGTAGCCGCCAGCGGCCACGACCACGCCCAGGGCGACGCGGCGGTCCCATTGCAGTTCGAGCTGGTCGAGCGTGGCATCCGTCGCGGCCAGGAACACGTCCACCAGATCGCTCTTGAGGCGCATCATGATGGGCTGGGTTTCAGGGTCGCCCATGCGGCAATTGAACTCCAGCGTCTTGGGATTGCCCTGCGCGTCGATCATCAGGCCGGCGTACAGGAAGCCCGTGAAGGGGATGCCGTCCTTGGCCATGCCCGCCAACGTGGGCTGGATGATCTCGTGCATGGTCTTGGCATACACGTTGGGCGTGACCACGGGCGCAGGCGAGTAGGCCCCCATGCCACCGGTGTTGGGGCCGGCGTCATTGTCCTGCAGGCGCTTGTGGTCCTGGCTGGTGGCCAGCACGGCCACGTTCTTGCCATCGGCCAGCACGATGAAGCTGGCTTCCTCGCCCTGCAGGAACTCTTCGATCACCACGCGGGCCACGCCATCGTTGTGCTGCACGCCGAGCTTGTTGTCGCCGCCATCCAGGGGCAGCATCCAATCCACGGCTTCATGGGCTTCGGCCAAGTCCATGGCCACGACCACGCCCTTGCCCGCGGCCAGGCCGTCGGCCTTGATCACGATGGGCGCGCCGATCTGGTCCACATAGGCGTGGGCGGCGACGTTGTCGGTGAAGGTGTCGTAGGCGGCCGTCGGGATGTTGTGCCGCTTCATGAAGGCCTTGGCGAAGGCCTTGGAGCTTTCCAGCTGCGCGGCCTTCTGCGTGGGGCCGAAGATGCGCAGGCCGCGCGCGCGGAACTCGTCCACCACGCCGGCAGCCAGGGGCGCCTCGGGGCCGACCACGGTCAGCGCGATCTTGCGCTCCTGGGCGAAATCGGCCAGGGCCTTCACATCGGTGATGTCGACGTTTTCCAGGCGCGGGTCACGCGCCGTGCCGCCGTTGCCCGGCGCCACGAAGACCTTCTGGGCCTTGGGGGACTGGGCCAGCTTCCAGGCCAGGGCGTGCTCGCGGCCGCCCGAGCCGATGACAAGGATGTTCATATCAGCAATCGAAAGATCAGTTCAGTTCGGCGTTGTGGAAGACGTCCTGGACATCGTCCAGATCTTCCAGCACGTCCAGCAATTTCTGCATGCGGGCGGCGTCGTCGCCGGCCAGCTCGATGGGGGTGTCGGCGCGCATGGTGACTTCGGCCACCTCGGGCTTGAGGCCAGCGGCTTCGAGCGCCTTCTGCACGGCTTCGAATTCGGTGGGGTTGCTCAGCACCTCGATGGACTGGTCATCGTGCGTGACCACGTCGTCCGCACCGGCCTCCAGGGCCACTTCCATGACCTTGTCCTCGCTCACGCCGGGCGCGAACAGGAACTGGCCCACGTGCTTGAACTGGAAGGCCACCGAACCTTCGGTGCCCAAGTTGCCGCCGTGCTTGCTGAAGGCGTGGCGCACTTCGGCCACGGTGCGCACACGGTTGTCTGTCATGCAGTCGACGATGACGGCTGCGCCGCCGATGCCGTAGCCCTCGTAGCGGATTTCCTCGTACGTGACACCGTCGAGGTTGCCCGTGGCCTTGTCGACGTTGCGCTTGATGTTGTCCGCGGGCATGTTGGCGCCCTTGGCTTTCTCGATGGCCAGGCGCAGACGCGGGTTCATGGCGATGTCGCCGCCACCCTGGCGCGCTGCCACGATGATTTCACGGGTCAGACGGGTCCAGATCTTGCCGCGCTTTTCGTCTTGGCGACCCTTGCGGTGCTGGATGTTGGCCCATTTGGAGTGACCGGCCATGGTGTGAGGCTCCGGATAGTTATATCTGTCGGCGTTGAACGACACATGGCGCGCCGGTGCCGAACATGGGGGCGACACGGGTGCGCAGGGGTATTGGCACGGCTCTGGCTGAGCCATACTGTGATTTCGTGATTTTACCCGCCCCCGGAGTGCTCCTCATGGCAGACCCCATCCTCGTCGCGCGTCAAGGCGACATCGAGTGCCACCTGCTGCCCGCCCTGGCCAACCGCCACGGCCTGATCACCGGGGCCACCGGCACCGGCAAGACCATCACGCTGCAGACCCTGGCCGAGAGCTTCTCGCGCATCGGCGTGCCGGTGTTCATGGCCGACGTCAAGGGCGATCTGACCGGCATCTCGCAGGCTGGCAGCATCAGCCCCAAGCTGGCCAAGGTACTTGAAGAGCGCGGCATCGCCACGCCCGAATCCCTGGCCTGTCCCACCACGCTGTGGGATGTGTTCGGCGCCCAGGGCCACCCGGTGCGCGCCACGGTGTCGGACATGGGCCCCCTGCTGCTGGGCCGCATGCTCAACCTGAACGACACGCAGGAAGGCGTGCTGCAGCTGGTCTTCAAAATCGCTGACGACAACGGCCTGCTGCTGCTGGATCTGAAGGACCTGCGCGCCATGCTGCAGCATGTGGGTGACAACGCCAGCCAGTTCACCACCGAGTACGGCAACATCAGCCCCGCCAGCGTGGGCGCCATCCAGCGCGGCCTGCTGCAGATCGATGAGCAAGGCGGCGACAAGTTCTTCGGCGAGCCGATGCTCAACATCGCCGATTTCATGCAGACAAGCGATGGAAAGGGTGTCATCAACATCCTCGCCGCCGACAAGCTGATGAACTCGCCGCGCCTGTACGCCACCTTCCTGCTGTGGATGCTGTCCGAGCTGTTCGAGACGCTGCCCGAGGTGGGCGACCTGGACAAGCCCAAGCTGGTGTTCTTCTTCGACGAGGCCCACCTGCTGTTCAAGGATGCGCCGGCCGCGCTGGTCGAGCGCATCGAGCTTGTGGTGCGCCTGGTGCGCTCCAAGGGCGTGGGCGTGTACTTCGTCACCCAGAACCCGCTGGACGTGCCCGACACCGTGCTGGGCCAACTGGGCAACCGCGTACAGCACGCGCTGCGCGCCTTCACCCCGCGGGATCAGAAGGCCGTCAAATCGGCCGCCGACACCATGCGCGCCAAGCCGGGCCTGGACATCGCCACGGCCATCACCGAGCTGGCCGTGGGCGAGGCGCTGATCAGCCTGCTCGACGAGAAGGGCCGCCCCGGCATCACCGAGCGCGTGTTCGTGCTGCCCCCGGGCAGCCAGATCGGCCCCATCGACGCGGCACAACGCCAGGCACTGATCAAGGGCTCGCTGGTGGCCGGCGTGTACGACACCGCCGTGGACCGCGAATCAGCCTACGAGAAGATCAAGGGCCGCGCGGCCGCCACGCCCAACGCCCCCACGCCGTCGGCCACGGCCGAACCGCGCGGCAAGGGCGGCGTCGGCCC
>NZ_JBASTH010000075.1:0-3211 GCF_049274795.1 Aquabacterium sp.
ATTGACAAGGCTGTGCCCAGCGAGCTTGATGTCCACTGCATTGTCGACAACTACGCCACCCACAGTCACCCCAAGATCAAGGCTTGGTTGACGGCCAGGCCACGTTGGCACATGCACTTCATTGCCACCTACAGTTCCTGGCTCAATCAGGTGGAGGGATTTTTTGCCCTGATAACCGACAAGACCATCCAGCGCGGATCCTTCACCAGCGTCACGCAACTTGTGCAGCGCATTGATCACTTTGTCGCCGCATACAACACCGAGTGCCAACCGTTCAGGTGGACTGCTGCCGCTCACTCAATCTTGGCTAAGCTGCACCGACATTGCTCACGTATCAGCGGGACAGGACACTAGCACGGCGGTGAAACCATGTTCACGCCACAGGCGTTCGATCAACTGCTGCATCTCGATGAGGGTGAGGGCATCAAGTGCGCCCAGAGGCTCATCGAGCAGCAGACGAGGGCGGTGCACCAGGGCCTTGGCCAGAGCCACGCGCTGCCGTTGTCCGCCCGGCAGCGCTGCGGGCATTCGTCGATGCGTTCGGCCAGGCCGACGGCGGTGAGGGCATCAAGTGCGCCCTGGCGGGGATCCGTGCCTGTCAGGCCCAAGGCCACGTTCTGGCCCACCTTCTTCCAGGGCAGCAGCCGGGCATCCTGGAACATCAGGCGCAGGCCTTGGTCGGCGACATGGTCTGTGCGCAGGGCCTGTCCGTCCAGATCGATGCGGCCGGTGGAAATGCCGTCCAGCCCTGCCAGCAGGCGCAGCAGGGTGCTCTTGCCGCAGCCGCTGCGCCCCACGATGGCGACGAACTCGCCCGAGGCGATGTCCAGGTTGATGCCTTGCAGCACCTGGCGTTGGCCGTAAGCCTTGCCGAGGTTGCGCAGGGTGACCCCTGTGCCTTGCTGGTTGGCTGCCTGACGCGCGTGAGTCGAGGCGCGATGCCGTGAAGACGATGTCTGCGGCGCCAGGTCAGGCGCCACGGCCCGGGCTGCCGGGAGAGTCGATAGCGTCGTGCTCATGATGTGTCGCGAGAATGGGGCGAAAGGGTCAGGCGGCGTTGCGATAGCCAGGGTGCCAGCGCAGGGCCGCACGCTCCAGGCCGCGGACCAGCACGTCGGCCAGTTTGCCCAGCAAGGCATACAGCAGGATGCCTTGAGGCGCTCCGGCTTTTTTCATGCCTGAACGGTCATACAAGGGTAGACCCTCACTCTCATGGCTGTGGCGCAAGAATGTGTAACAGAGTTGTGACGGTAGTAGAGCGTTATGCGTCGTTCGTGGCGTTCTGTTACGTTGTCATCTGATATCACACAAGAATCATAGAAGTGAATGCTAGGGAGCCCCCCATGGATCTTGCCAATGTCAACGTGTCGCCATTGATGCTGCAGCGCTTGGCTGATTTGAAGGCTGATGAACACGTGGAATCCAGGCGCAAGCTGGCGGCCATCGAGGCGGCCATGACGCCTCAGTGGAGGCAGTCCATGCACGAGAGGATCAACAGCCTCTCCAGGCAGGCTTCTGCACCCCGAAGCAAGCTTCCAAAGCTGTACTTGCTGATGGAGGAGGTTGGCGATCTCCGATCCGGGCATGTGTCATGCAAGGCGGGGTGCAGTGCGTGTTGCCGGACGATTCCCGTGGAAATTTCGGACCTTGAGGCCAAGCACATCGCAGCGGCGACCGGCAAGCAGATGGCCAATCTGCCCCCAAGGCGGCACACCAGGCTTCAAGATGTCAGCACCCCATGCCCTTTCCTGCTCGAGAATCAATGCTCGATCTATGAGCACCGTCCATACAACTGCCGCAGTCTGGCAGCCGTTGATCGTGATGCCTTGAGTTGCAGCGATGAGAACACGGCCTTGACACGTGCGAAGGATCCCAGGGCCGTACCCGTGGTCATGACCAAGATGCAGGCCTTCGATCCGCTCTATCAAGAGATCATCGGCCGCAAGCCCGTGGCCTGGGCGGACATCCGGCAGTTCTTTCCGACCAAGGCTCAGGCTGGAGAGAGCCTGAACACGGCCACAGCCTCGACCAGCTGACGCGCATGCCCCTTCAGGCTGGCGGCGGCACTTTGCTCGACCAGGGCGGCGTTCTGCTGCGTGGCCTGGTCCATCTGCGTCACGGCCTGCCCAACCTGGGTGACGCCGTTGCTCTGTTCCGTGCTGGCGGCGCTGATCTCGGCCACGATGCCGCTCACGCGCTGGATGGCATTGACGATCTCGCCCATGGTGGTGCCGGCCTTGTCGACCAATGCAGTACCTTGTTCGACCTTCTCGACACTGGTGGTGATCAGGCTGTTGATTTCCCGAGCAGCCTGGGCGCTGCGTTGCGCCAGGGAGCGCACCTCGCCTGCAACCACCGCGAAACCACGGCCTTGCTCGCCGGCGCGCGCGGCTTCCACGGCGGCATTGAGCGCCAGGATGTTGGTCTGGAAGGCAATGCCATCGATCACGGAGATGATGTCGGCGATCTTCTTGGAGTTGGCGTCGATGTCGCGCAGCGTGCTCACGACCTGCCGACCACCTCGCCGCCCTTGGTGGCCACGCCGGAAGCCCCTACGGCGAGTTGGCTGGCCTGGCGGGCGTTGTCGGCGTTGTTGCGCACGGTCGAGCTCAGTTCGTCCATCGTCGCCGCGGTCTGCTGAAAGGCTGCGGCCTGGTTTTCGGTGCGGGCGCTCAGGTCCATGTTGCCCTGTGCGATCTGGGCACTGGCGGTGGCCACGCTTTCGGCGTTGCCGCGCACACCAGGCGTGTTGCTGCATGTCCGTGATGGCCTGCAGCAACACGCCTGTCTCATCCTGGGTGTTGGTGACTTCGACGTGGTGGCTCAGATCGCCGGTAGCCCCTTTCTGGGCGGCCTTGTTCAGTGGCAAGGTGATGCTGCGTGTGATGAGCCAGGCAGAGGCACTGCCCAGGCCCAGCATCAGCAGGCCCAGGGCGATCAGCATATTTCGGCTATTGTGGTTCTGCGTATTGAGTCGGCCCTGCAAAATTCACAGTACCGCCAGGGTTCGTAATCTGACCCCGGTTTTCCCCGCCGCCGCGGCCGTTGCGAACGCGGCAGCGAGCATGCACAGCAGCGCGAGCAGGGGCGCAAGAAGGCCTTTGAGCCCCAAACGCACGATGGCCCGCAGCAGCCAGCGGATGTTGTAACCCGCCGCGCACAGCACCGCGTGCAGCGCGTCGCCGGTTGCCCCTTGCAGCCAGCACCGGTC
>NZ_JBASTH010000076.1:0-3292 GCF_049274795.1 Aquabacterium sp.
GTGTTCATCAAAGCTACTGCTTCTTAGTGTCGAGCGACAGCCTAAGACCTACCAGACGTCTTCGTGAACTCGAAAAATCGAACGACGGCTTTTATCTTAGCGAAGTTGATTTGCAACTTAGGGGTCCGGGTGAAATATATGGCCACGCTCAGCATGGTCAATTAAACTTACAGATAGCTTCACTGGCAGATACAAAATCCATTGCGTCCGTCCAAAAAGCAGTAGATACTTTCTTAAAAAACGACAATGATTTGTTACAATATAAAGAGTTGTATGAGCAAGTAAAAAAATATCAAAGAATTACCTCACTAAACTAACAGGTATGCAATTATCAATTAAAGAAAGGGAAAAGAGCAGCCAGAGCGATCGAATTTATTTCGTCGCCCTGCGCGATGAGAAAAACCGTAGGTTTGTCTCATAAGCCAAAGGCGCATTTATGTATTCTGGAACAACCTTTCACCATAAATCTGGCACTGTACTAGGTGTGCATCAAAAGATAAATAAAGTAGCCCATAGGTTAACAGCCGAAAAAACTACTTCTTTCTTCCCGTCTCTTAAAAATATCCAGCATTTTGAAGGAAAAAATGGCCCAGATGGCATTAAACGTAAAAACCCCGGTGCTGACGAACCGTGGCATTTTATTGACCCAAAAGACCCAACCGACAATGAGCTGCTCGAGAGTATCCGGCACCACCAAGAGAATTTAGCGCACGCTTTGGTTGAAAATGACGAGCAGAGAGCTGCTTTTGAAGCTGCTTGGCTTGCGCATTCTGTTGTTGACGGCCTAACTCCAGCTCACCACTTCCCACTTGAAGAACACCTCGAAGAAGTAAGAGGAGAGCCAAAAGAAACCAGAGATTCAGTTCGTAAAAAACTTATCATTTCCGGAGGTAGCAAACGGCAAAAGATAAAAAATAACTGGGATTTCTGGGGCGCAAAGGGAGTTATGACTTCTCATGTTTTATTTGAGCTTGGTGTAGCTAGCGCGATTACGCCTCTGCGAGCTAGTAAGCTATCGTTAAGCGACGAAGACATAAGATGGCTTGAAAAAGATGGTTTCGAAAAAGTCTTTCTAAAATCTCTAGAAGAAATCTCTAGTTTACATATGTATGAAACCTTTACTCATTGGGGGTGGACTCCAACGCTTGCTAGGCAAACAAAAAATGAGCTTATCCCTATTATTATCAAAACTGTTGCATTTGCGTGGCTGGAAAGTGCAAGAAAAAACTAGACAGGCACATAAAAAGCGATTTGAGCATTGCCATACTTTCTGGCATCGATAAGCTTCATAGTATTGAGGCTAGGTGGTTCCTCGGATGCCGGCCAGTCAAGTAGGAACATGCCGCCAGATTTAACATGTCTAGTTAGCTTAGCTACGACGAAAGGCTGTAGATTGTCATATGGTGGAGCAGCTATAACAATGTCAAACAACATGTTTTTGTTGTTGCTAGACCAGCTGGATGCATTTGCTCGTACCACTTTGCATTGATTTTCGATTCGTAGCTTAGTCACACTTTCTTGCATAACTTTAACGGCTTTTACATCTATATCGATAGAAACAGTTTTTTTTGCACCGCGACTAATAGCTTCAAAAGAAAGTGCGCCAGTGCCTGCAAAAGCATCAAGCACACTGAGTCCTTCAATATTGCCAAGCGAGTTAAACAAAGCGCCTCGAACTCGATCGCTCATAGGGTGGGTGCGATGTCCTCTTGGTGCTTTAAATTGCAATCCGCCTAACCTGCCGGCTATAATTCTCATATCAGTAAGTATATAGCATTAACGTTAGTTTTCCACAGTTATATTTTTTTGGGTATTTAAAAGCAAACAAGCTTATGGTAGTATCCGTATTAGGTAGGGAGTGTGTGCCTGTACGTACTAATGGAGTTGTTGTGGTGGACAATCGTAGTTACGCTTATACAGCAGCAAACCCTGCCTATTAAGAGAGCAAGCTTGTGCTTGCTTTTTTAAGCTTTATAGTGTATAATTAAACTATGGCTAAGAATGATTCTTGGCTAGTGACTCATTAGGAGCGTGATCAGTTGTTTAACAAAAAGAAACGCAAGATCAAGACCGCAGGTTTCTGGGAGCTCTTCAAGCTTTTTTTGTCTGGCGATAAGTTCTACAGCAACACCAAAGCACCTGAAATGGAGACAGCACGTCTTCTTCGGGAAATCGGTCAAGCTGAGATCGCCCATGCAAATGGAGAACCTGGTGCAACCCTAAAGCTGCGACGCCTTCGGGCTGAGTTGCAGGGGCGGCCCATTAAGGAGCCTTGCAAAGAAGTTTCAACATGCAACCATGAGGGTTGGCGAATTCACCACAATACAACCGTGTTACGTCAAAACGCATGGCGTCGCAATTGCGACAACGGGTCGGGGCGCTAAAAACGCCTCGACCCAACTCGGCACCATAAAGTGAGTCACATTTCATTGAAATTAAATAAACCCTACAAACGTAGGGTTTTTATTTATGTCTGGTGCGCGAGAGAGGACTTGAACCTCCACAGCCCTAAGGCCACCAGCCCCTCAAGCTGGCGCGTCTACCAATTCCGCCACTCGCGCGTAGATTTTATTATATCATCTCTGTAGTTATAGAGGAAAGTATGCTACAATAAAGCTAAGAGGAAGGCCCGCTAATCGGGTTTATTTTTATGACAGATTCAAAACAGATTCGTAACGTTGCTATTATTGCCCATGTTGACCACGGTAAAACTACCTTGGTGGATGGGTTACTGAAGCAATCCAACACCTTTCGCGACAACCAAGCCGAAATGAGCCAAGACCTTATCATGGACAGTGGCGACCAAGAGCACGAACGCGGTATCACTATCACAGCTAAGCAAACTGCTGTGTACCATGACGATTACAAAATCAACATTATTGACACTCCAGGACACGCAGATTTCAGCGGTGAGGTTGAGCGAACCCTAAATATGGCCGACGGCGTACTATTGATTGTCGATGCCCAAGAAGGTCCGATGCCACAAACAAAGTTTGTGTTATCAAAAGCTTTGGAACTCGGCCTCAAGCCAGTTGTAGTTATCAACAAAATCGACAAGCCTTCTCGACGTGTAACTGAGGTAAAAGATGAGATCGATGATTTGTTTTTAGAGCTTGCAATTGATGATTCTCAGCTTCACTACCCTGTGTATTTTTCTATTGGTCGCGAAGGTAAAGCCTGGAAGGAGATGCCGGAAAATCCTGAAGAAAATGCTGATCTTACACCTATATTTGACGCGATTATAAACGACATCCCAGCGCCAGAAGTCTATACCACCAAGCCTTTGCAGCTA
>NZ_JBASTH010000077.1:0-109183 GCF_049274795.1 Aquabacterium sp.
GCATGCTTCAAACAAGGCGATTCGGTGGTGACGCCGGTGCCCAGCTTCCTCCCTGTGCAGCCTGTCGAACCGAGGGTTACCACCTATCTGAGGGCGGGGGTTTTTGCATCGAAACCGAGATCACCCCCAGGTGCGCCGCAGCAGCTTGGCGGTAAAGCCTTCATAGCGGTGCGTGACGCTGACGAAACGGCGGTTGAACCAGCCGAAGAAGCCCTTGCGCTCATGGTGGCCGGGGTCGACCGGCTTGAGCATCGTGGCGCACAGCGCCGGCGTGAGGCTCAGCGCCAGGAAGGCCGAGAACAGGATGGACACGGCCATCGACAGCGAGAACTGGCGGTAGATGTTGCCCACCGAGCCGCTGAAGAAGGCCATCGGCAGGAACACCGACACCAGCACCACGGTGATGCCGATCACGGCGCCACTGATCTGCTTCATGGCCTTGCGGGTGGCCTCCAGCGGCGACAGTCCTTCAGTCGCCATCAGGCGCTCGACGTTCTCCACGACCACGATGGCATCGTCCACCAGGATGCCGATGGCCAGCACCAGGCCGAACATGGTCAGCACGTTGATGGAGAAGCCCGCCACCAGCATCACGCCGAAGGTGCCCATCAGCGCCACCGGCACCACCAGCGTGGGAATCAGCGTGTAGCGAATGTTCTGGAGGAACAGGTACATCACCAGGAACACCAGCACCATGGCTTCGAGCAACGTGCGCACCACCTGCTCGATGGACAGCTTGACGAAGTCCGAGGTGTCATAGGGCACGGAGTAGCTCACGCCCTCAGGGAAGTAGCGCTTGAGATCATCCATACGGGCACGCACGGCCGTGGCCGCGGCCATGGCATTGCCGGAGGGCGACAGCTGCAGGCCGATGCCCAGCGCCGGCTCACCGTTCAGACGCGCGTAGGTGCCGTAGGTCTGGGCGCCCAGCTCGATGCGGGCCACGTCCTTGAGGCGCACGGTCGAGCCATCGGCCTTGGCGCGCAGCACGATGTTGCCGAACTCCTCCACCGAAGTCATCTGGCCACGCACCACCACCGTGGCGCTCATGGTCTGCTCGGGGCCGTTCGGCCGGTCACCCAGGCCACCGGCGGGGATCAGCGCGTTCTGCGCCGTGATGGCAGCATTCACCTCGGAGGCCGACATGCTGTAGGCCACCAGCTTGGCCGGGTCCAGCCACACACGCATGGCGCGCTCGGTGCCGAACATCTGGGCCTGGCCGATGCCGTTCAGGCGCTGCAGCTCGGGCAGCACGTTGCGCGACACGTAGTCGCCCAGGGCCACCGGGTCGTACTGCGGGTTCGTCGATGACAGCATCACGAACATCAGGAAGTTGCTGCGCGACTTGTCCACGCGCACGCCCTGCTGCGTCACAGCCGAGGGCAGGCGCGGCGTGGCCCGCGACAGGCGGTTCTGCACTTCCACCTGGGCCAGGTCGATGTTGGTGCCGGGCTCGAAGGTCACGGTGATCGAGCCAGTGCCGTTGGCCTGGCTGACCGATTCCATGTAGGCCAGGCCGGGCGCACCGTTGAGCTCCAGCTCAATCACGCTGATGACGGATTCGTCCAGCGTCTTGGCCGAGGCGCCAGGGTAGGTCGCGCTGATGACCACGGCGGGCGGCGCCACGTTGGGGTATTGCGCGATCGGCAGCTTGGTGATCGCGGCGCCCCCCAGCACCAGGATGAACAGGGCGATCACCCACGCAAAGATGGGGCGATCAATGAAAAACTGGGCCATGGAAGCTCTCCGGCAGGCGGGATGTCTGGGTCAGCAGGGACGACGTCGGCAGCACGCCATCACTTGGCAGCTGCGGCGGGCGCGGACGCAGAAGCCGAGGCTTGCGGGGCTGCCCCCTTGGGCGCAGGCGGTGTCCACGGCACCGCCTTCACGGGAGCGTTGGGGCGCACCTTCTGGAAGCCATCGACCATGACCTGCTCGCCGGCCTTCAGGCCATCGGTCACCAGCCACTGGCTGCCCTGGGCACCACTGAGCTTGACCGGCCGCGTGGCCACACGCCCTTCGGCATCAACCAGCATCACGGTGTCGCCCTGCGCGGCGCGGGTCACGGCCTGCTGCGGGATCAGGATGCCGCCCTGCACCTGGGCCTGCTCCAGCCGCACGCGCACGTACAGGCCAGGCAGCAGCGCGCCCTGCGGGTTGGGCAGCTCGGCACGCAGGCTGACCTGGCCGGAGGTGCTGTCCACCGTCAGGTCCGTGAACAGCAGCTTGCCAGTGAGCGGGTACGCGGTGCCGTCGTCCAGCACCACCTTGACGGTGGCGCCTTCGGCCCCGGCCTTGCCCAGCTTGCCGGCCTGCATGGCGCGCTGCAGGCGCAGCGCCTCGGTGGCCGACTGGGTGAAGTTCACGTACAGCGGGTTGATCTGCTGCACGGTGGCCAGTTGGGTGGTCTCGCCCTGCCCCACCAGCGCGCCTTCAGTCACCAGCGCCCGGCCGATGCGACCGCTGATGGGCGAGGTGACCGTGGCATAGCCCAGATTGATCTGGGCGGTCTGCACGGCGGCCTTGGCGGTGGCCACGTCGGCCTGGGCCTGACGCTGCGCGACTTGCGCGTTCAGGTACTCCTGCGGGCTGACGGCCTTGGCCTCCTGCAGGGGCTTGTAACGCTCGGCCAGGGCGGTGGCCTGGTTCAGGTTGGCCTCCGCCTTGGCCAGGGTGGCGCGGGCGCTGTCGTACGAAGCCTGGTAGGTGCTCGGGTCGATCTGGAACAGCACCTGGCCGGCCTTCACATCCGAGCCTTCGACGAAGGTGCGCTTCTGCACAACCCCGGCCACGCGGGCACGGACTTGCGCAATGCGGGAAGCTTCCAGGCGGCCGGGCAGTTCGGTCACCAACGGAACGGTCTGCGGCTTGACGGTGACCACGCCCACCTGGGGCGGCGGCGGTGTCTGGCCGGCGCCCTGCTGCGCGCCCTTGTCACCGCAGGCGCTCAGGAGCGCACCGAGGGCGACGACGCCTACCGCGACGCCACTCCAGCGCCATGCGGGGTGGGCCCGCAGGCCTGCGTGTTGTTGTTGCTGTTGTCGCATGGCCATGGAACACACCTCGTCAAAAAGGAAAATTGCTTAGTCAACCAATGAGCACGGAATATACATACATTCTTGTATGTATGCATGAATGTGCCTGACAATACCTGTGAAGCCGAGGACTTTGCCCACATCCCAAACCATGAGACGGACCAAGGAAGACGCCCAACTGACCCGCGAGAAGTTGCTGGACACCGCCGAGTTGGTGTTCGGCAACAAGGGTGTGGCGCGCACCTCCCTGCAGGACATCGCCCAAGCCGCCGGCCTGACGCGGGGCGCCATTTACTGGCACTTCCAGGACAAGGCCGCATTGTTCAGCGCGATGATGGACCGCATCGTGACACCCATGGAAGAGGCCCTCAAAGCCCTCACGGAACACCCGGGCAAGGATCCGATGGCCGACCTGCGCGAGGCCATGCTGGTGTCGCTCAGGCTCATCACCGACGACGAACGCACCCGCCGGGTGATGCAGATCGCCGTGCGCCAGGCGCCTTTTGTCGGCGAGATGGCCGGAGCGCTGGAACGCCGGCTGGAAGTGCACCTGCGTTGCCGCGGGCACATCGAGAGCGCCGTGCGATCGGCCCAGGCCCTGGGGCTGGCACAACAGGCCTTGGCGCCACGCGCCGTGGCCACGTCGATCATGGCCATCATCGCCGGCCTGATCGACCTGTGGGTGCTCGAACCCAGTCTGTTTCCACTGGTGGAGGCAGGTCAGCAGGCATTGGACGTCTACCTGGCCGGGCTCAAATCGGTGGCATGAACGAAGGGGCCGGGCGCACTGCCAGTGGTGGCGCCGTCGGTGGCTTCGTCCAGGCCCTCGCCGCCTGGCTCGTCGAGGTGGCGCGTGTCGGCCCAGCCCACCAGGCCGAAGCCTTCCGGTGAGTGGATCAGGCGGTTGATGCTGGCGTTGGCGATCTTCCAGGAGCGTGGCGCCGACATACCCACGTGCGTGGCCGCGCGGTAGAAGCAATCGAGCACGCCGCCATGGGCCACCAGGGCGATGGTCTGCCCGGGGTGGGCCAGCGCCAATCGGCGGGCCGCGCCCACGGTGCGCTCATAGAAGTCGGTCAGCGTCTCGCCACCCTCGGGGCCGTAGGCCGGATCACGCTGGCGCCAGCGGCGGCCCTCCTCGGGCCATTGCGCGACGATCTCGTCATGCGTGAACCCTTCGAAGCGGCCGAAGTGGCGCTCACGCAGGCTCGGATCGAGATGGACCGTCAGGCCGCAGGCCTCGGCGATGGCATCGGCCGTCTGGGCGGCACGCTGCAGGTCGCTGCTGTAGATGACGTCGATGCCTTCGTCGCGCAGGGCCAGGCCGGCCTGGCGGGCCTGCCATTGGCCGCGCTCGTTCAGGGGGATGTCGGTGTGGCCCTGGATGCGGGTGCCCAGGTTCCAGGCGGTTTCGCCATGGCGGACGATGACCAGGCGGGTGACGTCATGCTGCATCGCAACATGATGCCTGATTTCAGGCAGCCCCGCAGACGCACGGGCCATGCAGGCAGGTGGCTCAGACGCCCCAGACCACGGGCACGTCGGCGTCCTTCGAACGCTGGATCATCTGCACCAGCGGCCAGGCACGGGTGCGCGGGGGCACGCGGTCTTCCAGCGGTTCGTCATCGTCCGGGTCCGCCTCTTCATCGGCGCGCTTGCGCACAGGTTCGTCGGGCAGGCCTTGCAACACACTCAGGGCACGTGCCATGTCCTGCGGCTCGATGATGCCTGGCTGCGTGGCAGTCTTGCCCAGTGTCTTGAGCAGAGCTTCAGCGTGGGCGCTGACCATGACCAGATCGGCGGCGGCTTTGCTTTTGAACGTGACGGGCATGAAGACTCCTTGGCAACGGCCCATTGTGCCAAGCGCCTCCTGGCCGGCTGACGGTTCCGGCCAAAACCTCACAGCGCATGGGCCTGCGCCAGCAACCGCGCCTGGCGCAGGCCATCCTGCACCTGGGCCAGGTGGGCCTCACGCTGCTTGAGCCGTGCAGGGTGTTCGTAGGCCACCATGCAGCGATCAGCCTCGCGGCTCAGGCGCACCAGCGTGCCATCGGGCATCGGCCACACGGCCTGCTGACCACGCTGCAAGGCGCCCGGCTGGCCATACCGGCTCGACAGGCTGTCGAACAGCTCATGCCAGCGGGTCATGCTGCCTTGCGGGCCCGCATCGAATACATAGCGCATGCGCGCCAGACGCGGCAGCTGCTCTTGCGGATCCACATCGAACTGCAGATCGACCGATGCCGCGTTGATGGCATCACCAGGGGTGAGCTCGTCGCGCCACTCCCCTTCATGGTGAAGCCGGTGCCGCATGCCACGGCTTTGCAACTGCTGCAGCACTTCGGCGCGCGCGCCACAGAACAGCGGCACCTCCATCGGCTTGAGCGAGGCCTGGCCTGAGCAGCCACGCTCCAACGCCAGCGTCTGCAGGTAACGCTCTGCGGCGGCCACGCCTTGACGTTGTGCACGCTCCAGCAGCTGCTGCGCCTGCTCGACACTCCAGTGGTCCACATGGCCAGAGAGCATGAACAACGCCAGGATCAACTCTCCGCGCGCATCCCCCAGCGCCGTGGCCTTCTGCGCATGCGCCACCGCCGCATCCAGATCCTGAAGCGGCGGCGCGGCCAGCAAGGCCGCCAGCACCGCATGCGCCTGCCCGGCCAGTGCCGGATCGGCCGTGAAGCGTTGGCAGTTCTTGCGGGCCTGCTGGTACAGACGGCGCGCCGCCATGGTCTCGCACTCCTGGCGGAACAGGGCCAGCGCTTCCGCCGTTGCTTGCGCTGGCACAGGCGCAACCGTTGTCGTGGCGGCACGCCACGCTGGTGCATCCGCTGCGGGAGCCACGCGCTTGTCGCCCCACACGGACCAGCCCGCCACCGCCACGCTGCTGATCACCGCCAAGCCCAGCCACAACAGCCGCTTGCGATGACGGTACAGGCCACTGAACACAACCCCTTGGGCCGCCTTGAACTGCGCTGACATGGACACCCCTTCCCTGGTGCCCAACAGTATGGTCATGCTGTCTGACAAGGCCGTGTCCATCACCGGCACAAAGCCCGCCGTTCGGACCAGCATTGGGAACGCCTTGCAGGCATGACCCATACCGATCGGCCCATCACATAGTCCGGAAGGACCAAAGACAGCACGCCCGCGAAGCATGTGATGTCACACCCACTGCCTACAGTGGCTTATGCGGCCAATCGTGCGCCTGATACCAGAAAGATCCTATGCCTTACCCCCGGCACAAGCGGCTTCGGGCCTTCATCTTCACCCTTGCGCCAAGCCTGTATCTGGCGTCGACCGCCATCGCCCAGATCGAGCCTGTGGCGCAGATGGCTGCCCAGGCACAGGGCGATGCCCATGAGTTCAGCAGCTTCATGCGCCCAGCGCCGGAGCCCGCGCGCCTGGGCAAGCCAGACGACGCGCCCTTCACGGTGCTGCGTCAAGGCGGCCCGTGGTCAGAGGCGGATGTGGCTGCCGTGCCGGCCAACGTGAGCGCGCTGATGGCCATGGCCCGCGAAGGCCGTTGGGCCGAGGTGATCGAGCTCGTCAAGAAGGATCAACTTCCACCCGACGCGCGCGACTACGATGGCGCCACGCTGCTGACACTGGCCGCCCGCGCGGGCCACTTGCCCACCGTTCAGGAACTGCTACGCCGTGGCGCAGACCCTGATCGGCGCGGCCTGGCCGGCTACACCCCGCTGGCGGCCGCTGCCGTCGGCGGACACGACCTGGTCACGCTGGAGCTGCTGCGTGGCCAGGCCCAGGTGGACCTGCCATCGGCCAACAGCCAGACCCCGCTGCACCTGGCCGCGCGCGCAGGGCACGCCCGCGTCGTGCAACGGCTGCTCAAAGCCCATGCGGACCCGGTGCGCTGGAACCGCGATGGCCGCCACGCCCTGTCAGAGGCCGCCCTGGGCGGACACATCGCCGTGATGGACATGCTGGTGCGCTCAGGCCTGTCGGCCGACACCCCCGATCACAACGGGCTCAACGCCCTGCATGCTGCCGCGCTGGGCCGCCGCTTCGAGGCGGCGGCCTGGCTGCAGGCCCGTGGCGTACAGATCGCCCACCCCATCACCCAGGTGCTGCTGGAACGCCCGGCTGATGTGGTGATGGCCATACCCTGAGCGCCCCCGCATTCAAAGGGGGTGCACAACGGCCCGAATGATCCGAACGGACTACGCAATGGCCTGAATGCGGTCCGAACGGCGCATGCCAAACAGTCACTTGGTTCGAGATCATCCGAACGGACTAGGGCGCGCCCCGAACAAACCCTGAGGCTTGTCACATCGCCTGCCGACACTGCGGTCTGCTCTGGGCCACCATGAATGCCAGGGCTTCAAACACACGTTCCTTCCTTCCACGGAGATCCAGCAATGAAACTGCAACACATCGCCGCCGCCCTGGCACTCGTCGCCACCGGCGCCGCCAACGCCGCCGTCCAAGGCGGCACCAATGGTGACGGCTCCCTGTTCCTGATCGCCTTCGACAACCAGAACGGCACCACCACGTCGGCCTTCTTCGACCTGGGCTACACCCTGAACAGCTTCGCCAGCGCCGCTGGCAACGGCAGCTCTTCGGCCCTGGGTGTGCTGGCTGCGCCCAACACCACCGTGGTCTGGAACTTCAACACCAACACCGTCAGCCTGAACGGCGGCCAGGTCACGACCCTGGGCACCAACAGCTGGAACGCCGCCTTCACCACCCTGCTGGCCAACGCCGACCAAGGCGAGATCCAGTGGGTTGTCGGTGCCAACGACACCGTGGGCTTCGGCGCCAACAAGCGCTCGCTGATCAGCGGCAACGTCAACGCCACAGCCCAGCAGCGCGAAGCTCAGAACGCCGGCAACAACTCGAACCTGGCCCTGATCACCAACCCCCAGAACAACGACATCTTCTACCCGCTCACCAACAAGGGCACCATCGGTTCGGCTGACAACGGCGCCTATACCTTCACCGCCGCCGACGGCCCCACCACCCGCTCCAACGGCTACGTGATGGCCGGCGACGGCTTCGGCAACAACTGGCGCAACGCCAACAAGATGGGCGGCACCGTGTACGCCGGCCAAGAAAACGGCCTGTGGCTGGCTGATGGCCTGGGCAACGAGCAGTTGGTGGGCCGCCTGGTCTTCAGCGCCGAAGCCGGCACCCTGACCTTCGTCACGACCCCCGTGCCCGAGCCCTCGACCTACGCCATGGCCCTGCTGGGCCTGGGCGTGGTCGGCCTGATGGCTCGCCGCCGTCGCGCCTGAGCCCCCTCAAAGGCTCCTCCTCTTCCCACGTCTGACATGACAGGCGAGGCCCCAACCAGGGGCCTCGCCGGGCTGAGTGCCGCCTCCTGTTTTTCGCTCCACCTCTCTTTTCACCGTCCGGAGATTCCATGACCTTCACCAAGATCGCCCTGGCCGCCGCCGCTACCCTGGCCGTCGCCGCCCAAGCCCAAGCCGCCACCGTCAACCTGACGGGCGCCTCGGCCACCTCCATCGCCTACGTCAAGGCCCTGAAGGGTCTGTGCGGCGGCACCTTCACCGTGTACAAGACGGATGCCACGGCCACGGCCCTGGGCAACTTCTTCACGGCCAAGTGCAGCGCCAACTTCACGGGCCTGAGCAACGCCGGTGGCGTGGCCGTCGATGCCGTCGCCTTCAACGTGAGCGGCGGCTCCTTCACCGCCGTGTCCGGCTCGGCTGGCAACGCCTCTTTCGCGTTCGCGCCCACCACCGGCGGTACCGCCACGGCCGGTAGCGGCAACCTGGCTGGCATCTCCCTGCAAACCGGCGTGGCAGCCTCCCTGGCTGGCCAGAAGTCGCGCGGCGGCTTCCTGGACATCGAGCCCATCTCCTTCCCCGAGTCCGAACTGGTGAGCGCTGGCGTGTCGGCTTCCGACCTGGCTGCCAAGACCACGCCCGCCAGCTTCAGCCAGCTCTTCGGCGTGGCCGTGAGCAACGACCTGTACCGCGCCCTGCAGGCCGTCCAAGGCATCACCGTGCCGGCCAATGCCGACCACCGTCTGCCCGCCTACCAGCCCAGCATCAGCCGCGCCCAGTACACTTCCATCGTCTATGACGCCTTCAACTCGGCCAAGCAAGACATCAACGCCCTGCTGGGCGTCGGTGCCGCCGGCGACAAGCTGACCCTGTGCCGCCGTGTGTCCACCTCGGGCACCCAGGCTGCCTCGAACCAGTACTTCCTGAATGGCTTCATCGGTTCCGACGGTGCCAACGCCGGTGCCTACGGCGTTGCCGACCTGGCCACCTACGGTGCCGGTTCGGGCCTGGACAGCTTCGAAGTGCAAGAAGGCGGCGGCACCTCCGACGCCCGCAACTGCCTGAACGCCAATGGCTACGCTGTCGGCGTGCTCTCGCTGGAAAACAGCCCCGCCGCCACCACGACCACGGGTGAACTGGGTGGCTACCGCTTCGTCAAGCTCAACGGCGTCGCCGCCTATGACGGCTCTGGCAGCGTGGCTTCCGCCAAGAACGGCTCCTACGAGTTCTGGTACCAGTCTCAGAAGTTCGCCAACGACGCTACCGCCACCGCTGTGCTGGACGCCATCGATGCGGAGCTGACCGACCTGACCGGCATGACTGGCCTGTTCCCCAACGCGCAGAACGAGTTCACGCGCAACGGCAGCAACACCAACGCCATCACCAAGCAGTAATCGACGGGTTCACTCCCCCCTTCCAAGGGGGGAGCCCAGGGGCTGCCACGCCCCTGACACGACAGTCCCCAAACATTGGGGACTGTTCCTTTTTTGGTCCGAAGTAGATATGAAAAAAGCGCTCGCCCTCGCTCTGGGACTGTCCATGGCCCTGGGCATGTCCGTGCAGGCCCAGGTGCCAGCCACCGCCCCCCAGGCCGCGGCGGACGAGCCGACCTTCGATGTGTACGAGTACGTGATCGAAGGCAACACGATGCTGCCTGCCGCGATGGTCGAGCAGGCGGTGTCGCCTTTCATGGGCCCGGGCCGGCGCTTCGCCGATCTGGAGCAGGCACGCTCGGCCCTGGAGAAGGCCTACCAGAACGCCGGCTACCTGTCGGTACTGGTGAGCCTGCCCAACCAGCGCGTGGACGAAGGCGAAGTGCGCCTGGAGGTGGTCGAGGCCCCCCTGGAAAAGCTGAAGGTGACGGGCTCGCAATACCACCTGCCCAGCCGCATCAAGGACGCCGTGCCCAGCCTGGCCACCGGCGAGGTGCCGCACTTCCCGCAGGTGCAGAAGGAGCTGGCCGCGCTGCAGTCGGCCGACCTGCAGGTCACGCCGCTGGTGAACGCGAGCGAATCTGGCCAGGGCATCGAGGTGGACCTGAAGGTCGAGGACAAGGCCCCTTTCAGCGGCAGCATTGAGATCAACAACGGCCAGAGCTTCAACACCACACGCGGCCGCATCGCCGCATCCGTCAGCACAACCAACCTCTTCCAACTGGGCCACACCCTGGGCCTGAGCTGGCAGTACGCACCCAACCGCCCCAAGGACAGCAACTCGCTGTCGCTGATCTATGGCGTGCCGCTGAGCGGCCGAGACGATCTGCTCGCTTCGATCACCGACAGCCGCAGCGACACGCTCACGCGCGTGTCCGGCACCGGCCCGGCCTCGACGCTGACCAAGGGCACTTTCGTGGGCCTGCGCTGGTCGCGCCGCCTGGACGGGCTGAACTGGCCCATCCGCCACAGCTTCTACACGGCGCTGGACTACAAGCACAACCGCGACTTCAACACCTTCCTGGACGGCGCCATCGTGCAGCGCCCGCCCACGCGCTACCCGTTGCTGTCCGCAGGCTACAACCTCACGCACAACGGCGCGGGCGACACGCTCACCACCTTGAGCACTTCGCTCAAGGGCAGCACCCATTCGCTGGCTGGCCGCGAGGTCGATTGCAACGGCGTCCGGCTGGAGCAGTTCGACTGCAAGCGCGCCGGCTCCAGTGCCGATTTCCTGGCCTGGCAGATCGGCGTGGGCCATGGCCGCCCGATATTTGGCAACTGGCGGCTGAACGTCAGCGCCGATGCCCAATTGGCCACCGGCGCACTGCCCAGCGGCGAGCAATACAGCCTGGGTGGTGCGGCCACAGTGCGCGGCTACTTCGATTACGAGCAAACCGGTGACCAGGGCTGGAGCACCCGCGCCGAACTGGTCAGCCCAGTGTGGCTGGAAGTGGCCGGCATCCAGGCCACGGCCCTGGCTTTCTCCGACCGCGGTTTCGTCCACCTGATCAACCCGCAGCTCACGCAGGTGTCACGCACCCACATGGGCAGCTATGGCCTGGGCCTGCGCCTGGGCAACGGCGCCAGCGGCCTGCAGGCCAGCATCGACGTGGCCCGCGTGGTCTTCGACACCCTGCGCCCGGTCGACAACGGCCGCTCCGAATACGCCAGCGGCGACAAGGCTGATCGCCGCTACCGCGTGGACGTCAGCATCCGCCAATCGTTCTGACCCTGCTTGAACCCATCGCCATAGGAAGTCCATCATGAACAAGCACGTCCACCGCCTCGTGTTCGACCGTCACCGCGGCATGCGTGTGCCCGCACACGAGCACGCCCGGTCAGCCCGTAAGGCAGCGGGCGGGCAGACACGTGCGGTGGCCCTGGGGGCGCTGGCCCTGATCGCCTCCCTGGGTGATGCGCAGGCGCAGATGCGCAGTGACGGAGCGGTAAGCGGCGTGGCGGTATCCCGGGCCCAAGGCGCCATATCCGTCGCACCGGCAGCGCGGCCCGTGTCCGCCCTGGTGCGCGATGCCCTGGCCAACCCGCGCGCCAACCTGCCCACCTACTCGGCGGGCAACTGGGCGCGCAACACCGGCAACTACCAAGACCCTGCCCTGTCGCCTGACGGCAAGGTCATGACCCTGGTGCAAAAGGGCGGCACCATCGTCCTGAACTGGGACAGCTTCGACATCGGCCAGGGCTACACGATGCGCTTCGAGCAGCCCACCGGCGGGCGGGCGCTCAACCGGGTCGCGAACCTCACGCCCTCTGTGATCGATGGCGTGCTGTCGGCCAATGGCGAGGTGATGCTCGAGAACACCGCCGGCGTGATCTTCGGCAGCAACGCGCGGGTCAACACGCACAGCTTCGTGGCCACAGCCTTGAAGATCACCAGCGAGGTCTTCGAATCCGGCATCCGCGGCTTCCGCAAGGGCGAGGCCTCCTTCGGCGGCGACAACAGCGCTGTCAACGGTTTCATCTCGGTCGAGAAGGGCGCAGAGATCCGCACCATCGGCGCGGGTGGCGATGTGATACTGGTGGCTCCCCGCGTGGTCAACCAGGGTCTGATCGAAACGCCGCAGGGCCAGGCCATCATGGCCGCCGGCAAGACCGTCTACCTCTACGCACCGCTGGACGCGGCCCAGCGTGGCCTGCTGGTGTCCATCGACAACTTCGACGAGGCCGCGCTGGCCGAGGCGCCTGACTTGGGCTCGGTGGAGAACGTGCGCCTGGATGGCGATGCGCGCAGTGGCACGGTGCGCGCCGACAAGGGCACGATCAATCTGGTGGGTGCGGCGATCCGCCAGAAGGGCCAGCTCACGGCCACCACGGCCATCAAGGGGCAGAACGGCGCGATCTTTCTGACGGCAATGAAGGACACCGTGAGCGTGTCAGCCCGCAGCGTGTTCACGGGCTCGAACAACTCAGGCTACGGCTCCGACAATGTGCGCATTGCCAGCAACACCGGCACGGTGGAGCTGGGCCAGGGCAGCATCACCGAGGTTCTGCCTTCGGTCGACGGCCTGGTGCTTACCCCGGAGCAAATCGCCGCCGGCAAGATCGGCGTCAGCCCTGAGGATCTCTTGCGGGTGATGGACAAACCCGTCGCACCCAAGACGCTGTCGGCCAACGCAAGCGATGAGGAAAAGGCCGCCCGCAAGGCAGCCCAGTCCAAGTACGAGGCCGACCTGAAGGTCTACGAGAGCCTGCTGCAGCTGTCGAGCGATGTGTTCTACCGCTCGCGCATCGACATCATCGGCAAGGAGATCACCCTGCGCTCTGGCTCGGTCGTGCAGGCACCGGCCGGTGAAGTCAACATCATGGCCACCAGCAACTGGGCCAACTCGCCGCTGTACAGCGGCCAGGGCACGGTCACGCAGGATGGCAGCCGCATCGTGATGGAAGCAGGGGCCAAGGTGGATGTGTCCGGCCTGGACAACCTGATCCTGCCGGCCTCCCGCAATCAACTGCAGGGCCGCCTGTTCTCGATCGAACTGGCCGATTCGCCGCTGCAGCGCGATGGCGTGGTCTACCGCGCGGAGCTCTTCGCCGATGCGCGTCGCCGCATCACCATCGGCGATGCCAGCGGCCTGTACAACAACATCCGCTACAGCGCGGCGGAGTACTCGACAGCCGGCGGTATCGTGCGCATGCAGGCCGAGGGCGCCATGCTGCTGGACAAGGATGCACTGATCGACTTCAGCGGTGGCCAGGTGACCTACGAGAAGGGCTCGCTCAAGTCATCACTGCTGCTGCGCGACGGCACCATCACGCGCATCGAAGAGGGCAGCAAGGCGCTGCGCTATGACGGTTTGATCTCAGACCCGACGCAGGCCAGTGCAGATGAGATCGCGCGTCTGGGCCTGGCGGCCTTGAACGTCACCGCCCCACTGGTTCTTGAGGAACAGCAGGTCGGCATGAGTGCCGGCGTGGCATTCCTGGCTGCACCCGTGATGTCGCTGGGCGCCACCCTGAAGGGCCAGGTGACGATGAGCGAGGTCCAGCGCCTGTCGACCGACGTGGCAGAGCGGGATCGCGCCTTCAGCGTCGGAGGTGCATTCTCGCAGTTGAACGATGCCTCTCGTGAGGTGAACCGCCCCCTGGCCCTGGAGACCCAGCCCCATCTGTATGCATCGCTGCGCCCCACGGCCGGCTTGCTGGTGCTGGGCAACCACTATGGCACCCTATCCAACGACGTGCCGGAACAAACCGTGCAGGCCTCCATCACGGTCACGGACCAGGCCATTGCCCTGCCCACCATCGCGCAGCACTGGACCAGTGCGCGCTGGCAGCAGACGCTGGACCAGGTCGGCACCGACCTCAAGGTATCCAGCAGCCTGATCAACGCAGCAGGCCTGGCTGGCCTGAGCCTGCAGGCGGGCCAGATCACCATCGGTACAGCTTCCAGCGCCGACCTGCCCGTGATCCAGTTGGCGGCGGGCGGCAGTTTCGAAGCCAATGCATTCTCGGGCGTGCGAGTGGACGGCAGCATCCGCACAGCAGGCGGCGACATTTCGTTGCTGGCTCGCAAGGAAGGCGCCGATGTGGTGCTGGGCCGCTCAGCCTCGCTGGACGCCGCCGGAACCGTGCGCGATGAACGCGTGAGCAGCGCACCAGCCAACCAGGGCGTTGAGCGCCAGGGGGGCAGCGTGAGCTTGTCAGCCGCCCGCAGTGTGGTGGCTGAAGCAGGCAGCGAGATCAACGTGTCCGGCGCCGCATGGCGCTCGGGCAGCGGCACGCTGGTGCAGGGCACCGCGGGCAGCGTGACGATCGCCATCAACCAGCAGTACCTGGACAAGACACTGGCGCCCGCGGGCGAGCTGGTGCTCGATGGCACCCTCAGCGCCTACGATTTCAGCGCTGGCGGCACACTCACCCTGTCGGGGCTGCCTTCCGTATCGATCGGGAGCGTTCAACAAGGCGGCTTCCAGATCGCCAACACCCTGTTCGCTGATCGCGGTTTCGGCAAGCTGGACGTGAGCGCCATCGGCCACATCACCGTGGCACCAGGCACCGTGGTCCAGCCCACCTTGGTCAACATGGTTGCCACGGCCGCACGCCTGGTCAGCCCGGACACCCTGCCCTATGCATTGACAGTGCTGGAAAGTGGCCGCAGGCAGCCCTTCAGCCTGAGCCTGAGCGCCACCACCCTACCGGGCACCCCCAACAACACCACCGTCGGCCTGGCGCAGGGCGCGAACCTGAACATCGGCGAAGGCGCCCTGCTGGACATGGGCATCGGCGGGCGCATCAACCTCAGTGCCGGTGGCAGCATCGAGATGGCCGGCACGCTCAAGGCCCAGGCCGGCCAGGTGAGCCTGCGCGTGCTGGGCACCCGGGGTGCCTCTGCCACCGATCCCATCGCCATTGAAGTACTGGGCTATCAGGCCGGCCAAGGCATCTACCTGGCTGCGGGCTCGCTGATCGATGTCTCCGGCGCGGTCAAAAGCTACCGCATCAATGCTGCCATCCCAGGCATGGCAGCGCTGGACGTGGGCGAAGTGCTGGCCGGCGGCACCGTGACGCTGGGCGGCACGGACGGCACCGCAGTGCGCGGCCAGCTCGTCATGGACGAGCAAGCCACCATTGACCTGCGCGGCGCCACCGGCCAGCTCGACCGCGGTACGCTGCCGGGCAAGAGCACCCTGAGCGCCGGCGCCGGCACGCTCAACATCATGTCCACCGATGGCTTCCAATTGCTGGGCACGGTGCACGCCAGTGCCCCCAATGCGGCCGTCGCGGGCGGCACCATCAACATCGCCCTGAGCCAGGAAGGCCTGGTCGACCGGACGAACAGCAATGTGCCATCGGCCACCTACCCATCTGGCGAAGACGCTGGCCTGCGCACCATCCGCATCACCGGCACGGACAGCGAAGCGCGCCAACTGGCCGCTTCTGGCCTGAAGTTCGGCGAAGGCGTGGTGTCGGCCACGCTGCTCAATGGTTCCGGCTTCGACCGCATCCAGCTGCGCGCCGATGAAAGCGTGCAGCTCAATGCCGGCGCCCATCTGATCGCAGCTGATGGACGCACACGCCTGCAGTCCGTGGTGCTCAACACCTCGGTGGTCGATGTGGCCGATGGCGCCGCGCACATCATCCAGGCCCACCATGTCAGCATCGGCCCCAAGGCCAAGGTGGGCGACAGCCTGCCTCTGGCGCTGCCGCAGGTCACGGCCGCCAGCCAGCGCGCCACGCAAGGCCGCCTGGGTGGCAGCGGTGCGCTGGAGGTCCAGGCCGGGCTGATCGAGGTCGTCGGTGACACGGCCGTGCTCGGTGCCAACACCCTGACACTCAACGCCACGCTTTCGCCCTCGGCTTCGGCCGCCTTCGGGCGGACCAATGGCGAGATCAGATTCGCCGGGCAACCGTCGGCCAGCAGCGCCGCCCTGAAGGGACAGCTCAGCTTCACCGGCACCTTGAACATGCTGGCCGGCCAGGTCTATGCCACCACGCTGAGCAACTTCAGCGTCAAGGGCTTCGACGCACAAGGGGCTGCCATGGGCGGCATCCTGAATGTGCTCGCACCGGCCACGGGCAGCAACAGCCAGACACCTCTTTCTGCCTTGGCAGCACTGTACTTGCAGGCCGATCAGGTGAACCTGGATGGCACGGTGCGCCAGCCATTCGGCACCATCGATGTCAAGGCCAACACGCTGGCACTGACTGATCGCGCCCATCTGTCCATCTCGGGCGACGGCACCAAGGTGCCGGTGGGCACCACGGTCAATCAGAGCGGCTGGTTCTACGGCACGCAAGGCACCGTGACCGCCACGGGCCAGGCGGCCAACCTCACCCCGTCGGACAACAACACCGTGATCGACCTGAGCCAGTTGCCGGTCGACAAGCAGATCACGCTCAATGGCAAGGTGCTGACGCTGAGCAGCCAGTCATCCGTGGACGCACGCGCAGGCGGCGACATCCTGGCCTGGGAATTCAAGCCCGGCGTGGGCGGCAGCACCGACACCTACCTGCGCAAGGACGTCTTCGCGATCCTGCCCAACTACAGCTATGACTTCGCGCCACTGGACGCCGAGATCAACGCCACCACGCAGAAGGTCGGCTCCACCCTCAAGAAGGGTGACCAGGTCACCATCACCACGGACAACGGCGTGCTCAAGGCGGGCACCTACACGCTGCTGGATGCGCGCTACGGCATCCTGCCGGGCGCCGTGCTCGTCAGCGCCACCTCGCTGAACGTGACGACGGCCTTGCCCGTGGCCGTCCGCAACGACGATGGCTCGGTCATCGTGTCCGGCCACCGCACCAACACAGGCACCGCCCAGAACGGCGGGGGTGACCAGCGTCTGGCACTCATCCTCGAACCGGAACAGACCTTCCGCAAGAAGTCCGAGATCCTGCTGACATCGGGCAACGCCTACCAGCTGGCTGAATCAGCCCGCAGCGGTGACACCTTGTTCAAGCCGGGCGATGCCGGCCGCATCTCGCTGCTGTCGGACAACGCCTTCGACTGGGCCGCCCGCTTCAACCTGTCGGGCAAGGCCGAAGAAGGGCTGAGCGCCGGCCAGTTCGATCTGGCCATGCCCGACATGGTGGTGCAGAGCGACACCACGCAGGCCCTGCCCGATGGCACCCAGCGTGTGAGCCTGGCGCAGCTCAATGCCCTGGGCGCCGAGAGCATCCTGCTGGGTGGCACCCGCAAGACCAATGCAGATGGCAGCATCAGCGTGACACGTTATGCCAACAACGTGACATTCCGGGCTGACGAGGCCGGCACGGCGATGAGCACCGCCGGTGAACTCATGGCCGTGGCCCATCAGACGATCACGGTCGACAACGGCGTGACATTGGCATCGACCGGTGCAGACACCGGCGCCACCCGCAACTACCGCGTGAAAGACAATGGCGCGGTGCTGCAGGTCGGCAACCTGGCCAAGACCACGCTCAGTGTCACGGGCGCCACGGACTCGGCGCAAGGCAATCTGATCGTGGGTCAGGAAGGCGCAGCCAGCCAGGTGGTGCTCAAGGGCAACTCCGTCCAACTGGACGCCACCAACAAGCTGGCCATGGCCTCGTCCACCGAACTGGCCACCCGCTCGCTGGGCCTGGGCGGACGCCGCGTGGCCATCGGGGCGGATGACACCACCGGCCTGGACAACACCACACTGTCGATCAGCGGGAAGCTGCTCGATGCGGCCAACAAGGCTGATCGCCTGGCGCTGCGCTCCTACACCAGCATCGACTTCCACGGTTCTGTGCAACTGGGTTCGGCACAGATGAGCCAGCTCACGCTGGATGCACCTCAACTGCTCGGTCGTGGTCAGGCCACGGACACGGCACAAATCACAGCGCGCGACGTAGTGCTGGCCAACAGTTCAGGCCGCTCGGCCCCTGCACAGACAGAACGTGAAACGGGAACGTCTTCACTGCTCATCAAGGCCGCCCCGGTGCTCAAGGATGGCCACACCGGCGGACTGACCATCGCAGCCTCGGCCGCCGAGCAGCAGCAAGGCACACCGGCCGGCCAACGCCTGGGCTTCACCAGGAGCACCCTCGCAAGCACCGGCGACATCGTCTTCGAAGGCAAGGGCCAGACCACGGCCCAAGGCGACCTGACCCTGGACGCCGCCCGTGTCACTGCCACCAGCAATGCGGACCAGCAGGTAGATGCCAACGGCGCACTGGTGATCACGCGTGCGGCCGGTGGCAAGACCTTGGGCGAATCGGTAGGCGCCGGCGGCAAGCTGGGCCTGTCCGGCACAACGGTCACGCAGAACGGACTGATCGACATCGAAGCGGGCCGGCTGAACCTGCTGGGCCGTGGCTCGGCCACGCAGGCCGATACCGTGGTGTTCAGCGCGGGCTCCGAGACCCGCGTGGATGGCCGCTTGCGCAAGGTGTCAGACACCTACGCCGTGGCGTCGGGCGGCGGGCAGATCACGGCCCAGGCCCAGACCGGCCGGCTGGTGGTCGATGGGCTGCTGTCTGCCGCCGCGCCGGTGATGCCCACCGGCTACACCGGCGACAACCCCTATGCAGGTAGCATCACGCTGAAGGCCACGGGTGCACCCAGCGCCGGCTCTACCCAGGCCGGTGGCACGGTGGTGATCGGCACCCATGCCGACATCAACCTGGAAGCCGCCAGCGGCAAGGGCGGATCATTGACGGTTGACGCCCGCCGCCTGGCCCTGGACGCCGCGGCGCAAGCTGCGGCCAATGACAACGCCCAAGTGGCACAAACTGGGCTGGACAAGCTGCTGGACATCAGCCGCAACGCCAGCGGCACCGCGCACCGTGAAGTTGGCGTGCGCGTGCGAGGCGAAGACATGGCCCTGAACACCAGCGTGAAAGCGGCCATGGTGGCGCTGACCACCGATGCCGGATCACTCACCCTGGGCCAGCAAGCCAAGATCGACGCCACCGTGCCGCAAGGCGGCGTGGTGCAACTGCAGGCTCAGGGCAATCTGGTGCTGCAGACGGGCGCACAGGTGCTGGCCCAATCGACACGTGAAGGCGCCAATGGCGGCGACATCCTGCTCTCGTCCACCGAAGGCAAGGTGCAATTGGGCAAGGCCACGGTCAAGGCTGACAGCGAGGGCGACACCGCCGATGGCCGCATCGTCATCCGCGCGGGCCAGACCCGCACCCAGGCTGGCGCCTACACGGGCGACGTGAATGTCGAACTGCTGCCCGGCAATGCCAGTGATCCGGCCGATGCCCAGTTGACGCTGCAAGCCGGCCAGATCGAGATCGAAGCCGTGCGGGTCTACAAGGACAACCCTGCGGCAGCCCCCGGCACCTGGCACACCAGCCTGGTCAGCGGCGCCAGCACCAGCACGGCCTGGGGCCTGAGCACCCTGGCCAGTGACGCTGCCACCTTTGCCACAGCCACCAACAAGGCCGGAATCCTGAGCAAGCTGGGCCTCACGGGCCGCAGCGAAGCCCATGTGAAGGCAGGCGTCGAAATACAGACCCTGGGCAATCTGACCATCGGCAACGGCACGGACATCAACCTGAGCACCGTGCGCGCGGGCGGTGAGCCCCTGACGCTGACCGTCCGCTCGGCGGGTGACATCAATGTCAAGAGCACTGTGAGCGACGGCTTCACGCTCTCTGGCACCACCTTGAACATCGCAGCGGGCGATGCCACCTCCATGCGCTTCGTGTCGGGTGCGGACACCTCGTCGGCCAAGCTGTCGGCCACGCAGACCGACACGAGCAAGGGGCACTTCACGCTGGATGGCGGCAAGATCATCCGCACCACGGCGGGCTCCATCGACGTGAACGCCGCAGGCGATGTCCGCCTGATGGCGCCAACGCTGACCACCGCATCGGCTATCTACGTGGCAGGGCGTACCTCTGCGCTGGACAGCGACGAGCGATTCACGACCACACCGTTCGCCACCACCGCCTACACCAATGCCCGCTTCACCGAACGCGGCGGCCGACTGACCATCGCCGCCGGCGGCAATGTGGGCAGCTATGCCAGCGTGAGCACGGTCAACGGCGTGACGACGCTCACCCCTCAGCAGGTCACGCAGATGACCGGCAACTACTTCTACCACGGCGGCAACCCCAACGCGGCACTCGCGACCCAGCGCGTGCCCGTGGCCTGGTGGACCGGGATCAACGCCTTCCGCCAAGGCTTCGGCTCATTCGGCGGCGGCAACATCAGCGTGACGGCGGGCAACGACATCAGCAACATCGCGGTGGTGGCCCCCACCAACGCCCGTGTGGTGCAGGTGGTCAACGACGCTGGCGAAGTGGTGCAAACCAGGCTCAAAGAACTCAATGGCGGCGATATCGACGTGCTGGCCGGCCGCAATGTCGACGGCGGCGTGTACTTCCTGGGCCGCGGGCGTGGCCGCATCGCCGCGGGTGGCGCGATCAATCGCGGCGCCGATGCCGTGGCAGATGGCGATCTACCCAACAGCCTGACGGTGTACGAGCCCGGAGCCATGCTGGGGCTGATGGATGGACAGTGGGATGTCAGCGCATTGCAGGATCTGAACCTGTCCTACGTGTTCAACCCGACGGTGCTGCCCTTCCGAACCAACGGCACCAGCAACTTCAATGCAGGGTCGGTCAGCAATGCGGCATCGGGCCTCAATGCGCAAACCGGTGCGGTCTATTTCACCTATGCCGAAGATGCGGGCGTTTCACTGGCATCGACACAAGGCAACGTCAACTGGGAAAGCAATTCGCAATCGCTGAACCGCATGCACGCCACCTCGGCCACGGAGACCATGAACATCACCGGCTCGGTGCTGTCCAACGCGTCTTACCTGGCCAGCGTCGCACCGCCTGTCGTCAGTGTCGTCAGCCTGGAAGGCAATGCGACCTTCAACACGACCGGCCGTGCCATCGCCGACGGCAACAGCACCAACACACAGGCCTCCCCCCTGTATGTGCTGCCCTCCGCGCTCTCCGACTTCAACGTCTATGCGGGCAATGACGTCGTGTTGCAGGCGAATATTCAGTTGCTCGACATGGCCCAGGCTCAATTGGGACTACCTAGCATCTCGAATCCAGCCTCGATTGCTGGCAACGCAGAAACAATCCCGACAAGTTTCAACATCTCTGGGCTCAACACAAGCCTCTCACCCGCCGGCGCGGCCAGCGCGGCCAAAGCCAACGGCTTGCGCGTCTCGTCTCAGCTCGATACCTTGCAAAACACCACCATCTCGGACCTGTCTCAACAAGGCAATGACCGGGTGGTGCGTGTTCATGCAAATGGTGACATTGTCTTTGATACGGCCACCGATGACGGACTGACCGTCAGCGCCTTCCTGCGCAGCAACCGGCCCGCCGAAATCGTGGCCGGTGGTGACCTGGTCAACCCTGCCTTCATCGGCCAGAACTTCACCGAAGACGACGTGACCCGTCTTTCCGCAGGTCGGGACATCATCGGCAGCACCACCACGACGGGCCAGATCGTGATCGGCGGCCCAGGGGCGCTGCGCATTGAGGCCGGGCGCGACATCGAGCTCAACCAGTCGCTGGGCGTGGTGGCCGTTGGCAACCTGATCAACACAGCCTTGCCTGGTGAGTCTGCCAAGATCACGCTGTCAGCAGGCAACGCGCGGTCCGTGGACCTTGAGCCCCTGATGGACAAACATGGTGCTGACCCGGCCCTGCGCAACGCGGTCTACCAGGCTCTCATCGACAGCCAGTTGCCTGCGCCTGAAGGCATGGCGAACTGGCTGGACGTTGACTTCGCCACAGCTCTGGCCAGCTTCAGTCAGTTGACCAACACGCGCCAGGTCGCAACAGTCAACCGCTACCTCAACGCAGCGTTCGTCGATCGGTACTTGCCGGACCATGCAGGGCAGTCAGATGCCTACTACCGCTCCGAGGCCTTCGTACGACTCAAGTACGAGACCATGTGGCAGCAAATCGTCGCGCTGGCCGGCCAGGCGGGCGCCATTGCCACGTCCAGCAACGAGCAGGAAGAGGCACGGCGAGCCGCCCAACGCCAGGTCCTGTTCGACCAAGCCGCCCAGGTGGCTGATCTCGCGAGCCTTGGCGTGAGCTTCAAACGCGAAGGCAACATCAATCTGTCCAAGGCCAAGGTGCACAACCTGGGCCTGGGTGGCGGTGGGTCGGCGGTGGCCGACAACAGCCTGGGCGGTATCGACGTGATAGCACCGGGGCAAGTGACAGCAGGCCTGCCCAGCGCAGCCAACCAACCAGCAGGCTTCATCAACTTCCGCGGCGGCAGCTTCCGGTCCATCACCAGCGGAGACTTCCTGGCTGGCGATCAGAAGGTGATCGTGGTCGGAGGCGACAACACGAACGGCGGCAACATCTACATCTACACCACCGATGGCGATATCGACTCCGGGATCGGTTCGAACACCAGCGTGGCCAAGCCGACACCCACGCGTGTCTTCGATCCGAGCGCGGGCCGCGTCGTCTCTCTGGGCCAGCCACCTACGTCAGGCAGCGGCCTGCAGATCGTGAACTTCCCGATTGGCGTCATCGGTCTGTATACGCCGAATGGTGAGATCAGGGCCCTGGATGCCTACATCCAGGGCGGCAAGGTCGAGCTGGTCGCCAGGGCCGTGATCGGCGCCGACAACATCGCCAACGCCACCGGCACCACCCCGCCGCCACCGCCGACGGTGTCTCTGAGCCTCACACCCAAGGTGGCCGACACTGCGACCGGCGTGGCCCAGGTCGCGGCTTCGGCAGACATGCGCGGCGAAAGCACCTCCTCCGTGCTGACGGTGGAATTGCTGGGCTTCGGCGGCGAGGTGCCCGAGCCCGTGCCGATGAGCACGCCGCTCGACGCGCAAGGTGAAAGCAAGTCCGAGCAGGAACGCAAGGCCCGCAAGGACAGGAACGCCTCCTGAGCGCCTCATCACCTGTATGACGCTTTTGTGTCCCGCGCGGCGCCTGGGCATGGCCCCTTCGGCTCAGGCGCCCGCCCTACGCAGGACATATGCCCTCGAAATAATCGATCACTTTGAAAGACGGACGTTTTCCATGAATTTCCCGCGCATCCTCTCGTCTGCCCTGCTGGCGTCGGCCATGGCCCTGCCTTCCCTGGCACACGCTTGGTGGAACGGCGACTTCACGCACCGCACCAAGGTCGTGCTGAACACCTCGGCCCAAGGCGTGGAAACGAAAGAAGCCCTGTCTGGCGTGGTGGTGCCGGTGCGCCTGCACTCCGGCAACTTCGACTTCCTGGGTGCCAAGCCCGATGGCGCTGATCTGCGCGTGATCGCCGCCGATGACAAGACCCCGCTCAAGCACTGGGTGGAACGTTTCGATGGCGTCAACGAACTGGCGGTGGTGTGGGTGCAGTTGCCCAACACCCTGCCGGGCACCGACAAGAACATCGTCTACGTGTACGCCGGCAACGAAGCCGCTGCAGCCGAGGCACCCAACGCCGCGCTGTTCGACGGCGCGATGGCCGCCGCCTTCCCCTTCTCGGGCCAGAACAGCGAGCCGGTGGCCGACGCCACCAACACCATCCAGTCCGCCGCACCACTGGCCCGTGAGACCACCGGCCTGATCGGCCCCTCCGGCAAGCTCGATGGCCAGGCCGTGACCTGGACGAACGACAAGCTCAAGGCCGGCGCCAATGCGCCCTACAGCATCAGCCTGTGGTTCAAGCCCGAGGCTGTGACAGGCACCCTGGTCTCGCAGGGCCCCGTGAGCCTGAAGCTCGATGCCGGCAAGCCCAGCGCGGCGCTGGGCACCGCCACGGCCGCTGGGGGCGAGCTGCCCACCGGCGCCTGGGCCCATCTGGCTGTGACCATCGGCAACGGCAAGCTCACGCTCTATGTCAACGGTGCACAGGCCGCCCAGGCTGATCTGCCCGCTGCCGGCGCCCCCATCGAAGGCCCGTTCCAACTGGGCCAGGGCATCACCGGCCTGGTCGACCAGCTCGAAGTGGCCACCACCGTGCGCAGCGCCGACTGGGTCAAGCTGGCCCACGCCGCGCAAAGTGCCGATGCCAAGCTGGTGGCCACCACCACCGAGACACCCGAAACAGCCGGCCATGCCGAAGGCGGCGGCGAGGCCGGCCACTTCGCCATCCTGGTCGACAACCTGACGGTCGATGCCTGGGTGGTGATCGTGATCCTGGCCGTGATGTTCGCCATCGCCCTCTGGGTGATGTACGACAAGGCCGTGCTGGTGAGCCGCGCCGACAAGGACAACTCGCGCTTCCTGGTGGGCTTCCGTGAAGCACGCGATGTGCTGACCGTGTCCTCCAAGGACCTCAAGCACTCGCAGCTGGCCCGCCTGTACGAAGCCGGCCTGCGCGAACTGCACAAGCGCGATGTGGGCAAGGAAGGCTCCGCCCCCCTGAGCGGCGCGTCGATCGACGCCGTCAAGGCCGCCATCGACGCCGACCTGATCCGCGAGAGCCACACGCTCAACAGCAAGATCGTGCTGCTGACCATCGCCATCTCGGGCGGCCCCTTCCTGGGCCTGCTGGGCACCGTCGTGGGCGTGATGATCACCTTTGCGGCCATCGCCGCCGCCGGTGATGTCAACGTCAACGCCATCGCCCCGGGCATCGCGGCCGCGCTGCTGGCCACCGTGGCCGGCCTGGCCGTCGCCATCCCCGCGCTGTTCGGCTACAACTATCTGGCCGCCCGCATCAAGAACATCTCGTCGGACATGGGCATCTTCGTCGATGAGTTCGTGACCCGCGTGGCCGAAACCTACGGCGCCCGCTGAGCTGGAGCACGACATGGCGGGTGATGTCAAAGGTGATCTGCAGGCGTATGACGACATCAACGTCACGCCCATGCTGGACCTGGCCTATGTGCTGCTGGTGGTGTTCATCATCATGACCACGGCCTCGGTGCAGGGCGTGCGCGTCACCGAGCCCAAGACGATGGCGGCCAACAACCTGGCCAAGCCCCAGACACGCGGCATCACCATCACGGCCGATGGCCAGGTCTACCTGGATGCCTACCCGGTGAGCATGGACCAGCTTCGCGACAACCTGGCCCAGTACAAAGCGGCCAACCCCGCGCTGCCCGTGGTGCTCAAGGCCGATGCAGCCGCCCAGTACGACAAGGTGATGCAGGTGCTGGAGATCGCCAAGCAGCTGGACATCACCGAGATCGGCCTGGCCACCAAGCGCCTGCAATGAGGCGCCCCGCGCGAACCACGCCATGCAAGTCCAGAACGAAACCAAACCTTACGACAGCATCAACGTCACGCCGATGCTGGACCTGGCCTATGTGCTGCTGGTCGTCTTCATCCTGATGACCACGGCCTCGGTGCAGGGGCTGAGCGTGTCCATGCCCAAGCCGAGCAACAAGCCCACCACCGAGAAGCACGAGCTCAAGGTGGTGCAGGTGATGCCCGGTGGTTCGGTGCTGCTCAATGGCGTGCCTGTGTCGCTGCAGCAGCTCGAATCCGAGCTGGCCCAGGCCAAGGCCCGTGACCCGAAGATGAGCGTCGCGATCAAGGGCGATGCGCAGGCCCAGTACGCACAGGTGGTGACCATCATCGACCTGTGCAACAAGCTGGAAGTGCCCATGGGCCTGGTCACCTCGCGGATCGGAACCTGACATGGCCATTGCCGAATCCCCTTCTGGCGCTGGCCCGTCGCGCTTCGTCGTTCCGGGCGTGATCGTTCTGGCCCTGGTGCTGGGCGCCTGGTGGATCTACCAGAGCCTGGGCAGCAGCCCCAAGGGCCCGCGCACGCAGACCGTGAAGATCGCGGTGCTGCCCGACACGCCCCCGCCGCCTCCGCCCCCCAAGGAAGAGAAGAAGCCCGAGCCCAAGCCGGAAGAGAACAAGCCTCAGCCGCAAGAGCAGCCCAAGATCGAGGCGCCGCCCGAGCCGCAACAGCTCAAGATGGAAGGCGCGGCAGGCGATGGCCCCAGCGCCTTCAGCGCCGGCTCGGTCAGCAGCGACTACAAGGGAGGCGCCGTGATGACCGGCGGCAGCGGCGGCACGCTGTCCGACAAGCTCGCCTCCAACAGTTTCGGCAACGCAGCGCGCCGCGAACTCAACGAGTACCTCAACCGCGACCAGAACCTGCGCCGCGGCGGCGACTACAAGCTGCCCGTGAGCCTGTGGGTGCGCGCCGACGGCAGCATTGAGCGCTTCCAGCTCGATGACAGCTCCGGCAACCAAGAGGTCGACGCCCGCCTGCGCCAGATCCTGGGCCAGTTTCGCGGCTTTCGCAACGCACCGCCCGCCGGCCTGCCCCAGCCCATCCGACTGCAGGTGAGCAACCGCATGACAGGGTGAGGCCTCCAGCAGCCTGCACCCCGAACAACGATCCCAGACGCTGTACACCATGACCATAAAGACACTGCAACGCTGGCCCGCCCTCACGGCCCTGGCCTTGGCCCTGACGGCACCGGCCGCCCACGCCGACGACCGCGCGGCCCTGGAAACCCTGCGCCAGACCACGCGCAACCTGATCGACGCCCTGGTTGAAAGCGGCGTGCTCAGCCGCGAAAAGGCCGATGCGCTGCTGAAATCGGCCGAGCAACGCGCCGCCGCCACGGTGGCCAGCCAGCCCGCTCCTCAACCCGGGACCACGACCACCACCACCGCCAACGGCAAGCCCGTGCTGCGCGTGCCCTATGTGCCCGAGAGCATGCGCAACCAGATCCGCGACGAGGTCAAGGAAGAAGTGCTGGCCCAGGCCAAGGCGGAGCGCTGGGGCGTGCCCAACGCCACGCCGTCGTGGGTGGACCGCATCCGCATCGAAGGCGATATGCGCGTGCGCTACCAGCAGGACAACGCCAGCAACAACAACACACCCGCCCTCACCTACCTGGCGGCAGAAGTCAACAACGCCAACGGCATCAGCCGCATCCCCGATTTCGCGGCCTACCGCCTGACCAGCACCAACCTGCCGCTGCCCGTGACGGACACCGCCGCAGACCGTGCACGCGAGCGCCTGCGATTGCGCCTGGGCCTGACCGCCAAGGTGTCCGACGAGATCGGCGTGGGCGTGCGCCTGGCCACGGGCAACGCCACGGACCGGGTCTCGACCAACCAGACCATGGGCCAGAACTTCAACAAGTACCAGTTGTTCGTCGATCGGGCCTTCGTGCGCATCGACCCGGCGGAGTGGGTGACGATCCAGGGCGGGCGCATCCCCAACCCCTGGTTCAGCAGCGAGATGACCTGGAACGAGAACCTCAACTTCGAGGGCTTCGCCGCCACCTTCCGCCATGTCGACCCCATCGCCAGCGTCGCACCTTTCCTGACCCTGGGCTACTTCCCCCTGCGTGAGGCCTCGCCGCCCAGCCGCAACTCGCGCTCGCTGTGGGGCGCACAGGTCGGCGCGAACTGGGAGGTGAGCGCGCGCACCCGCGTCAAGCTGGGCCTGGCCTACTACCAGTACAACAACCTTGCAGGCCGCTCCGACAACGACTACACCATCACGGGCACCAGCGTGCCCACCGGCTCGACCTACGGCCAGTACGAGTACCCGGTGGGCCTGCGCCAGAAGGGCAACACCGTCTTTGAGACCAACCCGCTGCTGTCGGGCGCGCTGGACACGGCACCGGTCTGGGGCCTGGCCTACCAGTTCAAGCCCTTGGTGCTGACGGCCGCAGCCGAGTTCACGCACTTCGCGCCGTTCAACATCATGCTGTCGGGCGAGTACGCCAACAACACGGCGTTCAGTGCCTCGAACTTCCGCAGCCGCGCCACCTTCCCGGCCTATGCCGGCGTGGACCCGGGCGGCAAGCGCGATGGCTACCAGGTCAAACTGGCCCTGGGCGCCACCGATGTGCGCGAAGCCCACGATTGGCAGGTGCAGGCCACCTACCGCTACCTGGGCTCGGACGCCGTTTTGGACGCCTTCACCGACACCGATTTGGGCCTGGGCGGCACCAACCTGCGCGGCTACATCCTGGGCATGACCTACGGGCTGTACCGCAACAGCACGCTCGCCGTGCGCTACCTGGCGGCGGAGAACATCAACTCCACCATCAACGGCAACTTCCCCAACGCGACCTTCAAGGTCAACACGCTGCAGGTGGACCTCAATGTGCGCTTCTGACCGCCCCATGCCATCCCAGCCTGCACGCCGCCACTTAGGCGGGCTATCTTATGCCAGCATCCTTTCCGCCCTGATGATCGGTTTGCTCAGCATGCCCGCCCATGCCCAGCCCGACAAGGAGCAGGAGCAGATCAAGCGCCTGCGCCTGCAGCTGCGCCAGGTTCAGCAGCAACAGGCCGAGGCGCAGGATGCGCACACCAAGGCCGACCAGGCACGCCAGCAGTCCGAGAAATCACTGGACGATGCCCAGGGCGAACTCAAGCGCTTGCGCACATCGTCCGGCGCAGCATCGGCTCGCGCCACGGCCTTGGGCAAGGAAGCCGAAGCCCTGAAGGAAGAGCGCGCCAAACTGGTAGCCCAGGTGCAGGCCTTGACAGCGCAGCTGTCAGACACCAAAGCCCAGGCGCAGGCTGCCCAAGCGAAGGCCCAGGCCAGCGAGACAGAACTGCAAACCCGCAACCAGGCGCTGACCGACGCCAAGGCCCAGTGCACGCGCCACAACGCGGAGCTCGCGCAGATCGGACAGGAACTGATCGCCAGCTACGAGCGCAAGGGCATCGCGCAAGTGGTGGGCGAAGGTGATCCCTTCATCCAGACCAGCCGCGTTCGCCTGGAAAACTTCAAGGCCCAGTACCAGGACCGGATCGATGCGGCCCGCCTGAAGCCCGCGACCACTGAACGCTAGAGGTTGCGGTCGCCGTGGGGGCCGCCCGACGGCAGCGACAAGGCCTGAAGGCTCATGGCCTTGGCCACGGCCTGGGCCCTGTTGGCCGCGCCCAGCTTGCGCAGGATTTTCTGCACATGGTTCTTCACCGTGAGCGCGCTGATGCCCAGCTTCTCGCCGATCTGCTGGTTGCTCAGGCCGTCACGCACCCACAACAGGATCTCGCGCTCACGCTCGGTGATACACCCGCTTCGGGCCGTTCTGCCCATGGCAGCACCTGCCACATGGGAGCCTGCGGCGTTGCCCATGCCAATCATCTGGCGCTCCATGGTGTGCACACGCACGTAGGTCGTGTGCAGGCAAGGCAATAGCATCTCGATGTGCGTCAGAACCTGATCCTCGCGCACATGGTCGACCGAGCCGAACAGGAAAATGCTCTCGATCTCTTCAGGGCGCCCCGGCCGGCTCATGCCATGCACCAGCAGTTGCTGGTAACCGGCATCACGCATCATGTCAGCCACCGGATCACCGGCAGGCAGTTCATCACGGTGCAGCCAGCAGGGCTGCTGCCGGCGCAAATGCCATCGCTTGATGGCCGCCACGATGGCCGGCTCCCGGGCCGACTGCAGGCCCCGCAGCGCAGCCTCAGGGATGGGTACGCTGTTGAACACATCGAACACCAGATCACGGTACTCGCGATGGTAAGCCCCGCACACCAACAGTTTGTGCGGTAACCAGCGCTGAAGATCGGCCTGGCTCCACAGGAAGAACTGATAGCGCCGACTCACCTGCGGCGCCGCCTCCACGATGCGCAGCAGGCACTCGGAGGGCTCTGACGTGGTGGCGTTTGTTTGCATGAAAATGAACAACCCTGTGGACGCGCCATTGTCAGGACACCGCGTGACGGTTTGTTGACGGATGTAAAGCTGCGGAACTTGCGCCGTGTGCGCACTACTTCGCCGTGGACAGGGGCCCCTGCCCTGCACCAGGAGAAGCGGACAAGGGCCCACTTGGCGAAGGTTGTGCCGCTGGCCCCGCCGACGAGGCAGCATCGGCCGGCGGAAGCGCGATCTCGGCCACATCGAACAGCCACTCTCGATAGGCCTGAACGCCCTCCGGAGCCGTCAATGGCGAGCGTGCCGACTCGCTGTAGACGCCCCGTATGCGCCCATCCTGGGTGCGCAGCAGGCCCCAGGGGCGACTGGTGACAGGGTCAGCCCAGGCGCGGCGCAGATGACGCTTGGCTGGGCCCTGCCGCTCGTCGTCAAGCAACTCCGTCAGGGTCAGCGGCAGGTTAGGCTGGCCCGCCGGGGTGTTGGCTTGATAAGCCGCCAAAGCCGCCTGGATCTGCCCGCCACGAAACACCAGTTCGGCCTCTCGCTGACGCGTGGCCTCCAGTTTCCACTGCGTGCCCAATGCAGCCAGCATCACCCCGCTGATGGCCACCCACCATAGCAGGGCCAGGTAGGTGAACCCACGCGACGTGCCTGGATCACCAGTTCGCATAGGGCGAGCCATCCAGCCCCCGGCCCGACGCCCCACTGCGCACATCACCCATGGCGCCCTCCATGCTGCTGTTAGGCAAGGGCGGCAACATCACCCAACTGTCGCGTCGGCCGGTGAGCGGGTCTTCCGGCAGGGTACGCAGGTAGCCCATCTGCACCATCTCGTCGAGCGAGGCCGGGTAGCGCCCCCGGTCGCCCGCGAACTTGTCGATGGCATCGCGCATCACGGCCAGCGATGTCTTGAGCGAGGCTTCACGCGCGCGTTCGACACTGCGCGTGTAGCGTGGTGCCACGATGCTGGCCAGCAGGCCGATGATGGCCAGCACCACGATCAGCTCGATCAGGGTGAAGCCTCGCCGACGATGACTGGCAGGCGGGTGGGCGCTGGCGATGGATTTCACAGGCACCTCACCATTGCCGGTAGGGCGTGCCGTCCAGCCCGGTGCCATCGGCACGTGAGAAGACATCGAACACATCGGCGCCAGCCTGTGGCTGCTCGGACGAGCTGGCATAACTGCGCAGGCCCCAGGTGGCCGCGGCCGGCAAGGAGGGCATGGCAAAGGGGTCGCGCGGCAGACGGCGCAGGAAGTAAATGCGTTTGGGCGTGCTCTGGCGGATGTCCGTGACGCCGGTGACCAGCACATCGAGCGTGGGCGGGTAGCCGGTCTCGTCTGCCTTCTTCTCGATCATGCCCTGGTCCCAAGCCTTCTTGTAGGCATCCAGCGCCAGGCGGATGGTGCGCAGCCCCTGGCGCAGATCAGCTTCGTTCTGGCGCCGCTGGTGCAGCGCCGCCAGGGGTACGGCGGCACTGGCCAGGATGCCAACGATCATCACCACGATGACCATCTCCAACAAGGTGAAGCCGCGCGTGCGCATGGGAGCCATGTCCTGCTCAGAGAGGCTCAGGTACAGGATCACCCGGCGCAGCAGGCGCACTGGCATCCGGCGCACCCAGGATGCGCACTGTCCAGCCGGCGGTGGCACCGTTGTCCAGGCTCAGGCTGGTCTCGCCAGCACCTGTGCCCTGTCGGGCCTGGAAGGTGAAGGCGCGGCTGCCCAGCGCCGGCACATCCACCTGCACGCGGCCATTGTCAGGCGCCCCCCCTGGTGTCGTGACAGCGCTCAAGCTACCCAGGTCGTACAGCAGGCCAGCACTCAGCGGCTCCTTGCCCGGGTTGGTCACCGTGATCTGGAAACTCGCGCCAGGAGGCACTTCTTCCGGACCGCTCAGTTGCACACCTTCGGTCGACACGCCCGCCATGGGCCGGGAGGATGGTGCTGCACCACCACGAGGGAACGCACCCGCGCCCCCACGGCCCACTGATCCACCAGCCTCACCGCTGGTGAGCATCCAGGCCGGTGCCCCCGGCTGCGCCTCCGTACCCGAAGCCATGGGCAGCGAGGACATCAGCCCCTGGCTGATGTTGCGCACCACGCGCGGCGTGACCAGCATCACCACCTCGGTCTTGTTGCGCTGGTCCTGCGTCTTGCCGAACAGGCGTCCCACACCAGGCAGCTCATGCAGCCAGGGCAGGCCGGCTGCGTTGCGGATCTCTTCGTCGTTGATCAGGCCTGCGAGGATCTGCGTCTCGCCGTCCTTCAGGCGCAGCGAGGTGGTGGCCTGGCGCGTGCCCACCTGGTAGGCCAGCGAATCCTGAGGGCCGGTCACGCGACCGGTCACGCTGCTCACTTCCAACGCCACCTTGATGGTGACCTCGTTGTCCAGCTGCACCTGCGGTTCGAGCTCGACTTTCAGGCCCACATCCAGGTAGCTCACGGAGGCTGATACACCGACATTGGCCGTGGACGTGGTGGTGAACACCGGCAGCTTCTCACCCAGCAGGATCTTGGCCTTCTCGCGGTTGCGCGCCCGGATCTTCGGGTTGGCCAGCAGATTGGTGCCATCGGATGTGCCCCGGAGCGTGGCCACGGCCAGGGGGTTGGATGCACTCCAGCGCAAACCAGAGGTGCTGGTGATGGCCGCCGTGGAGTTGGGCACGCCGTAGTTCGCGGAGGTCGGCCAGGTCAGGCCCATGTCGACCATCTTCTTGCTCGACACCTCCATCACCTCGATCTCCAGCACCACCTCCGGATCGGGCAGGTCGATGCCGGCGATCAGGCGCTCGATCAGGCGCATCACCTCGGGCGTCTCGCGCACCACCAGCATGTTCAAACGCTCGTCGATGAAGATGTCGCGCGTTTTGGCCACCGTGCGGATCAGGGCCTGGGCCTGCTTGGGATCGGCGTTGACCAAGTAGAAGCTGCGCGAGACCGTGTCCAGCAGGTCGCGCTGCTTCTGCACGGTGTTGGGGAACACCAGCACGGTGTTGCCATTGAGCAGACGCGAGCCGAGCTGCTGCGTATTGAGGATCACGCGCAGGGCCTCGGCCACGGAGGTGTTGCGCAGGAAGAGCGTGACCTTGGCATCACCGCGCACATCCTTGTCGAACACGAAGTTCACGTTGGCCGCACGGGCCAGCGTCTCGAACACGGTGCGCAGGGCGGCTTCCCGGAACTCCAGGGTGATGGGCTTGGCACCAGCCGCCAACTGCAACGAGCTTTGCTGGCGAGTCTGCTCGGCACGCTGCTCATCGAGCTGGGTGACCAGCCAGCGGGCCTCCGTGTGGCTGGGGGACTCGGCCAGCACAGCACGCAAGGCGGCATCGGCGTTGGGCCAGCGCTTGGCATCCAGCGCGTGCTTGGCCTCGGTGATCAACCGCTGCTGACGATCACTGCGCGCCAGCTCATCCCTCAGCCACACGGCACGGGGATGCCCGGGCGCGACGGCCTCGATGCGGTCGAGCAAGGCCATCACCTCGCCGCGCTGATCGGCCGCACGGGCCGACTCGGCCTGGTACAGCAGGTAGGCCACAGTGCTGTCGCGCTGCTTGAGATAGGCGGTACGCAAGGCCAGGTCATCGGGCTGGGCCTGAGAGGCCTGTTTCAGCTTGAGCAGAGCGGCCTCGTGCTGGCCTGCCTGGGACAAGGTCTGGGCCTGCTTGAGTTCTGGCGCGGCGCACCCTGCCAGCAAGGCGGCAGCAGACACGCACAGCGTCAGCAGGAGGGGTGAAAAAACACGGTGAATCATGGTCACTTCAAGGCCACGGTCTGGTCCTGGTTCAAGGGCAGGTAGGTCACTGTCAAATGGCGCTCGGCCACGGCGCCTACGCGCCATTGCCCTTCGAGCTCGTCGCCCTGGCGCAGCACCCAGGTACGGTTGGGCCCGGCGATCACCGCCCGGGGCGTTTCATCGACATAGCGGCCCACCCACGCGTAAGGAAAGGCCGGCGCCATGGGGGCAACGACTTCTTGCACTGGCGGCGGAGGGGGCGGTGGCGGTGGCAGTTGCTGCGAGGCCCAACTCCAGCGGGCATCGGCAGGTGCGGCTGGCCAGGGTTCGGCCGAGCGCCGTTGCCAAGCTGCAGCCCACAAGGTCAGCTCACGTGCCTGCTGCGGTGTCGGCGTGCTCGCTGATCGGCTGGCAGGCTGTGCGCGTTGCGGTGCAGGTAAACCGGTGCGATCCTGGCGAACCTGTGGCGGCATCTGCCCAGGCGCGGACCGCTCCGGGCGATCAGGGCGCGCAACGCTGAGATCGTCATCCGGCGCGGGTTGCAGCGCGAGGAAGCCCGCGAGCGCCAGCACGGCCAGCAACACCCAGCCCAGACGAGGATTGAGGCGGGCGCTCATCGGGCCTCCTCGCGCCACCAGACGGACAGCGCCACGCGCGCCTTGATCTGGTCGCTCATGGGATCGGCCCGGACCACGTCGAGCGCGTCAAGGCTGATGGCTTTGTCCTGCAGCACGGTGCCCAGCCAGGCCCGCAGCGCGGGATAGCTCGCCTCGACCGGCAACACCATCTGCTGGCGCCACACCGAGGGTAGTGATGTCAACGCGCCACCGCGGTACTGCACGGTCGGCACGGTCACGCCCAGCGTGCCGGCCTGCGCAAGCACCGCCCCTTGACGGGCCACGGCATCGGTCTTGGGCGGCAGCGAGGCCCAGGTCCGGCCCCAGATTTCACGCAGCAAGGCAGGCGTCAACTCGTCGATCACCGGCGTGCGGCTGACAGGCTCCTTGGACACGGCCCGTGTCTTGGCGGCAGCCTGCAACTGCCCTCGCAAATGCAGGGCCTGCGCATCGCGCTCGTCCAGTTCCGCCTGCATCGCCGGCATCACCTGCCAGGATGTCCAGGCCGCGATGCCCAACATCAGCAGGCCTACAAGGCCCGGCCAGCCCAGCTTTTCCAGCCAGGTCCGCAGGTGCTGCAACGTATCGGCCTTCATGGTGAGGTCTCCATCAAGGCCATCCAGGTGCTTTGCGCCTGCACCTCGACCTTCAAGCCATAAGCGCCCTGAGCGGTCATGAAGGGTGCCGCCAGCGAGGCTCGGCTGATCAGCTTTCCCGCAGGCAGGCTGTCGGCCCAGCCCAGTGCGGCCGCATCATCACGCACCGCTGCCTGCAGGCGCCAGGTAGGCCCCGCGGACCGCCCCACGTCATCCAGCGAGGTGCTCATGGACAACATCACCGCGCCGGCGTTGGATGCTGATCGCTCCATCTGCGCCAGCATGTCCGGCCAAGGGAAGGCCAGTGCGCGGACCATGCTCACAGCCTCGTCAGCTGCGGCAGATTCCAGGGTGGGGGCGCTGGCAGCCGCCTGCGGCACCTGAGCCTGCTCGCTTCGGGCCAGTGCAGCGCGCTCGACACGGGCCATGCGGTCGGCGCGCCCAAGCCGCTTGAGCTGTTCCTGTGCCTCCAGTTGGCGTGTCTGCAGGGCATCGACCTGGTCGGCCATCCACAGTACAGAGGCCAGCCCAGCCAGCAGAAGTGCCCATGCCCACGGGGCAGGTCGCGGGCTGGGGTTCTTGAAGTCCAGCGCTGAAGACCATGCCTCAGCCTTCCTCGGCAAGCAGCGCGCAAGCCACGAAGGCCGATGCTTGGCACCAAGCAGCACACCAGGCTCTTGCGCCATGCTCAGTTGGAGCACATCACTACCCACCGTTGGCGACTGCGCGTCATCACGCACAGGTTCGGCCCACAGCCCCGTCAACTTGTCCGCCTGGGCCTGCACGTGCACCACCCAGCCTGTCTCATGCAGGGCCAAGGTGCGCGGCTGGGTAGCATCCTCACCACGCGCCAACCAGGCCTTCACGCCGTTCGCCCACCAGGGGCCGATCCACAAGGCTCTCACGTGGTGATGCCGTGCCACGGCGCCCATGTCGTCCAGCAGAGCCCGAGGTGCCGCACACACCAGCATGCCCTGGGGCAACACCACGGCCCGGGTGGCCCAGCGTTCCCGCCAGGCCGAGGTATCCAACCCCAGCAGGTGCGCCCAGCGAGACTCAGCCTCCCCCATGGCCTCACGTCGCGCTGATGCCCCCCGCCCCGCTATTGGCACCACCGCGCTCAGCAACCACCGTGCGGACAGGCCCAGGCGCACACGCTGGCCCGGGTGAACCTCGCACCACTGTCGCCACTGCAACAGGGCCTGGTCGTGCACAGGCACGCCCATGGGCGAACTGGCGGCATCCACTGCGGGCACCAGGCACACCCATGCAGGCTCACGCCAGGCACTGCGCCACTGGCCCAGCCTCGGCCAGGCACGCAAGCCGGGCATCACCGGCCAGCGCAACGCCATCAACTCACTCCGCCAGCGTGACACGGTTGAGTTCCTCCAGCGTTGATTCGCCTCGCAGCACACAGGCCAGGGCCGATTCGCGCAACAAGCGTGTGCCGCTGGCCCGTGCATGCGCCTTGATCTTGATCAGCGAGGCGCGAGACACGATCAGGTCACGCAGCGTGTCGTCCATCAGCAGCACTTCAGAAATGGCCTTGCGCCCGCGGTAGCCGGTGTGCCGGCAGTGCACGCACCCCACCGCACGCTGGAACTCGCCACGCGTGTCCAGCGGCAGCATGGCCGATCGCAGCTCACTCACCTCAGGCTGCCAGGGCTGACGACAGTGTGTGCACAGCTTGCGCATCAGGCGCTGGGCCACCACGCCATTGAGCGCAGAAACCATGTTGTAGAGGTCCACCCCCATGTGCATGAAGCGGCCCACCACGTCGAACACGTTGTTGGCATGGATGGTGGACAGCACCAGGTGGCCCGTCAGTGCCGCCTGTGAGGCGATCTGGGCGGTCTCGGCATCGCGGATCTCGCCCACCATCACCCGGTCCGGATCGTGGCGCAGGATGCTGCGCAGGCCGCGTGCAAAAGTGAGGCCCTTCTTGTCGTTGACCGGGATCTGCACCACGCCAGGCAGTTGGTACTCCACCGGATCCTCGATGGTGATGATCTTGTCGCGGCCATCGTTGATCTCCTGCACGACGGCGTACAGCGTGGTGGTCTTGCCGCTGCCCGTGGGGCCGGTGACCAGCAACATGCCATAGGGCTTGGCGGCCAGGCGGCGCACCACGTTGGCATCGTCGGCATCGAAGCCCAGGCCTTCCAGCGTCATGGCCGAAGCGTCGGCCGACAGGCGCGAGCGGTCCAGGATGCGAAGCACGGCATCCTCACCGAAGCTCGACGGCATGATGGACACGCGGAAATCCACATCCCTGCTGGCACTGCCTTCGCTGCCCGCTGCCTGGCCCAGGCGAGCACGCAGCTTGAAGCGGCCGTCCTGTGGCAGGCGGCGCTCACCGATGTCCAGCTCGGCCATCACCTTCAGGCGCGACACCAGCTGTTCGGCCACCTCGCGCGAGCCGACCTCACCCACCTCCACCATCACGCCGTCCAGACGGTGGCGAATGGTCATGCCTGTGGCGGTGGACTCCAGGTGCAGATCGCTGGCCTGGGCCTTGAGGGCATCGAACAAGGTGGCATCGAGCAAGCGCACCACCGGGCTGGTCTGCCGGTTGATCGCATCGACCGACAGTTCATGCACCGCGGCTTCGTCAACAACATCGCCTTCGATGGCATGGGCCTGCAGCGCGTCACGGGCCTCGTAGCCGGCCTCGCCTTGCGCCAGCAGGGCATCGAGCGCTTCATTGGGCAGGGTCTGCCAGCGCAAAGGGTGCGGCACGCGCCGTGCCACCATTTCACGCAGCATGTGGTCAGATGCATCGGGCGTCCAGGCTGTCCAGCAGCCCTGGCCGTCCAACCCCACCACCACGCGCAGCCGCAAGGCTTGCACCAGGGGCCAGATGGACCAATCGGGCACGGCATCAGGCAAGGCCACAGCCTCATGCACCGGGGACTGCACGGACAGCACCGCGTTCATTGGATCTGCTCCGCCACCTGAAAGATGGGCAAGTACATCAGCACCACGATGCCGCCGATCAGCACGCCCATCACCAGCATCAGCACCGGGCTCACCACACGCCCCACCCAGTCGGTGAAACGGGCCAGCTCTTCGTCGTAGAAGGTGGCTGCACGCTCCAGCATCGAGCCCAGCTCGCCCGTGTGCTCGCCCACGCGCATCATGCGCAAGGACACCGGCGTGGTCAGCGCGTGCTGCTGGAAGCTGTCCGACAGGCGCGTGCCCTCACGCACCCGCTGCGCCGCCTCTGCCAGCGCCGGCCTCAGCGAGGGCTTGACCAGCTCGCTGGAGGCCTGCAAGGCAGCCACCACCGGCACCCCGGCCTGCAGCAGCAAGCCCAGCGTGCGGTACAGCGTGGCCAGTTCGACCAGGCGCAGGCGCTCACCCACCACAGGCATGCGCCACACCCACTCAGCCACCGCGGCCCGCACGGACGGTGATCGCCAGGCCACCACGCCCAGACCCACCAGGCCCAGGATCCCGGCCAGCACGCCCCAGGGGTGCGCGCCGACGGCCTGCCCGGTCTTGAGCAGCAAGCCCGACAACCAGGGCAGCTCGCCCCCCATGCCCTCGTAGATGTCCGCGAAGCGCGGCACCACGAACACGGTCAGGAAGGTAATCACCAGCAGGCTCGCACTGATCAGGATGCCCGGATAGATGGCCGCGCCCACCAGCTTGTCACGCAGGCCATCGACCCAGGCCAGGTAGGCCGCATGCTGGCGCAGCGCCTGCGGCGTGTGCCCCGTGCGCTGGCTGGCCTCGATGGAGGCGATCAGCAAGGTGCTGAAAGCTTGCGGCTGCACACGCATGGCCTGTGCCAAGGTCTGCCCCTGGCCCAGCGCCTCGACCAAGGCCGACAGCACCGCCGACACACCTGCCGACGATTCCTTCTCGCGCAGCGTGATCAGCGATTCGTACAACGGGATACCGGCATCGAGCAGCACAGCCAGTTCCTGGCAGAACAGGCGCCGGGGAAAGTCACCGCCCGCTGATCGCACCGGTGCCATTGCAGACGTACGCCCCGGCGCCGCGCGGCCAGCAAGGCCTTGCCCAGGCCCCAGCGCCTGCACCTGCAGCAGGTCGCCCGTCTCCACCGGCTTGCCCAGCAGGCGCGACAGGGCCTCGGCCACACCACGCGCATGGCCAGCATCGACCTCATGCTCGGCGATGGCACCCAGGGCCATGTGGCGGACGCGGTAGCGGTTCATGGTGATGTCACAGCCCGTGCGTCGGCCCATCACCAACTGGTGATGTCCTGGTCCTCGCCATCGCCGCCTTCGCGCCCGTCCTTGCCCAGTGAGAACACGTCGAAATCACCATGCTCGCCAGGCGCTCGGTACTGGTACTCACGGCCCCACGGATCCTTGGGCGGCGCCTTGCGCAGGTAGGGCCCCCACCAGCGTGTCTCATCGCCAGGCTTGACCCACAAGGCCCCCAACCCCTGCTCGGTGCTGGGGTAGTGCCCGGTGTCCAGCCGATACTGGTCCAGCGCCTTGGTCAAGGCATCGAGTTGCGCCGTGGCCGTCTTGACCTCGGACTTGCCGATCTGCGAAAAAAAGCGGGGCCCGACATAACCGGCCAGCAGGCCGATGATGACCAGGACAACCAGCAGTTCGAGCAGGGTGAAGCCGCGTGAGCGTTGCATAGAGACGAGTTCAAGCGCACCGCCTCACAAGAGGCCGTGTCAATGGAAAGGCAAGACAGGAACAGGCCACCGGGATCCACCGCCGATCAAAGCTGCGATGATCACCACTGGTGACGGACCATGATCCTATGGAGCTATTGCTGACAGCTTGATGACAACATCCGGCCACGCCCGGCCAGGCCCCTGATCCGGGCGGGTGACGCCAGGCATCACGGTACGGACACATCGGCCTTCTATCGTTCAGCGCAGACCGGATTGCCCACGATTGCCCAGAACTCGTGCCAGGGCGATGCCTCACCTCAGGAGACCTCCATGCCCCGCCTTCTCGCTGCCCTGACGAGCTCCCTGACCTTGGCCGCCGCCCTGTCGATGACAGCCATGACACCCGCCTGCGCCACCGGCATCGGCGCCCGTGATGCCCAGCCCCTGCTCATCGCCCACCGCGGCGCCAGCGGCTACGTGCCCGAGCACACCCTGGCCGCCTACTGGATGGCCATCGAGCAAGGCGCCGACTACATCGAGCCCGATCTGGTGAGCACGAAGGACGGCGTACTGGTGGCCCGCCACGAGAACGCCATCGCCATCGTCAACGCCGACGGCAGCATCCTCGAAGCCACCACCGATGTGGCCAACCGCCCCGAGTTCGCCAGCCGCAAGACCACCCGCACCATCGATGGCCTGCCCATCACCGGCTGGTTCACCGAAGACTTCACGCTGGCCGAACTCAAGACCCTGCGCGCCCGCGAACGCCTGCCCGCCCTGCGCACGGCCAACACCCGTTTCGACAACATGTTCGAGGTGCCCACGCTCGACGAAGTGCTGGAACTGGTCGCCCAGGCCAACGAGCGCCGCCGCGCCCAGGCCCTGCGTGAAGGCGGCCTGCGCGCCGTGGTCAAGCTCAAGCCCATCGGCGTCTACCCAGAAACCAAGCACCCCAGCTACTTCCAGAGCATCAAGCTGCCGCTGGAGGCCCCGCTGCTGCGCACGCTGGCCAGGCACGGCTACACGCGCAAGAGCGATCCGGTCTTCATCCAGTCCTTCGAGGTGGCCAACCTCAAGGCCTTGTCACGCAAGACCTCGCTTCGCCTGGTGCAGTTGCTGAGCAACAGCGGCCAGCCCTATGACTTCACCCTGGCCGGCGACAAGCGCACCTATGCCGACCTCGTCAAGCCCCAGGGCCTGAAGGAAATCGCCAGCTATGCCGACGGCATCGGCGCCCACACCGCCCTGATGATCCCGCTGAGCGACGGTGTGCTGGGCACCCCCACCACCCTCGTGAAGGACGCACACGCCGCCGGCCTGATCGTGCACGGCTGGACCTTCCGTGCCGAAAACCAGTTCCTGCCCAACAAGTTCGACAGCAGCGCCAACCCGGGCGACCTGGGCGATTTGGCCGGCCAGATCGAGGCCTTCCTCAAGCTGGGCATGGACGGCCTGTTCACCGACCACCCCTTCCTGGGCCGCCAGGCGATCGACCAGTTCACGGCCGACTGACCCTGCCACGCGGGCGCTGCAGGGTGTGACAATCCCTGCATGATCCATGCGCCCGCCCACCTGCTCTACCTGCACGGCTTCCGCTCTTCGCCCCGTTCGGCGAAGGCCCAGCAAGTAGGGGCCGTGGTCCAGGCCCTGCAGCAACAGGGCCTGGACATCACCTGGGCCTGCCCGCAACTGCCACCATCCCCCCGCCAGGCCGTGGCCGAGATGGAGGCCCTGGTGGCGCTGTGGCCGCGCGACACCATGGTGGTGATCGGCTCCTCCCTGGGGGGCTTCTACGCCACGGTGCTGGCCGAGCGCCTGGGCTGCCGCGCCGCGGTGATCAACCCTGCCGTGGCCCCCGCGCGCGACCTGGCCCGCCACATCGGCGAGCAGACGGCCTTTCACAACCCCGCCGATCGCTTCTTCTTCCGCCCCGAGTTCATCACCGAATTCGAGGCGCTGGCGCCCTACCCGGTGCGCCACCCCGAGCGCTACTGGGCCCTGATCGCCCAAGGCGACGAGGTGCTGGACTGGCGTGAAATGGTCTCGCACTACGAAGGCGCCCGGATCAGGCTGCTCGACGGCAGCGACCATGCCGTGAGCGATTTCCCGCAGCATCTGCCGGAACTGCTGGCCTTCCTGGGGCTCCCAGACCCAACGGCGGCGCCCACGGCCTGAAACAAACGGACGCCATGAAACAGCATCCGAACGTGCTGTGGCGCCCGCAGCCCGCCGAAATGGGACAATCACGTCCTGACAAGAACCGAACTCCCCCCGTCTGATGTTTGCCCTTTTCGATGACGCCAGCAAATTCCTCGCCGGCCGCGTGATGTCCGAAGCCGACAGTTCGATGCAGATCGAGCTGGATTCGGGCAAGCGCGTCAAGGTGAAAGCCGCCAACGTGCTGATCAAGTTCGCCAAGCCTTCGCCCGCCGAGGTGCTGGGGCAGGCGCCCGCCCTGGCGGCCGAGATCGACCTGGACCTGATCTGGGAGGTCGCCCCGGAAGAGGATTTCGGCTTCGACGAACTGGCCAACGAATACTTCGGCGACACCGCCACGCCCGTGCAGCAGGCCGCCATGCTGATGCGCCTGTTCGACACGCCGCACTACTTCCATCGCCGGGGCAAGGGCCGTTTCCGCAAGGCCCCTGAAGACATCCTCAAGCAGGCGCTGGTCGCCATCGAGCGCAAAAAACAAATCGCTCTGCAGATCGAACAATGGGCCCGCGAGCTGGGCGAGGGCACCTGCCCGCCCGCCATCAAGGAACAGCTCTACAAGATCCTGTTCAAGCCCGACAAGAACGGCCCCGAATACAAGGCCGTGGTCGAGGCCGCCAAGGCCACGCAGCGCGCCCCGCTCGACCTGCTCAAGGATGCCGGCGCCATCGACAGCCCCTACCAGTTCCACTGGAAGCGCTTCCTGTTCGAACACTTCCCCAAGGGCACGGGCTTCCCGGCGCTGGACGCGCCCCCGATCAAGGACGAACTGCCCCTGGCGCCCGTGCAGGCCTTCTCCATCGACGATTCGGCCACCACCGAGATCGACGATGCGCTGTCCGTGCAGGGCCTGGGCACCGGCACCGTCACCTACGGCATCCACATCGCCGCGCCCAGCCTGGCCATCGCACCGGGCACGCCGGTCGATGGCGTGGCGCGCAACCGGCTGTCCACCGTGTACATGCCGGGCCACAAGATCACCATGCTGCCCGACGAGGTGGTGCAGACCTACACCCTGCAGGAAGGGCGCGACTGCCCCGCCGTGTCGCTGTACGTCACCTATGACGAAGCCACGCTGGAGCGCAAAGGCAGCGAAACCAAGCTGGAGCGCGTGCCCATCGCCGCCAACCTGCGCCACGATCAGCTCGACGACACCATCACCGAGGCCAGCCTGACCGGCGAGGCCCCGGCCGACTACAGGTTCGCCCCCGAGCTGGCCTTCGCCTTCCGCCTGGCCAAGCATTTGAAAGCCCAGCGCGAGGTGGTGCGCGGCAAGCCCGAGACCTTCAACCGCCCGGACTACACCTTCAAGCTGGTCGAGCCCGACGGCAGCGAGAACACCACGGAAGACCGCCTGGAGCCCTCCGGCCGCGAGCACGTGGCGATCGGCACCCGCAAGCGCGGCGCCCCGCTGGACCTGATCGTGGCCGAAGCCATGATCCTGGCCAACAGCACCTGGGGCGGCTGGCTGCACGAGTGCGGCGTGCCCGGCATCTACCGCAGCCAGGCCAGCCTGCAGCCCGGCATCAAGGTGCGCATGGGCACCAAGGCCGCACCGCACGCCGGCATGGGCGTGGCGCAGTACACCTGGGCCACCTCGCCGCTGCGCCGCTATGTGGACCTGGTCAACCAGTGGCAGATCGTGGCCTGCGCCCGCCATGGCCGCACCGCCGCGCTGGCCGCGCCCTTCAAGCCCAAGGACGCCGAACTCTTCGCCATCATCTCCAACTTCGATGCGGCCTACAGCGCCTACAACGGCTTCCAGTCCAGCCTGGAGCGCTACTGGACGCTGAAGTACCTGCAACAAAACAGCATCACCGAGCTGGACTGCGCCGTGATGATGAACGGCCTGGTGCGCGCCGACACCTTGCCCCTGGTCTTCAAGGCCCTGGGCTGCGACGGCCTGCCGCGCCACGCCAAGGTGCGCGTGCGCGTCACCGGCATCGATGAGCTCACGCTGGATGTGCACGCCAGCCTGCTGACCCGCCTGGACGATGCCGCCGCCACAGCCCAGGGTGATCCCGAAGCCGAAGGCGAGGATGAGGTGCTGGACAATGCAGGGCCATTGACCCTGGCCATTGATGTGACGGATGCCGACGCCCCCGCAGGCGACGCGCCGGCACCATCGGCCTGATCCTTCCAAGCCCTCCAGCAGCTCTTTTCCGGACACCATGCCCAACAAGCTCCTGTCTGCCCTCGGCCAGCTCAGCCTGCTGCAAAAGACGCTGGCGGTGTCCGTGGCCCTGCATGCGGGCCTGCTGACGGTGCGTTTCGTGGATCCGGAAGGCTTCAACCGTGTCTTCAAGGACACGCCGCTGGAGGTGATCCTGGTCAACGCGGCCAGCGAGCAAAAGCCCGACAAGGCCCAGGCGCTGGCCCAGGCCAATCTGGCCGGCGGCGGCGATGCCGACAAGGGCCGTGCCACCTCGCCACTGCCGCCCTCGCCGCAAAGCGAGCTGGGCGATTCGCTGGACGCCGAGCGCCGCATGATCGAGAACATGCAGATCGAGCAGCAGCGCCTGCTCACCCAGATCCGCGACGAGCTGGCTGCGCTGCCCCCACCCCAGCCCCGCGCCCCCCAGGAAGCCAACGACAACCGCGCCGACCGTGAAAAGCGTCGCCAGCTGACCGAACTGCTGGCCGAGATCGACAAGCGCATCCACGAAGAAAACGCCCGCCCCAAGAAGCGCTACCTGAGCCCGGCCACGCTCAAATCGGCCGATGCGCTGTACTACAGCCAGTTCCGCACCCTGGTCGAACGCGCCGGCACCACCAACTTTCCCAGCGAGAACGGCCGCAAGCTCTATGGCGACCTGGTGATGGAAGTCTGGCTGGACCGCCAGGGCCGGGTCGTCGATGCCATCGTCACGCGCAGCTCGGGCAACAAGCGGCTGGACCGCCGCGCCGCCGCCATCGTGCGCAACGCCGGCCCCTTCGGCGTGGTGCCGGAAGATGTCCGCGCCGGCCATGACCTGCTGCTGATCTCCTCGCGCTTCCGCTTCACCCGCGAAGCCGGCATGGAAGCCACCACCACCGCCTCCCCATGAACGCTCCCGTCAGCACATCGCCTGCCGCGCAGGTGGATCACTATGCCGTGGCCGGCAACCCCGTTGCCCACAGCCGCTCGCCGCGTATCCATGCCCTGTTCGCAGCCCAGACCGGCCAGGCCATCGACTACAGCCGCCTGCTGTGCCCGCTGGCGTCCTTCAAGCCGACGCTGACCGAGTTCGTCACCCAGGGCGCACGAGGCTGCAACGTGACGGTGCCGTTCAAGTTCGAAGCCTTCGAGATGGCCACGCGCCACACGCCACGCGCCGTGCTGGCCCAGGCCGCCAACACCCTGCGCTTTGACGCCCAGGCCGAAGGCGGCTGGCTGGCCGACAACACCGATGGCGTCGGCCTGGTCCGCGACATCACCGTCAACGCCGGTGTCCCCCTGCAGGGCCGGCGCGTGCTGCTGCTGGGCGCCGGCGGCGCCAGCGCCGGCGTGCTCGGGCCCCTGATCGAACAACGCCCATTGGAACTGGTGCTGGCCAACCGCACCGTGGACAAGGCCCACGCCCTGGTCGACCGGCACCAGGCCTGGGCCGCCCAACACGGCGTGCCTCTGCGTGCGTGCGCCCTGGCCGACGTGGGCGAGCACTTCGATGTGCTGATCAATGGCACGGCCGCCAGCCTGGGTGGCGGCGAGGTGCCCGTGGGCGCCCAGGCCCTCAAGCCCGGCGCCCTGGCCCTGGACATGATGTACGGCCCCGCCGCACGCCCCTTCCTGGATTGGGCCACGGCCCAAGGCGCCACTGGGCGCGACGGGCTGGGCATGCTGGTCGAGCAGGCGGCCGAGAGCTTTCTGCTGTGGCGCGGCGTGCGCCCGGACACTGCCCCGGTGCTGGCCCTGCTGCGCGCCGAAGTGGACGCGCCCGTGCAAGCCAAGCCAGAGGCCGCGACGTGAAGGGCGCCGTCTGGCGCAAGCAGGCCTGGCGCATCCTGGCCCTGCTGGTGTTGTCGGGCCTGTGCCTGCAGTTCTTCTTCGCGGCACGCATCGGCCTGATGGCCGTGGTCGCCCCCCAATCCACGGCCTTCCAGCGCAGCGAGATGGTGCGCCTGCTGCGTGACAAGGGCCAGATCCTGTGGTCGCAGAGCTGGCGGCCGTATGGCGAGATCAGCCCCTGGATCAAGCGTGCCGTGATCGCCTCGGAAGACGCCGGTTTCGTCGACCACAGCGGCGTGGAATGGGAAGCGCTGGAAAAGGCCTGGAAAAAGAACAGCAAGGCCCAGCAGCGCCTGGACAGCCAGAAGCAAAAGGCGATGGAGCGCCACCAGCGGGCAGTGCAGCGTGCCCAGGCCCGCGGCCGCCCCGCACCCGAGATGCCCTCGGCCCTGAGCGCCACGCCCAAGGTGATCGGTGGCTCCACCATCACGCAGCAACTGGCCAAGAACCTGTTCCTTTCCAGCGAGCGCAGCTTCCTGCGCAAGGGGCAGGAGTTCGCCCTCACCTTCATGCTCGAAGGCCTGCTCGGCAAGGAGCGCATCCTCGAGATCTACCTCAACAACGTGGAATGGGGTGAAGGTGTGTTCGGTGTGGAGGCGGCCTCACACCACTACTTCCACATCCCGTCCTCACAGCTCAGCCCGATTCAAGGCGCCCGCCTGGCAGTGATGCTGCCTGCGCCCAAGCGCTTCGAGAAGACACCCGCCTCAGGCTACCTGCGCCTGCGATCCAATATGATCGCCGCGCGCCTGCGCGCTGTCGAACTGCCCTGAGGCAACCCTCAGCGCCTTCAATGCCCTCAGCGGTAGGCCAGGTTCAGCGAGGGCTCGATGTCCGACGACAGGCTGGGCAGCTCGGCCTGCTGCTGTGAGCCTGCCAGTGCCGCACGGCATTCGTTGCGGGCCTGGCTGCCGATCTTCCAGTCGCAACGGCTGAAGGCCACCTCCCGCTCGCTGGCATCGCGCAAGCGCTTCTCGGCGCTGTGCACCGCGTCCTGCATCACGCCGTAGAACACGGTCAGCAGCACGATCCAGACGGCCAGCAGCACGGTGTAGAACAAGTACGGCATGAGCGACGCATCGTCGTCCTGCGTGCTGGCTGCTGTCTTCAGGCTCCAGGTGGGTGCGCTCATGGTGGTGTCCTTCCTACTCGGCTCTCGACGTTGCTCTGCGGCTCATCGGCATTGGGCTGAATCGTGCGCCAAAGCCGCACGCTTGCGCAGAGGGCTGTTGCCGAAAGCGATGTCAGCCACATCTGACGCGCCGCCCCCAAGTTGACGCACCACGGCCATCGCGTAACAGCACGTCAGCGCTTGCTGACGACAGCTTCATCACTTGACTACAGACGCTGCGAAGGGCTGTTCCTACAGTCCGATCAAACGCTCGCCTGACCTCGCCGGCACCAAGACCGGCACGCAGCGGGCGCCCTCCCCTGACATCCAGCCCCACATCCATCCATCGAAAGGACTCGCCATGAACTGGGATCGCGTGCAAGGCAATTGGAAGCAACTCAAGGGCAAGCTGCAAGAGCAATGGGGCCAACTGACCGACGACGACTTCGACCAGATCGAAGGCCGCCGTGAACAGCTGGTCGGCCGCCTGCAGGAGCGCTACGGCATCGCCAAGGAAGAAGCCGAGCGCCAGGTCGACGACTGGACCTCCACCTACCACTGAGCCCCCGGGCAGATGCGCGGGCGACCGTCCCCCGCCACCGCATCCACCCGTCCGCCGGCCCGCCGGCACAGAGCAGACAACCTTCAGGAGTGTGAGATGTCTCACCCAGCCCCCCGAACGAGCAGCGCCCCGCGTGGCCGCCCCAACGCCAACGATGCACTGCATTCCCTGTCCCTCGACGAAGACGCCATCGAAGCGGCCCGCAAGGGCCTGGACGATGGCGCCGTGACGCCCAGCTACGGCCCCTGGCGCGACGAGATCGTGCGCCTGCTCAACGGCGCCCTGGCCACCGAACTGGTATGCGTGCTGCGCTACAAGCGCCACCACTTCACCGCGCACGGCATGGCCTCGCCCAAGATCGCCGAGGAGTTCATGGTGCATGCCAATGAAGAGGCCGCCCATGCGGACCAGATCGCCGAACGCATCATCCAGCTCGGCGGCGAGCCCGACTTCAACCCCGTCGGCATCCTGGAGCGCAGCCACGCCGAGTACGACACCTCCAAGGACCTGAAGGCCATGGTGCGCGCCAACCTGGTGGCCGAACGCGTCGCCATCGAAAGCTACCGCCAGATGATCGCCCTGATCGGCGACAAGGATCCCACCACCCGACGCATGCTGGAGGCCATCCTCAGCGTCGAGGAGGAACACGCAGACGAACTCAAGGACATGCTCGAATGAGGCCTACCGTGAACAAAAATCAGAAATTCATCTTCACCACCGCTGTCATCGCCGCCACGGCCATGTGGAGCCTGGCGCCCCGCGTCGCGCGCGCCGAGCCTTCGCCAGCGCTTGACCGCGTCAGCATCTGGCTGGGCGGCTTCCAGGCCGACATCAAGGGATACACCTCGGTGCGTGACCCGGGCAACAACGTCGACACGGGTGATCAGCAGATCCTGTCCGGCAACAAGACGGTACAGCGCGCCAAGCTGGACTGGCTGATCATGGAGAGCCAGGGCTTCTCGGTGGACTACTTCCGCATCAACGACAAGAGTTCGCGCGCCATCACGCAGCCCTTCACGTTCGAAGGCGTGAACTACACCGCCGCCGGCCGCATCGCTTCCGACACCACGCTGGACGTCGGCAACTTCTCGTACCGCTGGTGGTTCGGCGATGCCAGCAACAACCACGTGTTCGGCCTGGGCCTGGGTGCCGCCTACTACAAGCTCGATGCCACGCTCAACGCCTCTGTCGGCGTGGGCCCGCTCAGCTACACCACCATCCAGCGCTACGACGATTCCGGCTGGGCACCGTTGGTGACCCTGGGCTGGCGCAGCAAGATCTCCGAGCAGGTGCGCATCTATGCCGACCTGTCGGGCGTGCGCAAGAACGGCAGCGACCTGTCGGGCACCATCACCAATGCCGCCATCGGCGCCGAATGGTTCCCCTGGAAGAACCTGGGTATCGGTGCGGAATACGCCTCCACCCGCATCCGCCTCAAGCAGAGGGACGATGCCTCTACCGCCCGCGTGCGCCTCGAGTTCGACGGCCCCGCCGTGTACATGCGCCTGCGGTTCTAGAATAGGTTCATGCCAGGACCGGGGGCCTCACCTTCCATCAAGCAACGATTGCAGTCACGCCTGAGCGCGTGGCTGCAGCCCGTGGCCTTCCTGGGAGAGGTGCTGCTGGCCACGGGGCGGGCCTTCAAGGGCTGGCAGTTCCGCAAGCCTGACCTGGTTCGCGTGCTCAACGAGGCCAGCGCCCAGGCCCTGCCCATCGTGATGATCGTCAACGCCCTGGTGGGGGCCATCCTGGCCTTCGTCGGGGCGGTGCAGCTCGTCAAGTTCGGGGCAGGCATCTATGTGGCCGATCTGGTCAGCATCGCCGTCACCCGTGAGATGGCGGCCGTGATCACCGCGGTGGTCATCTCGGGCCGCACGGCGGCTTCCTTCGCGGCCGAACTGGCCACCATGCAGGCCAATGAAGAGATCGATGCCCTGCGCGTGCTGGGCCTGGACCCGATCGGCTACCTGGTGCTGCCCCGCGTGCTGGCCCTGCTGGTGATGATGCCCCTGCTGTACGTGTATGGCTGCGTGGCCAGCCTGCTGGGCGGCATGGCCGTGGGCACCACCATGCTCGACCTCAATTCCCAGGCCTACTTTGATCGTGCGCTGCTGGCCAGCCCGCTGAGCTATGTGGCGCTCGGCATGAGCAAGACCGTCGTCTTCGGCGTGCTGATCGCCATCGGCGGCTGCTTTGCCGGCATGTCCGCCAGCCGCGATGCTGCCGGCGTGGGCCGCGCCACCACCAAGGCCGTGGTCACCGGCATCGTCGGCGTGATCGCGCTGGACGCCATCTTCGCCGTGTGCGCCAACGCGCTGGACATCTGAGCCCATGAGCCGCCTGGACGTCAAACACCTCACCATGCGCTTCGGCGACAAGCTCATCCAGAAGGACATCGACTTCTCGGTGGAATCCGGCACCATCTTCGCCATCATGGGCGGCAGCGGCTGCGGCAAGAGCACCCTGCTCAAGCACATGATCGGCCTGCTGACACCGGCCGAAGGACAGGTCTGCGTGGACGACGAGGACTACTGGGCCGCCACCGAGGACGCACAGCGCCGCATTCGCCAACGCTTCGGCGTGCTGTTTCAGAGCGCGGCCCTGTGGACCTCCATGACCGTGCTGGACAACGTGCTGGTGCCGCTGGGGCTCAAGGCACCTGAGCTGAGCACTGCCGAGCGCCGCGACCGTGCGATGGAGCTGCTGTCCTGGGTGGACATGGAGGCGTCTGCCGCCAAGCAGCCCTCCGACCTGAGCGGCGGCATGAAAAAGCGCGCCGGCCTGGCCCGCGCCATCGCCGGCGAGCCCGACTTCCTGTTCCTGGACGAGCCCTCGGCCGGTTTGGACCCGATCAGCTCCGTGCGGCTGGACAAGCTCATCACCGACCTGCGTGACCGCACCGGCGCGGCCGTGATGATCGTGAGCCATGAACTGGAAAGCCTGCTGTCCATCGCCGACGACGGCATCTTCCTGGATGCCGAGAGCAAACAACCCATCGCGCGTGGCAAGCCGGCCGACCTCAAGGCTACCGGCGACACCCATCCCACCGTGCGCGCCTTTCTGAACCGACAGGAGCCTTCGTCATGAAACGCAACGCCCTGATGATCGGCCTGTTCGTGCTGATCGCCCTGGCCCTGGCGGCCGTGGCCATCACCCTGCTGGGCGGCAACCGGCTGTTCGAGCAGCGCACCCGCGCCGTCGTCTACTTCACCAACAGCGTCAAGGGCCTGTACATCGGTGCGCCCGTCACCTTCCGTGGCGTGCCCATCGGCCAGGTCGACACCATCGGCATCGAACTCGACCCCAACACCCTGGTCACGCGCGTGCCCGTGCAATTGTTCATCACCTCCAAGCTGCTGCAGATGAGCGGCGGCAACGACACCATGGACCTGCGCGATCTGGTGCAGCGCGGCCTGCGCGCGCGCTTGGCGCAGCAGAGCATGGTCACCGGTCAGGCCCTGATCGACCTGGACTTCGACCCCAAGACGCCCCTGGCGATGATGGGAGATCCCAACAGCAAGAGCGTCGAGATCCCCGTCGTCAAGGGCGCCTTCGATGATCTGGTCGCGCAGATCACCGAGCTGCCCTTGAAGGATACCGTGGGCGACCTGCGGCGTACCTTGTCCGAACTGCAGAAAACCTCGGCCGCCGCGCAATCGGTGATGAAGCAGGCCGGCGAAGACTGGCGCCAGGCCTCGCTGGCCGCGCAGGCGACCATGAAGAGCACCGACCGCACGCTGCAATCCGTCGGTCAGCAGGCCAATGCCACCTTGCTGTCGGTGCAGAACCTGTCGGACACCACCCGCGGCCTGGTGGCCACCACCCAGCCGGACATCACCCGCACGCTGGCCTCCACGCGCGATGCGGCACGCTCCATCGAGGTCGGCATGCAATCGTTCGCAGAGCTGTCCGCCCCCGGTGGCGCCCCCCGTGAAGACCTTGAATCCACCCTGCGCGATCTGTCCCAGACCGCACGCAGCCTGCGCCAGGTGGCCGAGCTGCTGGAGAACCAGCCCAATGCCCTGATCTTCGGGCGCCGTTGAGGAGACACCGCGCATGCGCACACAGCACCATCAGCAGGCCACCAAGCCCGTGGCATCCTCCCGGACGCCTGAGCATCGCCGTGGCCGGACCATCCTGTGGCCACTGCTGGCCGCCGCCTGCATCGCCGGTTGCGCCACCAATGCGCCCGAACAGCATCTGCTGGCCCTGACGACACCCGCCCTGCCCAATGCGGCGTCCGTGCCTGCCCAGTCCAGCAGTGCGCGCTGGCTGCAGGTCGGCCGCCTGGAGATCCCAGAGTACTGGCAATCACACGCGGTGCGCTACCGCGAGGGCAATGAGGTCAAGACCTGGGACAACACCGTGTGGGCCGAGCGCGTGGAAGTGGGCCTGACCCGCAACCTGGGCATCGAGCTGGAACACGCCCTGCCCGCCCCGTGGCGCCTGTGCCCGCAACGCTGCGATGGCCGCGCACGCCGCCCGGTGCGGCTGCTGATCAGCCTGTCGCCCATGGACTACGACCGCGGCACCCAGACCTTGAGTGCCTGGGCCCAGTGGACCCTGATCGGCGCGGAAGGCCAGGCGCTGCACACCAGCAACCAGGCCCTGCAAAGCAAAGGCAGCGGCACTCAGGCCGCTGCCCAGACCGACGCGATGGCCGGCATGATGAAAGCTGTCGCGGACCTGGTGGCCCGCGACGTGGCCCAGGTTCCAGCGTCAGCGACTGAACACCTTGACGCCAAGCACGGCCAGTAGCAGCACCACCAGCGCCAGCACCAGGAAGATCCCGAAGAGCAGCTTGGCGATGGAGGCGGCGCCTGCCGCCACGCCGGTGAAGCCCAGCAGACCGGCCACGACGGCGATCAGCGCGAAGATCAAGGCCCATTTCAGCATGATGATTCCTTTCAGTGTTCTGTGTTCTGGGGCACCTGAATTGCGCATCACTGGATTCACATCCATGCACCCCTCAGTCACCCATAACGCCATGCTCCCGCATCGGCAGGCCACCTGCCGTCGGCACCACGCCCCAGCGCGGGACAGCGCCCGCTGATCCGCCTGTCGGCGCCCACTGACGCACGCACGAGCCTCGCAAATCACCCCTCAGATGTCCGAAACCCCTGAAACACGGGGTCGGCCATCGCCTACATGGCAACCAGTCCACGACGACAGACGCCTCGATGCCGCCTGCCTAACATCACCGGCATGCTGCAAACACATCACAAGAACGATAACGAGGTACCCCAGATGAAGATCGTGAACATCAAGGAACTGGACCAGGTCCTGAGCACCGTGCACCTCGACGAGGCCCACGACCCGCTCCACGACGTGGAAGTGAGCCTGGCCAACCACAAGGTGGTGGTCGTGCCCTGCATGCTGGCCGTGGCCGACCGCCCCCAGGTGCCCCAGGAGATCGCGCTGGTCATCCCCCGCGACCTGTGCCGCAAGGGTCAGCCCACCCGCCATGGCCTGATGCACGCTGCCGCCGAGGCCGTGCGCCGCCACCTGGCCCACCGCAAGCACCCCTGGCTGGAAGTGCGCGCCCGCGTCAACGGCGTGCTGACGCCCCTGATGCGCGTGCACACGGCCTGACACCCGCGCCAACGCCTAAACAACGTCAAAAGCAAAGGCCGCCCAAGGGCGGCCTTTGTGTTCTTTGTGTTGTGCACTCACCATCGTGCCTGGAACGAACGGTGACTCAACTGGCGGCCTCGCAAGCCTGGTCGGCCTGGCGGGCAATGTCCTTGTTGCCCGGATCGATCAGCGGCACCACCGCCGCCACCGGGTTCAGGAAGCCCAGGGCCACAGCGCCAGCCACCCGCGGCAACAAGGCCGAGGCCTTGATCGACACCTTGGGGTCATTGAGCGGGCCATTGACCAGCACCGGCGTGCGCAAGGTCAGCAGACTGAAATCCTTGGGTGCCACGCGGGCCTGCAGTGCCATGCGCTCTTCCTTGAGCGACAGGCTGCCCTGCACCCACACGCTGGAATCCTTGGTATTGACCACGAACAGCTCCGGCGTGAGCGTGCCATTGAAGGCCTTGATGTCGGCGCGAGCGCAGGGTACGTTGAGCGATTCATCACCCTTGATCCACACGCCCAGCAACTGGGCCACGTCGATGCCGGCAGCCTCGACAGCCAGGTGCGAGAGCGTGCCATCACGCAGGCGCACCTGCACCGGCCCCGTCAGCGAGCCCAGAATGGCGGCGGTGGACTGCCCTTCGCCCTTGACCAAGGCCCGGCCATTGATGCGGCCCGTCAGATAAGGCGGGCGGCCTGCCGGCTTGAGCGCCTTGATCCAGTTCTCGATCACCACGTTGTTCACGCTCAGATCGGCATTCCACAGGGCCTTGCTCTGCTGACGGCCATCGAGCGCCAGGCGCCCTGACAGTTCACCCTGGGCCGTGCGGGCCTGCAGATCACTGATGGTCAGCACGGATTGGTCGAGCACCAGATGGCCCTTGAGGGGCTCCAGCGGCGCCAGCGTGTCCGAGCCCAGGTCCATCTGCGCGATGTCGATCACCACATTGGCGTTCATCACGGCCAGCGAGGGCAAATCGAAACGGCGATCTGGCAGCACACGTTCGTCTTCACTGCGGCTGGAGGTGGGCTGGCCATTGGTGGGCACGCCCACGGCCGGCCCCAGGTCGGCCAGGGCCAGGCGCGAGCCCCCCAGCCGGCCCAGCAGCATCGGCACCCGCAGGCTGCGGTCGAAGGCGAACTCACCGCGCAGGCGGCTCGAGCCGATCTCCGCGCCCTTGACGACCACGAAAGTGCGCAACCCCCGATGCCGCACGGTGCCGTGCATGTCGAAATTGCCCGTGGTCGGCAAGGTCACGCCCAGGGGCTCGCCCATGGCGGCCAGCGAGGGGCCACGCGCCTTGAAGGTGCCCAGCACATCGGCCTGCGCGCTGAGCTGGTCCACCGAGCCGTTGAAATCGACCCGGGCCCGCCCGACGTTCAAGTGAAAATCAATGGGCCAGGCCGTGCGGCCGTCCCCACCCAGCAACCACGGCGCCAGTTGCCCGGAGGTCAGCAATGCTTTCAAGGGCAGGCGCTGGTAGCTGCCCAGGGTCTGGGCGCGCAGCCCCTCGGCCACGTCGCCGTCGACCTTGGCGGGCGCCCGGCGCGCATCGCGCACGCTCATGGACACCTCGGTCTTGGATTGCAGCGCGAGCGGCGTATCCTGGTAATGGATCTCGCCACGGGCCAGTTGGAGCACATCAAAGTGCAGGCCATCGAGCAGCGACGGCGCACCGGGCTGGCTGGGCCTCGGGGGTCCGAACTGCCACGAGGCCTTGTTGTCGGCGGTGCGCTCCAGCCAGGCCACCAGCTCCCGCGCCTTAAGCTGCTCCACCAGCACGGGCTTGCCCCGGTAGGCGCGCCACAAGTCGTGGTAGGCCACCTGCAGATACGCCCCTTCGGCCGAGACCATGAAAGGCGTCTTGCTCCACTCGGGCGCACCAATGCGCAATTGATCGGCCCACACACGGATGCCGCCGATCAATTGCACGCGCGCCTGCCCCTGGCCCCGGGCTTCACCGAAGCTCACATCCCGGCGCAGTGTCTGTGACAGCATGCGCTCGACCGGGGCAGACAGCCACGGCCAGCCCCGGTGCTCGCCATAGGCCACAGCGCCGACCGCCCCCACCACCAGCACCCCGCCCAACCACCAGCCCACGCGGGGGCCAGTGCGGCGCGGTGACGATGGTGGCGGCGCGGGCGTCACCGGTGGCTGAACCTGCTCGTCGCTCATCGAGCCCCCAGTGCCACGTGCCCGTGTTCACCCAGGCCCACAGGCTTGCCGACGATCACCGAGGCGGCCACCGCGAACAGGCGGATCACCTTGCTGGAGGGCGAATCCCAGAAATCCACCGTGCGCGGCACGAACTTCAGTGCGCGCAGATCAGGGCTGTCCGGGCCATCGGGGAACCAGGGCTTGGCAAACGCTGACCACAGGTGTTCCTTGGTCGGCGTGTCATCGAGCAGGTAGGCATGGCCTTCCATCGACACATAGCTGGCATCGGATTCATTGGAGAAGGCCGCTGTGATCGACTCCAGCCGCACGCCCTGCATGGCGGAGGCGCTGGTCAGGAACCACAGGGCGCCATCCTTGTCGAGCAGGATGGGGCTCATGGGGCGGCTGGCAAGGTGATGCTCATCGACCGCGGTGATCATGCACACCTTCATGTCTTCGATCAGGTCGGCCACCTTCTTCATGGCGGGATGGGTCTGGTCATGCACTTTCATGGCATTGCTCCTCGCAGGGTGGGAAAACACAGCCCCAGATTGCCTTCCACGATGGCGCAGGGCCATCAGCGCATGGCGCAAGCGCGCGTCAGCAGTGTCTGACAGCCACGATGCGCCGTATGCAGTGCCTCAAGGCCTCAATGCCGCTTCTTGCGCTTGAGCGCATCCTGATGGCGGTAGAACTGGTAAGTCAGCTCCACGCCGAACAAGATCACCATCGACACGTAGTTCAGCCACACCAGCAGCACCGCCAGCGTGCCCGCCGCACCGAACACCGAGCCCACCACGCCCTGCCCCAGGTAGAGCCCCAGCCCCCACTTGCCGATCTCGAACAGCACCGAGGTGGTCAGCGCGCCAGCCGCCACCGTCATCGGCTTGAGGCGCACCGGCGCCATCAGGCGCAGCATCATCCCGAACAGCAGGGACAGCATCAGCAGCGACACACCCGCCTGCAGCAGGCTCAGCAACACCGCCTCGGCCTGCGACCAGCGCGCCACCCACTCGCCCACCACCACCAGGCCCGCGCTGACCAGCAGCGACACCACGAGCAGAAAGCCGATGCCGATCACCAGCGTGAGCCCCTTGAGCCGCTCCATGACGGCGCTGAGCCAGGCATAGCGGTAAGTGCGCTGCGTGCCGAAGATGCGCCCGAATGCGGCCGACAGCTCGCCGAAGAGCGCCGTGGCGCCGATCAGGGTGCCCCCCAGGCCGATCAGGCCGGCCTGCCAGCTGGCCGTGGACAGGTAGCTGGCCTGGATCATGCGCTGCAACAGCTCCGCCCCCGACTGGCCCAGCAGATCCTTGAACTGCTCCACCACATGGCCCTCGACACTGGCGCGGCCATAGAACACGCCCGACAAGGTCACGGCGATCACCAGCACCGGCGCCAGTGAGAACGCCGCGTAGTAGGCCAGCGCCGCAGCCGTGCCGATGTTGCGGTGCTCGATCCAGGCCAGCGCGGCATCTCGCAGGACGATCCATACTGTAGGCAGCCGGCTTGTCGAGCCGGCTGCCTCGTTCACGTCTGCTGCCTGGCCATGAAGTCCACGATCCGCAAGGTCTTCCATTCCTACACGCCTCCGCCTCGTTGGCTGTCCGGCCACGCCCCGGGCCGACTACTGTGGACCCGCCGCCGCCTCTGGCTCTCGGTGGCCATGGGCGCCGTGGCCTGGGTCACCGCGCCCGCCACTGTCGATGCCGTGCACCGGGGGCTGGCCGTCTGGTGCGCCTTCGGCCTGGTGTACCTGCTGCAGGGGCTGGCCCTGATGCTCACAGCCGACACCGATTCCATCGAGCAGCGGGCCCGCCATGAAGACGAAGGCGCCGACATCATTCTGCTGCTGATCGTGCTGGCCGCCGCAGCCAGTTTCGCCGCCGTGGTGATGACACTGGCCGGTGCCGCCGGCAAGGGCCCCGACAGCCTGGGCGTGGCCCTGACAGGCGGCAGCATTGCCATCGCCTGGTTGCTGATCCACACGGCCTTCGCGCTGCACTACGCCCATCGCTACTACATCGTGGCCCATGGGCGGCACAACGCGCAAGATGCCCCCCTGGACTTCCCCGGCCGGCAGACGCCGGTGTATGTGGATTTTCTGTACTTCTCGTTCACGGTGGGCGCCACCTCCCAGACCTCCGACGTGGCCTTGCTGACCACGGAGATGCGCGGGCTGGTGCTGCTGCACGGCGTGGTGTCCTTCCTGTTCAACACCACCTTGCTGGCACTGACGGTGAACATCTCCGCCTCCCTGCTGCGCCCTTGAGGGGGTCGAGGGCGCACGGCCGGGGCCACACAGGTTCTGGCAGGATCCCTTGCACATCAGGACACCTCCGCCAGCACGGCCGCGTGATCGGACAGGCGGTTCCACGGCGCCTGTGACAGCACACGCACGGACACCGGCTCCAGATGGCGCACGTAGATGCGGTCCAGCGGCAGCACGGGCATGCGCGCCGGGAAGGTACGGGCCAGGCGCCCCCGCAGGCTGTGGTGCACCTCGCGCAGGCCGGCCTGCAGCAAGGCGGGGTGGCCGCGCTGGCGCCAGTCGTTCAGGTCGCCCGCCACGACCAGCGGGGCATCGGCAGGCACCTGCTCGTTGATCAAGGTGACCAGGCGCCGGATCTGCTCCTGGCGCTGGCTTTCCAGCAGGCCCAGGTGGGCGCAGACCACGTGCAGCGTCTTGCCCCGGGGCTTCCAGTCCAGTTGCCCATGCAGCAGGCCGCGCTTTTCAATGGTGTGCACGGACACGTCCTGGTTGCGCCAGGCCACGATCGGGAACTTGGACAACACCGCGTTGCCATGGTGGCCCTGCGGGTAGACGGCGTTGCGCCCATAGGCGAAATCACGCCAGATGGTGTCGGCCAGGTATTCGTACTGGGATTGCGCCGGCCAGCCGTGCACGCGCTGGGCATGCGTGTCGTGCTGGCCCAGCACCTCCTGCAGGAAGACGATGTCCGCATCGCAGTGCTGTACCGCCGCCTTGAGCGCCGGCAACACGAAGCGCCGGTTCATGGCCGTGAAGCCCTTGTGCAGGTTCAGGGTGAGCACCTTCAGCGGCGCAGCCGGATCGCCGCGGCTCACCGAGCGGGGGGCCGGGTCACTGTGGGGGTCTCGGTACATGGGGTGGCAGGCATCGTTGGTCTGGATGGCACTTACCTTATCGGGGGCATGGCGCCAGGGCTGTCGTCCGCGACTGAAGCCCCTGTCGGCCAGCACTGACACCGCCATCGGCAGCCCGGGGCTTGTAGGCATCCCCCTACGCGACAATCCGCACCACCTGACGGCGACGCTGTCGGCGGCATCCGCTAACATCGCGCAGATCCCCGACCCAACATCTGTTCGAATACTGAACGAACGGCTGCCGTTCGAGCCCTCAACAACCTCAGCGCACCCAAGGAGCCGTGATGACCACGGACGCGGAACTGGACGTCAATATCCTCGTGGTGGACGACCTGGCCCAGAACCTGCTGGCCATGGAGGCCTTGCTGGCCCGCCCTGGCGTGCGCGTCATCAAGGCATCGTCCGGCGTCGAGGCGCTCGAACTGCTGCTGCTGCACGAGGTGGCCGTGGCCCTGCTGGATGTGCAGATGCCCGAGATGGACGGGTTCGAGCTGGCCGAACTGATCCGGGGCCGGGACAGCACCCGCCACATCCCCCTGATGTTCGTGACGGCCGCGGCGGCCGACCAGCAGCGCCAGTTCCAGGGCTACGACTACGGTGCGGTCGACTTCCTGCACAAGCCGGTGGAAAGCCACGTGCTGATCAGCAAGGTCAACGTGTTCATCGAGCTGTACCGCCAGCAGCGCCACATCCGCCTGCAGAACGCCCGCCTGAGCGAGACCCTGCAACTCAATGAGATGTTCGTGGCCGTGCTGGCCCACGATCTGCGCGTACCGCTGACCGCGATGTCGCTGGGCGTGCGGCTGCTGCGCGACTCCGTCAGTGCACCCCCTGCATCAGCCCTGCTCGACCGGGTCGAAGGCAGTGCCGCGCGCATGGGCCGCATGATCGAGCAGTTGCTCGATCTCTCACGCATCCGCAGTGGCCAGCTCACCCTGGCCCTGCGCAGCCAGGATCTGGCCTTGCTGACCGAACAGGCCCTGCACGAGCTGGACCCGGCCAACAGTGGCCGCCTCACCCTGACGGTGGCGGGCAATACACAGGCTCGGGTGGATCTCGACCGCTGGCAGCAGGTGCTCACCAACCTGCTCGGCAACGCATTGACCCACGGGCACGCCGGCTCGCCCATCAAGGTCACGCTCGACGGCCGCAACGCCCACATGGTGGTGCTGGAAGTGAGCAACCGCGGCACCATCGCCGCCGAGAAGCTTCCGGAGCTGTTCCAACCCTTCAAGCCCTGCCCCAACGCGCCGCTCAAGCCGCGCACCAAGGGCCTGGGGCTGGGCCTGTACATCGTCCACCAGTTCGTGCGGGCGCACGAGGGAACCATCGATGTGCAATGCAGCGCGCAGGACGACACAACGACCTTCGTGGTGCGGCTGCCCCGCTCCCCCCTGAACGACCAGCACGAGATGCTCGGCACCGCCGGCGCCACGCTGGTGGCGCAAGGCGACTGCCACTGAGCGCACGCGCAAGGCCAGGGCTTACACCCCGGAGGCCGGGCAACCCGTCCACAGCTCCAGCCCGTCCAGGCGCACATCCCAGCCCTGGGCGCGCAGCAGGGCCATCAGGCAGGCCTGCGTGATGCGCAAGCGCTGGGCCATCTCCCAGCCCTGGGCCGGATCCAGATCATCCCGTGCCGGGCCGGGCTCCAGCCTCCAGAAGCAGCCCCGTGCGCCATCCGATCGCACGGTGAGTTGCGCACCGGCAGAGTCCTCGTGGTCAAACCAGAACCACAGCGCAGCCAGCACGCCGTAGTAGGCCTCCACAGAAGCCGCGAAAGGCCAGGGAAAGCCTGCTCGATCAGGTGCGGGCTCGGGTGGCTGGATCTCCAGCGCCAGCTCGCGGCACTTGAAGGCCAGCCCCACCCAGCCCTGGCACACCTGCAGCACCTGGTCCAGGCTCACAGGCTCCAGGCTGTGCATCCAGCGCGCCAGCCCCCGCCCCACATCGATGGCTTCGCGGATGTCATCGCACAGGGCTGTCACGGCATCGCTCACGGAGCCGGCCGCGCCATCGCCCTTGGCCATGGACACCTTGAGCAAGGTGGTGCGCAACTCGATCACCATCAACTGGTTCATCAGGTCGTGCCGCATCGATGGCACCACGCGCTGCAGCACTTCCAGGCGCACCGAGTCGGCGCTGGGCTCTGCGCTGAACGCGGCCAAAGGTTGAGCCAAGGTTGCGGGAGACAACGAAACACTCACGGTGCACCACCAGCCATACGGCATCTATGACGAACCAAGGCGGCGAGGCCTCAAGGCCTGCCGCCCGCTTCAAGACGAAGAAATCAGATCCAAAGAACGAAGAGGAAAAGCTGCTTGAGCCTTACTTGACGAAGTCAGCCTTGGCCTTGGCCTGGCAAGCGTCCTTCGCATCGCCCTTGAGGGCATCGCACTTCTCCTTGGCCGCAGCATACTTGGCATCGAGCTTTTCTTCAGCGGCATGGTTCACGGCCTTGCCGGTCTTGAGCTGGACTTCGGCATCGGCCTTGGCGGCCGTGTAGGCGGCTTCAGCTTCCTTCTTGCAGACGTCCTTGTCGTTGCCGGTCTTGTCGTCGCATTTTTCCTTGGCCAGGTCGTACTGGGCTGCGGCGATGTCCTTGTGGGCATCGAACGTGGCCTTGGGGGTGTTCTTGTAGGCCGCTTCGGCCTTGGACACCGTGCTCACATGCTGCACCTTGGCTTCGGCCTTGCACACGTCGGCAGCATTGCCGCTGAGCGACTTGCACTTGTCCTTGTCAGCGTCGTACTTGACCTTGGCCTCGGCCTTGGTCTGCTCATAGGCTTGCTTGTTGCCCTTGTTGGCATGCATGTCAGCCTGCGCGGCCGATGCCAGGAACAGGGCGCCAGAGGCGAAAGCCAGCGATTGCAGGGCGGTACGGGCGAAGTGGGATGTTTTTGTCATGGGTATCTCCGTGTGGTTTCAAGTCAGGGCCAGACACCGTCATCGGCGACTTCCTCAGCGTTCGATCCTGATGCGGTGCCGATGAAGTGTGGCGGCCGGTGCTGTTCGCGGCACGGGGATGGATGCCTAGATTGCAGGCAGCATCGGCTGATAGGCCTGTAGGGCAATGCCGACACCCAGGCCGGGGGTAGGCCGGGGACTACAGCCGATCGCGCGCTCCGCTGATGCCGGGCAATCGGACAAATGCCTAGAGTGGGCTCATCGGACCACAACGAGGAGAACATCATGACCTTGGGAACCATCCTGCTGATCGTGCTGCTGCTGATGCTCATCGGCGCCCTGCCCACCTGGCCCCACAGCCGCAACTGGGGCTACGGCCCTACGGGTGGCCTGGGCCTGGTCGTCGTCGTTCTGGTAATCCTGGTCCTGCTGGGCCACATCTGACGTGGACGTCGACCTCGCCATCGTCGGTGCGGGATCGGCGGGCATGGCGGCCTACAAGGCCGCCGCCCGCCACACCAACCGCATCGTGGTGATCGAAGCCAGCGGCTACGGCACGGTCTGCGCGCGCGCGGGCTGCATGCCCAGCAAGCTGCTGATCGAAGCCGCCCACCGCGCACACGCCGTGCGTCAGGCCCACCGTTTCGGCATCCAGGCGGTGGGCGCCCGTGTGGACGGTGCGGCCGTGATGGCCCGCCTGCGTGAACTGCGTGACCACTTTGTCGACAGCGTCATCCGCGAGGTCGAGGCCTGGCCTGCGGCACATAGGCTGGTGGGGCGTGCCCGGTTCATCGGCCCTTGCCTGCTGCAAGTGGATGACCACATGCAGGTCAAGGCGCGCAGCGTGGTGCTCGCCACCGGCTCACGCCCGGTCGTGCCGCCCGAGTGGCGCGACGGATTGGGCGAGTTGCTGCTGACCACCGATACCGTCTTCGAGCTGCCCACCCTGCCGCGCTCCATCGCCATCATCGGCGGAGGCGCCATCGGCACGGAGATGGCCCAGGCCATGAGCCGGCTGGGCGTTCGGGTGGTGTGGCTGATGCGCGAAGACGCCCCTGGCGGGCTCAAGGATCCGGCCTTGCGCCCGCTGGCCATCCCCTTGCTGTCCGAAGGCATCACCCTGATCACACGCACCCAGGTGCGCGGCATGTCGCAGGTCGACGGGAGCCAGGCCCGCGTCGAGTTCGACGTGACTGGCGGCGAGCGCGGCAGCACGGTGGTTGAAAAGGTGCTGGTGTGCATCGGCCGTGAACCCGTGCTCGATGGCCTGGACCTGGACAAGGCCGGGCTGGTCCTCAAGGACAACAAGCTGCAGGGCCACGAAGACCGCAGCACCCGCGTCGGTGAAAGCTGCGTGTTCCTGGCCGGCGATGTGAGCGGGGCACACCCCGTGTTGCACGAAGCCGTGCGCGATGGCCTCCGCGCCGCCACCCAGGCCGTGGCCCAACCGGGCCCGCCCAATCATCTGCCCGAAGCACCGCTGGAAGGCGGGCGGCGTACACCCTTGCGCATCGTGTTCAGCGATCCGCAGATCGCCGCCGTGGGCCGCTCGCACGACGAGTTGTCGCGGCAGCCGCAACCGTTCGTGACCGGCGTGGCCGACTTCACCGACCAGGGCCGCAGCCGCATCAGGGACATGAACCGTGGCGCCTTGCGCGTGTACGTGTGCCGCCAGCGCCGCGTGCTGCTGGGCGCCGAGATGATCGGCCCCTGCGCCGAGCACCTGGCCCATCTGCTGGCCTGGTCCATCCACCAGGGCCAGACCATCGATGCCCTGCTGGACTGCCCCATTTACCACCCCGTGGTGGAAGAGGCCGTGCGCACCGCGCTGGGCCATGCCCGCGGGCAGATCGCCGGTCAGGCCACGGCCCGTCCCACATCGCCTTTGTCAGCATGTACCGACATGGGAATCGGCCTGTGATGACTGGGCAGACCCGCACCTCGCTCTTATCGTTCTGACCATGCGGAACGCCGGTCTGGCCGGCAGCCCGCCCGACCCGAGACCTGCCGCAGCACCACGCCGCGGCGCCCAAAGGAGAACAGCATGAACACCAACAAACGACACCTGATCCTGCCCGTCACCCTGGCCCTGCTGGGCGGCGTGGCCCTGAGCGGCTGTGACCGCAACGACGAGCGCACCGCCGGGCAACAGCTCGACAGCGCCGTGGCCAGCGCCTCCAGCGCGATGGACAACGCCGCCGCCGATGCCCGCCAAGGCGCCGCCGAGCTCAAGGCCGACACGCAAGTGGCCATGAACGACGCCCGTGACGCCAGCGCCAACGCCGCCAACGAGGCCAGCGCCAAGGCCAACGAGTTGGGCCAGAAGATCGAATCGACCGTGGCCGACGCCACCATCACCACCAAGGTGAACGCCGCCCTGGCCGCCGATGACAAGCTCAAGGCCACCAAGATCAACGTGGACACCAAGGCCGGCCAGGTCACGCTGACCGGCGTGGCCCCTGACAGCCAGTCACTGGCCCGCGCCTCCGAGCTGGCCCAGGCCGTCGACGGCGTGACCAACGTGGTCAACCGCCTGAGCGTCGACAAGACCTCCTGATGCCTGACGGGTCAAGAATCCACCCGGCCCCGGGGAGGTGACAAGCGGACCGTGTGGAGGAGACAAGGCAACAGCCCCACACAGACAGTCAACAGACACCGCCCCTCCCCCGCCTGGTGGCGATGCCGGGCGCGGAATGAGGATCGAACACCATGGAGACCATTACCATGAAAAAGAACAAAGCCCCTCATTCCGCGTCCGACGCGCCCTTGCCCCACGAACGCGATCAAGACCACCACAACGTCGGCCCTGACCAGGACGGCGTCATCGAACAGGCCAGACGCGACATCGAGTCCGGCCAGATGGACACCGACCTGCACGGCATGCGCGGGCTGGACCAGATCAAGAAACCCGGGCGCCACCAGCGCCCCTGACCACGATAGCCTGGAGTGCGACATGGGTGAGTTCCACAGACTGATGACCGACGACCACACCACCGTGCGGCTGTACATGGATGCGATCAAGCGCATGGGTGAACTCAACCCCGATCTGCGCCGCGAAGCGCTGGCCGAGCTGATGTGCTTCCTGATGGCGCGCGACAGTGCCCTGGGCCGTACCGATGTCGGCGGCCGCAGCATGACGGAAGACCCACGCTTCACCGAGCGCGAGAGCTACCACGCCATCCTGCCGCGCCTGGTGGCGATGGATCCGTCGGCCGACTACTGGTCCACCATGTTCGACGTGGTGCACACCAAGGTCGAAGGCGCGCTGATGGCCGAGGAAATGCTGGTGTCGATGTGGCGCACCTCGCCCCAGGCCGAGGCCCTGGCCTGCGAGTTCTACCTGGACCAGCGGGAAACCATGCTGCAGCGCCTGCGCCGCTCCCTGGAGCGCTCCCTGCCGACCTCGACGCGTTTCGTCGACCACCCCTTGTCCCACCACCCTGCCATGCAGGCCGCGGCGGCCTGAAGATGTCACGGGCTGATGCCCCTGAAGTGCGTGGCCGGCCGGGCCCATGGGATACCATGGCCCACCTGCCAGCGAGCCCCCCGGGGCGCACAGCAGCGTACTTCGGACAGCCCTTTGACGCCAGGCCGCAGCGCCACCCTGACCCAGACCGGATGAACATCATTTACATCGAAGACGCGCCCGACGTACGGGACATGGTCGAACTGCTGTTGCAGTCGTGGGGGCACGACGTCCGCTCGTTCGAGAGCGCCGAAGCCGCCAGCGATGCCCTGCAGACCACCGGCGTCGAGCTGTTGATCAGTGACCTGGAGCTGCCCGGCATGTCGGGCCTGGAACTGATGCGCCAGGTGATGAGCCACAACGTGCACGTGCACGGGCTGCTGACCGGCCACCGCGCCGAGATGTACCGCCCTCACCTGCCCGAACGGGTTCATATCCTGTCCAAGCCCTTCGATGTGGATGAGCTTCAGAAGCTGCTGAACGGTCTGGGCTCCGCCAACTGAGCGTGCGGTGCCAGCCCGCCAGGGTGGTGTGTTCCATGACCCCATGTGCACGCCCTAGAGGCCCCAAGAGGACCCCATGAGGACCTTTCGCTGCGATCACTGCGACAGCCCCGTCTACTTCGAAAACCCCCGCTGCGTGGCCTGTGGCCACACCCTGGCCTTCCTGCCAGACCAGTTCCGGCTGGCCGCGCTGGAGCGCACCGACGATGGCCTGTGGCGCATCGCCGGCGAGCAGCAGGCCGAGGCCCTGCCTGATACCCAGGCCGATACCCGGCCAGCCTACCGCCTGTGCCACCACTATGTGAGCACCGACACCTGCAACTGGGCCGTCGAGGCCGCCGACACCCATGAGCTGTGCGTGTCGTGCCGGCTCACGCAGGAGATCCCCGATCTGTCACTGCCCGGCCGCCAGGCCTCGCTCTACAAGATGGAATTGGGCAAGCGCCGCCTGGTGTTCAACCTGCGGGAGTTGGGCCTGCCGCTGTTCGAGCACGAAACCCTCAACCCGCTGCGCTTTTCCTTCCTGGAGAACGTGCCCGAGGCCGGCTTTCATGTGATCACCGGCCACGACCACGGCCACATCACCATCAACCTGTCCGAGGCCGACGATGTCGAGCGCATGCGCTCGCGCAACGAGATGGGCGAGCCCTACCGCACCGTGCTGGGCCACTTTCGGCACGAGATCGGGCACTTCTACTGGGATGAGATCGTCGCACCGCAGGAACAGCGGCTGGAGGCCTTCCGCGCGCTGTTCGGCGATGAACGCGAGGATTACGGCGAAGCGCTCAAGCGACACTACGAGCAGCCCGATCCGAACTGGGCCAATGAGCACATCTCTGCCTACGCCAGCGCCCACCCCTGGGAAGGCTGGGCTGAGACCTGGGCGCACTACATGCACATGCGCGCCGTGATCGAGACCGCGGATGATTTCGCCGACAGCGTGCGCCTGCCCGGCCAGGATGCCAAGGCGGCGCGACTGGCTAGCGCCAACGCCTGGCTGCTCCACACACAGCCCGATTTCGACCGGCTGATCCTGCGCTGGATGCGGCTGGGGCTGGCGCTCAACGCCCTGAACCGCAGCATGGGGCTGGACGACGCCTACCCCTTCACGCTGTCGGAGCCTGTCCGCGAGAAGCTGCGCTTCGTGCACGACACCGTGCGGGCATCGGCCATCCTGGCCTGAAGAAGAAGCAGCCTCAAGCGCCTCGGATCACATCAGGCGCTCGAACAGGCGAGCGCCTTGCTCCTTGAGCCGCTCGAACACCGGGCGCTTGCGCCAGGCCTGGGGCTCGATCGGTGTGGAGACGCGCAGATCCTGCTGGAACAGGGCCTCCATCGATTCAGCGAAATCGCGCCCGAGCACCACCACGTTGATCTCGTTGTTGCTCACGAAGCTGCGCCAATCCATGTTGCTCGAGCCCACCGTGGACCACACGCCATCGATCACGGCCGTCTTGGCGTGCAGCACGGCGCTGTCGAGTTCATAGAGCTGCACGCCCGCGGTGAGCAGCCGTTGGTAGTAGGCACGCCCCGCATAGAGCACCGGGCTGAAATCGCTGATGGACGGCAGGATCAGCTGCACCTGAACCCCGCGCTGGGCCGCATCGCACAGCGCCTGGATCATGTCCTCGCCGGGCGAGAAGTAGGCCATGGTGATGTGGATGCTGTGCTGCGCCGCGTCCAGCGCCGTGAGCAGAGAGACATAGGTGTCCATGCCTTTCTCATCTGGGCCGCTGGCAATCACCTGCAGCACCTTGTCGCCACGCTTCTGGCCGCCCTTGGGATCCGCCCCGGTGACGATGCCTGGCTCGACGGCCGGCTTGCAGCCTTGCGCGTCCCAAGTCTGCCGCACGATGCGGGCCATCTCGGCCGCCGCAGGCCCGTCGATGCGGATCTGCGTATCGCGCCAGCCAGGCTGCGGCGCACCGTCGCGCGGGCGGTGCTGCTTCTTGAACAGCGATGAACCCGAAGAATAGACCTTGGAAATGTTGATGCCGCCAGTGAAGGCCTGCTGCTCGTCCACCGCCAGGATCTTGCGGTGGTCACGGTGGTTGATGCTCCAGTAGCCAGGGCGGGTCAGCGGGTTGATGGGGTTGAAGGCGCAGGTGTGCACACCCGCATCGCGCAGGCTCTGGAAGAACTCGCGCGAGGTGCCGATGGAGCCCACCGCGTCGTAGATCACATGCACGGACACGCCCTTGCTGCGCTTGCGGATCAGCAGATCGCGCAGACGCAGGGCCACCTCGGCGTCTTCGATGATGTAGCTCTCCAGCCAGATCGAGCGCTTGGCAGCCTCCAGCGACTTGAACATCGCCGCGAAGGTGTCAGGCCCATCGACCAGCAGGTGCACGTCGTTGTCGGCCACCAGGCGCACGCGCTCCTGGGCCGTCATCGCGGTCAGGTGGCGCTTGACCAGATCGGCCCGGCCTTCGGATTGCACCTGGTTCAGCAGGCGCGCGCGCTCGCCGCGGCGCAGGTCATCGCTGGCCGTGGCCACCTGCACCCGGGCGGCCAGGTGCGCCGTGCTGGCGGGCGCATCAGGCTGTGCGCGCCGTGGTGCCAGCGAGCCGCAGGCGGTCAGCAGCACCACGCCCGCCAAGGCACATATGCCATACAAGGTCTGGAAGGTGCGCCGCATCGGGCGCACCTTCCCATGGCCGCTGGCCAGCACCACGGAGGCACTGGCAGCGGGTCTCCTCGGTCGTCCATCTTGTTTTGGGGAAGGGATCACGCCACACCTCAGCTGCGCCGTCCAGACAGGGGCATTGTGGACAGCTCCTTGGCCGCGGCCTATCAGCGCCCGCCGACACCGTTGTCAAGAAGCGCTGACACACCGTGTGACATCCATGCCCGACACCGGTGCACGCACCGCGCGCAGGCCGTGAAGTCAACGTCAGGCTTCACTGACCTTCAGTTCAGTCCTGACTGACTGCCCCGGGCCAGCCGCGCTTTTACGCTGGAGTCTCGGTTTTGCCAGCCGCCATCAACAGGAAAAGGCTGGCCGGATCTCAAGAAGGAGACCCCCATGAGCTACGCAACCGAAGTGATCGACACCGTCAACGACGTCATTGAAAACTGCAAGGACGGCGAGTACGGCTTCAAGGAGTGCGCCGAGCACGCCGACTCTCCCACCCTCAAGACCATGTTCGAGCGCCGCGCCACGGAGTGCCAGTCCGCAGCCACCGAGCTGCAGCGCATCGTGTACGCCAACCAGGAGCAACCTGCCACGGGCGGCACGGCCTCTGGCGCGCTACACCGCGGCTGGCTGAACATCAAGGCGGCACTGTCGCTGTCCGATGACAAGACCGTGCTGGAAGAGTGCGAACGCGGCGAGGACCGCGCGCTCTCCCGCTACGACAAGGCGCTGAAGAAGGATCTGCCCGACGAGATCCGCTCGGTGCTGGTGGCCCAGCGCGCCGGCGTACAGCGCAACCACGATCTGGTGCGCTCGCTGCGTGACCAGGCCCGCGCCGCCGCCCACCATTGATGGACCACCCTCAATGAGAAAGCCGCCCGAGGGCGGCTTTTTTCCTTCGATCAGGCCTTCGCCGTGCGCCCGTAGCGTGCCATCAGAGCCTTGCGCTTGGACGGCTGCAGGTTCACGCGCGAGATGTCGCCGTCATAGTGCGCCAGCACCTTCTTGTCCATCAAGGCGAACCACAGCGGCGGGATGTAGGCCACCATCAGCATGGCCGCATATCCCGAGGGCAGTTGCGGGCCCTCGTCGAAGTGCCGCAGGGCCTGGAAGCGCCGCGCCGGGAAGGCGTGGTGATCCGAGTGGCGCTGCAGGTGGTACAGGAACAGGTTGGTCACGATGTGGTTGCTGTTCCAGGAGTGGCGGGGCTGGCAGCGCTCGTAGCGTCCGTCGGCACCCTTCTGGCGCAGCAGGCCGTAGTGCTCCAGGTAGTTCACCACCTCCAGCAGCGAGAAGCCGTACACCGCCTGGATGATCAGGAAGGGCAGCACGGCCCAGCCCAGCCAGGCCACCACGCCCGCGAACATCAGCAAAGAGATCGCCCACGACTGCAGGTTCTGGTTGTGCACGCTCCAGGCGCCCTTGCCCTGCTTGGCCAGGCGTTCGGCCTCCAGTTCCCAGGCGGATTTGAGGCTGCCCATCACCGTGCGCGGCAGGAAGGCCCAGAAGGTCTCGCCCATGCGGGAGCTGGCCGGATCCTCGGGCGTGGCCACGTTCTTGTGGTGACCGCGGTTGTGCTCCACGTAGAAGTGGCCGTACCAGGAAGGCGCCAGCGCGATGCGCGCCAGCCACTGGTCCAGCGTGTTCTTCTTGTGGCCCAGCTCATGGCCGGTGTTGATGGCGATGCCGCTGACCAGGCCCACGCTCAGGCCCAGGCCGAGCTGGGTGTACCAAGCCATGTCCACGTTCACGAACAGCCAGGCGCCCCACAGCGTCACGGCCCACTGCAGCGGCACGAAGGCGAACAGCACCCAGCGGTAGTAGGGGTCGGCCTCCAGCGCGGCGATGGCGCTGTCGGGCGGGTTCTCGCGGTCTTCGCCGACGATCCAGTCCAGCAGCGGCAGCACGCCGTGCACGATCAGCATGGGCAGCCACACCACCCAGTGCCATTGCAGTTGCTGGAAGATGCCCAGCGCCACCAGCCCGATGACAGGCACGGCCGGCCCCAGCAGCCACAGGTAACGTTTGTGATCCACCCAGGGTGCCTGGGCCACGCTGGCTTGTGCCATGTCTTGTACTCCTTTGTGTCCGAGGGCGCGCTCGGCGCCGATGAGCATCAGTGTGCTCAGACAAGTGTATGAACTGAATCCCTGCAAAGCCGCCTCAGTGCAGTCAGACGCCGGGGGCCGCCCCGGAAAAACCCGCAACGGCCTGGATTCGGTGAATCTCGCTCGGGTGTCGGCGTTTCCACGATGACAAGGCGCCCACAAGCGTGGCATCCTGCGGCACCATGGACCCATTGAGTCTCATCATTGACGACATGCGCTTCGACGGCGTCGTGTTCGTGGCCACCGAACTGAGCGCGCCCTGGTCCCTGCAGTTGCACACCCCCGGCCTGGCCGCTTTCCACATCCTCACCGAAGGGCAGGCCTGGCTGCTGCGCGAGGGGCACGAACCCGTCGCCCTGCAGACGGGCGATCTGGTCGTGCTGCCCGCCGGCGTGCCGCATCTGGTGCAGGACCGCCCCACCCCGGCCGCCCAGTCGCACGATCTGTCGACGCACCTGCAGCGGCCCGATCTGGTCCCCCTGAGGCTGGGCGGCAGCGGCAGCGCCCAGACCCAGCTGATCAGCGGCCACGCCCGCTTCGACGTGCACATGGCCGCGCCCCTGGTGTCTGCCTTGCCCGGGCTGATGCACATCCACGGGCTGGGCGAGGCGCCGCCGCCCTGGCTGGCCATCGGCCTGCAGTTCCTGGCGCAGGAGCTGATGAGCCCGCGCCCCGGCCAGCAGGCCATCATCAACCGCCTGGGCGACATCCTCTTCATGGAGTGCCTGCGCGACTACGTCAGCTCGCTCACGGAAGAATCAGGCAACTGGCTGGCCGCGTTGAAGGACCGGGCCTTGTCCACCGCCCTGGCCTGCATGCACCGCACGCCCGCGCGCAACTGGACGGTACCCGAGTTGGCCCAGCACGCCTGCCTGTCGCGCTCTGCCTTTGCCGACCGCTTCACGCAGACCCTGGGCGAGCCCCCGTTGACCTACCTGACGCGCCACCGCATGCGCCTGGCCGCGCGCCAACTGGCCAGCAGCAATGCCCCGATCAGCCGGGTGGCCGACCAGGTGGGCTATGCCTCGGAGGCGGCCTTCAGCCAGGCCTTCAAGCGTGAATACGGGCAATCGCCTTCTGCCTGGCGCCAGGCACAGCCCACGCGGGCAGAAGGCGATGCGCCCGAGGCTGTGGCGGCCGCCTGAAGCTGGCTTGAAGCGGAATCGGCAGGCCCTGGAAACACAAAGGGCTCCGGCGATGTGCCTGGAGCCCTCTTTTCTTGGCGATTCAGCTCGGCGTTCAGCGCCGTTCAGCGCAACTCAGCGTGTGGTGCCTGACCCGCCGCTGCCCGTGCCGGAGCCACCCAGCAGGGTCGCCACCTTGCGCTTGGGCTTGATGAAGCGTGACAGGCCGCCACCAGCGCCCGACGTCGGGGCAGCCACAGCACCCTTCTTGTCCCAAGACGGGTCGGCATCGCTCTGGGCCTCGTAGGGCTTGTCGAAGAACGGGTCGGCAGGCGGGCGGCGGATACCCGGGCGCACCGTACCGCGCGTATCGGCAGGGCGTGGCGCATGGCCATGGGAGGCAGGCACCAAGTCAGGGCGGTCATCGTCCTCGCGGCACTCGCGTCGGAAGGACGGCCGGCGCTCGCCGCCACCTTCCAGCTCGAAGGACTCAATGTCGAGCTTCTTCTTGGTGAGCTTTTCGATGTCAGCGATCAGGCGCGCATCGGCGCCGGTGACCAGCGACACGGCCAGGCCCGACGCGCCGGCACGGCCCGTGCGGCCGATACGGTGCACGTAGTCTTCGGCGTTGAAGGGGATGTCGAAGTTGAACACCGCCGGCAGGGCCGCGATGTCGATGCCGCGCGCCGCCACGTCGGTGGCCACCAGCAGCTCGACCTCGCCCTTCTTGAAGGCTTCGAGCGACTTCAGGCGCTCTTCCTGCGACTTGTCGCCGTGCAGCGCCGCCGTCTTCAGGCCATCGCGCTCGAACGAACGCGCCAGGCGGCCGCAACCCAGCTTGGAGTTGACGAACACGATGCTCTGGCTGATGCCACGGTCGCGCAGGATCTGGCGGATGGTGGCGCGCTTGTCGTCCTCCGACACCTTGTAGAAACGCTGCTCCACAGTGGAGGCGGTGGCGTTCGGGCGGGCCACCTCGACCAGCACCGGATCCTGCAGGTAGCTCTGGGCCAGCTTCTTGATCTCGGGCGAGAAGGTGGCCGAGAACAGCAGGGTCTGGCGCTGCTTGGGCAGGTAGCTCAGGATGCGCTGCAGGTCGGGCAGGAAGCCGATGTCCAGCATGCGGTCGGCCTCGTCGAGCACCACGTACTCGACCTGCGACAGGATGCAGTTCTTGGCCTCGATGTGGTCCAGCAGGCGGCCCGGGGTGGCGATCAGCACCTCGACGCCGGCTTTCAGCTCGACCGTCTGCTCGCGCATGTTCATGCCGCCGAACACCACGGCCGAGCGCAGGTTGGACTTGCTGGCGTAGGTCTTGACGTTGGCAGCCACCTGCACGGCGAGTTCGCGCGTGGGGGCCAGCACGATGGCGCGCACCGGGTGGCGGGCGGGCGAGACGCTGGCGTTCTCGTGCTTCATCATCTTCTGAAGCAGCGGGATCGAGAAGGCGGCGGTCTTGCCGGTGCCGGTCTGGGCGGCGCCCATCACGTCGCGGCCCGCCAGCACCAGCGGGATCGCCTTGGCCTGGATGGGCGTCATCGTGGGGTACTCGATGGCGCGCAGCAGCTTGGGATCGAGCGGCAGGGTGTCGAAGCGCGCGGGGGCTTCAGCGGCGGCCGGCGCGGGGGCTGCGCCGGTGTCGGCGGGTGCGGCGGTTGCCAGGGAGGTATCGCCCGTAGGCGTCGTCGAGGTCATAGAGCCCCTGTTGGGCGCCAGACCTGCGGCCTGGCAACTGAAAACATCAAAAGGTGTAGCCGGCCTGACGCTGGATGCCCAGTGTCTCGGCTTCGGCCACTTCGAGCAGGGCCGCCAAGGGGCCCAGGCCGTTGTACCGTGTGCAGACGCGGTGGGCGTAGCGCCACACCCGCGGGATGTCGTCCAGGTACTGCCGCTTGCCGTCGCGCAGCGCCAGACGCGCAAAGATCCCCAGCACCTTCAGATGGCGCTGCAGGCCCATCCACTCGAAGTCACGCCAGAAATCACCGAAATCGTCCGGTACAGGCAAACCGGCCTTGCGGGCCTTTTCCCAGTAGCGGATCGCATGATCGATCTGCACTTCCTCGTCCCAGACCACGTAGGCATCACGCAGCAGAGACACGAGATCATACGTGACCGGCCCCCATACCGCATCCTGAAAATCGATCACCCCCGGGGTGGCGCGGGGATCGCCCGGCGTGACCATCAGGTTGCGCGAGTGGTAATCACGGTGCACCAGCACCCGCGGCTGGCCCAGCACCTGGGCCTTGATCAGGCCGAAACTGCGCGCCAGCATCTGCTGCTGGGTCTCGGTGAGTGTGAGGCCGCGCAACTGCGTGAGGTACCACTGGGGCAGCAGGTCCATCTCGCGCTGCAGCAGGGCGTCGTCGTACGGGGGCACCTGGTCTTCGGCGGCGATGGCCTGCAGGCGCACCAGCTCGTCCAGCGCAGCGCCGTAGCGGGCGCGGTTGTCGGCATCGGCCTTGGACAAGGCCTCAGCTTCAGGCGCCAGGGCGGACAGCAGGGTGTGCTCGCCCAGGTCGCTGATCAGCATGAAGCCCTGGGCCTCGTCCCACTCCAGGATGGCGGGGGCGCCCACGCCGCCGGCCTGCAGCAGGCAGGCCACTTTCACGAAGGGGCGGCAGTCTTCCTTGTCGGGCGGGGCATCCATCACGATGAAGGACGATGCCGGCCCGCCCTGCGCGTCCACCCGCAGGTAGCGGCGGAAGCTCGCGTCCGAACTGGCCGCACGCACGGAGGCCGGCAGCAGCCCATGGCGGCCGGCCACGCCCGCCAGCCAGGCCTCGAAAGCGCCCCGGCGCGCCGGATCGGCCCAGGGCACGGACAGGCCATCCTGGCCGGAAGAAGGCGATGCGGCGGACAAAGATTCGGCAGACGATGACATGGTGGCAAGGAACGCGCAGAGGGGCATGGAATAATCCCCCACAATTTTAGTCGCCCCACCCTCCACTTTTCGTGCCGCCATCCGCCCTGACCACCCGCCGCGCCGCAGGCTCACGGCTCAATGCCTGGCATCTGCCCCTGCCAAGCCCGACACCGGTGGCCTGCGCGGCGGCGCTGGCGCTGTGCCACCCCTGGCTGGCCGACCGGGCAGACGCCCAGACCGCACCGCCCCCGGCGACGCTGAGTGCAGCCCCCGCGGCCAGCACCCCAGCCAGTGCACCCCGGCTGGGCGATGAAGAGTTGAAGGCCGCCGCAGCACCGCTGCGCATTTCCTCGTCACTGGCCGCCCCCGTAGGCGGCACCGATGCCAAGGATCTGCCCATCTACTTCGAGGCGGATCGCCTCGACGGCACGCCCGGCATCAAGACCCACGCCAGCGGCGATGTGCGCCTCAAGCGCGGCGACCTGCTGATGCGCGCCGACGATGTCACCCACACGGCCGACAGCAATGTCGCCGATGCGGCAGGCAATGTGCGCATCACCCGCCGGGGCGATCTGTTCGCCGGCCCCGCGCTGACCCTGCAGCTCGACACCCTGCAAGGCGAGTTCACCACCCCCAGCTACCGCTTCGCACGCACCGGCGCCGGCGGGCAGGCCGCGAAGGTGGAGTTCCTGGGCAACAACAAACTGCGCGCCATCGACGCCACCTACACCAGTTGCACGCCCGAGAACACACAGGATCTGGACTGGGTGCTCTCCACCAGCGATGTCTACATGGACTTCGAGGCCAACAAGGGCCGCGCCAAGAATGCCGTGATCCGCTTCATGGGCGTACCCATCCTGGCCGCGCCGGTGCTGACTTTCCCGCTCAGCGACGAGCGCAAATCCGGCTTCCTGCCGCCCAGCTTCGACATCAACAACAAAAGCGGCTTAGGGCTGTCGATACCCTACTACTGGAACATCGCCCCTAACCGCGACGCCACCATCACACCCACGGTGTCCACACGGCGCGGAGCGGGCATGGAAGGCGAGTTCCGCTACCTGTCCGACAGCGACCGCGGCACCATCGACGTGATGGCCCTGCCCAATGATCGCGTGGCCGACCGCAGCCGCGGCATGATCAACGCGAGACACACCGGCGAGTGGATCCAGCCAGACTCGCCCAGCCTGACCAACTACGAGATGCGGTGGAACCGCGTCTCCGACGACAACTACTGGAAAGACTTCACCCGCAGCCGCAACACGATCACGCCGCGCCTGTACAGCAGCTACGCCAACGTCGAGCGACAGATCAACACGCGGGTCTGGGGCCTGGGCAACAGCCAGACCTCGCTGTACGCCCGCGTGCAATCCTGGCAGACCCTGCAGGATCTGGACCCCGACGCCAGCCCGGATGCGCGCATCATCACGCCCTACCGCCGAGAGCCCCAGATCGGCCTGCGCAGCCGCAGCGCATCCGATGCCGGCCTGATCTGGAACTTCGAGGCCGAGGCCAACCGCTTCGGCAACGAAGACAAGAGCCGCGTCACGGGCGACCGCGTGCACGCGCTGGCCACCATCTCGCGCCCCTTCGGCAATGCGGGCTGGCACTTCACGCCCAAGATGAGCCTGAACGCCGCCAGCTACACGCTGGACCGCAACGAAGCCAGCGTCAGCACGCCACGCAACCAGTCCCGCTTCATCCCCACCACCAGCCTGGACGGCGGCCTGGTCTACGAGCGCCCCATCGGCTGGTTCGGCCAGAACCTGGTACAGACGCTCGAGCCGCGCGTGCAGTACGTCTACACCCCCTACCGCAAGCAGTCGGACCTGCCCCAGTTCGACAGCGCCATCCGCGACTTCAACCAGTACAGCATCTTCAGCGAGAACGCCTTCACCGGCGTGGACCGCGTGTCCGACTCGAACCAGCTGACGATGGGGCTGACCACCCGCATCCTCGGCGCCAGCAACGGCGGCGAGATCATGCGCCTGGGCGTGGTGCAGAAGGTGCAGTTCGCCGACCAGCGCATCACCGCCGACGACGGCCCCGTGAACACCCAGCGCTGGTCCGACCTGCTGCTGCTGGGCTCGACCTCGGTCGTGCCGCACTGGTACTTCGACACCACCGCGCAGTACAGCGCCCGCGACAAGCGCATCAAACGCTCCCTGCTGGGCGTGCGCTACAACCCGGGCAATTTCCGCACCATCAGCGCCAACTACCGTTACACCCGCGACAGCAGCGAGCAGGTCGACGTGGGCTGGCAGTGGCCGATCGCCGGCCGATCGCCCGCCGCCGAGGCCGTGGCCTCCGCCCTGGCCCAGGCCGTGGGCAGCAAGCCGATGGGCTCCAATGCGGGGTGCGGGGGAACTTGGTACAGCGTGGGGCGTCTGAACTACAGCGTCAAGGACAGCCGCCTGAGCGACGCCCTGGTGGGCCTAGAGTACGACGGCGGCTGCTGGATCGCCCGCGTGGTGGCCGAGCGCACGTCCATCGGGCGCGCCGAAGCCGCCACCCGCCTGATGTTCCAGTTGGAGCTGGTGGGGCTGTCCCGACTGGGTTCCAGCCCGCTGCGCGCCTTGAGGGACAATATCCCTGGTTACCGCCTGCTGCGCGAGGACACCGGTCTGCTCACCGCCCCTCCCGTGCCGCCCTCAGCCTACGTGAATGATGAATGACCTGATGTCCGCCCGTCTGCAAAGCCTTTCGCCCACCTCGCCCCGGTGGCCGCGTCTGCTGGTGGCCGCCAGTCTGGCCGCCTTGGGCACCACCTCGGCACTGGCCCAATTCACCCTGGGCGGCGGCGCGCCGTCCGTGTCACCCCGCATTCCTGGCGTGCCCAGCCTGAGCACCGATCTCAAGCTGCAGGGCCAGCAGACCACCGCCGACTACATCGTCGCCGTGGTCAACCAGGAGCCCATCACCCACACCGACGTCGACAAGCGCGTGGGCCGCATCATGGAGGCGGCCAGCCGCAACCCCAATGCGCGTCTGCCTCCCCCCGATATGCTGCGCGAGCAGGTGCTCGACGCCCTGATCGACGAGAAGGTGCAGCTCCAGCATGCAAAGACCATCGGCATGGGCGTGAGCGATGCCGAGGTCGATGACGCCATCGCCAACATCGCGGCGCAAAACCAGATCTCGCTGCAGGAACTGCGCCAGCGCATGCGCGCCGATGGCCTGGACTACGACCGCTACCGCAACAGCCTGCGCGAGCAACTGCTGCTCGAGCGCGTGCGCGCCCGTGAGGTCAATGGCCGCATCCGGATCTCCGACAGTGAGCTGGACACCTTCAATGCGCAGGCTGCCGCCGCCGGCCGCGACACAGACCTCAACCTGGCCCACATCCTGATCGGCGTGCCCGAAGGCGCCAGTGCCGACCGCGTGCGCCAGCTGGCTGCCAAGGCCGAAGCCCTGCGCGAGCGTGCCGCTGCCGGCGCCAACTTTGCCCAGCTGGTCAAGGACAACACCGACGACACCGGCACGCGCGACAACGGCGGCACCTTCGGCATGCGCCCGGCCAGCCGCCTGCCCGAATTGTTCACCGACGCCGTCAAGGACCTGCAGGTGGGCCAGGTGTCCAAGGTCGTGCGCTCCGGCGCCGGCTTTCACGTGCTCAAGCTGATCGAGCGCGAGAACGCCGCCAAGGCCACCTACACCCAGCAGCGCGCCCGCCACATCCTGCTGCGCACCACGCCCCAGCAAAGCATCCAGGCCGCCCGTACCCGCATGGCCGAGATCCGCAAGGAGATCGTCGGCGGCCAGGCCAGCTTCGCCCAGATGGCCCGCCAGAACTCGGAAGACGGCAGCGCCACCCGTGGCGGCGACCTGGGCTGGGCCGCCCCTGGGCAGTTCGTGCCCGAGTTCGAGCAGGCCTTGATCGCCCTGCAGCCCGGCCAGGTCTCCGAGCCCGTCGTCACCCGGTTCGGCGTGCACCTGATCCAGCTGATCGAGCGCCGCGAAGTGCAACTCACCGAGCAGCAAAAGCGCGAAGCCGCCCGCAGCGTGCTGCGCGAGCAGCGCTTCGAGCCCGCCTATGAAGACTGGGCGCGCGAACTGCGTGCCGCGGCCTACGTGGACATGCGCGATGCGCCCTGAGCGCAGGCCTGACCGCGGCGCAGGCGCTGGTGACAGCCACCGCGCCCGCAAGCGCTTCGGCCAGCACTTCCTGGCCGATCCGGGGTTGATCGACGAGATCGTGCGCGGCATCGACCCGTGCCCTGGCCAGCCCCTGGTCGAGATCGGCCCGGGCCTGGGCGCCCTGACCAACCCGGTGGTGCAGCGCAGCGGCCAGCTCACCGTGATCGAGCTGGACCGGGATCTGGCCGCCCGCCTGCGCAAGCGCGCCGATCTCGCCGTGGTCGAATCCGACGTGCTCAATGTCGATTTCACGGCCCTGGCCGAGCAGGCCGGCAAGCCGCTGCGCGTGATCGGCAACCTGCCCTACAACATCTCCACGCCCATCCTGTTCCACCTGCTGCCCTTCGCCGCGCGTGTGGAGGATCAGCACTTCATGCTGCAAAAGGAAGTGGTCGACCGCATGGTGGCCTCGCCCGGCAGCAAGGATTACGGCCGCCTGAGCGTGATGCTGCAATGGCGCTACGAGATGGAATCCATCGTCGACGTGCCCCCCGAGGCCTTCGATCCGCCGCCCAAGGTGGATTCGGCCGTGGTGCGCATGGTGCCCTACCCCGCAGCCGCACAGGCCGACCTGAACGTGGACCTGCTCGGCGAGATCGTCACCGTGGCCTTCTCGCAGCGCCGCAAGATGCTGCGCAACACCCTGGGCCGCTGGCTCGAGGAGCGCGGCCTCCAGGCCGATTTCGACCTGCAGCGCCGCGCCGAAGAGGTGCCGGTGGACGACTACCTGGCGCTGACCCGCCTGGCCAGCGCATCACAGGCATGAGCCTGTGGCGCCCCTGGTCGACGGGGGCGCGGCCGCTCACGAGCGGCGAGGTGGCGATGGCCCGCCAGCTCTTCGGCACCGCCATCGACTACCACCAAGTGCGGGTGCACCGCCGGCGCCGGCTGCCCGGCATGGGCGACAACGCCCTGGCCCCGTTCGGTGCCATCTACTTCCCGCCCCATGGCTACCGTCACGACTTCTCTGTCGCGGGCAGGGCCGCCAAGGTCTGGTTCATGCACGAAATGACGCACGTGTGGCAATACCAGCGCGGCCTGTGCGTGCTGTGCCATGGCCTGCTGTTGGGCCTTCAGGGCGGCTATGGGACCAAGGCACGCGCCTACGGTTACGATCATGTGCGTGATCAGGGCAAGACCCTGGGTGATTTCAACCTGGAGCAGCAAGGCGAGCTGATCGCCCACTACTTCGACGCATGCCACCTGTCATCTGGCGACAAGGTGCATGCGCGGCGCAGGTCGCTGCTGCCCTTCTACGAGGCTGTCCTCGCTGACTTTCTGAAGGATCCGCTTGATGCCAGAACGCTGCCGCGCACCGTCCACGTCCCACGCTGAGTGGTCACGCCAGATCGTGGTGAGCCTGTGGGCGGCATTGGCCGGCATGCAGGCTGCGTGGGGCACGTCGGCCGAGGTGCATGGCCCGGTAGAGCTGGCGATCGGCGCGCAGGGCGTACCCAACACCCCGTTGTGCGCCCACGTGAGCGCGGGCTCGCCCAACGAGGCGCAGCAGGGCTGGTCGGTCCAGTTGTGGGCAGGCGCCCCGGCCGACGACACGAGCACGCCACTGTGGCGGCAGGACACCGAAGAAGGGGCCAACGCCAGCCGCACCTGGCCAGACGCGCCAGCGCAGTGCGTGGGCATCCCGACCCAACTGCTGAAAGCGGGTCAGCCCTACACGCTGGAGGTCAGCAGCATCCGCCTGTACCGCAGTCGTTTCTGCTGGCAGGAAGGCGATGCCAAACGGCCAACGCAGTTGCTGGCCGTGGACGACACCACGCAACGGTGCACATCGCGCGCATGGCTCGATGACGGCGAGGGCCATGCCCTCGACACCGGCGCCACGTGGTGGGAACGGCTGCGCGACTGGTGGCGCAGCCAGCCCCTGGGTCGGTGATCAGCCCTGTGCTGACGCGTTGCTCAGGCGACGACGGCCCAGCACGCCCAGCACGCCCAGGCCACCCAGGGCCAGCGCCAGGGATTCGGGCTCGGGCACCAGCGCGACCGAGGTGCCCAGGGTGGGCGCGATATCGAGCGTGAAGCTCGTGCCCACCGGGCCGAAGAACTCGAAGGTGTAGATGCCAGCGGCCAGGCCCGTGAAGCTGTAGATCGTCTGGAACGACGGCAGCGAGGTCGAGAACGACGGCGTCACCGATGCAGGGCTGTACAAGCCACCGAAGATGGGGCCGGCCCCCGAGATCACCGCCGTGATACCGCCACTGGACAGCAACTCGAACGTCACTGAGGCGCCCCCCGTGTAAGGCAGGGCGAGGGGATCGAATGTTCCCGACACCGACAAGGCGGCGCTGGCGCCACCGCTGGCCAGGGCCATCGAGGCGGCAGCAACCGCACCAACAAGCCACTTCTTCGTTTGCATGCTCATACCAACCTCCCTGGGGGGAATGACAAATGACACAGAACCTGGGCCCTCTCACGCATACTCCGTGCCAGACGTCACACACCATCCAAGCCCGGTTTTGGCCTGCTTGCGGTGCATCGGGGCCCGTTTTGCCCCTTCCACGGGCCGCCACCATGGTGCAATGCACAATGTTCAGGCGCTCCGTCATCGCGCATCGACCCCATACTTTCGCCCCATGAAAACCTACCTCGTCGGCGGCGCCGTCCGCGACCGGCTGCTGGGCCGCCCCACGCAAGACCACGATTGGGTGGTCGTGGGCGCCTCGCCCGAGGCCATGGTTGCCCGGGGCTTTCTGCCCGTCGGCCGCGATTTCCCCGTCTTCCTGCACCCGCAGACGAAGGAGGAGTACGCGCTGGCCCGCACCGAGCGCAAATCCGGTCGGGGCTATCACGGCTTCGTCTTCCAGGCCACGCCCGAGGTCACGCTGGAAGAAGACCTGGCCCGTCGCGACCTGACCATCAACGCCATGGCCCAGGGAGAAGACGGCGCCCTGGTCGATCCCTACGGCGGCCAGCAGGACCTGAACGCCCGGGTGCTGCGCCACGTCTCGCCGGCCTTCGGTGAAGACCCGGTGCGCATCCTGCGCCTGGCCCGCTTCGCCGCCCGTCTGCCCGACTTCACCGTGGCGCCCGACACCGCCGACCTGATGCGCCGCATGGTCGACAAGGGCGAAGCCGACCACCTGGTGGCCGAGCGCGTCTGGCAGGAACTGGCCCGCGGCCTGATGGAAGCGCGCCCCTCGCGCATGTTCGACGTATTGCGCGACTGCGGTGCGCTGGCACGCCTGCTCCCCGAGGTCAACCGCCTGTGGGGCGTGCCCCAGCGCGCCGATTACCACCCCGAGGTCGACACCGGCGTGCACCTGATGATGGTGCTGGACATGAGCGCGCGCCTGCAGGCCTCGCTGCCCGTGCGCTTCGCCTGCCTGTGCCATGACCTGGGCAAGGGCACTACCCCGGCCGACGTGCTGCCCCGCCACCTGGGCCACGAAGGCCGCAGCGCCAAGCTGCTCAAGGACGTCTGCGAACGCCTGCGCGTGCCCAACGAATGCCGCGAACTGGCCGATGTGGTGGCCCGCGAGCACGGCAACATCCACCGCAGCACCGACCTGTCCGCCGCGGCCACGGTGCGCCTGCTGGAACGGCTCGACGCCTTCCGCAAGCCCCAGCGCCTGCCCGACATCCTGCTGGCCTGCGAATGCGACGCGCGCGGCCGCCTGGGTTTCGAAGACAGCACCTACCAGCCCGCCACGGCCTTGCCGCTGGCCCTGAAGGCCTGCCAGTCGGTCGATACCGCCCAGTTGGCCGCCCAGGCCATGGAACGTGGTCAGAAGGGCGCGGCCATCGCCGATGTCATCCAGCAGGCACGCACACAGGCCCTGGCCGGCCTGCGCCCGCCTCAGCCTCACGACGAGGACAAGACGCAGTGACCCGAACGCTGTTGGTGGTGGAAGACCATGCCCTGGTCAGCGAAGGCATCCTCAAGGTGGTCACCGCCCAATGGCCCGACCTCAGCACGCACCAGGCCGATGACCTGGCCACGGCCCTGCGCCGCCTGGACAGCGCCCCGCCCCCCGGCATCGAGGTGATCATCACCGACCTGAACCTGCCCGATGCCCAGGGGCTGGAAACGCTGCGCCAGTTGCGTGCCCATGCCCCGCGCGCCCGCATCGGCGTCGTCTCGGGCAGCAACGATCTGGACCTGGCCCTGGCCTGCCTGCGCGAAGGTGCCTGCGCCTTCGTGCCCAAGGCGGGCAGCCTGGCGCACTTCGCCGAAGGGCTGCGCACGCTGGCCCACGGTGGCGTGTACTTCCCGCGGGAACTGCTGGCACAGGCCCACGCTGCCGCCGACGCGGATGGCGGCGGGGGCCCAGCCCCAGAGCGGCGTGACGCGGCACCCGACCAACCCCTGCCACCACGCCTCACACCCCGCCAGATCGAAGTGCGCGCCCTGCTGCTGCATGGCCTGGCCAACGCGCTGATCGCCGACCAGCTCGGCATCAGCGAAGAGACCGTGAAGCTGCATGTGCGCGCCATCCTGCGCGCGCATGGGGCCCACAACCGCGTGCAGCTGCTGCTCAACTGCGCGCGCGACGGCCTGGCGGAGCCCGCCCTTCCCACCCGCTGAGCCCATGAAGTTCCTGCGCCTGAACCTGCAGGGCCTCACGCCCACCGACCGGGCCATCTACCTGGAACAGTTGCGCGACCACTGGCGCCTCGATGTCTGGGCCATCCCCGGGCAGTTCATCGCCTTGCTGGCCCTGATCCCCGTGGTGCGGCGCAGCGGCCTGAATCTGTGGGAATGGGGCCCGCCCATCGCCTTGCTGCTGGCGACGTGGTCCTGGGGCAGCCTGTCGATCTGGCGCCTGCGCCGCGTGGTGCTCGATGCCGACAACTACCCACGCTGGCGGGCCATCACGCTGATGCGCGAGGTCACGCAGGCCACCGGCTGGGCGCTGCTGGCCGCCATGCTGTGGGGCGCGCTGCCATCGCAATGGCACCTGCTGATCCTCACGGCACTGATCATCTTCGGCTACACGGCCATGTTCTTCAGCACGCACGATTCGGGCGTGGCCACGGCCGCCAACCTGCCCATCCTGCTGATCGTGCTGGCGCGCCTGCTGCTCGACCCCGCCGAAGGCACAGCCACCATCGCCCTGATCCTGACACTGTCCATGGTGACCTGCCTGGGCGTGGGCCGGTTGATCGAGGTGCGCCTGCTGGAGGCCGAACGCCTGCGCATCCGCAACGAGCAGCTGGTGGCCGAGCTGGCCGATGAGGTCGGCAAGGTGAGGTTGGCCAAGGATGCCGCCGAGCAAGCCAACCGCCAGAAGAGCGAGTTCATCGCCACGGCCAGCCACGACGTGCGCCAGCCCCTGCACAGCCTGACGCTGCTGTCCGGGCTGCTGTCCACCCGGCTGCTGGAACCGGAATCACGCGGCCTGGCCGGCAAGATCAGCACGGCGGTCGATGGCCTGCGCGGCATCTTCGAGCAGCTGTTCGACATCGCCCGCGTGGATGCGCAGAAGCTGGTACACCAGCCCCATGCCATCGCCCTGCGCCCATTGCTGTCGCAACTGGCCGACGAGTTCGAGCTGCTGTGCCAGGACAAGGGCCTGCGCTGGCAGCACCTGCATGCACACGGGGTGCCTGCGCACATTGCCGTGCAGGCCGACCCGCTGTTCATGCAGCGCATCCTGCGCAACCTGCTGGAAAACGCCTTGCGCTACACCCCGCAAGGCCAGACGGTGCGGCTGCGCACACGGGCACGCGGCGCCTGGCTGGTGGTGCAGGTGTGGGACCAGGGCCCAGGCATCGCGCCCGCCGACCGGGCCCGCATCTTTGAAGACTACGTGCAGCTGCACAACCCCGCGCGCCACCTGCGCGAAGGCCTGGGCCTGGGCTTGGGCCTGGTGCGCCGCCTGGTGCAGGCCGGGGCCTACCGCCTGAACGTGCGCTCACGCCTTGGGCAAGGCTCGGTGTTCTCGCTGTGGGTGCCCATGGTGCCGGCCAGCGAAGCGCCCACGCCCACGCCGCAGGCTTCATCTCTGCACGATCCTCACGCCTTGCCAGGCCAAGGCGCCACCCGCACCATGCTGCTGGTGGAAGACGACGACGATGTGCGCGACACCACCCGCACGGTGCTGCAGACCCTGGGCTGGCAGTGCTTTGCCGGCGCCACCCTGGCCGAGGCCATCGAGGCACTGGCCCATGCCGATGCGTGGCCCCATGCACTGCTCACCGACCTGCGCCTAGGTACGTCCGACGATGGCTTGGCCGTGGCCCATCAGGCACGGCATGAGTTCGGCCCCGAGCTGCCCGTGTTGCTGCTGACCGGGGATCTGGACCCGACGCTCAACGCCCGGGCCGCGGAGGCCGGCGTGGTCCTACGGCGCAAGCCCCTGTCCCCCGCCGAACTGCGCCAGGCGCTGGACACCCTGATCGGGGGCCCTGCCTAACCCCTGCGGGTTATGGACTCGGGAAAGCACTTTCACGTGCAATGGCACTTCATTTCGCAGCCCGACGCCGCAGACCGACGCAGTACCGCCATGCACGACACTCCCGACGACGCCCTGGGCGCGCCCGCCAGCGGCGATGATCGCCCACCGATTGGCTGGGGCGTGCTGGCCCTGCTCATCGCTGCCGGATCGGCCAGCGCGGCCGTGCTGCTGGATGCCACCCTCACCCCGCTGCTGATCGTCGTGGGCCTGGGGTGCCTGGTCTACCTGGAACGCATCTGGCGCCCCTGACGGAGGCGCGCCCGCTTCCCTTCGCCGTCCTCCCGGACAACGCTCTCTCATGACTGCCGACGCGGCCCAGGCCGTTTCACGCAGGCATGAAAAAGCGCCCCCGCACGCACGAACATGCGGAGGGCGCAAATCCCGACCCCGGCCGGCAAGCCGGGGCCTTCGGTTCACTGGTCAACGGTCATGACATGCCGGGGCAGCACGCCTGCCCCGAGCGCGGAAGAATCAGTCCGCCTGCTTGCGCAGGAAGGCCGGGATCTCCAGCTCGTCCATGCCATTGCTGGCCAGCGCATCGACCTTCTGGGCCGCCTGCGTGCGGCCGCTGCGCCATACGCTGGGGGTGTTCAGGCCGCTGAAGTCGTTGCCATGGCCGGCGTGGCCCATCTGGTGACCGCCCGGGTGCACCGGGTTGTTCAGAATGGGCAGGTTGTCGGTGCCGGTACGGGCGAAGATCTGCGAATGGCCTTGCGGGGCGCTGTGCACCACGGTCATGCGCTTGGCAGCGCTCAGGCCGGTGGCGATCACGGTCACGCGCAGCTGGTCGCCCAGGCTTTCGTCGTAGGCCGTGCCGTAGATCACGTGCGCGTCTTCGGCGGCGTAGCGGCGGATGGTGTTCATCGCGTTGCGCGATTCGCTCAGCTTGAAGGTCGCCTTGCTCGCGGCGATCAGCACCAGCACGCCACGCGCGCCGGACAGGTCGATGCCTTCGAGCAGCGGGCAGGCCACAGCGGCTTCGGCGGCCTTGGTAGCGCGGTCAGGGCCCGAGGCCGTGGCCGTGCCCATCATGGCCTTGCCAGGCTCGCTCATCACGGTCTTGACGTCTTCGAAGTCGACGTTCACCAGGCCCGGGATGTGGATGATGTCGCTGATGCCGCCGACGGCGTTCTTCAGCACGTCGTTGGCCTGCTTGAAGGCTTCTTCCTGGGTGATGTCATCGCCCAGCACTTCCAGCAGCTTCTCGTTGAGCACCACGATCAGCGAATCGACGTTGGCTTCCAGCTCGGCCAGGCCGGCTTCGGCCTGCTTGAGGCGGCGGTTGCCTTCGAACTCGAAGGGCTTGGTGACCACGCCGACGGTCAGGATGCCCATCTCCTTGGCCACGCGGGCGATCACGGGCGCAGCGCCCGTGCCGGTGCCGCCACCCATGCCGGCGGTGATGAACACCATGTGCGCGCCATCCAGGGCCGTGCGGATCTGCTCCGTGGCCTCTTCAGCCGACACGCGGCCAGCCTCGGGCTTGGAACCAGCGCCCAGGCCGCTGGTGCCCAGTTGCAGGTTCTGCTCGGCCGTCGAACGGCTCAGGGCCTGGGCGTCGGTGTTGGCGTTGATGAACTGCACGCCCTGCACACCCTGGGCAATCATGTGGTCAACGGCGTTGCCGCCACCGCCGCCCACACCGATCACCTTGATCTGTGTACCCAGGTCGAAGTTTTCAATCATCTCGATAGGCATGTCATACCTCCTAGTAGTCTCAATCAGCAGTTGCCAGTGAATTGGGAAGAAACGTTTTAGAAATTACCGATGAACCAGTCCTTCACCCGTCCGAACAGGGTCTGTACAGACCCGGCCTTCTGAGCGGCCTTCATGCCGCGGGTGCGGGACAACCTTGCTTCTTCGAGCAAGCCCATGACGGTGGCCGACCGAGGGCTGGCCACCATGTCGTGGAGAGCGCCTGAATACAGCGGCACGCCCTTGCGCACCGGTTTCAGGAAGATGTCTTCGGCCAGCTCGACCATGCCCGGCATGACTGCCGAGCCGCCGGTGAGCACGATGCCCGAGGACAGCAATTCTTCGTAACCAGACTCGCGGATCACCTGGTGGACCAGCGAGAAGATCTCTTCGACGCGCGGCTCGATCACGCCGGCCAGAGCCTGGCGCGAGAGCATGCGCGGGGCGCGGTCGCCCAGCCCGGGCACCTCGACCTGTTCGTTCGGATCGGCCAGCAGTTGCTTGGCCACGCCGTGGTCCACCTTGATGTCCTCGGCATCCTTGGTGGGCGTGCGCAGGGCCATCGCGATGTCGCTGGTGATCAGGTCGCCGGCGATGGGGATCACGGCCGTGTGGCGGATGGCGCCGTCGGCGAAGATGGCCACATCCGTCGTGCCCGCGCCGATGTCGACCAGGGCCACGCCCAGGTCCTTCTCGTCATCGGTCAGCACCGAGGCGCTGGATGCGCTGGGGTTGAGCACGAGCTGTTCGGCTTCGAGCCCGCAGCGGCGCACGCACTTGACGATGTTCTCGGCCGCGCTTTGCGCACCGGTCACGATGTGCACCTTGACTTCAAGGCGGCCACCGCTCATGCCGATGGGTTCCTTCACCTCGTGCCCATCGATGATGAACTCCTGAGGCTCGACCAGCAGCAGGCGCTGATCGTTCGGGATGTTGATGGCCTTGGCGGTCTCGACCACACGCTGCACGTCGATGGGCGCGACTTCCTTGTCGCGCACGATGACCATGCCGGTGCTGTTCTGGCCGCGGATGTGGCTGCCGGTGATGCCCGTCCACACGCGGCTGATCTTGCAGTCGGCCATCAGCTCGGCTTCCTTGAGCGCCTGCTGGATGGATTGCACGGTGGCATCGATGTTGACGACCACACCGCGCTTGAGCCCATGGCTGGGAGCGACACCCAGGCCGGCGAGTCGGAGATCGCCACCCGGCAGGACTTCCGCGACGACCGCCATCACTTTGGCGGTGCCGATGTCCAGTCCGACGACAAGGTCCTTGTATTCCTTGGGCATGTTGGTGCGGGTTTTGACGAGTTTAAGGCGTTTGACGAGCGCTGGCCATACGCTCTTTCGAAATGTTCTGAACGGTGCTCAGGCCCTTGAGCCGCACGGCATAGCCATGGGGATAGCGCAGGTCGGCATAGGCCAGCGGCTCGCTGTATTGCTGGCGCAGTTGGGGCAGCGTGCGCACGAAGCGTTCGGCACGCGCCACGAGTTCATCGGTCTCGCCGCGGCCCAGCTCGATCACGGCATCGTTGTCGAGCTTGACCGTCCACGAGCCACGGTCCGTGAGCTTGAGCGAATCGATGCTGGAGTCCAGCGGCACCAGCACGGGCTGCAGCTTGCGCAGCATGGTCAGCATCAGGCGGGCCTGGCCGGCACTGGCATTGGCCGGCGCCTGCAAGGTGGGCAGGGGCTCGTCTTCCACATCGCCCAGGTTGGCATCGAAGACCTCGCCCTGCTGGTTGACGAGCTGGTCGTCGCGATCTTCATGGCGCCAGTAGGCAGCAGGCTTGTGCTCTTCGAGCGTGACGCGCAACTCGTTGGGCCACACGCGGCGCACCAGGGCCTGGCGCACCCAGGGCACCGACTCGAACACGGCCTTGGCACGGGCCAGGTCGACCATGAAGAAGCTGCCCTCGACGCGCGGCACCACGTTGGCCCGCACGGTGGCCATGTTGTTGCGCTGCATCTCGCCGTCGATGCTGAGCTTGTGGATCACGAAGTAGGGCTGGCGGCTGATCACCGTGAAGCCTGCGGCCAGCACCAGCAACACCGCCACCACGGCCAGGGCGGCGGTGGCGGCGTTCATCCAGCGGATGTCTTGCGGCATCTCGCTGGAGGGTTGCAGGGCCTGGGCGGTGAGCATGGTGATCGTGGGTGACGAGTTGGTGCGTCAGGCTGTGGGGTTGCCGCGGCTCATGGCTTCGTACATGCCAGGGATCTCGCGGTCCAGCGCGGCGGTGGTCAGCAGGTGCACGCACAGCTGCTCATAGCTCAGGCCGGCCACACGGGCCGACATGGGCACCAGCGAGTGCGAGGTCATGCCGGGCGCCGTGTTGATCTCCAGCAGGCTGGGTTCGCGGGTGACCTTGTCGATCATCACGTCGACACGGGCCCAGCCGCGGCAGCCCAAGGCCTTGAAGGACTTGACCACCAACTTCTGGATACGCTCTTCCTCGTCCTCGGGCAGGCCGGACGGGCAGTGGTACTTGGTATCGTCGGTGAAGTACTTGTTCTGGTAGTCGTAGTTGCCATCGGGCGCGGCAATGCGGATCACCGGCAAGGCCACGGGCTCGCCGTTGATCTCCAGCACCGGGCAGGTGGTCTCGTCGCCGTCGATGAACTCCTCGCACATCACTTCTTCATCGTGCTGCGCGGCCAGGACATAGGCGGCTGCGCACTGGCTGCGGTCCGTCACCTTGGTCAGGCCGATGGACGAGCCTTCACGTGCAGGCTTGACGATGATGGTGGGACACTCGAGGTAATCGAAGGCCTCTTCACACTCGGCCGCGCTCTTGACGGTGCGCCAGGCCGGCGTGGGCACGCCCTTGTAGCGCCACATCAGCTTGGTCACGTCCTTGTCCATGGCCTGGCTGGAAGCCTTCACGCCCGAGCCGGTGTAAGGGATTTGCAGCCACTCGAGCTCGCTTTGGACGGTGCCATCCTCACCACCGCGGCCATGCAGGGCAATGAAGCAACGCTCGAAGCCTTCCTTGCGCAGATCCTCGATCGGGCGCTCGGAAGGATCGAAGGCGTGCGCGTCCACCCCCTGCGACTGCAAAGCCTTGAGCACACCGGTACCCGACATGATGGAGATCTCGCGCTCGGCGGAATCACCACCAAACAGCACGGCGACCTTGCCCAGGGACTTGGGGTCCACGGTGGGGGGGGCAATCTGGAGGGGGGTGCTCATGGCATCGGTCCTCGTCTTCAATCTTTCAGCAGTTCAACGACCTTGGCGGGCACGCCGCCAATGGAGCCAGCGCCCATGCAGATCACCACATCACCCGCGCGGGCGGTGTCGGCGATGGCCTGCGGCAAGGTGGCGACGTCATCCACGAACACCGGCTCGACCTTGCCGGACACGCGCACGGCACGGGTCAAGGCACGGCCATCGGCGGCGACGATGGGTTGTTCACCCGCGGCATACACCTCGGTCAGCAGCACGGCATCGGCGGTGCCCAGCACCTTGACGAAATCCTCGAAGCAATCGCGCGTGCGGGTGAAGCGGTGCGGCTGGAAGGCCAGCACGATGCGCTGGCCGGGGAAGGCGCCACGCGCGGCGCTGATCACGGCGGCCATCTCCACCGGGTGGTGGCCGTAGTCGTCGATCAGCGTGAACACGCCGCCATCGCTGGTCTTGAGTTCGCCATAGCGCTGGAAGCGGCGGCCCACACCCGTGAACTCGCCCAGGGCCTTGATCAGCGGCTCGTCGGGCAGTTCGATCTCGGTGGCCACGGCGATGGCAGCCAGCGCATTGAGCACGTTGTGCACGCCAGGCAGGTTCAGCGTGACGGTGATCTCGGGCATCACGACGCCATTGCGGCGCTGCACGACGAAGCGCATCTGACCACCGGCCAGCGCCTCGACGTTGACCGCGCGCACCTGCGCATCTTCACCAAAGCCGTAGGTGATCACAGGGCGCGAGATCAGCGGGATGATCGAGCGCACGCCCGGATCATCGGCGCACAGGATGGCCGAGCCGTAGAAAGGCATGCGGTGCAGGAAATCGACGAAGGCCTGCTTGAGCTTCGCGAAATCGTGCCCGTAGGTGTCCATGTGGTCGGCATCGATGTTCGTGACGACCGACAGGATGGGCAGCAGGTTCAGGAAGGAGGCATCCGACTCGTCGGCCTCGACCACGATGTACTCGCCCTTGCCCAGCGCCGAGTTGGCACCCGCGCTGTTGAGCTTGCCGCCGATCACGAAGGTCGGGTCCACACCGGCCTCGGCCAGGATGCAGGTGACCAGCGAGGTGGTCGTCGTCTTGCCGTGCGTGCCGGCGATGGCAATGCCTTTGCGCAGGCGCATCAGCTCGGCCAGCATCACGGCGCGCGGCACCACGGGGATGCGCTTGGCGCGTGCGGCGATCACCTCGGGGTTGTCGCCCTTCACGGCGGTGGAGGTGACCACGGCCTCGGCACCCTCGATGTGCGCGGCCTCATGGCCGGTGAACACCTGGATACCCAGCGAGGCCAGGCGGCGCGAGGTGGCGCTGTCGGACTGGTCGGAGCCGGAGACGGTGAAGCCCAGGTTGTGCAGGATCTCGGCGATGCCGCTCATGCCCGCGCCGCCGATGCCGACGAAATGGATGTGCTTGACCGCGTGTTTCATGCTGCGGCCCCCTTTCGGGAAGAAGAGGTCAGTCGTTCGATGTCGTCGGCCACAGCGGCGGCGGCGCCACGGCGGGCCAGCGCGTGGGCCTTGTCGGCCATGGCACGCAGGTCGTCGCGGTGCAGCGTGCGCAGGCGCGCGGCCAGCGACTCGGGGGTCAGGTCGCCTTGCGGCAGGTGCACGGCCGCGCCGTGCTGGGCCATGTAGGCTGCGTTGTCGCGCTGGTGGGCGGTGGTCGAGACCACCAGCGGCACGAGGATGCTGGGCACGCCGGCCACGCACAGCTCGCTCACCGTGATGGCGCCGGCGCGGCAGACGATCACGTCGCAGTCGGACAGGCGCTGGGCCATGTCGTTGATGAAGGGCAGCACCTCGACCTCGCTGGGCATGCGGATGCCATGCTGGCCGTAGGTGGCCTTGACGGCCTCGTACTGGGCGATGCCGGTCTGGTGCGTGACGCGGGGGCGCTCTTCGGGCGCCAGCAGGGCCAGCGCGCGGGGCAGCGTGTCGTTGAGCACCTTGGCGCCCAGGCTGCCACCGACCACCAGCACGCGCAGCGGGCCCAGGCGGCCGGCAAAGCGCATGGCCGGCGGCGCGATGGCCTCGATCTCGGCGCGCACGGGGTTGCCGGTGACATGGGCCACACGGTGGCGCGAGGCCACCTTGGCCACGTCGTCGCTGTCGAAGCCGAAGGCCACGGCATCGGCCACGGGCAGCAGCGCCTTGTTGCTCATCAGCAAGGAAGCATCGGCGTTGACCAGCACCAGCGGCAGGCCGCGCGCCGAGGCCATCAGGCCACCGGGGAAGCACACATAGCCACCCATGCCCAGCACGGCATCGGCCTTGCGCTTACCCAGAATGCCGAAGCATTCGCCAAAGGCCTTGACCAGGCGCAGACCGCCGGTGAGCGTGTGCAGAAGGCCCTTGCCGCGCAGGCCGCTGAAGCCAATGCTGTCCATCGGGATGCCGCTGGGCGGCACCAGGCGGTTTTCCATGCCGGTGCGCGTGCCCAGCCAGCTCACGGCCCAGCCGCGCTGCTGCATCTCGCGCGCCACGGCCAGGCCGGGCATGACGTGACCGCCCGTACCGGCGGCCATGATGACGAGGTGTTTGCCGGCGCTCATGCGCGGCCCCCTCTCATCAGTTGACGGTTCTCGATGTCCACGCGCAGACAGATGGCCAGCGCCACGCAGTTCAGCAAGATGCCCGAGCCACCGTAGCTCATCAACGGCAGCGTCAGGCCCTTGGTGGGCAGCACGCCCAGATTCACGCCCATGTTGATGAAGGCCTGACCGCCCATCCACACGCCCACGCCTTGTGCGACCAGGCCCGAAAAGACGCGGTCGAGTGCGATGGCCTGGCGGCCGATGTGGAACAACCGGCGCACCAGCCAGAAGAAGGCGAAGATCACGATGGCCACACCGATGAAACCCAGCTCCTCGCCGATCACGGCCAGCAGGAAGTCGGTGTGGGCCTCGGGCAGGTAGTGCAGCTTCTCGACGCTGGAGCCCAGGCCTTCACCGAAGATCTCGCCGCGGCCGAAGGCGATCAGCGAATGCGTGAGCTGGTAGGCCTTGCCCAGGGCGTTCTTCTCTTCCCACGGATCGAGATAGGCGAAGATGCGCTCACGCCGCCAGGGGCTCAGCGACACCATCAGCACGAAGGCGCTGACCAGCACGGAGGTGATCAGGAAGAACATGCGGCCATTGACACCGCCCAGGAACAGGATGGCCATCGCGATGGCCGCGATCACCATGAAGGCGCCCATGTCGGGCTCGGCCAGCAGCAGCAGGCCCACCACGCCCACGGCGACGGCCATCGGGGCCACCGCGCGGAAGAAGTGCTCCTTCACGTCCATCTTGCGCACCATGTAGTCGGCGGCATAGAGCGTGATCGCCAGCTTGGCCAGCTCCGAGGGCTGAAAGTTCATCACGCCCAGCGGCAACCAGCGGCGCGCGCCGTTCACGCCCTTGCCCACATGCGGGATCAGCACCAGCATCAAGAGCACCAGCGAGGCCACGAACAGCCAGGGCGCGGCGCGCTCCCACACCGACATCGGGATCTGCACCACGATGCAGGCCGTGGCCAGCGCCAGGCTCAGCGAGAACATGTGGCGGCTGAAGAAGTGGGTGGCGGCGTAGTTGGCGAACTTGGGGCTGTCGGGCAACGCGATCGAGGCGGAGTACACCATCACCAGGCCCAGCATCAGCAGCGCCATCGCCACCCAGACCAGCCCCTGGTCGAAGCCCATCACGCGGGTGGGCTGACCGGAGACGCTGACCCAATCCCGCACGGGCAGGCTGCCGCCCTCGCCGCGTTGCAGCAGGCGGGCCTTGAGGCGGGCGAACAGGCCGGGGTTGGCGTCGAGGCTCGTATCGGTCATGCCAGTTCCCCACGGTCGATCGCGATCTCGCGCACGGTGTCGATGAAGACCTCGGCGCGGTGTGCGTAGTTGCGGAACATGTCCAGGCTGGCGCAGGCCGGGCTCAACAGCACGGCATCGCCCGCACGAGCCTGCTCGAAGGACCAGCGCGTGGCCTGCTCCAGCGTGTCGTGGCGCTGCACGGGCAGCGGCTCGCCCAGGGGATCACGCAGCACGTCGCCGCTGGCCAGGGCCTGGCCGATGACCTCGGCATCACGGCCGATCAGGGCCACGGCACGCGCGAAGCGGCTGACCGGGTCGGCCAGCGGCGCGAAATCCTGGCCCTTGCCATCACCACCCAGGATCACGACCAGCTTGCCGCTGCCCAGGTCCGAGCCCAGCCCCAGCAAGGCAGCCACGGTGGCGCCTACGTTGGTCCCCTTGCTGTCGTCGATGGCGTCGACGCCGGCCACATTGCTCACGACCTCGACGCGATGCGGCTCGCCTCGGTATTCGCGCAGGCCGTGCAGTATGGGGGCCAGCGGCAGGCCGATCGCGGTGGTCAATGCCAGCGCGGCCAGGGCGTTCGACGCGTTGTGACGGCCACGGATGCGCAGCGCATCCGCAGGCATCAGCCGCTGCAGGATGATCTCTTCTTCCGGATCACCCTTCTTGCGCTTGATGGTGGGATCGGCCTCACGGGCACGCATCAGCCAGGCCATGCCGGCCTCGACCACCAGGCCGAAGTCGCCCGGGTTGCGCGGGGCATCTAGGCCGAAGCGCACCACGTTGCGGTGCACGGTGCGCGCGGGGCGGCCCTTCACGCCGGACTTGATCACCTCGGGCGGCGGCACCATGGCTTCCACGGCCGGGTCGTCACGGTTGATCACCATCACGCCCTGCTTGCCGAAAATGCGGGCCTTGGCGCCTGCGTAGCCGGCCATGGAGCCGTGCCAGTCCAGATGGTCCTGCGTGATGTTGAGCACCGTGGCGGCGCTGGGCTCGAAGTTGCTGACGCCGTCGAGCTGGAAGCTGGAGAGTTCGAGCACCCAGACCTCCGGCAGCACCTGGAACACGGGCTCGGCCGGGGGCGGCGGGGCCAATTGCACCAGAGGGGCATCGGCGTCGTCGGCCAGAGGGGCGGAGTCGGTGGGCTCCGCCGATTCGGTAATGGGTTCTGCTGTGGGTTCGGTGCCGTCTGTCACAACATCGGTCGTTGCATCAGTGGCCGATGCTTGCAGATCCGCGGCCTCAGCGCCTTGAGCGTCCAAGGCTTGCGATGTCTCGCCTGCATCGTCAGCAGATGCAGGGCTCACAACCTCCGTCGATGCGTCTGCCACGGCAGCCTCATCCACAGCCACCTCATCGGCCACCGCTTCGGGCTCTGCATCCAGCGCCTGCGCCAGCGTGTCCAGCAAGGTCGGGCCGATGTTGCCGGCCAGGCCTACGCGCTTGCCCGCCCGCTCGACCAATTGGGCCGTGAGCGAGGTGGTCGTGGTCTTGCCGTTGGTGCCGGTGATGGCCAGCACCTTGGGGGCGTAGCCGCGCTCGGCCTTCAGATCGGCCAGGGCCGTGGCGAACAGCGACAGCTCACCGCGCACGGGGATGCCCAACTCATCAGCGCGCGCCAGCAGGCGCTCGACATCGGGCGCATTGGGTGCCAGGCCGGGACTTTTAAGCACCAGCTGCACACCGTCCAGCAGGGCTGCGTCCAGCCCATGGTGCACGGTGGCAGCCGGAATCTCGTTCATCAGCGTGACCGCCTGGGGCGGGTTCGCGCGCGTGTCGGCCACGCGCACATGGGCACCACACCGGGCGCACCAGCGCGCCATGGCCAGGCCCGAGTCTCCCAGACCCAGGATCAGCACGGTGAGCTCACGCAGGTAACGCATCTTGAAGTCAGTCGATCAACGCAGTTTCAGGGTGGACAGGCCGGCCAGGCACAGCAGCATCGTGATGATCCAGAAGCGGACCACGACCTGCGTTTCCTTCCAGCCGGACTTCTCGAAGTGGTGGTGCAGCGGCGCCATCAGCAGGATGCGGCGGCCCTCGCCGTACTTCTTCTTGGTGTATTTGAAGTAGCTGACCTGGATCATCACGGACAGTGCTTCGAGCACGAAGACACCGCCCATCACGGCCAGCACGATCTCCTGGCGCACGATCACGGCAATGGTGCCCAAAGCGCCACCCAGCGCCAGCGCGCCGACATCGCCCATGAACACCTGTGCCGGGTAGGCGTTGAACCACAGGAAGGCCAGGCCCGCGCCGGCCATGGCCGCGCAGAACACCATCAGCTCACCGGCCCCGGGGATGTGCGGCAGCAGCAGGTACTTGGCATACACCGAGTTGCCCGTCACGTAGCAGAAGATGCCCAAGGCCGAGCCCACCATCACCACGGGCATGATGGCCAGGCCGTCGAGGCCGTCCGTCAGGTTCACGGCGTTACTGGTGCCCACGATCACGACGTAGGTCAGCACCATGAAGCCCCACACGCCCAGCGGGTAGGAGATGGTCTTGAAGAAGGGCACGATCAGGTCGGCCTTGGGCGGCAGATCGTTCGAGAAGCCCGAGCCCACCCAGCGGATGAACAGCTCCACCACCGCCAGGTTGTCGGTGCCGGACACACTGAAGGCCAGGTAGATGGCCGCCACCAGGCCGATGAGCGATTGCCAGAAGTACTTCTCGCGCGAGGGCATGCCCTCGGGGTTCTTGTGCACCACCTTGCGCCAGTCGTCGGCCCAGCCGATGGCTCCAAAGCCCGTGGTCACGATCATCACGATCCACACGAAGCGGTTGCCCCAGTCGAACCACAGCAGGGTCGACAGGCCGATGGCCAGCAGGATCAGTGCGCCACCCATGGTGGGCGTGCCGCGCTTGCTGAGGTGGTCCTGGATGCCGTATTCGCGGATGGGCTGACCGATCTTGAGCTCGGTGAGCTTGCGGATCAGCCACGGGCCCAGCGCCAGGCCGATCAGCAGCGCGGTCATGGCCGCCATCACGGAGCGGAAGGTCAGGTACTGGAAGACGCGCAAAAAACCCCACTCGGGGTTCATGTCCTGCAGCCACAGTGCCAGGCTAAGCAGCATGCTCACCTCCGGCCAGTTGGGCGACGACGGTTTCCATCTTCATGAATCGGGATCCTTTGACCAGGATGGCAGCGGCCTCGGGCGGGCCATCCGGGGTGTTGTTCTTGGTGTTGTCGGCAGGGCTGGTCGAGGCGTCCAGGGCCGCGACGATCTCGGCGGCCGATTCGAAATGACGCGCCTGCGGCCCGAAGGCCTGCGCAGCGTGGCGGCACAGGGTGCCGGCCGTCCACAGCCGCTCGATGCCCTTCGCGCGGGCATGGGCGCCGACCTCCTCGTGGAAGGCGGGACCCTGGTTGCCAACCTCACCCATGTCGCCCAGCATCAGCCAGTGCGGGCCAGGCAGCGCGGCCAGCATGTCGATGGCGGCGCGCACGGAGTCGGGGTTGGCGTTGTAGCTGTCGTCGATCAGCGTGACGGTGCGGCCACCACGCTGGATGCTGCGAAGCGCCGAGCGGCCCTTGACGGGCACGAAGCCCGACAGGCCCTGGACCACAGCCTGAAGCGGCGCACCGGCACCGATTGCCGCAGCTGTGGATGCCAGGGCATTGCGCACGTTGTGTTCGCCAGCCATGTGCAACTGCGTCACCGCCACACCCGCGGGCGTGGCCAGGCGGATCGACCAGTGCGGTCCCTGGCCATCGGCAGGTGCATCGACCCAGACGCTGGTGCCTGTGACGGCGGCATCACCCTGCAGCGCGAAATCGACCACGCGACGGCCGGTGGACAACTCGCGCCAGATCGGCGTGTGCTCGGCATCGTCGGCCGGGAACACGGCCACGCCATCGCGCGGCAGCGAGGCCAGCACGGCGCCGTTCTCGCGCGCCACGGCCTCGACCGTGTGCATGAACTCCTGGTGCTCGCGTTGCGCGTTGTTGACCAGGGCCACGGTGGGCGCGGCCAGGGCGGCGAGTTGCTCGATCTCGCCCGGGTGGTTCATGCCCAGCTCGACCACCGCGCACTGGTGCTGGCCCTCACGCAGGCGCAGCAGCGTCAGCGGCACGCCGATGTCGTTGTTGAAGTTGCCCTGCGTGGCCAGTGCGCCTTCCGGGCGGCCCTGCAAACCCACCCAGGCACGCAGGATGCTGGCCACCATCTGCGTGACGGTGGTCTTGCCATTGCTGCCGGTCACGGCCAGCAGCGGGATGTCGAAGCGCGCGCGCCAGGCCGAGGCCAGCCAGCCCAGGGCCGCGCGCGTGTCCGGCACCACCAGGCCCGGCAAGCCGGAGGCTTCGATGCCGCGCTGCACCAGCACGGCCGCAGCGCCCGACTGCGCGGCCTGCGGCAGGAAGTCATGCGCATCGAAGCGCTCGCCGCGCAGGGCCACGAAGAAGTCGCCGGCCTGCAGGCTGCGGGTGTCGCTGTGCACACGCAGCAGCGGCGTGGCCGGATCGCCCACCAGCACGGAGCCGGGCAGCAACTGATGGGCCAGGCCCAGGGTCATCATCATCGGGGTGCCCGTCATGCAGCCCTCCGTGCGCGCAGGGCGCTCAGCGATTCATCCACATCGGAGAACGGCGTCTTGACGCCGGCCACTTCCTGCGTCGTCTCGTGGCCCTTGCCGGCAATCAGCACCACATCGCGCGGATCGGCGCTGGTGATGGCATGGACGATGGCCTCGTGGCGGTTCTCGATCACGGCCACCGGCTCGCTGCGCACCACCCCGGCCAGGATCTGGCAGAGGATGTAGCCCGGGGCCTCGCCGCGCGGGTTGTCGCTGGTCAGCACGATCTCGTCGGCGTGCTGATCAGCCATGGCGCCCATCAGCGGGCGCTTGATCGGATCACGGTTGCCGCCGCAGCCGAACACGCACCAAAGGCGGCCGCCGCGTGCCTGCGCCAGGGGTTTCAGGGCGCGCAAGGCCTTGAGCAGGGCATCGGGCGTGTGGGCGTAATCCACCACGGCCAGCGGCAGCGCGAGCGCATCCTCACCGTCCAGGCGCACCTGCTGCATGCGGCCGGGCACGGCGCTCAGGCCCGCGCAGGCGCGAACGGCGTCAAGCAGCGGCACGCCCAGCGCACGCAGGGCACCGATCACCGTCAGCAGGTTGGACACGTTGAAATCACCCACCAGCGCGGCCTGCAGCTCGGCCTGGTCGATCACCTTGACCAACGATTCATCGCGTTCGACGATGCGGGCACGCAGGCCGTCGGCCTGGGTGACGACATCCTCGGCGCACAGGCGGGCCGGCTCGCGCACGGCCGTGGTCCACAGTTGCACGCCGCGCTGGCGGCACAGCGGCACCAGCTCGTCGCCCTGCGGATCGTCCACATTGACCACGGCGGCCTGCAGGCCTTCCCACTCGAACAGGGCCTGCTTGGCACGCCAGTAGGCTTCCATCGTGATGTGGTAGTCCAGGTGGTCCTGCGTGAAGTTGGTGAACTGCGCGACGCGGATGCGCGTGGCGTCCAGCCGGTGTTCTTCAATGCCAATGGACGATGCCTCGATGGCCGCGGCCACCAGGCCCTGGTCGGTAAAACGGCGGAAGGTGGCGTGCAGGGTGACGGGGTCGGGCGTGGTCAGGCCCGTGGCCTCGAAATCGCCGGCGCCGGGCCGGCCCACGCCGAGGGTGCCGATCACGCCGCAGGGGCGGCCCAGCGCGCTCAGCGCCTGCGCCGTCCACCACGAGGTGGAAGTCTTGCCGTTGGTGCCGGTCACGGCCACCACGTCGAGTTTCTCGCTGGGGCGGCTGTTGAAGGCATGGGCGATCAGCGCCAGGCGTGTCTTCAGGCCCGGCACTGCGGCGATGCGTGCGTCATCGAACGCGAAGGCCTCGGCGCCCTCGGCCTCAACCAGACATGCGCGCGCGCCCTGTGCCAGGGCCTGAGCCACGAAGGCGCGGCCATCACGGGCGGCGCCCGGCCATGCGATGAAGCCGGGTGCTTGCCCCTGGGCCACGCGCGGCGCCACTTCGCGGCTGTCGACCGTGAGCTGGTCCACGCCATGCCCGGCCAGCCAGGCCAGGATGGCGGAGACATCGTTCAGCAAGGTGGGCAAGGTGCTCATCAGAAGCTCTCCTCCACGGCCGGCTGGGCGACGATGTGGGTCTGCACATCCAGGTCGGGCACCACACCCAGCCGCGGCAGAGTGTTCTGCACGATCTGGCTGAACACCGGGCCGGCGACCGCACCGCCAAAGTACTTGCCGTTGGTGGGTTCGTCCACCATCACCGCCACCACGATGCGGGGCTTGTTGATGGGCGCCAGGCCCACGAACCACGAGCGGTACTTGTTGCTGGCGTAGCCTTTGCCCTCTTGTTTGTGCGCGGTGCCGCTCTTGCCGCCCACGCTGTAGCCCACCGTCTGGGCCAGCGGCGAGGTGCCGCCATTACCGGCGGCCATGCGCAGCATCTCGCGCATCTCGCGCACCGTCTCGACGGACAGCACGCGTGTACCCTTGACCGGCACCAGATCGGCGGCCTCGGCACGCTTGGCCGCCACGGCCTGCGACCAGCCCAGACCACCGCTGGAGGTGTGCAGCGCCGGCTCGTCAGCCCCCGGGGCATCGCGCTTGATCAGCGTCAGCGGGATCAGCTCGCCATCGTGCGCGAACACGGTGTAGGCATGGGCCAGCTGGAACAGGCTGGCCGACAGACCATACCCATAGCTCATGGTCGCCTGCTCGATGGGCCGCCAGCTCTTGTAGGGGCGCAGACGGCCGGTGACAGCGCCAGGGAAGCCGATCTGCGGCTTCTGGCCCATGCCCACGGCGGTGTAGAGCTCCCACATCTCGCGCGGCGCCATCTCCATCGCCATCTTGACGGTGCCCACGTTGCTGGATTTCTGGATCACCTCGGCCACCGTCAGCACGCCGTGCGGGTGCGAATCGCTGATGGTGGAACCGGCAATCGTCAAGCGGCCCGGCGCCGTCTGGATGGGCGTGTCCGGCTTGACGCGACGGGTCTCCAGCGCCCACGACACGATGAAGGGCTTCATCGTCGAGCCGGGCTCGAAGGTGTCGGTCAGGGCGCGGTTGCGCAACTGCGCACCCGTCAGGTTGCGGCGATTGCCGGGCGAATAGCTGGGGAAGTTGGCCAGCGCCAGCACCTCGCCTGTGAGCGTGTCGATCACGACCACACTGCCAGCCTTGGCCTTGTTGGCAGCCACCGCATCGCGGATACGCTGATACGCATTGGCCTGGATCTTGGCGTCGATGGACAGGCGGATCTCACGGCCATCGGCGGCAGGCACCAGATCACCCACGTTCTCGACGACACGGCCCAGGCGGTCCTTGATGACGTGGCGCTGCCCGTCGCGGCCGGACAGGTCGCGGTCGTAGGCCAGCTCGATGCCTTCCTGGCCCTTGTCTTCCACATTGGTGAAGCCCACCACGTGCGCGGCGGCCTCGCCCTCAGGGTACTGACGGCGCGATTCCTTGATCTCGTGCACCCCCTTGAGCTTGAGCGCAGCCACCTGCTGGGCCGTGGTCTCGTCCGCCTGACGGCGCAGCCACACGAAGTTGTTGCTGCCGCCCAGACGCTTCTTGAGCTCGGGCGTGCTCATGTCGAGCAGGCGCGCGAGCTTGCGCAGATCCTGCGGCGAGGCATCCATGTCCTTGGGGATGGCCCACAGCGAGGGCGCCGGCACGCTGGAGGCCAGCAACTCGCCATTGCGGTCGAGGATGCGGCCACGGTTGGCCGGCAGCTCGATGCGGCGCTCGTAGCGGTTGGCCCCCTGCTGCTGGTAGAACTCGGTGTGGATGATCTGGATCCATGCGGCGCGGCCGATCAGGACGGCGAAAGCCAGGCCGATCGCGCCCGTGAGGAACTTGATGCGCCACGGCGGCGTCTTGGAGGCCAGCAGAGGGCTGGTGGCGTAGCGCACGGCCGGCATGGGCGCGTTGCCCTGCTTGCGCGAGCTGCGGCCGCCATTGGACCGGGCACCGCCCTTGTCCTTGCTGAACATGTCGCGCCAGCCGCTCACCGAGCACCTCCCGAGGTGGACGATGCGGATGTGGCGGGCGCGCTCGCGGCAGCGCCGTCACTCACATAGTGCGTGACGGACGGCGTGGCGTTGAACATGCGCAGCTTCTGGCGCACCATGTCCTCGACCACCAGGGGCGTGGCCGCGGTACGGCGTTCGATCTTCAATCGCTCGAAATCGACCTGCAGCTCCTGCTCGCGCACCTGGGCGCGCTCGAGCTGCACGAACAGGCTGCGTGCCTCGTTGCTGGAGCGGATCAGCCAGAAGCAGCTGAGCAGCAGCACGGCGGTCAGGGCGATGTTCAGGCGCGTGCTCACCGGCGGCCTCCCTGGCGACGGCCCCGGGCGGGCGCGGCGGAGGCTGGCGGCACATAGGGCGCGTCGGTGCGTTCGGCCACGCGCAGCACGGCGGAGCGGGCGCGCGGGTTGGCGGCCACTTCGGCCTCCGAGGGCTTGATGCGCGCGATGGCCTTGAGCGGCATGGCCTTGGGCTCGGCGAAGGGCACGCGCCGATCAACCACTTCGCGGCTGTGCGCGGCGATGAAGGTTTTGACAATGCGGTCTTCCAGCGAATGGAAGCTGATCACGGCCAGGCGGCCGCCCGGCGCTAGCGCGCTCAAGGCTGCCTCCAGAGCGGCTTGAAGCTCGTCGAGCTCGCCGTTGACGTGAATCCGAAGGGCCTGAAAGGTGCGTGTGGCTGGGTTTTGCCCGGCCTCCCGGGTCTTGACCGCACCAGCCACGACGTTGGACAGCTCGCCCGTGGTCCGCACAGGCTGTCCGGATTCGCGGCGAGCCACAAGCGCCTTTGCAATCGGGCGAGCAAACCGTTCTTCGCCATATGTGTGGATGACGTGGGCGAGTTCATCGACGGTCGCGCGGGCCAGGTAGTCGGCCGCGCTCTCCCCCTGCGTCGTGTCCATGCGCATGTCCAGCGGCGCATCGAAGCGGAAGCTGAAGCCACGCTCCGGATTGTCGATCTGCGGCGAGGACACGCCGATGTCCATCAACAGACCGTGGACCGGACGCAACCCTTGCAGCAAGGCCACATCCGCCCACGACGAGAACGCCGCGTGCGCAATGCGAAAGCGCGGATCCGTGATCGCCTGCGGACCCCGCGTCGCGTGCGCGATGGCATCCGGGTCGCGGTCCAGCGCCAGCAAGGTGGCATTGGCCGGCAGCTGCGACAGAATCAGGCGCGAGTGCCCGCCCCGCCCGAACGTGGCATCCACGTAGACGCCGCCCGGCACCGGACCGACCGCGGGATCCCACAACGCCCCGGCGGCCTCGTGCAGCAAGACGGTGGTGTGCTGCCAAGGTGTGCTCCCTTCTTGCATGCGGCTAGAAGGTGAAGTCCTGCAGGGCTTCGGGCATGGGCTGCGCCATGACCTGGGCCTCGTGCGCGGCGTAGCGTTCGGCGTCCCACAGCTCGAAGTGGCTGCCCATGCCCAGGAGCATGACCTCCTTGCCCAGACCGGCGGCGGCGCGCAGCTCCGGGGAGATCAGCACGCGCGAGGCGCCGTCGATCTCGACATCCATGGCATTGCCCATGAAGACACGCTTCCAGCCCGCGGCCGACATGGGCAGCGCGGCGACCTTGTCGCGGAAGGTTTCCCAGGCGGGACGGGGGAAGACCATCAGACAGCCCTCCGGGTGCTTGGTGATGGTGATCTGGCCCTCACAAAGGGCTTGCAGGGCGTCGCGATGGCGCGCAGGGACGGCCATACGCCCCTTTGCGTCCAGCGACAGCGCTGATGCCCCTTGAAAGACCAAACTCACACAAAACTCCACTTAAGTGCACTTTCCAACACTTTAAACCATGCACACCCCCGAAACAAGCGGAAAAGATAAAAAAATCTGAATGAAATCAAAGACTTACACGCACTTTCAAACACCACCCTCATAAAAAAGTTGTTCAAAATGAAGCACTTGCACGGGGGTATGCAAGTGAATGTTGAGAAGGACGCCCCCATTGGGGGGATCCCGGGGGCCAGCTGGGCAACCTAACGGCAAATGGAAAATGCGCCCCGGAGCACCAGGGCCATCCAGGAAACCAAACGAGCCAGTTTGGCCAAGAGCCACTTCCTGGCGAACATGAGCCATGAGATCCGCACCCCGATGAACGCGGTGATCGGCATCACCTATCTGCTGGGACAGACGAAACTCGATGAAGAGCAGCGTCCGCTGCTGTCGAAAGTCGAAAGGGCCAGCCAATCCCTGCTGGCCATCATCAACGACGTACTGGACCTGACGAAGATCGAGGCGGGCGAGTTGCTGATCGAGCACACGGCCTTCGCGCTGCCTTCAACCCTGCATGAAGTGCACGATCTGATCTCTGTGCAGGCCAAGTCCAAGCAGATCGGCTACGAGATGGTGCTGGACAAGGACGCCCCCCCTGCCTGTTCGGAGACCCCACTCGACTGCGGCAGATTCTCCTGAACTTGCTGTCCAATGCCGCGAAGTTCACTGACCGTGGCCACGTTCGCCTGCGGGTAAGCAGCAGCGCCAGCACCCAACAGGGTTTTACGCGACTGCGCTTCGAGGTGTCCGACACCGGTATCGGCATCCCGGCAGACGTTCAGGCCAGGCTTTTCATGCCGTTCGCCCAGGCCGATGCCTCGACCACACGCCGTTATGGCGGCACGGGACTGGGCCTGTCGATCGTGCGTCATTTCACCGAGATGATGGGTGGCACCGTGGGGTTGAACAGCGAGCCCGGCCGAGGCAGCCGCTTCTGGGCTGAACTGGCGTTCAAGGCGGACGACGCAGCCGGTGAAGTCGCCGCCGCGACGATTCGGGACGCCACATCCACGGGCCTGAACGGCATTCGGGTCATGGTTGTCGATGACAGTGACATCAACCTGGATGTGGCCCGGCGAATACTGCAGTTGGCTGGCGCGAATGTGGCGCTGGCGGCAGATGGAGAGGAGGCCCTGTCCATGCTTGGCCAGCATCCCGATGAATTTGACGTTGTGCTCATGGACATGCAGATGCCCAGGCTGGACAGCCACGAAGCAACGCGCCGCATTCGCGCCGAACTCGGGCTCAAAGACCTGCCGATCATTGCATTGACGGCAGGCGCGCTGACCAGTGAGCAGCAGAAGGCGCTGGAATCCGGCGTGGCCGACTTCATCAGCAAACCCTTCGAGCCACGGGACCTCATCCAGCGTATCCGACGTCAGGTTCAGTTGTCGGGAGGGATCAGCCGGATGGCCGTCGACGGCAGCAGTACGCCATCGGCCGGGCAGCCCGATGAAAGCTGGCCTCACATTGAAGGGGTGGACATGCCGACTGTTCAGTCCTTGTTCGGGTCCAACATCACCTTGTACAGAAGCCCGCTGAGTCGAATGCTCGACGAGCACCTTCCTTCCCGGCTGCTAGATGAGCACAGCCTGGACGCACTGGATCACTTCAGTGCCTTGAAAGGAGAAATGGCTCGGGTATGCGAGCCTGCGCTTCTGGAGACGCTTCAAGCGCATGTCGAGGCTCTTCGGTTTGCTGAAGCCTATGGCGTCCTCGCAAGCCTTGCATCCTTGAGCGAACAACATCCATCCGGGTAATGGAGATCCAGCCTGCCATTCGCGCTCATAGGCACACCCATAACCCGCGCGGCTTCATTCAGCGAGGCCCACTCACATAACGCATCAATCCGGAAAAGCCGAGAGATAAGTTAGGGGGGCGTTGCATCAAGCAGCCACCAATCCGGTTGACATGCCTCCGCGGGCGATCTGAGAATGGCGCAACACAAACACACGGGAGAGAGGCCAGACGCCTCATGGGCATAGCCTCTTGTCAGCGGCAAGGGGCCGAATATCCCACGGGTGCAAGCCTCAGGAGATCGTCATGGCCATACATGAATCCAATCGGGATCATCACGTCAACATCGTTTCCTCACTCAACGATGACACAGCGTTCGTGACGCCCCACTGGCAGCCACCCTCGATGGACGCCGAAGCGCTTGGCTTTCCCAACAGCATTGAGGCCGATGCTCGAGAACATCTTCTTGCACGGTTTCCGTACTTCGCGTCTCGGTTGCAGATCAGCACCATGGCGGATGCCATACACGCCATTGAAGCCGTGGCATCCACGCCAGCCTATCAACGCCATGTTCTTCGCGATGCCCCCGATATCGCCCACGTCCAGCATGGTTCGCTGGGCGTCTTCTTCGGATACGACTTCCATCTGGGTGATGGTCCGCCGCAACTCATAGAGATCAATACCAATGCGGGAGGCGGCCTCATCAATGCGACGTTCACGAAGAACGCTCGCGCAACAAGGTCCAACGAGATAGAAGACCTGTTCGTGAACATGTTTCACCACGAATGGGCGTGCCATGGCGGCGATGGCCCCTTGCGGTCAATGGCGATCGTCGACGTCACGCCGACAGCTCAGTACCTTTACCCGGAATTCATCCTCTTCAGGCGCTTGATGGCCAGACATGGCGTCCGGGTGGACATCGTCGATCCCGGACAACTCGAACTGCGAGCCGACGGACTGTGGACCTCCGACATGCGTGTACAGATGGTCTACAACCGCCTGACCGACTTCTACCTCGAAGATCCCGGCAACGCGCCGCTTCGAGAAGCCCACGTGCGAGGACAGATCGCACTCACGCCCCACCCCCGTGCTCACGCCACATTCGCCAACAAGAAGGCGATGACTGTTCTGAGTGACACCAGCCTCCTGACGTCCTGGGGAATCGCCGAATCCACTCGCAGACTTCTCTCGACAACCATACCCAGGACCGTTCTGGTCACACGGGACACTGCCGAAGAATTGTGGGCACACAGACGCCTCTACTTCTTCAAGCCGGCGCTCGGTTATGGCAGCAAGGGCACCTACCGAGGAGACAAGCTCACCCGTCGTGTCTGGGAAGACATTCTGAATGGTGACTATGTGGCTCAGCTGTTCGCACGGCCCGGCAGCCGGAAAATCCTGGTCGATGGTGTACCCCAGGAGCTCAAGGTAGACGTCAGGAACTACGTCTACAACAGGCAGGTGCAGCTCATTGCCGCACGCATGTTCCAAGGCCAAACGACCAACTTCAGGACGCCTGGCGGGGGCTTCACGCCAGTGCTCGGAGTGGACGACGCTGCTGCTTCGTTCCTTGAATTGAGCACATCACATTCCGCCAGGCAACCCGTTTCCGCCCGTGATTTTTTCAATCATGGCAGCGCATTTCCCTTCAGCTGACACACCAGACAACGTGCGTCAATCCCAATAAGACGATTGACCTATTAATACGCAGTTCAATTGAAACAATGCGTTATCAGGGCGTTCTTTAGCGCCTGATCCCGCCGCATCAACCCATGCGATCAGAGCCGATTTCCACTCTATAAATCGGCAATACCCAACACCATCCAGACACCAAAAGCGGCGAAACATTTTTTTTCACATAATCCGTTGTGCACACTAGGACAAGCGTCTAGTATCTGAGCCAACAACAAAAAACCAGGTTAATTTTTTTGCAAGGGGAAGCAAGCATGTTGCGCTTTGAAACGCCTTGGGGAATATGGCTGGATGTCCATGTCCAGCCGCCGCCTGACAACCGACGCACGGGGATGGCTGACACGGATGCCCGAGACATCCAATGCCTGCTATTGACCGTCTTTGTGCAGGTACTTCTGAATCTGGTTCAACAGCACACCGAACGCATGCGTGCGTGGATCAATGAGTTCGAAGTGCTGCACGCCCTCAAGCAACTGAAGATCGCAGGCGTCCTTCTGCGCCAGGGCTCGAGCGTGGTGCCGCAGACTGATCTCATGAGGCACGGAAGTGTCGTCGGTCCCATGGATCAGCGCATGCGGCACGCCGAGGGGCAGCAACTCAATGGGCGAGCTCTCCATGTACCGCTCCGGAAAATCCTCGCGAAGGCCTCCCAGGAACGCGGCCACGATGTCGTTGCTGAGGCCCAAGCGGGCGCACTCGGTCAGATCGACGGCGCCGGCCAACGAAATGGCGCCCGCCAGTTGCAAGGGGTCATCAGCATGAAGCAGGCTTCGCTGATCGAGCCTGTGGCGGCCCGCGGCCCACAAAGCCAGTTGCCCGCCGGCCGAGAAGCCGACAGTCACCACAGCCTCGATATCGAGCTGATAGCGCGGCGCGATGCTGCGCAGGAAATCGATGGCCTGGCCTGCGTCGGCCAGCGTACCGGGCCAGCCCCCGCCATCTTCGCCGATCCGTCTGTATTCGATGTTCCAGGTCGCGAATCCCGCTTCCGTCAACGCAGCGCAAAGGTGCGAATGCGTTTCCAGCCCATGAGCGGCACGCCACCATCCTCCGTGGATGCCCACGATGACAGGATGAGGCCCCTGTCCTTTCGGTAGCCGAAGCTCACCGAACTGGCTTGCCTGAGGGCCGTATTGCAGTCTTGCATCGAAAGACGGCTGGGCCCAACTCAACAGATCCATTGATCGTTCCATGCATGGAGCGTAGCACGCGTGCGTTCGCAGAAGGCGATACGCCAGGCAGCTGCACGCCCATGAAAGGCATGACAAATGAAACTACACGCCCCCATCCGAGGCTTCCTTCCAGCGACAGACCCCGCGACTGAACTCCCTTCTGGCTATGGCCTCTGGGATGAGCTCGGCGAAGAGCTGCCTCACCTCCTCGCCTGTGGTAAGGCCCGCACGACGTTGGCGAAACTCGCACCGATCAGAACGGATGAGCTCTCGGACCCAGCTCACCAGGAACGAGCCTTCGGCCTGCTCTCCGTTTTGGGTCATGCGGCGGTGCACGAAAGCTGGCGCACTGCATCCGCCAGCAGCGTGCCCAAAGGTATCGCGATGCCGTGGGTGGCCCTGGCCAGGATGATGCAGCGCCTGCCGGTGCTGGCCTATGCATCTCATGGCTTGAACAACTGGCGCCGGCTGGATCCCACTGGCGAGGTGGAACTGGGCAACATCGCAGTCCTGAGGACTTTCTTCGGCGGCCTCGACGAGCACTGGTTCGTGGCCACACACGTCGACATCGAAGCCAGCGCCGCACCGTTGATTCGCGCTGCGATGGATGCGCAGGAAGCCGTTGCCAGCGACGACGCAGCCCGGCTTCAGGCAACGCTGTCCACCATGGCCGCCACGCTCGACAAGATGGGCACGACCCTTGAGCGCGTCCGGGAGAACTGCGACCCTCACATCTTCTTCAACCGGGTCCAGCCTTTCATGCAGGGTATGAGGGGCGTCATCTACGACGGCGTCCCCGAACTCAACGGCACGCCGCAGAACCACCCAGGCGGCAGCGGCGCCCAGAGCACGGTGCTGCCCGTCGTCGATGCGGTTCTGGGCGTGCGTCATGCGCCCGACGCGCTGCTGAGCTACCTGACCGAACTGCGTCGCTACATGCCAGCGGAACACAGGGAGCTGTTGATGAAGGTCGAGCACCGAGGCGCGGTCAACCTGTATGCATCCAGCGCCGGTGACGCAGCCCTGCTGGACACCTACAACCGGTGCATTGATGCACTGGGCAGGTTCAGGGAACAGCACTTGCGGATCTCCATTGATTTCATACAGAGACCTGCCAAGCAGCAGGCGAGTAACCGAGGTGAGCAAGGTACCGGCGGATCACCCTTTGTTGGGTATCTGGAAAAGCATCGCAAGGAAACCTTCATCAATATTCTGAAATGAGGAAAGTCATGCAAGAAACGAAACACGACTATGTCATCGTGGGCGCGGGGCCCGCTGGACTGCAACTCGGTGCCTTCCTCAAGAAGGCGGGCCGAGACTTCGTCATCCTAGAGTCCGGGGAGGGGCCTGGCACGTTCTTCAAGAAGTTCCCCCGGCATCGCAAGCTGATCTCGGCCAACAAGGTCTACACCGGCTACACGGACAAGGTGCGCAACATGCGCTGGGACTGGAACTCCCTCATCTCTGACGATGACACCCTTCTGTTCAAGCATTACAGCAAGGAGTTCTTCCCGCCTGCGGACAGCATGGTCACGTACCTGCAGGACTTCGCGGACAAGCTGGACCTGCCCATCCACTACAACCGCACCGTCAGCCGAATCTCACGACACGGCGACTTCCGGATCGAGACCTCCAACGGCGACGTCTACCACGGCAAGCGGCTCCTGATGGCCACGGGTGTCTCACTGCCCTACATTCCCGATGTCCCCGGCATCGAACACGCGGAGGTTTACACCGATGTCTCGGTCGATCCCGACGACTTCACCGACCAGAAGGTATTGATTCTCGGGAAGGGCAACTCCGCGTTCGAGACCGCCGACAACCTGATGAACACTGAGGTTGCCCCCGAAAAGTGGAGTTCTTAGCTCATGACCACAATGCTGGAAAGGAGCGAAGAAATGGTCGACAAGCAGGTACGTGGCAAGTACACCCTGGAGTACAAACTGGAGGCTGTCAGGCA
>NZ_JBASTH010000078.1:0-2651 GCF_049274795.1 Aquabacterium sp.
TTGAGGTTGCCCCTGAATTTCGGAGCGCTTAGCCCGGGTTTCATGCGGCGTTCTTGCGCTGAGCCGCCAGCCAGCGTTGCTCGTATTGCATGGGGCTGAGATAGCCCAGCGCCGAATGCAGACGAGAGTGATTGTAGAAGGCCATCCAGTTCAGAATGGCTGTCCTGGCCTGCTCTCGGGTGGCAAACCTTTGCCCCAGCACGCAAGCCACCTTCAGATGGCCCCAGAAGCTCTCCGTGGGCGCGTTGTCCCAGCAGTTGCCCTTGCGGCTCATGGATGAACTGATACCCCAGGCCTTCATCGTGGTCTGGAACTCATGGCTGCAGTACTGGCTGCCGCGGTCGCTGTGGAAGATCAGCCCCTTGGCTGGCCTGCGGCGCCAGCAGGCCATCAGCAGCGCGTCTTTGACCAGGCTGGTCTGCATGTGCGGCTGCATGCTCCAGCCCACCACCTGGCGGCTGTGCAGGTCAAGCACCGCAGCCAGGTACAGCCACCCCTCATCGGTGGGGATGTAAGTGATGTCGCCGCTCCACAGCAGATTGGGCGCCTCGGGGTTGAAGCGCCGCTGCACGAGATCCGGCGCCACCGGCAGGTGGTGCTTGCTGTCGGTGGTAACGACGAACTTCTTCTTGGTGCGCGCCTTGATCCCGTGGCGCTGCATCAGCACGCGCACACGCTCTTTGCCCACGCGGATGCCCCTGGCCAACAGCTCCTTGTGCATGCGGGGCCAACCGTACTCGCCTTTGATCTCCGCGTGAATGGCACGTATGTGCGTCAGCAAGGCTTCGTCGCTCTGAAACCGGCTGGGGCAATGATCAGGTTCACCCTGACCTCGCTTCCAGTTGAAGTACCCGCTGGCGCTGATCTCCAGCACCTCGCACATCAGGCTCACAGGCCATGCCTTGCCGCTCATTTGCCGGACCCAAGCGTACTTTGCAGCACATCCTGCGCAAAGTACGCTGCGGCTTTTTTTGCGATGTCGCGCTCCATCTTCAGGCGAGCCACCTCGGCCCTCAAACGCGCAAGCTCCATCTGTTCGGCTGTGACCACCGGGGCCTTCTGGCTCGGCACAACACCGCCCAATTGCCCCTTGGCATCCAGGCGAACCCAGTTGGACACATTTGATGACGGGATGCCCAGCACCTTGGCCACCACCGCCCCAGACTGCCCGGCCTTGACCTGCCTGACAGCCTCCAGTTTGTACTCCAGGGTGTACTTGCCACGTACCTGCTTGTCGACCATTTCTTCGCTCCTTTCCAGCATTGTGGTCATGAGCTAAGAACTCCACTTTTCGGGGGCAACCTCATGGATAGACCGTCAGACCGCGGTTCTGTTCGAGCTTCGCCGCTTCAAGCACTATCACGAACATACGCTTCGCACTCTAGCGGGGCTAAAAGAGAAGTGGTCAAACGACCCAGAGTTCAAGTTCGCAAGATTGCTTGAAGAACTTGAACTCACTGTGACCCATATCAGTCAGGGAAAGTAGGAGCATCGTGCATCCGCCCAGCCTAGCATCTGTGATCAGCCTAACCAGTTGGTCAAGCCGACGCCCACAAGCTCCGCTTGTGGGTGCCCTCCGTGCTTCGCACTGCGGCGCGGCTTACCGCGAGCGTTAGGCCACAAGGGAAACGGCGCGCGTTGGAAAAGCTTTGAGTACCTTCTTGTCCATTGTCACCAGCTTGGCATCCAGTCGCTCAGCCAATGCCACAAACTCGCAGTCGTAAGCTGAACATTCGCTGTCTCGCACCAATCCCAACACGTCGCGCGAATGCACCTCGAATTCAAATCCGGCCATCAAAGCTTCGGCCTCGGCTTGAAGTCTGCAGGCCTGCTCAAAGCTCAATATTTTCCGTCGCACATAGCCTGCAAGGATGTTTCGGAACTCGCTACGCCACAACGGTGGCGCAGCCCATTCAGGCTCTTGTTCCAGCAATGCTTCAGCCGCAGCGGTGAACTCTCCAGGCAAGTACAGGTACGCCAGAATATTGCTGTCAACAACAATCACTTGCGCCCCGCTCTTTTGGCTGCATCAATGTCCTTGGCTGTAAACGGTTCTTTGGGCAAGCTGGCCCTAAGCTCCCGGGCGCGTGCTAAACGCTCACTTGGTGCAACACGGTTGGGTAACAGTACGGACTCCAAGCACACAATGGCTTCGCTGTTCAAACTGCGTCGATGCAACTCGGCAGCCACCTTCAGCCGCTCGTACACAGCGTCGGGAATGTTCTTCAAAGTCAGAGAGGTTGGCATGTTTGCCCTCATTGTCGAAACCAAAATGGTTCCATTGTGGTTCAAATCGGCAGCATATGCAACCGCTTTTGGCCTAACCAGTTGGTCAAGCCGACGCCAACAGCTGTGCTGTTGGTGCCCTCCGCTTCGCTCCGGCGCGGCTTACCGCGAGCGTTAGGCAACTCATCATGCGCCGCACTCATTGGATAGCCTTGAACCTGTTTGGCATGGCCCTTTATCTGGTGGCTATCAAGCCAATCATCGGGAGCCCGGATGAAGCTGGCCCGGGAGACGGCATCTACTTTGCGTTCTCGGTACTACCCATTCTTCTGTCCTGCCTCCTGCTCAATACTTGGGTGCTCTACAAAGCTGCATGGCCTTTAGAGCCAAGAGCAAGCAGTCGAGCGCTCCTGACCTGGATAGCT
>NZ_JBASTH010000079.1:0-96332 GCF_049274795.1 Aquabacterium sp.
GTGCTGCGCCGCCCGCTGGCCGGCCGCGGCCCGCTGGCCGTGCGCGTGGGTGGCAGCACCTTCGCGATGCGTCCGCTCGAATCCTCCCTGATCGAAGTTCTCCCCGGCTGATCTCGGCCGCCGTCCCGCATGTCCACGCTGACCCAGGCCCCGGTGGCCTTGAAGTTCCCCACCCTGATCGCCTTGGTGGGCAACCCCAACTGCGGCAAGACCGCGCTGTTCAACCGCCTGACGGGCGCCCGCCAGAAGGTGGGCAACTACGCCGGCGTCACCGTCGAGCGCAAGGAAGGCTCCTTCATCAGCCCCGCCGGCCAGCCCTGGCGTGTGCTCGACCTGCCCGGTGCCTACAGCCTGCTGGCCGTCACGCCGGATGAAGCCGTCACCCGCGACGTGATCCTGGGCAATCAGGATGAAGAGAAAGCCCCGCGCGCCCTGGTGTGTGTGGCCGATGCCTCCAACCTGCGCCTGCACCTGCGCATGGTGCTCGAGCTCAAGACGCTGGGCGTGCCCATGCTGCTGGTGCTCAACATGATCGACCAGGCCGAGGACCGCGGCCTGCGCATCGACATCGACCGCCTGTCCAAGGAGTTGGAGATCCCGGTGGTCACCTCGGTGGCCGTGCGCAGCGGTGGCACCGATGCCCTGCTCAAGGCACTGGACGAATCCGGCTGGGCCCAACTGCCCCGCGACAAGGCGGGGGCGCCCAGCCATTCGGTCGCCTCGATCAAATCGCTGTCCGTGGAAGATACCCACCAGCGCGTGCTGGCCCTGCTCAGCACCTGCGTGAGCCATGTGCAAGGCCGTGGCGACGCGCCCGGCCACACGCTGACCGACCGCGTGGACCGCTTCGTGCTGCACCCCGTGTTCGGCCCGCTGATCCTGGCGGCGCTGATGTTCCTGGTGTTCCAGGCCGTGTTCAGCTGGGCCAGCGTGCCCATGGACCTGATCGACGCGGGCACCGCCACCCTGGGCGAGTTCGTCGGCGGGCTGATGTCCGAAGGCATGCTGCGCAGCCTGCTGGTCGATGGCGTGATCGCCGGGGCCGGCAGTGCCGTCATCTTCCTGCCGCAGATCATCATCCTCTTCGCCTTCATCCTGGTGCTGGAGGAGTCGGGCTACCTGCCACGCGCAGCCTTCCTGCTGGACCGGGTCATGGGCGGCGTGGGCCTGTCGGGCCGTGCCTTCATTCCGCTGCTGTCGAGCTTTGCCTGCGCCATCCCCGGCATCATGGCCACGCGCACCATGGGCCAGCCGCGCGACCGCCTGATCACCATCCTGATCGCCCCCTTGATGACCTGCTCGGCGCGCCTGCCCGTGTATGCGCTGCTGATCGCCGCCTTCATCCCGGATCAGACCGTGTGGGGCCTGTTCAACCTGCAGGGCCTGGTGCTGTTCGCGCTGTACATGTCCGGCATCGTGGCCGGCCTGATCGTGGCCTTCGTGCTCAAGCGCATCATGGGCCAGACCAGCGACCAGCCCCTGCTGATGGCCCTGCCCGACTACCACTGGCCTCACCTGCGCAACATCGCGCTGGGCCTGTGGGAGCGCGCCATGATCTTCCTCAAGCGCGTGGGCACCATCATCCTGGCGCTGATGATCGTGCTGTGGTTCCTGTCCACCTTCCCCGGGGCGCCTGAGGGTGCCACGCAGCCGGCCATCGACTACAGCTACGCCGGCCAACTCGGCAAGGCGCTGGAAGTGGTGCTCTCGCCCATCGGCTTCAACTGGCAGATCTGCATCGCGCTGGTGCCCGCCATGGCCGCCCGCGAGGTGGTCGTGAGCGCCCTGGGCACGGTGTACGCCCTGTCGCAGACGGGCGAGGCGCTCGACGGTGCCCTGGGCGCCGTGATCCACCAGCAATGGTCCCTGGCCACCGCGCTGTCGCTGTTGACCTGGTTCGTGTTCGCGCCGCACTGCCTGGCCACGCTCAGCGTGGTCAAACGTGAAACAAATGGTTGGAAGATCCCGCTGGTGATGGCCGCCTACCTGTTCGGCCTGGCCTACGCCTGCTCCTGGGTGCTCTACCGACTGACCCTGTACTTCACGGGCTGACGACAGCCCGCCCACCGACCGGAGGCCGCCATGAACCTGCCCTGGCAAGACATCATCACCTGGCTGATCGTGCTGGGCGCGGTGGCCTATCTGACGCGGCGCTGGTGGCCCGGTGCCAAGCGCAAGGCCGCCTGCCATGACAGCAGCGCCCCCGGGCCGGCCGCCGTCAAGACGACCGGCTGCTCGGGCTCGTGCGACGGCTGCGGCGCGGCCTCCATGCAATCTGCAAAAACACAAACCCACACAAACAAGGGTGCCTAACCCCCTTCTTCTGGGGATACGCAATCGGGTTAACCCTTCCTACACTGCCTTCATCGCCCTCGAAGGCAATGTCAGGAAATCAGGTTCCGCCATGCGTCCCTTGTTCGCCATCGCACCGCTCGCCTTGGCCCTGGCTCTGCTAGGTCCCTCGTCGCAAGCCTCCCAGACCGACCGGTCCTGGGCACAGACCGTCATGTCCTGGGTGTTCGACCAGGATGACGCCGGCCAGTCCACCAATGCCGCCAGCGACACGTCCGCCTCCTTCCGCTCGCTGAGCGACCGCATCGCCCGCTGAGCCCTTCCCATCCACCCCGGCTTGCGCTTACACTGCGCACTGCTCCGGGGTGTGCCTCACGACAGTGACGGCGCTGAGATGGATAACCGAACCCGTTGAACTTGATCCGGTTCATACCGGCGAAAGAAGAGCCGTCCTGTTGAGGCCCATGCCGTGGCCGCTGGCAGTGCAGCCCTTCATGCGTGCTGCGCTTTTCTTGCCAGCCTGCGCCTGAAGGACACCCGCACCCCGTTTGCCAGCGTTTCGCGCCCAAAGTCTCTCTCATGGGCCACTCCTGGAGCACGTGTCACCACACCTGCCCTGGAGAGTGCCCCATGAACGCCCCCGATCCCGCCGTCGCCCTGAACACGCTCAGCGAACTCACGCGCCTGACGCGCGAACCCCTGCCCGCTTCCCGCAAGGTGTACGTGCAGGGCAGCCATGAAGGCGTGCGCGTGCCCATGCGCGAGGTATCGCTCACCAATGGCGAGACGGTCACCCTGTACGACTGCTCCGGCCCCTACACCGACCCGAACGTGTCCATCGACGTGACGCGCGGCCTGCCCGCCGTGCGCGAGGCCGCCGTGCTGGCCCGTGGCGACACCGAAGCCTATGACGGCCGCGCCGTGCAGGCCGTGGACGATGGCCTCAAGCCCGACGAGCGCCACGACGAACGCATGGCCGCCCTGCGGCAGGCCGCATCCGCGCTGCAGCGCCCGCCACGCCGTGCCCTGCCAGGCCGCAACGTCACGCAGATGCACTACGCGCGCTTGGGGCTCATCACGCCCGAGATGGAGTTCATCGCCCTGCGCGAGAACCAGCGCCGCCTCGACCTGGCCGACGACTGGCGTGCGCGCTACGGCATGGACGCCGAGCGCGAGGCCCGTTTGCGCGGCAACAGCATGGGCGCCGCCATCCCGCGCGAGATCACGCCCGAGTTCGTGCGCGACGAAGTGGCCCGTGGCCGCGCCGTGATCCCCGCCAACATCAACCACACCGAGCTGGAGCCGATGATCATCGGCCGCAACTTCCTGGTGAAGGTCAACGCCAACATCGGCAACTCGGCAGTGACTTCCAGCATCGAGGAAGAGGTCGAGAAGATGGTGTGGTCCATCCGCTGGGGCGCCGACACGGTGATGGACCTGTCCACCGGCAAGCACATCCACACCACGCGCGACTGGATCGTGCGCAACAGCCCCGTGCCCATCGGCACCGTGCCCATCTACCAGGCACTCGAGAAGGTGAGCGGCGTGGCCGAGGACCTGACCTGGGCCATCTTCCGCGACACGCTGATCGAGCAGGCCGAGCAAGGGGTGGACTACTTCACCATCCACGCGGGCCTGCGCCTGCCCTTCATCCACCTGACGGCCAACCGGCGCACGGGCATCGTCTCACGCGGCGGCTCGATCCTGGCCAAGTGGTGCATCGCCCACCACAAAGAGAACTTCCTGTACACGCACTTCGAAGATATCTGCGAGGTCATGAAGGCCTACGACGTGACCTTCTCGCTGGGCGACGGCCTGCGCCCCGGATGCCTGAGCGACGCCAACGACGAGGCGCAGTTCGCCGAGCTGCGCACGCTGGGCGAGCTGACGCAGATCGCGTGGAAGCACGACGTGCAGACCATCATCGAAGGCCCCGGCCACGTGCCCATGCACCTGATCCAGGCCAACATGGACGAGCAGCTCAAGCACTGCCACGAGGCGCCCTTCTACACGCTGGGCCCGCTGACCATCGACATCGCGCCGGGCTACGACCACATCGCCAGTGCCATCGGCGCCGCGATGATCGGCTGGATGGGCACGGCCATGCTCTGCTACGTGACCCCCAAGGAGCATCTGGGCCTGCCCAACCGCGACGACGTGAAGCAAGGCCTGATCGCCTACAAGATCGCGGCGCACGCAGCCGACGTGGCCAAGGGGCACCCAGGCGCGCGGGCCCGCGACGACGCGCTGTCGCAAGCACGTTTCGATTTCCGCTGGCAGGACCAGTTCAACCTGGGGCTTGATCCGGAAACGGCCCGCGACTTCCACGACGAGACGCTGCCCAAGGACGCGGCCAAGGTGGCGCACTTCTGCTCAATGTGCGGGCCCAAGTTCTGCTCGATGAAGATCACGCAGGAGGTGCGCGAGTTCGCGGCCAAGCAGGGCGTGGGCGATGGCGATGCGATCGCGCAGGGCATGGCGCAGAAGTCCGCCGAGTTCAAGCAGGTGGGCGGCGAGATCTACATCCCCATCAAGGCCCAGGCCTGAGGCCCGCGCCATGAGCGGTTTGCACATCGGCATCGCAGGCGCCGGCCTGCTGGGCCGGCTGCTGGCGTGGACGCTGGCGCACCAGGGGCACCGCGTCAGCGTGTTCGATCCGGCCACCAGCCCGCAGCCGGCCTTCGATGGCCAAGGTGCCGCCGGCTTCACGGCCGCCGGCATGCTGAGCCCGCTGGCCGAACTGGAAACGGCCGAGCCGGAGGTGGCGGCGCGGGGTTGGGTGTCCATCGAGCGCTGGGCTGAGATCACCTCGGCCCTGGCAGCGCAGGGGCATGACGCGCCGTTCGCGCAACGCGGCAGCCTGATGGTGGCGCATGGCGCTGACCTGGGCGCTGCGCGGCGTGTGCTGGCTCGGCTGGAGGGCGCGGGGCTTCACGCATGTGCATCATCGCCACAAACGCTGGACACCCCGCAACTGCGCGCGCTGGAGCCCAGCCTGCACGGCAGCGCCGGCCCGCTGCACGCCTGGCTGCTGCCCGGCGAAGGCCACATCGACACCGTACGCACCTTGCAAGCCCTGCGTGACGATGCCCCCGGCGTGCAATGGCATTGGGCCAGCACCGTGAGCCGCATCGAAGCGCACACCCTGGCACTGGCCGACGGCAGCACACGCACCTTCGACGTGGTGGTAGATGTCCGTGGCCAGGGCGCCCGCCCCGATCTGCCCGTGCGCGGCGTGCGCGGCGAAACCGTGTGGCTGCATGTGCCCGGGCTCAACCTGCAGCGCCCCGTGCGCCTGCTGCACCCGCGCCACCGCGTCTACATCGTGCCCCGTGCCGATGACACCGTGCTGATCGGCGCCAGCGAGATCGAAAGCGAAGACCGATCGCCCGTGTCATTGCGTAGCGCCGTCGAATTGATGGCCGCCGCTCACAGCGTGGTGCCCGCGCTGGCCGAGGCCCGCATCCTGCGCATGGACCGCAACCTGCGCCCCGCTCTGCCCGATCACCGCCCCGTGATCGACACGCGCGACGGCCTGCTGCGCATCAACGGCCTGTACCGCCACGGCTGGCTGCTGGCGCCCTCACTGGTCGATGAGGCCTTGGCGCGCGCCGGCCTGAGCGAAGCACCATCAGCCCCGGCCGCGCACGCCCACTGACCCGACGTGACGGAGCTTCCCCACATGCACGACACCCCACACGCCTCCCTGGCCTCACTGGCTCCAACGGACGCCCTCGCCATCAACAGCGCCAGCCAGCCGCCCCTCGTCACCATCCGCACCGACCAGGGCCCATTGAGCCTGGTCCAAGGCAGCACGCTGGCCGAAGCGCTGGGCATCCTGCTCGCGGCACACGGTGTACAAGGCAAGCCCGCCGACAGCGTGGCCACCGCCGTCAACGGCCAGTTCGTGCCGCGCAACGCACGCGCCACCCACCTGCTGCACGACGGCGACGCCGTGCTGTGCTTTTCCCCCATCACCGGAGGCTGAGGACATGAGCACCACATCCCCATCGCCCCTGGACACCTGGCGCATCGGCGACACCGAACTGCACAGCCGCTTCCTGCTGGGCACCGCCGGCTACCCCTCGCCCGAGGTGCTACGCCAGGCCATCGAGGTCTCGGGCTCGCAGGTGCTCACGCTGGGCCTCAAGCGCACGCTGGCCGTGCCCGGCGCGGGCGGCGACAACGGCTTCGTGCAGATCATCCGCGACACCGCCAGCACGCTGGGGGTGCACCTGCTGCCCAACACCGCCGGCTGCCGCAGCGCGCACGAGGCCATCACTCTGGCCCACATGGCGCGCGAACTGCTGGGCACACACTGGCTCAAGCTGGAGGTGGTGGGCGACGAGCAGACCCTGCAGCCCGATCCCTTCGAATTGGTCGAGGCCGCACGCCAGTTGGTGCGCGATGGCTTCGAGGTGCTGCCCTACTGCACGGATGACCTGGTCAGCGCGCAACGCCTGGTCGATGCCGGCTGCCGCATCCTGATGCCCTGGGCCGCACCCATCGGCTCGGGCCTGGGCCTGCTCAACCCCTGGGCCTTACGCACCCTGCGTGCCCGCCTGCCCGGCATCACACTGATCGTCGATGCCGGCCTGGGCGCGCCTTCGCACGCCACCGCCGCGATGGAGCTGGGCCTGGACGCCGTGCTGCTCAACTCCGCCGTGTCGCAGGCGCGTGATCCGGTCGGCATGGCCCGCGCCTTCCGCCACGCGGTGGAAGCCGGCCGCGCGGGCTTCACCGCCGGCCTGATGCCCACCAGCGACGTGGCCGTGGCCACCACGCCTGTTGGCGGCCACCCCTTCGTGCTGATCTGAGACTTGCCCCCAACCGCAGTCCCCATGCGCCACACCACCACACCGACCGACACCACCGCCCCACGCCCCCCCATCATCTGGAGCATCGCCGGCCTGGACACCGCCGGTGGGGCCGGTCTGAGCGCCGACCAACGCGCAGCGGATGCGCTCGGGGTGCACCTGTGCCCCGTGGTGGCCGCGATGACGGCCCAGCACTCCAAGGGCGTGCAGGCCGTGCAGCCCGTCACCCCCGCGTGGCTGGAGGCCCAGTTGCGCGCGCTCATGCAGGACATGCCCCCCGCCGTGATCAAGACCGGCCTGCTGGGCAGCCCGGAGCTGGTGCACACCGTGGCGCGCTGGGTGGACCGCCTGCGCGCCGACCACTCGGCGCCCCCCGTGGCCCTGGTGGTCGACCCGGTGCTGGGCGCCTCGGCCGGTGGCACCACCTTCGCCAGTGAGGCCATGCTCGATGCCTACCAGCGCCACCTGCTGCCCCGCGCCACCCTGCTCACGCCCAACCGCGCCGAAGCCCGCCGCCTGCTGGGCATCCCGCCCAGCCACGAAGGCCCGCGCGACGAGGTACCTGATCTGGCCGCCGCCCTGCGCCTGCTGGGCCCGGACAACGTGGCCATCACCGGCGGTGACGCGGCCAGCGGCGACACCCTGCACTGCCTGGACTGGATCGACACCGACCAGGCCCAGGGCTGGCTGTGCGCGCCCCGCGTGGACACGCCCCACCATCACGGCACCGGCTGCACCTTCGCCACCGGCGCCGCCGCCGCGCTGGCACTGGGCCACACGCCCGCCGATGCCCTGGTGCTGGCCAAGATGCTGACCCACCACGCCCTGAGCCACGGCCACGCGGCGGGGCAAGGCCCCGGCCCGGTGATCGCCCGCAGCGGTTTTGCCCAGGGGCCTGCGCATGGCGGCGCGCCCCTGCCCTGGCTGGGCCTGGGCCGTGAACTGCCCTGGCGCCTGCTGCACCAGGCGGGCGACACCGCACCGCTGTTCCAGCCGTTTACCCCGCCGGCCGACGGCCTCTACGGCATCGTCGACACCGGCGAGCGCATCGCCCAGGCCCTGGACGCCGGCCTGCGTTGCCTGCAACTGCGCCACAAGGCCCGGGACGGCCTGTCCGCACACCTGGCCCAGGCCCTCGGTGCGGCCACCACGCAGGCCGATGCCACCCTGTTCATCAACGACCACTGGCAGGACGCCCTGGCCGCCCTGCCCCCTGAGGCCCAGGCACAGCCCAACACCGCCCCCGCGCCAACACTGGGCGTCCATCTCGGCCAGGAAGACCTGCTAGCCCTGAGCCCCCCCGAGCGCCGCACCCTGCTCGCCGCCCGCCACCGCCTGATGCTGGGCCTGAGCTCGCACAGCCTGTGGGAGCTGGCCCGCGCGGTCGGCTGCGGCGCCAGCCTGATCGCCTGCGGGCCCGTGCAGCCCACCACCACCAAGGACATGCCCTGGCGCCCGCAGGGCGAGGACAACCTGCGCTGGTGGGTGGCCCACAGCCCCGTGCCCGTGGTGGCCATCGGCGGACTGCTCGCGCCGGACGATCTGCAGCGCTTCGCCGCCTGCGGCCCCGCCGCCCTGTGCGTGGTGCGCGCCCTGGACTGCGATGCCCACGCCCTGCGTTCCACCGTGCCCGTGCTGCGGCGGGCGGTACAGGCCGGCCGCACTGCCCCCCAGCAGCCCCCCGTGGACTTGGGCAATCCGGCCAATGTGACGCTGCCTCACCCTGTTCTCTGAAGGTCTGCGACAAAGCTGGCTTCTCAAGCTGAAGCCTTTCTGCTAGCTTGTCCGGATCGGGCGGCACCGCCCTTTTCAGGGACCACAACAACATGCAAGGGCTTCGCGAGGCGCAGGCATCCCCGGCACCTGCGCTGCGTCCGTGGCGCCTGTACCTGGGCCTGCTGGCACCGTCGCTGATCGTCGTGTGCACGGTCGCGCTGCTGGCCATCACCAGCGTGAAGGTGCTGGCTGCCGTGCGCGCCTACGTGAGCGGCGAGAGCCTGTGGTCCAAGGCCCGCCACGAGGCCGTGCAGCACCTGATGGACTACGCGCACACCCGCGATCCGCTGCGCTACGCCCACTACGAGAACATCCTGGTCGTTCCCCTGGGGGATCGCCAGGCCCGCCTTGAGATGGAGCGCCAGCACCCCGACATGGCCCGCATCCGCTCAGGCTTCATCCAGGGCGGCAACCACCCCGACGACATCGACGGCATGGTGGCGCTGTTCCGCAACCTGGGCGATCAGCCCCTGTTCAGCGATGCCCTGGCAGCCTGGGTGGAGGGCGATGCCCTGATCGACCGCCTGCGCGAAACCGCGCGCACCCTGAGGGTGCAGGTCGAACGTGGCGATCCGCCTGCCGAACTCACGCCCACCGTGATGGCGCTGCGCGACATCAACGACCAGCTCACGTACACCGAGAAGCGCTTTTCCACCAGCCTGGCCGAGGCCGCCCGCGTCACGGAATCCCTGCTGATGGGCGCCATCGTGCTCTCGGCCCTGCTGCTGTCGGCGATCAGCATCGGCGTGATGCGTCGGCTGCTGAGCCGGCAGTCGGCGCACCAGCAGGCGCTGCAGGCCGCCAACGAGCGCTGGCAACTGGCCGCCGCGGCCTCGGAAGTCGGCCTGTTCGAGATCGACATCGACCGCGACCTGATCCACATGGATGGCCGCGCCTCGTCCCTGTACGGCCTGGGCGATGAGGGCGCCACGCTGCCCCGGCCCCAGGTGCGGCAGATGGTCGATGCCCAGTACCGCGACACCCTGCGCCAGGGCATGAGCAATTCGGTGGCCCATGGCGTGGGCCTCAAGCAGCGCCACCTCACACACGGCGCCGACGGCATCGCACGCCTGCTGGAAACCACCGGCCAGATGGACCCTGCGGGCAGGGGCCATGGCCAGCGCATGGTGGGCGTGGTGCGCGACATCACCGCCGAGCAGGCCCAGGCCGACATGGCAGCCCAGCGCGATGCGGCCGAGCAGGTGGCCAGCGCCCAGCGCGCCTTCCTCTCGCGCCTGAGCCATGAGCTGCGCACCCCGCTCAACGCCATCCTGGGCTTTGCACAGCTGCTGCACCTGGACACGGGCCGCACGCTCAGCGCCACGCAGGCGCAGCAGGTGCAATGGATCCTCACCGCCGGCCAGCAGTTGCTGGCCCTGGTGGAGGATGTGCTGGACCTCACCAAGGTCGAGGCCGGCGAGATCCGCATGAGCCTGCAGCCCGTGCCCGTGGGCCCGGCCATGGGGGCCAGCCTGGCGCTGCTCGAAGGCGTGGCCACGCGGCACCAGGTCAGCTTCATCAACCGACTGCCCATGGATGCACTGCACGTACAGGCAGATCCGCACCGCCTGCAGCAGGTGTTCATGAACCTGCTGTCCAACGGCTGCAAGTACAACCGCCCGGGCGGCCACGTGACCATCGATGCGCATCAGGATGGTGCACAGATCGTCATCGAGATCGCCGACGACGGCATCGGCCTGTCGCCCGAGGAGGCCGCCCAGCTGTTCCAGCCCTTCAAGCGCGTGGCCTCGACCCCGCACGTCATCGAAGGCACCGGCCTGGGGCTCTACATCGTCAAACAACTGGTCGAGCGCATGGGCGGCCAGGTCAGCGTGGACAGCCAGCCCGGCCAGGGCGCCCGCTTCACGCTGCGCCTGCCGACCGCGGATACCTCCGGGCCCGTGTCGACGCCATCCATGGGTTAGCCCTGATTGTTCGTGCAGGGACAACCCTGAACCATAAGCCCATGGTTCACGAGGCAGCGGCCATGACCGCGCCCGACAAACTCCTCACCCCAGGAGACGTTCATGGTGACGAAACACCTGCCGTCCCACGCAAGGCGCGCCTTTCGCTGGCGCTTGCTGATTGCCATCCTTGGCCTGATCGTGCTCGATCACTTTTTCCTGGCGCCGGCGCATGCTGCGCATCCCGAGATGCTGGCAGGCCTCACGGGCGCCACGGGGATCACAGCCCCTCTTCGTTGAGCCACTGGCGCAAGGTGCGCACCATGTCGCGGTCGTTGTGCAGCCATGCGTTGTGGCGGTACTCGGCGTAGTACGCCTCTTCCGCGCTGGGCTCGCCCAAGGCTTCGTACACGAAGCGCAGCACCATGCGCCCGGCGGTCGGCTCCTCGACGGTGATCGTCAGGCGCACCGGGGTGGTATCGCCATGGGCCTCGGGCGTGAACTGGAGGCGCTGCATCGGCGTGGTTTCCACCTCGTCATGCAGCACGTGCGGCCCGAAATACACCTCGCGCTTGTACACGCCGGGCTCGGTCTCGCGCCATTCGCAGCGCTCCGGCCCCATCGGGAAACGCTGCGGCGTCTGCACGCGCTGCATCAGGCCGTGCCAGAGCTGCTCGCGGGTGAACAACGGGGCCATGGCGCCCACGGCGGTCGCGGGGGCATTGATTTCTATGAGGTGTTCGAAACGCATGTTCGCAGCTTAACGCCGCGGCCCCTGGTGACACGCGAACAGGGTCGCGGTCAGCCAGGGGCCGTGGAGGCCGCATGGGGCGGCCGGCGGCTGGGCTCAGATCAGAAATCGACGCTGGCGCTCAGTCCCAGGGTGCGGGGGTTGCCTAGCACCAGGTAGCCATTGCCGGGATAACCGCCCACCGAAGCCCAGTAGTCCCGATCAGCCAGATTGTCGATTCGCGCACGGAAGGTCCACGTGCTGCCAGCGATGTCCGTGATGTACCGCGCGCCCACATCCAGACGCGTCCAGCTGGGCACCTTGAGCGTATTGGCCTCGTCGGCGTAGCTGGCGCCGGTGTAGATCAGGCGTCCATCCAAGGTCAGCCCCCGGACACCAGGCACATCCCATTCAGCACCCAGGGTGGACTGGGCCTTGGGCACGCCGATCACGCGCTGCCCCTCCGTAGCGGCAGAACCCGTGTCCTTCTGCTTGGCATCCAGGAACGTGACACCGCCCAGCACCCGCAGGCCTGGTTGAGCCACCCCCTGGATATTGATCTCCAGGCCCTTGTGCTCGTCGTTGCCGTCATAGGTATAGCTGGCAAAGCGCAGCGCACCACGGGGCTTCTCTGTACTGAAAACGGCTGCGCTGACAGCCAGCCGGCCCATGTCGTACTTCAGGCCGATCTCTTTCTGACGCGACACGAAAGGAGCCAGGCTACGCCCCGGCGTGCTCGACGTGGAAGGTGCCGTATCGCCCTTGCTCAGCCCTTCGATGTAGTTGGCATAGCCAGCCAGTTTCGGGGTGAACTTGTAGACAACCGCCGCCGAAGGGCTGTTGCGCGACACTTCGTAGGGTGTCTCTGGCGTCAAGGTGTTGTAGGCAAAGTTCTCGACCTTGATGCGCTGATGACGCACCCCGACCGTCAGCAAGAGATCGTCATTGAGCATGGACAGCGTGTCGGCCACGGTGAAGCTGGTCAGCGTGGTCCGGGTGTTGAGGCGCGGATCAGCCAAGGTGTTGCCAACCCATGCCCCGCTGCTGTAGGCCGGTGCGTTCACATAGTCCACAGGGTTGAAGAGATTGGTCGCCAGCAGGTTGCCGGAGTCCATCACATAGGCGTTGTCCGTCTCTTGCTTGAATGTCCCGGCAGACAACACCCACTCATGGCCCACAGTCCCGGTGCGCAGCTTGCCGCGCACGCCGACCTCACCGGTCTGGATGCTGTCTGCGCGGGTATTGTCAAAGCGGTAGGTGGTCCCCGCACCGGTGGTGGCGTTGTTCACCGTGAGATTGGCCAGCGAGTTGGCTTCATCGGTCCGGCGCGCGCCGAATGCCAGCCAGGCCGTGACGTCTGGACGCACATCGAACTCCCCCCGGAAGGTGCCGAACAAGTCACGCTCGTTGGAATAACTCCAAGGCTGGGCAAAGTTGACCGTGTTGTCAGGTGCGGATGGGACCGATGTCACGGCACCCAGCGTCACACTCGGACGCGCCTCCTTGAGCTTGTTGTCTTGGTAGCCCAAATCTGCCGACAGGCGGACATCACGGCTGCGCCAATCGATACCCACGGCGGCAACGCCGAGATTGTTGTTCTCGTCATCGACACCCGTGCCGCCATCACGCACAACAGCGTTGAAGCGCACACCTGTGCTCTGGTCAGGTCCAAAGCGGCGAGATACATCCGCCGACAGGGTGCCCAGGCCTTCGCTGCTCACACCCAGCGTGACGCGATTGAGCGGCTCTTCAGCGGCACGCTTGGGCAGCAGGTTGATCGACCCACCCAAACCGCCACCACCGGGGCTCACACCGTTGAGGAAAGTCGAGGCACCGCGCAGAACCTCCACCCGCTCCATCAGTTCCGAGGCGATGTACTGGCGAGGCAAGAGGCCATACAAGCCGTTGTAGGCCACGTCGTCGGAGCTCAGGGTGAAGCCGCGGATGTAGTAGGCCTCCTGATAGTTGCCATAGCCACGCGCCAGTCGCACGGACGGATCGTTGATCAGCACTTCGCCCACGCTGCGCGCCTGCTTGTCCTGGATCAGTTCGTTGGTATAGGCCGTGATGCTGAACGGCGTGTCCATGTTGTCGCGGGTGCCGAGGATGCCGGCTCGGCCGCCACGGGCCACCTGGCCTCCTGCATAGGCAGGCGACAGCCCCTGGGCCGAGGCATCGGCGCTTGCACGCACGGTGACGGTGGGCAGGGCTTCAGCACTCTCAGCGGGCTGGGCACCGGCTTGGGCCGCCTCAGACTGGGCCATGGCGTGCTGGGCACACAAGGCGGCCAACAAGGCCACCGCCGTGGCCACGCCACTCGGTTGGAATCGGAACATGTTCAATGGGTTGGAAATGGGCAAGACATCGACCAGCGCCCGTCCACACCCTGCCGAACGGCGGCAGAGCACAAGGCGGATGCATTGATCACGAACGAGCCCGCGTCACGAAAGACCAGACCCACGCCTCGGCTATTGAATGAGAATTGATATCATTTTAACAGTCAGCAAACCGGGCAGGCAACCCACCTCCCGTTAACTGCGTCGCACGTCAGCCACACTCAGCGGCTTGGCCTGCACGGCAGAGCGCGCTCTGCAAGCGCTTGGCGCATCCCTCGCCCCTGGCCTACACTGCGCCTGTTTTGATTGATTCCCGAGCTGCCCACAAGGCAGTGACACCCCATGTCCGTCAGCACCCTGCCCGCCGCCCAAGCCGCTTCGCCCTCCACGTTGCCCTCGACTCCCCAGCCCATGCAGTGGCTGCCAAAGTCCGTGCTCAACGCCCACGGCTGCGGGGGTGATTGCACCGATCCCAATTTCGACAATGGCCGCTGGCCGCGCACCAAGGTGCTGGAGCTGTTCAACCTGCCCTTCAATGACCTGCTGTGGCAGGCCCAGCAAGTACACCGCCAGCACTGGGACGCCAACGAGGTCGAGCACGCCACGCTGCTGTCGGTCAAGACCGGTGGCTGCCCGGAAGATTGCGGCTACTGCCCGCAATCGAGCAAGTACGACACCGGCGTCGAGGCCAACAAGCTGATGTCGCCCGACGAGGTGCGCGAAGCCGTGGTGGCCGCGCGCGACGCCGGCGCCAGCCGCTTCTGCATGGGCGCCGCCTGGCGCGCCCCCAAGGACCGCGACATCGAGAAGGTGGCCGAACTGATCGGCGTGATCAAGGACGAAGGCCTGGAGGCCTGCTGCACCCTGGGCATGCTGACCGACACCCAGGCGCAGTCGCTCAAGGACGCCGGCCTGGATTACTACAACCACAACCTGGACACCGCGCCCGAGCTCTACGGTGACATCATCACCACGCGCGACATGCAGGACCGCCTGGACACCCTGTCGCACGTGCGCAGCGCCAACATCAAGGTGTGCAGCGGCGGCATCGTCGGCATGGGCGAAACGCGTGAAGGCCGCGCCGGCCTGATCGCCCAACTGGCCAACCTGCCCACGTATCCTGAATCCGTGCCCATCAACGACCTGGTGCGCGTGCCCGGCACGCCGCTGGCCGACACGCCTCCGCTGGATCCGCTGGAGTTCGTGCGCACCATCGCCGTGGCCCGCATCACCATGCCCACGGCGCGCGTGCGCCTGTCGGCCGGCCGCCAGCAGATGCCCGAGGCCGTGCAGGCCATGTGCTTCCTGGCCGGCGCCAACTCCATCTTCTACGGCGACAAGCTGCTGACCACCGGCAACCCCGAGGTCGAGCGCGATCGCCAGCTGATGGAGAAGTTGGGCCTGCGCAGCGGCAAGGCCGTGACGGCGCGCGTGCAGGCGGGCTGATCCCTTCCGCCTCGGCCCTTCAGCCGGTTCCATGACAACGCCTGGCCCGTGCCGGGCGTTGTGCCTTGTTGGCGCCCCCACCGCCTGCAACCACCATGCGATCCTCCATCCACATCGTCGACGTCGACCGCACCGAGACCTGGACGCGCTACCGCCCAGGCCTGTGCGACCGCTGCATGGCCAACTGCTGCACCATGCCGGTCGAGGTCAAGCTGGCCGATCTGGTGCGGCTGGAGCTTGTCGACCCGTTCGAGGCCGAGCATGAAGAGTCCAGGCAGATCGCCAAGCGCCTCACCAAGGCGGGGCTGATCGAGCGCTACAACTCGAAGCACGACATCTACACGCTGCCCCGCCGGGCCGATGGCGATTGCCGCTTCCTGGATGCGCAGACACGGCGCTGCACCGTGTACGACAAGCGCCCGAGCACCTGCCGCAAGCACCCGCAGGTGGGGCCGCGCCCCAACCACTGCCCCTACGGCCAGCGCAGCTGACCCCGCCAAGAGCGGACAGCGCCGCGCCCATCTGATGCGGGCTGGATACGGGGTTTGCCCGGCGGTTTATCAATTGTGCGCAGTATTTCTTGGTCCCGGTGGCTCACCCGCTTCTTGCGAACCTCTGACGCCATACCCGTCAGCAACCCCGACACAGCGTGAGCCTTATACCAACGATGTTCATGAAGCACACGGCCACCGCGGCCCCCCTCTGGATGGCGCTGCTCGGCACCAGCATGGCCACAGACCTGGCGCCGGACTCGGCAGCCGCCGCCTCGGCAACACCCGCTGCAACCGCAAGCGCCGCCTCATCACCAGACGGTGCAGCAGCCCAAAGCCCAGCGCCCGCCCCTCTGGAGATTCCGGTCGGCGCCATGGTGCGCACGGACGAAACCAGCCTGGCTTATTTCGCTGCCGCCAAGGCCACCATCCCAAACGACCTCGCCATCTACCGCCCGGGCCCCAACATGCCCGAGGCCTCGCCGCAGCTCCTGCGCGACCAGCTCACCAAGACCTCAACGACCGACTTCCTGGGCTACGAGCTGCTGTTCCGCATCGGCGCGGGCCTCAAGCCCCACACCCTGGTGTCACTGGACGCCAATGACTCCTCGCTGCGCAAGGCCAACCTCGCCATGGGCGCTGGCCTGACCCACATCCACACCGCCCTGGGTGGTGTGGATGCCCTCTCACGCATCGAGCCGGTGGACCCGGCCAAGCATGCCCACCTGCTGCCCGCCAGCGACGGGATCCAGCCCGGTGAAGTCCGGACCATCACGGAAACGGTCCTGATCCCCAATATGTGATGCGGCCTTGCTGGCGGACGCGAAAGCGCCCCTCAGATCAGTAGCGGTAGCCCACGTACAGACCCACGATCACCGGATCGAGCTTGGTGTCGATGTGCTGGCCCGTGCTCAGCGTGCTGCGCACCTTCAGGAAGGTCTTGCCCACCCAGCCTTCCAGGTAGGTCTTGGGGGTGAGTGAGTAGGTCATGCCCGCTTGCAGCGTGGGCGCGAACTCGCTCTTGATGCTCAGCGTGGTCGAGCCACCGGGGTCGGTGATGCCCGTCAGCGTGCCGTTGCCCTTCTCGCCATAGAAGCGGGCATAGGTCAGGCCAGCACCGAGGTAAGGGCGCCAGGTGGCTTGCGCCTCGCGGAAGCGGTACTGCATGAACAGCGTGGCGGGCACCACACGGGTGGTGCCGATCTCGCCGGAGCCGGCGATGGCGCCGTCACCCTTGATCTTGTGCTTGGGCGGGATCGCCAGCGGCAGGTCCAGCGACCAGTTGTCGGTCAGCATGTAGCTGATGCCGCCAGCCAGCGTGGTGGACTGGTCCACGTCGATCTTCACGCCCGGCACAGACGGGGCGCTCAGGTCACCACTGCTCACCTGCGGGATGATGGACATGGCGCCGACGCGGAACATCCACGTGCCGGCCTGCTGGGCCTGGGCCAGGCCGCAAAAACCCAGCGTGGCGGCCACGAGGGCCGAAGAGAGTGCGAACTTCTTGGTCATGGTGTCTTGGTCTCCCGCCGGATCACAGCCAGCCGGCTTCGGTCAGCTTCTTGCCCACGAGTTGGGCCAGCAGTTGGTGGCCGTAAGGGGTGGGGTGGAAGTTGTCGGCGTACAGGTAGGTCTGCCACCAGGTGGTGCCCGTGTTGTTCGCCGTGGGCGTGACGGTGGAAGCCGTCGTGTCCTTGCAATAACCCACCACGGCGCCGCTGGCATACGTGGGCGACAGCGAAGTCGCGCCCGCCGTCTGAACCGTGGGCGTCACACTGGTCGCCTGCGAGTAGATCTGGTCGCACACCGTGCCGCTGGTGTTCGTCAGGCCATACTGCACCGGGTCATCCATTTCAGCATTGAAGTTGGTGTAGAAATCCACCACGGCGACCTTGCTGCTGTTCGAGCCCAAAGCAGCCACTTCGCTGTCCAGCGCCGTGTTGTAAGCCTTGATCCAGCCTTGCAGCAGTTGTTGGATCTGGCCGGCGGCCACCGCGCCTTGGTTGATGGTCACCGTCTCCAGCGTCGCCTGGAACTTCGGTGTCTTGGTCACATCCAGCGTGTTGAGCATCACCACACGGGAGGCACCCTTGTCCAGCGCAGAGGTCTTCACGGCCGTCACCAGCTTTTTGGCCAACAACTGCATGTAATACCCGCCCGCCTGAATGTCCGTCAGGCTGGCCAAGGTGGTCGAGTCGATCAGGGTGGCCATCAACTGCCGGAAGTCACCCGTGGCCGCACAGGGTGCTGCCGCGCAGCTGTTGCTGGTCGCTCTCGATAACAGATACGCGGTAGCGAGGTTGGACGCATCGTTGGCAGAGCCCTCTCCCACGATCAACAGATCGCCGGAAGAGAAGGTGCCTGTGGCCGTGGCCAGGTCGGCCAACTGCCTGATCAACGAGGTCGGAGCGATGTCGTACGCGGTGCCGAACAGGCCTGTGCCCGGTGTCGAAGCACCCACCACGTAGTTCACGGCAGAAGCGGCAATGGCGTAATTGGTGCAACCCGTCTGGGCCGTGTTGGCCGCATAGGGGAATGGGCTCGTGGTCGGGCTGTAGACGTACGCAGGACACAGCGCGGGCAGCCCATAGGTGGCCGCGATGCGCTCGGGGTAGACCTTGTAGGGCGTGCCCGTGCCCGATTGCACCGTGAACTTGAAACCGAAGGTGCCAGAATCGGCCAGGCTGGCACCCACCACCTTCACCGAGGTGATCTTGGCCTTGGTTTCACCACTGTTGCCACCGCCGCCACAGGCCGTGAGCAATGCTGCAGCGGACACGGCCGCCAACACGAAACTTTTCACTTTATGAACTCCAGAAGCAGGACCGGGGGAACGTCCTCGCAAGCCCATGATTGCAGCACAACTGTTGTATTAGCAACCATGCAGACTCGTGGAAACCCGAAGTGGCAATTCGTGAGAAAGTCGTAAATCAGTCCATCTGCGCCACATTGTTCACGCGACGTTCAGCGCCCGGCTCAGCGTCGTGCCTTGGGCACCCAGGCCCAGACCATCTCGCACTGGATAGGCTCGCCGCCGCTCTCGTCGGTGATGGTCACGGGCACGGTCACCTCGCCCTTGTCCATCGTGGTGATCATCTGGACCTGCTCGGGCCGCAGTTCGGCCACGGCGGTCATGTCGCCCTGTGAGCGCTTGAGGTAATCCACCTTGAGCGACTTGATCAGGGGAAGCTTGTCGTCCGGCAGGTTCATGCCCACGCAAAAACCCGTGGCGGTCTCGGCCAGCAGTGCCATGGCCGCAGCGTGCACACCCTTGATGTGGTTCTGCACCTTGCGGCGGTTGCGGATGCGCACCACCACGCGCTTGCTGGTGACTTCATCAAAGCGCAGGCTGGCCGTGCCGACGAAGGGCACCACATTGCCCAGCAGGAAGCTCATCAGCCACGGGCGCAGGCCATCGGGCAGGCCCTGCAGCTTGGACAGGGTGCGGCTGAGCTGGTTGGGGCGGGGCGTGGTGAGCAGGTCTGACATGGCGGCTGGTTCCAGGGCGGTCGTGCAAACCCCGGATCGTAGCCGCTCGGCGGGTATCGGCCCACCGGGCACCACGCACTCACACGCCGGTCAACAAGGCCGACAGCGGGTTTTGGCCATTCCAGCGCGACAGGTACGGTGCGATGCGCGACAGCGCCGAAGCGTCCGTCACGCCCATCCAGCGGGCCAGCGTGGCCGACAGGTGATCCACTGCGGTGGTCGGCAGCAGGCGTCCCTGGCCAATGTCCGTCTCGCCTCCGACCACATCCGGCAGCGTGCCGTAGAAGCGCTGGCCCCTGACGGCGCCGCCCAGCACGAAGTGGTGGCTGCCCCAGCCATGGTCCGATCCATTGCCGTTGCTGTTCATGGTGCGCCCGAAATCGCTGGCCGTGAACGTGGTGACCTGATCCTCCACGCCAAGGGTGCTCAAGTCCGCCTGGAAAGCGGCCAGTGCCTCACCCACCCGCTGCAGCAGCACGGGATGGCTGCCACTCAGGTTGTCGTGGTGATCGAACCCGCCCAGGGACACGAAAAACACCTGCCGACGCAAGCCCAGGCGCTGACGCGCCTCGATGATGCGGGCCACCATGTTCAGTTGCAGGCGCAACCTCATGGACTCTCCCGCGCCCGTCAAGGGCTGGATGCGCGCGCCGGCCGCGTCCACCTCGGCACGCAGCAGGCTGTTGGTGTCCAGCGCGCTGCGCAGCACACCCGCGTGGCGACGCGCCAGCCAATGTGCATCGTTGCCCAAATTGACGGACACCGCCCTGAACGCGTTGGACAGCCCAGAGGCGCCAAAGTAGCTCTGCTGCAGCAATCGCAATGGCTGGACACCCAGCGGATCCACCATGTACTGGCTGGCGGTCTCACCGGCCAGGAACACGGCATTGCCGCTGAGGTTCACGCAGGCCAGGTTGTCACGTGCCTGGCGCGAGGCCACGGCCGGCAAGCCTTGCTCGCCGATCACCCCGCCCCATCCCGTGAGCGCACCTTCCGGATGTGACGACTGCCACACGGCCTGCTGGTCGTTGTGCGAGAACAGCTTGGGCGGCAGGGAACGGTTCTGATAGTAGTCGGCACGGCTGGTCGGCCCTTGCAAAGGGCCGATGTTGAGCAGCACCGCCATGCGGCCATCATCGAACAGCGGCTTGAGATCCGTCAGCGCGGGCGCCAGGGCCATCTGCCGGCCAGACGGCAATGCATCGACCGGGCTGAGCGCCAGACCGTTGAGCGACTGGCGGGCAATGGCCACGGAAGGGCGTGCAGCCAGATAGGTGTCGTAGCTGGCCTGATCGAAGGGCACCAGCGTGTTCCCATGGTCGTTGCCGCCCTGCAGGAACACGCAGACGATGGCCTTGTAGTCGTCCTGGGACGAGGTGCCACTGGTGGCAGCAGCAGCCTCGGCCATGGCCGCCAGGTTCATGGTCCATGGTGCGATCGTGGCCGCCACGGCGGCGCCGCCGCGCTTAAGGAAGGTCCGACGATCCGGCGTGAAGTGTTCGGAGCTCATCGTTGCACCAGGTAATCAGGGCTGCACATGATCAGGAAGAAGGCCACCAGCACGCGGTTGCGCGTCTGGGTGACATCACCGACGCCGATGACGCCCAGCGTCTCCTGGGCCGAACGCACGGCCGTCAGAACCTGATTGATCGTGGCCTGCGGCAGCGTCCCTCCGGTCAGCAGCAGGTTGAGCCGATCGACCAGCAGCTCCGGTGATGGCGAGGCCAGCACATCCCAATCCCGGTAATCGGGTGCCACGCGCTCGGCATCGCTGTACCCCAGGCCCACGGGCAGGATCTCGAGGATGTAGTTCACGTAGCCGATCACGGAGGATTGGTCCGTGATCTGCAGCTCGGGCGCGAGCATCGTGCCGGAGGACTCGGCCACGCTGTAGCCAGGCCTGAAGAAGTTGAAGACCGAGGGCGCCCGCATGGGGGCCTGGGCCAGCTTGTCCGCGCCTGACAGATCGCCCACCTTCCAGAGTTCATCGTTGGCGGTCACCTTGGTCAGACGGCCCCAGTGAACCAGGCGCAGCACGGGTTCGCGCAGCTTGCCCCGGCGAGCCTGCTGCTCATCGGACAACTGCGCATGGCGCGCCAGCGGATCCAGAAGCACGGCGCGCAGCACCGCCGCCATGTCCCCCCGCACGCCCTGGCCGTTGTCGTTGAACACCTGGGCCACACGCGCCACGTGGTTGCGCTCCGGGTTGCTGGTGACCAGGCGCTGGATCAACTGCTTGGCGATGAACGGGCCCACATTGGGGTGCTGGAAGATGAACGACAGTGTCTGACGCAGCGCTGGCAGGCCCGGTGCCGCCGTGACCGTGTTGGCCGGGTTCAGCACCCACTTGGGGTCCGTGTCGTAGCGATCCGGGAAAAACTTCATGGGCCGGTTGACATAGTCGGCCGTGGTCGCACTGGAGCCAAACACCAGGCTGACCGCATCGAAGTCCCAACCAGTCAAGGCACGGGCCAACTGGGTGATCGTGTCGTTGTTGTAGGTCTCGATGGGCTTGCCCTGGCTGTCCTTGACGGGCTCACCATCGATGTCCAGCTTGACCAGGCCGATGGAGAACAGCTGCAGCACTTCCCGCGCGAAGTTCTCGTCGGGGTGGCGCCCCGTGCCGTCGGCCTTGGCGCTGCCGTGCAGGCTGAGGTAGGTGCCCATGGCCGGCGACAGGGTCACGGCCTGCAGCAGATCCAGGAAGTTGCCAAAGCAGTGCTTGGCCAGCAGATCCCAGAACGACAGTACCGCGATATGGCCATAAGGGATCGGCATGTTGCGGGCCGACACCACGAAGATCTCCGACAGCGCCAGCACCACGCGTTGGCGCAGCACGTCCCTCGCGGTGAAGAGGTTGAACCAGAGGCAGTTGTCGAAACCTACGTCCGTGGACATCAGCGTGAAATCTGTCCAGCCCAAGGCATCGGCCAAGTCATACAGCCCATAGGTGATCGGCGTCTCGACCTCGTCCATCTGCTCGGTCAGCCAGGCGTCATAGCCAATCGCCTTGACACGCTCCACCTCGGCGACCGTCGCCCCCAGGGAGGCCTGGTTCAAAAAGCGGGCCGCCTGCGGAAGATCGGGCCAGGGCACGGCCACCGACTCGACGTTGACAGGCGTTTCCGCCCCTGGCGCACCAGGCTTCTGGTCGCCGCCCGACCCACCACAGGCAGCCAATGCCGCACTGGCCAATGCCGCAACGGGCCACACCGCGCCTGGCGCGGTTGGCGCTTGCTCACCGACGTCACCCCTGTCATGAACCATCGCTGCAACCTCTTGTCCGATGCGGGGCGACTCTAAATGAGCACTCTTTAACGGAGATGCTGAATAACACTAGAACCCCCTCGAATGGGGGCTCACATCACCTCACCAGGCGTCCACAAAGGGCCGCTTGCGGCCCTGGCGCGGTGCGGGCTCGGGCATGGCGGCCAGCCCGCGCGCCAGCCTGCGGCGGGTGTCCGCCGGGTCGATCACGTCGTCCAGCTCCAGGTGCGCCGCCATGTTGAGGGCCTTGCCGCGCTGGTAGGCCGAGGCCACCAGTTGGTCAAACATCTGCTGGCGCTGGGCCGCATCCTCGATGGCTTCGAGCTGCTTGGCAAAGCCCAGGCGCACCGCGCCCTCCAGGCCCATGGGCCCGAACTCGCCGGTGGGCCAGGACACGGTGAAGTCCGGCGCCAGCAGGCTGCCGGCCGTCATGGCCTGCGCGCCCAGGCCGTAGCCCTTGCGCAGCACCACGGTGAAGAAAGGCACCGTCACGCTGCTGGCCACCAGGAACATGCGCGAAAAGTGGCGCACGGTGGCCGTCTTCTCGGCTTCGGGGCCGACCATGAAGCCCGGCGTGTCGCACAGCGAGACCAGCGGCACGTCGAAGGCATCGCACAACTGCATGAAGCGCGCGGCCTTGTCGGCGCCGTCCGCATCGATGGCGCCGCCCAGGTGGCGCGGGTCGTTGGCGATCAGACCCATCGGGCGGCCCTCGATGCGCACCAGCGCCGTGACCATGCCGGGCGCGAAGCTGGGGCGCAGCTCCAGCACCGAGTCGTCGTCGCACAGGGTACGGATCAGCGCGCGCACGTGGTAGACGCGGGTGCGCTTTTCAGGCACGGCGTGGCGCAGCAGGCGCTGGTCGGCGCAGGTCCACTGCGGCAGGCGGCCCTGGAAGTACCCGATGTACTGCTTGGCCACCCGTGCGGCCTCGGCTTCATCTTCCACCACGATGTCGATCACGCCATTGGGCGCCTGCACGCTGACGGGGCCGACCTCTTCAGGCGCGAAACGGCCCAGGCCACCGCCCTCGATCATCGCGGGGCCGGCCATGCCGATGCTGGTGTCCTGGGTGGCGATGATCACGTCGCAGCAGCCCGCCAGCGAGGCATTGCCCGCGAAGCAGCGGCCGTTGACGATGGCCACGGTGGGCGCCAGCCCGCTCAGGCGCGCCAGGCCCAGGAAGGTCATGTTGTCCAGCAGGCTCACGCCGGGGTATTCGTCATTCGGGCGGCCACCGCCGCCTTCGGCCCACAGGATCAAGGGCAGTGCGCGTTGCAGCGCCAGGTGCAGCATGCGGTCCGTCTTCTTGTGGTTGACGATGCCTTGCGTGCCGGCGAACACGGTGTAGTCATAGGCCAGCACCATGCAGCGCGCGGCCTGCTCGCCGTACTGCGCGGCGTTGACAGTGCCCAGGCCCGCCACCAGGCCATCGGCCGGGCTCTTGTCGATCAGTTGGGCCTCGGTCAGGCGGCGGCGCTGCGAGGCCAGGGCCAGGCCGCCGTATTCCAGGAAGCTGCCTTCATCCAGGAAGGCATCGATGTTCTCCCGCGCGGTGCGGTGGCCCTTGGCACGGCGGCGTGCCACCGCGTCGGGGCGGCGTGCATCCGTCAGCAGCGCGTGGCGCTCGTTCACCTCGGCCAGGTCAGGGCGGATGTGGTCCGGGTCGGGCGTGTCGTTGCGCACGGCCTGCTGACCGGCCTCACCTTCGAGCGCCTCCAGCGCCAGCAGGGCCTGGCCCTCGGCCACCACGGTGCCGGTTTCGGCCAGCAGCGCCAGCACGCGGCCCGCCTGCGGCGCGGTGATCTCGAACTCCATCTTCATGGCCTCGATCACGGCCAGGCGCTGGCCGGCGGCCACGGTGTCGTCGGGCTTGACCAGCCAGCTCACCAGGGAGCCGGGCACATTGGCGCGCACGGGCAGGCCATGGGCCAACTCGCTCTGCAAAGCATCGCCGCCTTCGGGGCCAGCGCGCTGGCCGTCGTCCATAGTGGATGCAAAACGAGCGGGCGGCAGATGGGTACGCGCTTCGGCCAGTCCAGCCATGCGGCTTTGCAGCCAGCATGTGCTCACGGCGTAGCTCGCCAAATCAGGATGCGCCAGCACGGCCTGCAGGAAAGGCAGGTTGCTGTCGACGCCCTCCAGACGGAACTCGGACAGCGCGCGGAGCGCCCGCGTCAGCAGCGCCTCGAAGCCGCCACGCCGCTCGTGCACGATCACCTTGGCCAGCAGCGTGTCGAAACCCGGGTGCGGCTTGAAGCCGGCATGGCCGCAGCCGTCCACACGCACGGCGGGGCCGCTGGGCGGCTCGTAGGCGCGCACGGTGCCACCAGCAGGCAGCGCGCGGCCTTGCGCATCCATGCGCTCCACGTTCACGCGCAGTTGCACGGCCTGGCCCTGCGGCGCGGGGATGTCCGCCTGAGCCAAGCCCAGCGATGCCAGCGTGGCGCCCTGCGACAGCAGCAACTGCGCGCCCACCAGGTCCAGCCCCGTGATCTGCTCGGTCACGGTGTGCTCCACCTGCAGGCGCGGGTTGGCCTCCATGAAATAGAAGCGGCCCGGGTGCTCCACATCCACCAGGAACTCGAAGGTGCTCAGGCCGCGCAGGCCCACCTCGCGCGCCAGGCGCAGGGCGGCGTCCAGCAGGCGATCACGCAAAGCTGCGTCCAGATCCGGCGCAGGCGCGATCTCCACCAGCTTCTGGTGGTTGCGCTGCACGGTGCAGTCGCGCTCCCAGGCATGGCTGACACCGCCCTGCCCGTCGCCCAGCACCTGCACCTCCACGTGGCGCGCGCGGCGCACCAGTTGCTCCACATAGACATCGCCACGGCCAAAAGCCGCCAAGGCTTCGGACTGGCAACGCTCATAGAAGGGCGCCACATCCTCCGCGCGCTCGACCACGCGCATGCCGCGCCCGCCACCACCGGCCAGCGCCTTGATCATCATCGCGCCGCCCTCGCCCAGGGTGGCCAGGAAGACTTGCGCCTCGGCCAGGCTCACGGCATGGTCCAGCCCCGCCGTGACGGGCACCTCGCAGGCCTTGGCCAGCGCGCGGGCACGGGCCTTGTCGCCCAGCAGGTCCAGCGCCTCGGGCGAGGGCCCCACGAACACCAGGCCGGCCTGGGCACAGGCACGCGCAAAGGCCGAGCTTTCGCTCAGGAAGCCATAGCCCGGATGCACATGGGTGCAGCCCTCGGCCAGGGCCGCGGCCACCACGTTGTCGATGGCCAGGTAGGCGGGCACGCCCTGCCCCGGCAGCACGTGCACGGCATCCACATGGCGGGCGTGCAGCGCGGCCTGGTCGTCCTGCGCCACCAGGCCCACCGAGCGCCAGCCCAGTTCGGCCGCCGCGCGGGCAATGCGGATGGCGATCTCACCGCGGTTGGCGATCAGCAGGCTGGGGGTGGATGTAGGCGTGGCGTGGGGCAATGAAGACATGGCTCAGAGCGGCATCGACAGAAGGATCCAGGCCAGTCACGGACCGGCCGCTGGCAGCCATCGTAGCGGTTGCCGGCCAGCGCCCCCGTTGAGCGCCGCACCTCGGGTAGACCCGCACCTATCTGGGGCGGGCATTGGCCGCCAGCGTCATGCAGTTGACACTCCGCGCCCCCTAGAACGAGGGGTGCTTGTCGCCCGCCGGGGTAAGCCCGCACTTGGGTTTGAAGCGCCCTCCGCACACTCGGTGACATCGAGTCCACGCTGCGCCCGTCCAAGCGCATCCCCAGCCGACCGAGGAGATAACACCATGACGATCCAAACCCTGCTCAAGACCGTGATCAAGGCCGTGGCCGCCACGGCCATCACCAGCCTGGCCGCCGCCGCACACGCCGGCTACCTCAAATGGGAAATGGTGGAACTGCCCGCCTCCAGCGGCGCCACCTGCAGCAACGGCACGCCCTACCGCTTCTTCGTCAACCGCACGCCCTTCACCAGCAAGACGGTGGTGATGTTCGAAGGCGGCGGTGCCTGCTGGGACCAGGGCGCCTGCAAGGGCGGCACGCTGCTCGATGCCATCAACCCTGATGGCATCCCCGCCAACTACATGACTGACTGGAACCGCCAGGCGCACTGGGGCCTGGTCACACCCTTCACGGCGCGCCTCCACCCGCTGCAGTCGGTGCAGACGCAAAGCTGGAACATCGTCTACCTGACCTACTGCACGGGTGACGTGCACACCGGCAACAAGACCGCCCTGTACAACAACGTGGACGCGGCCAATCCCATGGTCTACATGCACAAGGGCGCGGTCAACGCACAGGCCGTGGCCAACTGGCTGGCCAACAATGGCCTGAAGAAGCCCGACCACCTGCTGCTGACCGGCTTCTCGGCCGGGGGCGTAGGCTCCAGCGCGCTGTACCCCGCCTTCCGCGAAACCCTGCAGCCCAAGAAGATGGCACTGCTGGCCGATTCAGGCCCGCTGTTCAACGTGCCGCGCACCGCCACGCCGGCGCAGGCACCGTCCGTGCTGCTGCACAACAAGATCCGTGACGTGTGGGGCCTGGACGGTGCCAACGGCCTGGTCACCCAATTGATCACCAAGTACCCCGGCGCGGGCTCGGCCGACAACCTGGGCAGCATCACCGCCGGCCTGGGCAAGATCTTCCCGAACGACCGCATCGGCTACACGATGTTCCAGGAGGACACCAACTTCTCGGCCTTCTCGTACCAGAAGTTCTACCCCGAGATCGCCAACGCACCCACCAACGAAGAGCGCCTGAAGCTGCTCAACGTGAAGTGGCGCCAGGAGATCACGCCCTGGCTGGCCGACATGAAGCAGCACAGCAACATCGGCTACTACATCCCCAACAAGCGCGACATTAACGGCTCGCACTGCACCACCATCGTCACCTTCGGCGGCACCAGCATCGTCGAGAAGAAGCTGAAATCGGTGGGCGAGTTCCTGGACAACCTGCTGGACGGCAAGGGCGCCGTGATGCGCGCCTACGAAGAGAACCCGACCACGCAGCGCGTGCTGCTGAGCGACATGTTCGCGGACTGGATCGCGCCGCTGATCCCCTGATCGACCACGCAGCGATCACACAGCGCCCAACAAAAAAGGCCCTCCCGGGCCTTTTTTGTTTTGCCAACGCCCTGGTGGGCGAGGCGTATCAGGCGTTGGGGCGGCGACGACGCGACAGCACGGCCACGATGCCCAGACCGGCCAGGGCCAGCGCCATCGAGGCAGGCTCAGGCACCGGCGTCGTGGTGGCGTAGGCAGAGCCCGAGTAGGCATTGAAGCCCAGCGGGAACACGCCGCCCACCGTCAGTGTGTAGCTGCCGGCCGCCAGGTTGGCGAAGTTGAAGGTGAGGTCGTTGATGTCCGTCAGCGACTTGGTCCAGGTCTGCCCGCCGGAGGACGTGACCGTGACCGACGAGAACGACGTGTCGCCAAAGAAGTTGGACACGCTGCCGATCACGGATGCTGCGCTGCTCAGCGTGAAGGTGAAATCATCGGCGAACAGGCGATCGCCGGGTTGAGGCGCGCGCTCTGCGCCGGAGCGATATCCGCCGAATTGCACGGGGTACTGATCGAGCGTACCCAGGTCTCCACCCGGCTCGACCACAGCGAAAGAAGAGCTCGATGCCGCCACAAGGGCAGCCGCAGCCAGCAGCTTGACGTTCAGTTTCATAGGGACTCCTTTGGTTGGAGCATCTGGCGCGCGGTCTTTGTTGCCGCGCATCATGACAAATGCACGGGGCATTCTGGTGGAAACCCGCAAATGCAAGGCGTGCCCGGAGATCCAACCCGGCTCGGTCCTCAGGTATAACAAAACGCAACTGTTGCGCGCCGGGCGTTGCGCGTGAAACGCCTCTTGTTGAGACGGCGCGCCGAATTCAAGCCGCCAGCTTCGGCAGGAAGGACAGATCCACCAGATACCGCCTGGGGTTCTCGGGCTCGATGAACACCAGCACCTAGGGGCGCTTGAGGTAATCGCTCGGGTCGGACCACAGGTTCTCGCTGCTGCCGAGTTCGGCGCCGAGCGGGCGCCGCTGATCTTCGGTTGGGTGTTCGCGGCGCACCAGTTGGGGGCCGCCGCAGCGGCCTATGGCGCCGGGCTCACGCGCTCGGTGATGCTCTCGTACACGCCCGCACTCTATGCGGCGGGCGCGGCGTGCCTGGTAGCGCCCGCCGTGGTGCTGGTGGCCATCCGCGGCCACGCGCAGAGCAGCAGGCCCAAACCTGTACGGGCCTGAGGAGTCGGGGCATCACCGGGCGCCAACTGGATCACCGATGCTGATTGATCAGCCGATGACCTTCAGTTCATCAAACTGCGCCAGCAACATCAGATGCTCTACCGCCTTGACCTTCTCAAGATGAGTCACATCGGCTGCCCCGCCCAGCGCCAAGGCTGGCACGAAGCCATACATCTCATCACGACTCAATCGGCCCAAACGCTGCAAGGCAGCCTTGAAACGGCCATCGAATTCGAACGGGCGCATCTTCTGAACACTGAAGAAGGTCTGTGAGGAAAACTCCAGATCCTTCTTCTGCGTGGCGGTTTCCTGAGTGATCACATAAGAGCCCGGCGCAAACAGTTGCAAGGTGAATCCTGACTTCTCACCCCAAATCAAAAGGTGACCGAATGCGGTTCGGGCAATGATGTGAAGGGCGTCCTCGTCTACAAAAGAGGTATCGCCCAGCCAGGCGTCCAGCACAGGCTCGTAGTCCTCAGGGTTCACCGTCCAGAAGAGGCCATCCGCATAGCCACACCAACCATGCTCGGTCCAATAGGCCAGCATCTGATTGGGCAACTTGCCCTTGAAACGTTCCAGCACTTCCGGGGCAATATCGCGCCTGTCGATCGCAGGGCCGAAGTTCTCCAAGAAGAATTCAAAGTATTGATCCATGCACCTTGAGGTCAGCCCATGACCTTCAGTTCATCAAGCTGCGCCAGCAACACCAGATGCTCCACCGCCTTGATCTTCTCAAGGTGAGAGACATCGTCGGACCCACCCAACCCCAGCGCCGGGACGTACCCATACATCTCATCGCGCCCGAGCCTGCCCAACCTGTGCTTTGCAGGCGCGAAACGCCCGTCGAATTCGTAGACCTCCCTCTTCTGAATGCTGAAGAAGCTTCTTGCAGCCATGTCCAGATCCTTCTTCTGAGTTTCCGTCTTTACCTTGACGACATAGGAGCCAGGGGCGAACAAGCGGGCACAGTAGCCAGACCTCTCACCCCAGATGAGCAAGTGCCCGAAAGCAGTGCGCGCAATGATGTGCAAGGCATCGGCCTCTACCAACTGTGACTCACCAAGCCACGCGTCAAGGACGGGTTCGTAGTCTTCGGGATTCACTGTCCAGAACAGCCCGTCGGCATAGCCGGACCATCCTTGCTCCCCCCAGTAGGCCAGCATCTGATCAGGCAACTTGCCCTTGAAGCGTTCCAGCTCTTCCCGTGGCACATCGCGTCTGTCGATCGCCGGACCGAAGCTCTTCAAGAAAAAATCAAAGTATGGGTCCATGCAGCTTGAAGTCAGCCGATGACCTTCAGTTCATCTAGTTGCGCCAGCAACACCAGATGCTCTACCGCCTTGACCTTCTCAAGATGATTCACATCGGCTGCCCCGCCCAGGGCCAAGGCTGGCACGAACCCATACATCTCATCTCGATTCAGACGCCCCAGACGCCGTTTGGCCAACTTGAAGCGTCCATCAAACTCGAAAGGTTCTCTTTCCAAGAATCCAAAAAACATCTGTGCCGCAAACTCCAAGTCCTCCTTCTGTAAGGCGGTCTGGTGTTCCATCACATAGGATCCCGGAGCGAACAACTGCAGGCAAAATCCGGATTTTTCGCCCCAGACCAGCAGGTGCCCGAACGCAGTGCGCGCGATGATATGAAGCGCATCGTTTTCCACGAATGAGGTATCGCCCAGCCAGGCGTCCAGCACAGGTTCATAGTCCTGGGGGTCGACAGTCCAGAACAGCCCCTCCGCGTAGCCACTAAAGCCGTGCTCCTGCCAATAGACCATCAATTGGTTAGGCAGCTTGCCCTTGAATCGATCCAGGGTCTCACGCGGCACCTCTCGCTTGTCAATCGCCGGGCCGAAGTTCTTGAGAAAGTATTCGAAGTACTGGTCCATATCCTGATCTCTCTATTTACAGCGTTCGAGCTTTGCATTCATCTTCGTGGACGCCCGACTGGCCGGGGGAACACGCTCGGCAGCTGCATCCAGTTCTTCCACCCGGCTGCGCCATTGAGCACCAATACGCGCATTCACGTTTCGATCACCGAAATCGGCGATGACATCTTTGCCTGCAGCTTTCATGTCCGGATTGTGCAAGGCAGCCAGCGAGCCCATTTTGCCTTTCACGATCGTGGCCACCTGCTCGTTAATCTGAGCCGGCGGCATCCGAGGGTTCTGCCGTACAACTTGCTCTTTGGCCTCTCGCGTCAGTTTGGTCTTCAAGTCCTCACGGGCCTGCCTGGCGACAGCTGGATTTCGAGCGATCTCCCCTTTGTCGAACCCCTTGCGGCCATTCAAGTAATCCTCGACCGTCATGTCGTTCAGGCCCCGTTGCTGCCCCGCCAGTTGCCGATCAAACTCCGGAACCTTCGCCGCCGGCAGATCATTCGTCATGAAGCAAGGCACCTTCTTCTCAGGCATGCGTGGCGGCGTCGGCGTGTCATTGCCATCCCCCTTGCCTCTGCGCCCTGCCAGGCTGCTGGGCGACTCGGCTGATCCCACGTCCTGCTTGCGGTCTCGCCCAGACCCTGGTTTGTGCTGCAGGCTGGGGTGATTCAGCAGGCGCCCTTCATTGTGGGCGATCCAGTCGGCCACCTTGGGGCCCAGGCGCGGGCTCTGCCGGATCTCTTGCAGCACCTGGGCCTTGTTGCCCCGGCCGCGCGTGAGGTAGCTGACCAGGGCCGAGAGCATGGCCATGATGACGATGACGTGCCCCAACGCGAAATCCGACGCAGCGCCCGACACGTTCACCGGGATGGCAGGGCCCGTGTAGGGCATGCGGTTGTTCGGCGGCGGCGCGCCCCAGGCTCGGCGGAAGCCGTTCTCGTAGTGCTTCAGCGCTTCGGGCAGCGCTTCGGTCACGTATTCGATCAGGGACTTCAGGCCCAGGAACGCCAGGATCCAGCCCCCGACCTGCGCCCCCAGGGCCGCGCCGCCGGCAGCGCCTGGCACAGCCCCCACGCCACCGGCGAAGGCCCCCGCCACGCCGCCGATCACCGCGCCCACCACCACGGAGCTGCCGGAATAGAGCGCGATCTCCTTGCAGGCATCGAGCAACACCGTCCAGATGCTGGACAGGTCGATGCCCGTCAGGCGCTCCACGATCAGACGCCGTGCGATCGGCCCTGAAATTTCAAGCGCCTGCCGCACGCGCTGGACCCTGCGCCACGGATCGGCCACGCTGTCCATGGCGTGCTGGCCCATGCGGCGGGCCCACCCACCCGTGTCGGTGTAACGGGCGTTCTCGCCCGGCCTGGGGATCCATTGTTGCTGGATGCGCTCCAGCTCTTGCCACACTGCGGCCAGCTCACTGCGTTCGGACATTGCGATCAGCCGGGAGAACGCGCGTCGACTTGAGCGCTCAAGCCTCCTTAGGCGGTGTGCCAGCCTGACGGGCCTGCCACGCCCGCAGCGCCTGGCGGTATTCGTCCATGGCCATGTCGTGCGAATCGAAAATGCAGGGATCGCAACCGCTGCCACAGCAGGCGTTGATGTCCGGCTGCTCGGGCGGCTGGGGCATCGGATCGAGGTCGGACTGGGAGGGCGAATCGGTCATGGCCCACATTTTCTCGCACTGGCTGGCGGTGCGGCGATATCCCGGGTCGGCCGTGCGGGCAGGACATCACACGCGTCAGTGATTCGCCCTCTGCTCAGGGGCAGGCCGTGTCAGCATCCGGCGCAGCAAGGGCTCGCCAAGGAAAGCCAGCAGCAGCAAGGCCAGGGAGATCGCTTCGTGCCTGCGCAGCATGTCGTACTCAGCCTCCAAGGGCAGGGATTCCTTCAAGCCCGACAGCATGATGTGCTGCCCCGCCGGGGCATCCGGCGCATCGCCAGGGCAGCCGATGTACCGAACGCAGCCCACCAGGGCCACGGAAGGATCGTCGGCAAATGTCAGCTTGCCGGTGAAGAACGTCAACGCGAACACCACCAGCGCAATGACCTTCAGGATGATCCCGGGGATTCTCGACATGGTGCCGTCGCTCACTTCTTGGGCCCGGCCAGCTTGGTCCGGGTGCGGATGTCTCCCAGCTTGCCATAGAGCAGTTCGCCAGGACAGTCCGCGCCGGGCACGAAATCACGGTGCCCGCCCAGCGCCTGGGTGCCGGTGAAGGTCTTGAGCGACTTGATCAAGTTGACGGCCGCATCAAGCTGAACCGCAGGCAGGTCGTCGTCCGAGAAATCCCATATCTGGTGGTCATAGTCACCGATCAAGACGATACCGATCTTGCCCGTGTTCGCCGCCTTGACGTGGGTGCCCTTGTAACCCAGCGGCGTGCCCTCGTGGATCTTGCCCGCCCGGTCAACGATGTAGTGGTAGCCAACGTTGCTCCACCCGTTTTCCTGCATGTGCTTGCGCTCGATTGCGGCCAGGCTCTGCGTGCTGCCATCGCCTGTGTGGTGAATGACCACGGTGTTGTAGCAGCCGTCCATGTCCAGCTTGGAGAGGTCGGGCTTCATGGTGCCCCAGTCAGCGCGCCTGGTGACCTTGTGGTCTGTCGCGATGCGGTCCGCCACGTGCTTGAGCCTCGAGAACTCCATGTTCTTGTCCTCGGCAGACGCGCCACAAAACGGCGACAAGTATTCCAACGACAGCAGTGTGTCCAACGGCGCACGGGGTGTCGCCGCTGCGGGCCGCCCGCCGCCGGAGGTTTGCGCCCGTCCCTGGCCAATCTTCTCGGGGATGATGATCATCTGCCCCTTGAAGATCGCATTCGGGTTGCGGATCCCAGGATTGGCTGCCAGCAGATCCCCTAGGTGGATGGAAAACCGGGTCGCGATCTTCGACAAGGTGTCGCCCGGCTGGACCTTATAGAGTTTGCTCATGATGCCCTGCCTGATTGAATTTCATCGTGGCCCGCCGCCGCGCCCGTGACCGAAACACGCCTGGGGACATCCCCAAGGTTAATCGAACCGCGTCAAGCCGGAAAGCGCCCCCCCGCTTCCGGCACAATCCCACCCCATGATCGAGGCGACTCCCTCTTCCCCTGACCTGTCCGATTCGCCCAGCTTCGAGAGCTACTTCCGCGAGCCCGGCCTGGCGCCGGAGCAGCCGCTGGCCTGGGCCCTGGGCCAGCGCCTGGACCTGATCGACGCCCTGCGCGGCCTGTTCAACGGGCCGCAGGCCCTGGTGCGGCTGCGTTTGTGGGTGTTCATGGCCCTGGCGGGGCAACCGCAAGCCCGCTTCTCACGGGACGACCTGAACCAGCTCTTCCACGCCCTGCTGCCCGAGGCGCTGGACAGCGCACTCAAGCGCCTGCGCGACATCAACCTGTTGACCTGGGACGCCACGCCCCAGGATTACCACCTGCCGCCCCTGGCGCAGCAGGTGCACGGCCTGCTGGCCTCGCTCACTTCCGCGCCCGCCACCGACCATGACGAGATGGCCACCTTGCTGGCCCAGGTGGCCGGGGCCCAGCAACTGGGCCTGGTGGACACCAACCAGCTCAAGCACCTGCACGCCCAGCTGGCCCGCCTGCACGACGAGTTCGCCGAGGCCATCGCCAGTGGCTCCGAATCGCGCCTGCGGCTGGCGCAGCCCCGTTTCGACCGCGCCCTGTCGCTGGTAGACCGCGCCGGCCAGGCCCTGACCGCGCTGATCCGCGCCGAGCACGAAGACCCGCGCCTGGAGCGCGAGGCCCGCGCGCTGGGCCAGGACCAGGCGCGCCTGCTGTCCATGGCCAGCCAGTTCACGCGCGCGCTGCAGCAGGCCGACCGCCAGCGCGTCACGCTGGGCAGCACCGGCCTGACCAGCTCCGACGTGCGCCGCTGGCTGCAGGACCACCCCGCGCTGTACGAGCTGATGGGCGAGGCCCTGTCGGTGCCCGTGCGGCCGGTGATGGTCAGCCAGCACGACCTGGTGGACGTCGCCGAGGGCGAGTTCGAGCGCGACCGCCCCGTGGCCGATGGCATGGCCGGCCTGCCGCCGCGCGCCGAAGCCGGCGACGGCAGGCTGGATGTGCTCTCGCTGCCCGAAGAGCTGGGCCAGATGATTGGCCTGTTCGACCGCTGGTTCGAGCGCAAGGCCCCCGATGAAGCCCCCGCCGAACGCCCACTGCACGAAGCCGTGCTGGGTGGCCGCTTCGCGCAGGCCGCCTACCGTTTGCAGTTGATGCCCTTGCTGGGCGATGCACAGGCCCGCACGCTCAAGGGCCTCACGGGCGACCTGGCCCGCTCATCCTGGCAATGGCAGGCCAGCGCCCAGCACCTGGCCGTGGACGACGAGGCCGTGGCCCTGATCAGTGCCGGCACCTTGACACCGCTGTCACCCGAAGCAGCCGCCGAAGCCAAGGCCGAGGCCCCTACCGGCTCGGCCGGATCCCATTCACGCTGACCCGCGCACGACGCTGCCCTAGACATGAGTTCATCCATGGACGACGCCGCCCTGCTGGCCGCTGAACTGCTGGCCCGCCGCTGGCTGCCCCGCCAGCACCCCAAGGTCAAACGCGCCTTGATCGATGCCGACCTGTGGCAGGCCACGCAGGACCGCCTGGCCCAGGTGGGCCTGCGCCTGATCGACAACCTGTATGCCGACCACGTGAGCGTGGCCCTGCTGCGCCCCGCCGAGGCCACCGTGTTCGGCGAAGCAGGCCTGAACAGCCACAACAACATCGACCTGCCGCGCGATGCGGTGTCGCTGCTGGTGGTGCTGTGGTCGCTGATCGTGCTGCCCAAGCGCGAGCGCCAGGCCGCGCGCGCCGCCAACCAGAACGGCGACGAGCAGAACGACATGTTCGGCAAGGACCGCCCCCTGCCCACGGCCGCCAGCGTGAGCCCGCTGGTGTCGTACAAGGCGCTGCTGGCCGACTTCGGCGTGCAACTGGGCAAGAAGACGCGCCTGGACACCAACCTCAAGCGGCTGGAGAACCACGGCTTCATCGTGCGCAAGGGCGAGGACATCGCCGAAGGCCCGCTGCTCGACCTGCTGCTGGACTACGACGCGCTGGCGCCGCGCATCCTGCAAGGTGCTCTGGGCGATGTGCTGGCCCAGGCCAAGCAGCTCACGGGCAACCTGCCTTTGGCGCTGACGCAGCCGCCGCTGGAAGAGATCATCGAGGACGACGATTTGGAAGACGAGGCCTGACCCATGTTTCACCTGCAAAGCCTCGAACTGCTGCACTGGGACTACTGCCAGCGCCTGAGCCTGCCGCTGGACGGCGCCATCATCACCGTGGCCGGCCCCAACGGCTCGGGCAAGACCACCCTGCTCGATGCCATGCGCACCCTGCTGGGCCTGGACTGCTCGGGCGGCCGCAACTACAAGACCTACGCACGCCACGCCAACGCCGACAGCGCCTGGCTGCGCGCCACGGTGGACAACCGCCCGCGCAACCGCCAGTCGTCGAACCGGCCCTTCGCGCGCTGTCTGCTGTACGCGGACACCGTCACGCTGGCCTGCCGCATCGACCGCAACGGCGGCGACTGGACGCGCCGCTACCTGATGACCGAAGGCGATGTCAGCATCGAGGAACTGGTCGAGCGCGGTGACCGCGAATGGCTGGGCATCGACAACTGGCGCCGCCGCCTGGAAGGCGCCGGCCTGTCGCGCGCCATCGCCAAGGTGCTGGCGCTCGAACAGGGCCAGACCGACCGCCTGTGCGAGTACAGCCCCAAGGAGTTGCTCAAGCTGGTGTTCGACGTGTTCGGCGACCAGGAGGTGCTGGACCGCTACGACGAGGCCCGCAACCACCAGAAGCAGTTGCTGCAGGAGGTGGAGACCGCCGAGCGCGAACTGGTGCACGGCAAGGCCCAGCGCGCCGAGCTGGAAGCGCGCGTCAACAACTTCCGCCAGTGGGAGCTGAAGTGCCAGGAGCGCGAGACGCTGGGCACCGAGGTCGTGCCCGTGCTGAGCAATGTGGAGACGCGCAAGAGCCTGTCCAACAAGCTGCGCGATCTGCACCGGCAGCGCCTGCAATCGGTGGACGACCGACGCCAACTGGGCCAGGTCAAGAGCGACCTGCTGCAGCGCCTACAGGATCAGACCGACAGCGCCGTGCTGGTCGAGCAACTGGAGGCCCAGGTGCGCACCGCCCGCCGCACCCAGGAAGAAGCGCGCGATGCCGAGCGCCCGATGGAGCTGCTGGTCAAGCGCGCGGATGAGCTGCAAGGCCTGTCTGGCGTCGAAGGCGACGAGCAGCAGCTCACGCAGCGCATCCAGGAGCTGAGCGAGCGCAAGCAGCATCTGGCCGCGCAATGGCAGCGCCTGAAGGACCAGCGCGACGACGCCCAGCGCGCGATGGACTCGCTCAAGGGCCAGCGCCTGGCGCCGCCCCCACCCGAGGTCACGCGCTTCACGCGCACCCTGAGCGATGCGGGCATCGGCCACCACCTGATCGCCGACATCATCGAGATCACCGACGAGAAGTGGCGTGCCGCCGCCGAAGGCGTGCTGCGCGGCAGCCGCTGGGTGGTGGTGCTGGACAAGGCTGGTCAAGAAGCGCAAGCCATGGCCCTGGCCGAGAAGGAGCGCTACCGCCACTACGTGGTGGCCGAGGCCGACGACGCACCCAGCAACCCCGACAAGCACAGCCTGCTGGCCGTGCTGAAGTTCTCCGCCCCCGCGCCGCACTGGCTGCTGCGCCAGTTGGGCAACATCCGCCGCGTGGCCGGCACGGATGAAGGCGTGAAGGTGGGCGGCGAGTGGATCACGCCCGATGCCTACCACCGCGATCCACGCGGTGGCCGCTCGGTGTGGGTGGACCCGAGCCAGCACCAGTTCGGCGCTTCGGCCATCGCCTCGCGCCGCACCTCCATCGAGAACCGCCTGGCCCAGCTCGACGACGAGATGACGCGCATCGTGCGCGACCAGACCTTCTTCGACCGCCAGTTGCAGGACGCGCGCAAGGCCGCGCAAGGCTTCACCGCCGCAGCCGAGCTGGCCGACCGTGCCAGCGAGTTCGCCAACGCGCGCCAGCAGCTGCCCGTGCTGCGCCAGGCCCGTGCCGATGCCGGCGAGCGCTGGCAGCAGCTAGAGACACAGCTCAAGCGCTCCGTGGTCGAGCAGACCAATGCCCAGCACGCCTACAAGCAGGCGCAGGAGAAGCTGGCCCACATCGAGCAGCGCAGCGCGGCGCACGACCGCGAGTGGCAGGCCCGCTTCGACGACGTGATCTCGCAATCCGTGATGTCGCGCGAGGTGAAGCTGCAGATGCCGCGCCATTGGCGCTCGCCCGAGCGCATCGCTGAGATGCAGTCGCACTACGGCAATGCCACCCAGGCCCGCCTGCGCGCCGAATCCGTCGAGCGCGAGCTGGAAGAAGGCAAGTGGGAGACCGACGGCACGGTGATCGAACAGCTCACGCTGATGAACGCCAACGTGCTGCGCCAGGAAAACGAGCTCAACCAGCGCAAGGCCAGCAACGCCGCCGCCGGCATCGCCGTGGACAACGCCCGCGCGCGCTACACCGATGTGCTGAAGGTGACGGTGCGCCGCTACCGCAAGAACATCATCGAGCTGGGCCAGCTGGCCGGCGTGGAGGTGAACGCCGAGCTGCCCCACCTGGACAGCGACGACACCGGACTGCGCCAGGCCGAGCTGAAGGTGCACTTCAACTTCGACGGCAAGGGCACCATCGGCCTGAACGACGGCGAAGCATCCGGTGGCCAGCAGGTGATCAAGTCGCTGATCCTGCTGGTGGGCTTGATGAAGGACGACGAGACGCCCGGCGGCTTCGTGTTCATCGACGAACCCTTCGCCCACCTGGACGTGCGCAACATCCAGTTGGTCGGCCACTTCCTGCGCTCCACGCGAGCGCAGTACGTGCTGACCACACCGATCACGCACAACGTGGAGGTGTTCGAACCGGCGGACATCACGCTGGTGACGTCAAAGAAGCTCAAGGGCTCGCGATGGGCGCCGCCGATCGGCGTGCTGCAGAAGCGCACATCCTTCGGTACGTCAGGATGAGGCCGTAGGTTGTCAGGGCCTGGAAGTTCCGCATTGACCACAGAACTTAGCATCCGGAGCCAAGATGGCTGAGCACTGCGGGCAGGCCGTAGAGACAACAAATGGTTTGCCACACTCGCTGCAATATCGGGAGTCCCCACTGTTGATCCGGCCACAACTCGTACACGCCCGCCCCGCCGAAGGCTGAGCAGTGGATGCCGGGCTAGGGCCATAGTATGTATCGCGCTCACCATGATGTCTGCGACCACCATGGCGATTACCATGGTGTCCGCCAAGCAACTTGTCAAGTAAACCCATTTCTTCTCCGATCCTCAATTGTTGAGCCAGTCATTGAGCAGTCTAGCGAGGCTACGTAGCCAAGCACCTGAGCGAGATGCTTGCATGCATCCATGCTCATGCACACGCATCTGCCCTGTCCCTCAAACCGTCACGAAACCTCTGACGCATTGAAAATACCAGAGATCCGTGAAAGAAGTGCAGCACCCGCATCAAAGTCGGAAAGACAGGACAGTTTTTTGCGCCCTTGGTCCGGTATCGCGCGAATTGGCTGCAGACTGCTGCTGCCCTCACCATTGAAGAGATGTTGATATGAGCACTTCTGATGATCGCGCGTTACAGACGCAAAGCAATGAACATCGCCTATGGATAGCTCTAGGATTGACTGCGTCCTTCATGGTCGCCGAAGTCGTCGCAGGCCTCTTGACGAATAGTCTAGCCCTTATATCCGATGCGGCCCACATGCTGACTGATGCTGCCGCGCTCGCGATCGCACTCGCTGCGGTGCAGATCGGGAAACGGCAGGCGGACGCATCGAGAACCTTCGGGTACTACCGCTTCGAGATCCTGGCAGCCACCTTCAATTGCTTGATGCTTTTCGGGGTCGCCGCCTACATCCTCATCGAGGCATACGGACGGTTCAAAAATCCACCTGAGGTGCAAAGCGGCGCCATGATGGTGGTCGCATGCCTAGGATTGGTGGTAAACCTGATCAGCATGAAGTTGCTCCAAAGCGGCAAGGATGCCAGCTTGAACGTCAAAGGAGCGTATCTTGAGGTCTGGAGCGACATGCTCGGATCGATTGGCGTGATTGTGGGTGCGCTGATTATCCGGTTTACTGGATGGACCATGGTCGATGCAATCATCGCCGTGCTGATCGGGCTTTGGGTTCTGCCTCGCACCTGGGTTCTCCTCCAAGAAAGCCTAAACATCCTGCTGGAAGGTGTTCCCAGTGGCATGAATGTCGCCGAAATCGGGGAAAACATCGCTGCCGTCCAGGGAGTTAAATCAGTACATGATCTGCACGTGTGGGCACTGACCAGTGGTAAACCGACACTGACCGCGCATGTGGTTTATGAAGCTGGCTGTTCTGCCGACGATATCCGCAACGACATCAATGTGACCCTCGCGAGAAGCTTCTCGATCTTTCACACGACGTTGCAGTTGGAGATCATCCCCTGTGATTTCGTGAAAAAAGCCGACGGCTTCTTTGCCGAGCCGAAAATCAAAGATAGCAATTCCGCAAGTTAACTTGCGCACGCATTTGTGTACCAAGGCAGGGACAGGCATTTTGATCCCAAGAAAATGGAGCGGAAAATCGATGTCGAAAATCGCCACAGTAAAAGCAAAGGATGAGAAATTTGCAGACGACGGAGACCTTGCGGACTTGCTCGGTGAGTTGCGAATTCTGCTTCCAACGGCGCAGCTTTTGTCCGCATTCCTTATAACAGTGCCATTCGCTCCTGGATTCACCGCTATTGCATACTCGGAGAAGTGGGTCTTCCTCGTCACCTTTGTACTGGCCATGACCAGCCTGGTGTTTCTGAGCGCACCAGCTGTTCAACATCGCTTGGCTCGGCCGTTGCTCAATAGACCAAAGTTCAAGCTCCTCGCGTCTCGGCAGATCATTTTGGGCGCTACAGCACTTGCGAGTGCGCTGGTGTCTGGCGCCCAGTTGGTCTTGTCGACCATTTTCGGACATGTCATCGGCACGGCAGCCGCACTATCAATAGCAGCAATCATCCTCGTACTATGGTGGTGGCTACCACGCAAATGGAAGAGGGCTGGGCAAATCTGACGCAAAGTACTACAGCCACCCGCTGCAAGAACCAGTAGGCTTTCAGTCCCAGCCCCCCTGTTGTGACCGTCCCCCGCTTCGTGCCCATCGCCACCGGCGCCAGCCCTGCCCCCGACACGGGCTTGCTGCGTGCCGGCCAGCACCTGCGCGTGCTCTCGCTCATCCCGCCGATGACGCAATTGAACACGCCCTACCCGTCCACGGCCTACCTCACGGGGTTCCTGCGTTCGCGCAGCGTGCCGGCGTTTCAGGAAGACCTGGCACTGGCACTGGTGCTGCGCCTGCTGTCACGCGAAGGCCTGGGCCAGTTGCTGGACAGCGCGCAGGCTGTACCCGAAAGCAAGCGCAGCGACACCCTGCACAGCTTCATCAGCGAGCATGCACGCTACCTGGCCACCATCGACCGCGTGATCGCCTTTTTGCAGGGCCGCGATTCGACGCTGGCCCACCGCATCAACACGCGCGGCTACCTGCCCGAAGGCCCGCGCTTCGCCACGCTCGACGCCTACCCGGATGACGAGAGCGGTGACCCGCTGGCCTGGGCCTTCGGCAGCCTAGGCCTGCAGGACCGCGCCCGCCACCTGGCCACGCTGTACCTCAACGACCTGGCCGACGTGCTGAGCCAGGCCGTGGACAACCGCTTCGAGTTCGTGCGCTACGCCGAGTCCATCGCCGCCAGCCAGCACAGCTTCGATCCGCTGGCCCAGGCCCTGGCCGCGCCACCCAACCTGATCGACCAGACCCTGGCCGATCTGACGCGCGACGCCGTTCTGCGCCACCAGCCCGACGTGGTGCTGCTGTCCGTGCCCTTTCCGGGCAGCGTGTACGCGGCGCTGCGCATCGGCCAGACGATCAAAGCGCAGTACCCACAGGTGCGCGTGGTGCTGGGCGGCGGCTTCGTCAACACCGAGCTGCGCGAGCTGACCGAGCCGCGCGTGTTCGACTTCGTCGATTTCGTGACGCTGGACGCCGGCGAGCGCCCGCTGCTGGCCTTGCTGGAGCATCTGGGCGGCCACCGCTCGCGCAGCGAACTGGTGCGCACCTTCGTGCGCGAAAGCGACGGCACCGTGCGCCTGGTGCAGCACACCGCCCCAGACGTGCCCTTCGAGCACGTGGGTACGCCCACCTGGGACGGCCTGCCGTTGCACGAGTACCTGTCGCTGCTGGACATGCTCAACCCCATGAACCGGCTGTGGTCCGACGGGCGCTGGAACAAGCTCACCGTGGCGCACGGCTGCTACTGGAAGAAGTGCAGCTTCTGCGACGTCAGCCTGGACTACATCTCGCGTTACGAGGCGGCCTCGGCCACCGTGCTGGCCGACCGCATCGAGGCCATCGTGAAAGAGACGGGCCAGACGGGCTTTCACTTCGTGGACGAGGCCGCGCCGCCCAAGGTGCTCAAGGCCCTGGCGCACGAGCTGATCCAGCGGCAGCTGGGCATTTCGTGGTGGGGCAATGTGCGCTTCGAAAAATCCTTCACGCCCGAGCTGTGCCAGTTGCTGGCCGACAGCGGCTGCATCGCGATCAGCGGCGGCCTGGAAGTAGCCAGCGACCGCCTGCTGAAGTTGATGAAGAAGGGCGTGTCGGTGGAGCAGGTCGCCCGGGTGACCCGCGCCTTCACCGACGCCGGCATCCTGGTACACGCCTACCTGATGTATGGCTTCCCGACGCAGACCACGCAGGACACGGTCGATGCGCTGGAGTACGTGCGCCAGCTGTTCGAGAACGGCTGCATCCAGTCGGGCTTCTTCCACCGCTTCGCGTGCACGGTGCACTCGCCGGTGGGGCAGGACCCGGATGCCTATGGCGTGACCCTGCAGCCCCTGCCCGATGGCGGCTTCGCGCGCAACGACGTGGCCTTCATCGACCCGACCGGCACGGACCACGACCGCCTGGGCCAGGCCCTGAAGAAGGCCATCTACAACTTCATGCACGGCATTGGCGTGGACAGCGATGTGCGCAGTTGGTTCGATGTGCGCGTGCCCAAGCCCACCGTCGGGCGCAACCGCATCGCGAAGGCCCTGGCGCAAAACTGAATCCCCCTCCAAAGGGGGCCAAGCCCGCCCGACAGGATCTTTAGAATGTGAGCAGTTCCGGCGCGTGCTTCCGCACGTTGACCGGAGCATCCGACAACTCTCAGGGATTCCTTCATGCCTCATCACACTCAGCGCCCAACTGGCGCGTTCATTGGCGCTTCCTGGACGGCCTTGCTCGCGGGCATGGGTGCCTACGGCGTCGGCCTGTGGAACGCGAGCATGGCGCTCAACGAGAAAGGCTATTACCTGGCCGTCATCCTGCTGGGCCTGTTCGCCGCCGTGTCATTGCAGAAGACCGTGCGAGACCGGCTAGAGGGGATCCGGGTGACGAACCTGTACTTTGGCTTGTGCTGGATGGCCGTGATCATTGCCATCATGCTGCTGGCCATCGGCTTGTGGAACGCGACCGGCCTGACCTTGAGCGAGAAGGGCTTCTACGCCATGGCTTTTCTGCTGGGCCTGTTCGGTGCCATCACGGTGCAGAAAAACGTCCGCGATGTGGCCTTGCTGGACGATGCGGCCCACGCCCCCATCAACGAGAGGCCAACCACTTAATCAGCGGCCTCACCCCGGGATGTGGTTCAACTCCGACCACCCCGCCCACATGATCTCGATGCCGATGCACAGCAGGATGAAGGCCATCAGCCGCATCATCACCAGCATGCCGACCTCGCCCAGCTTGTCCAGCAGGCGGGCCGAGTTGCGGAAGATCACGTAGAGCACGCCGGCCGTGAGCGCCGCGCCCGCCACCAGCACACCCGCTTCCATCACGTAGAGAAAGGGCGTGCGCGGGATCGACGCGCCCAGCGCGATCGCCGCCGAGATGGTGCCCGGCCCCGTGGTCAACGGGAAGGTGATCGGGAAGAAGCTGCGCCGCACGATCTCGGCGTCCGTCAGGTCAGAGGCCTTCTCGGCCACGGCGGTCATGGCCTCATCAGTGTCCTTGCGGTTGAGCATGCGCCAGCCCGTGGCCGCCACGATCAGCCCGCCGCCGATGCGCACGATGGGCAATGAGATGCCGAAGAACTCCAGCACGTAGTTGCCCACCAGCATGGACACCGTCATCACGTAGAAGCTGTTGAGCGCCACCTGGCGCGCCAGCCGCCGGGCCACGCTGCGGTTCTTGCCCACCGTGGCCACGAACACCGGCGCCGTGCTCAGCGGGTTGATGACCGGCAACAGCGTGAACGGGATCAGTAAGAAGGTCTTGACGTAGGGGACTATCAACTCCAGCAAGGCGATCTCCTGCAAGGGTGGGTATCAGGCGGCCTTGCCCTCGGGGGCGGCCACCTTGTCCCGCTCAGCATAGCGCTTGGCCATCACCGAGCACACGAAGAGTTGAAGCTGGTGGTAGAACATGATGGGCAGCACCAACACCCCCATCGATGGATTGCCGCTGAACAGCAGCTTGGCCATGGGCACGCCCGAGGCCAGCGTCTTCTTGGAGCCGCAGAACACCGCCACGATCTCGTCCTCGACCGGGAAGTTCAAGGCCTTGGCCACGCGCTTGGTCAGCCACAGCAGCGGGAACAGGAACAGGCACACGCCCACGGCCGCCATCGCCATCAGGCCCAGGCCATGCTTGCTCCACAGGCCGTCAGCCACCGAATCGCTGAACGAGCTCAGCACCAGCAGCAGGATCACGGCGCGGTCGACCTTGGTCGTCCAGGGCTTGATCTTCTGGAACCAGTGGCCCACCAGCGGGCGCAGCAGCTGGCCCAGCACGAAGGGCAGCAGCAGCATCTTGGCCACCTTGATCATGGTGTCGCCCACGTCCATGGCCTGGCCATCGGCCGCACTGCTGAACACGAGGCTCGCCAGCAGCGGCGTCAGCACCACGCCCAGCAGGGTCGACAAGGTGGCGTTGAGCACGGCCGCGGCCACGTTGCCACGCGCCATGGCCGTCATGGCCACCGATGAGGACACCGTGGACGGCAGCACCGCCAGGTAGAAGAAGCCCAGCAGCAGGTCGTGCGGGATGAAGCGGCCCACCAGCGCGTTGAGCAGCAGCCACCACAGCGGGAAGAGCGCGAAGGTGCTGATCTGCACCACCAGGTGCAGCTTCCAGCGCGAGGCGCCGTGCTTGAGGCTGTCGGTGCTCAGGCCCATGCCGTGCAGGAAGAAGATCAGGAAGATGCCGATGTCGCCGACCTTGTCCAGGTGCAGGGTACCGCCCGTGCGGCCCAGCTCCGGGGCGATGGAGGCCAGCACCACCGCACCCACCATGCCGATCAGGAACCAGTCGGCCGCGCCGCCCTGGTGCTTGCGGCCCGCCATGCGCGTGCCCGCCATCCGCTTCATCGGTTTCAACACCTTCACCACCTCGATCTCGTCAAGTCACAATGCAAGGCCGTGAGCCTAACGCGCGCACGGCCGCCCGCATCGCCCCGTTTGGACAGAGCATGCCGAGAAACGGACAAAACAAAGCGCAAAGCCCGCCCGCCACTCCCAAGGTGCGCCGCCAGCCCCGCCAGCGCACCCTGCCCGCGCTGAAGGATGGCCTGCCCCGCCCGGTGCTGGCCCGCGTGGAATCACTGCCCGCGGGCTCCTGGACGGACGAGCACAGCCACCCCTGGGCCCAGCTCTCTTACGCCGTGGAGGGCATGCTGCAGGTGCACACGGCCACCGGCCAGTTCATGGCCCCGCCCGAGCGCGCCATCTGGGTGCCAGCCAACCTGCCGCACGAGGTGCTCACCGCCGGCCCTGCCGAGATGCGCAGCCTCTACATCCGCGCCGAGGCGCTGGCGGGCTCACCCCTCGCCCAGGCGCAGGGCTGCCGCGTGCTGGACATCTCGATCCTGGCGCGCGAGCTGATCCTGGCGGTGTGCGCCCTGCCCTCTGATTACGACGAGCATGGCGCGCCGGGCCGCCTGGTGGCCGTGCTGCTGGACCAACTGGCCCAGTTGCCCACCGCCTCGCTGGACCTGCCCTTGCCCACCGACGCGCGCCTGTTGCGCCTGTGCGAGGCCCTGCAGGCCGATCCAGCCGACCGGCGCACCCTGGCCGAGTGGGGCCGCGAGATCGGCCTGACGGAGCGCTCCATGGTGCGCCTGTTCCAGCAGCAGACCGGGCTGTCGGTCGGCGCCTGGCGCCGCCGCCTGCGCCTGCTGGCCGCGCTGGGCCCCCTGGAGGCCGGCGCAAAGGTCTCCAGCGTGGCGGTGGGCTGCGGCTATGCCTCGGCCTCTGCCTTCATCTCGGCCTTCTGCGCCGAGTTCGGTGTGACCCCCACGCAGATGTTCACGCAGGGTTGAGCCCCCCAAAAAGCGGCGCCGCCAAAAGAAAAGCGAGCCCGAAGGCTCGCTTGACTTGGCAGGCGACAGATCGCTGACGATCAGACGCGACGGCGACGTGCAGCCACCAGGCCCACCACACCCAGACCAGCCAGGGTCAGAGCGATGGACGCGGGCTCAGGCACGGGGGCTGCGGCCAGTTGGTAGTTCACGGAGTACACGCCCGAGAAATTGGTCGTGCCACCCACGTGGAAGCTGTAGTTGGTGCCAGCAGCCAGCGTGTACACGCCATTGACGGCGGTCAGCAGGTTGCTGCCATCGTACAGCGCCAGGGTCAGGCCGGTGATGGGGTTCTGAACGAAGGGGAACAGCGTGAACGTCACAGCGTTCACCTGGCCGGTCGAGGCAGCAGCGATGTCAAAGTTGATGACATCAGCGAACGAACCCGTACCGGACACGCCGTAGGTCAGAGACTGGGGAGAACCGGAGACCAGAACACCGGCGTCATAGGTGGCGGCCATGGCCGAACCGGCGGTGGCCAGGGTGGCCACGGCCACCAGGTGCTTCACGAACTTCATGGGGGGCTCCCTTACATCAACTGCAACAACACACTGCGCGGTCCGGTATCAAACCGCTACTTCTTGAAAATCATTGTGCGGGTTTGCACGAGCCATGTCTCCCCCTGAAACGCCCTTGACCTCCTCGAATCGGCCCCCCGATTGAGGGGCCTGCAGCCCCCCACTCCAGCTTGCCGGACATTTCTCCCGCATTCCGGAAATACATGCCCAACGTGCCATGACAAACGGCCCCGAAGGGCCGTTAGGGGCCGGCGCCTGCGCACCGACATGTTCAAGCGCCTTGAGGCGCCAACGATCAAGCCGCCAGGCGCTGCTCGATCTTGGCCTTGGTGGCGGGCATCTCGGCCGGCAGGTGGTAGGCCAGTTGCTGGAACAGCTCGTCGTGCAGCTTCAGTTCTTGCTGCCAGGCGGCGGTGTCGATGCCGATCACCGACTGGAACTGGTCCTTGGTGAAGTTCAGGCCGTTCCAGTTGATGTCGTCGTACGTGGGGCTCAGGCCAAAGGCGTTGTCCACGCCCTTGGTGGTGCCGGTGATACGGCCCAGGATCCATTCCAGGACGCGCATGTTCTCACCGTAGCCGGGCCACACGAACTTGCCGTCGGCGCCCTTGCGGAACCAGTTCACGCAGAAGATCTTGGGCAGCTTGCTGCCTTCGGCGGCCAGCTTATTGCCCAGGTTCAGCCAGTGCTGGAAGTAGTCGCTCATGTTGTAGCCCATGAAGGGCAGCATGGCGAACGGGTCGCGGCGGACCACGCCTTGGGCGCCGAAGGCGGCGGCGGTGGTCTCGGAGCCCATCGTGGCGGCCATGTAGACGCCTTCGGTCCAGTCACGGGCCTCGGTCACCAGCGGCACGGTGGTCGAGCGGCGGCCACCGAAGATGAAGGCGTCGATCGCCACACCGGCGGGGTTGTCCCACTCGCTGTCCAGCGCGGGGTTATTGGTCGCGGCCACGGTGAAGCGGGCGTTCGGGTGGGCGGCCTTGGCGCCGGTTTCCTTGGCGATCTGGGGCGTCCAGTCCTTGCCTTGCCAGTCGATCAGGTGGGCCGGGGCGGTGTCGGTCATGCCTTCCCACCACACGTCGCCGTCGTCGGTCAGGGCCACGTTCGTGAAGATCACGTCGCGGTCCAGCGACTTCATGCAGTTCGGGTTGGTCAGCGTGTTGGTGCCGGGGGCCACGCCGAAGTAACCGGCTTCGGGGTTGATGGCGTACAGGCGGCCATCCTTGCCAGGCTTGACCCAGGCGATGTCGTCACCGATGGTGGTGACCGACCAGCCGTTGTAGCCGTTGGGCGGGATCAGCATGGCGAAGTTGGTCTTGCCGCAGGCGCTGGGGAAGGCAGCGGCCACGTGGAATTTTTCGCCTTGGGGGTTGGTCACGCCCAGCAGCAGCATGTGCTCGGCCAGCCAACCTTGGTCACGGCCCATGGTGGAGGCGATGCGCAGCGCGAAGCACTTCTTGCCCAGCAGCGCGTTGCCGCCGTAGCCAGAGCCATACGACCAGATCTCGCGGGTCGAGGGGTAGTGGACGATGTACTTGACGGTGGGGTTGCAGGGCCAGACGGAGTCCTTCTGGCCGGCTTCCAGCGGCGCACCCACGGTGTGCACGCAGGGCACGAACTCGCCATCGGTGCCCAGCACGTCGATCACGCCCTTGCCCATGCGGGTCATGAGCTTCATGTTGACGGCCACGTAGGCGCTGTCGGACAACTCGACGCCGATGTGGGCGATGTCCGAGCCCAGGGGGCCCATGCTGAAAGGCACCACGTACATGGTGCGGCCCTTCATGGCGCCCTTGAACAGGGCACCTTCGCCGCTTTGCAGCTTGGCGCGCATTTCAGCGGGCTCGCACCAGTTGTTGGTGGGGCCGGCATCTTCCTTGCGATCGGTACAGATGAAGGTGCGGTCTTCGACGCGGGCCACATCGGACGGGTCGGTCACGGCCAAGTAGCTGTTGGGGCGCAGCTCGGGGTTGAGCTTCTTGAAGCTGCCGGCGTTGACCAGCAGGTTGCACAGGCGGTCGTACTCGTCTTGCGAGCCATCGCACCAGACGATGTCCTTGGGTTGCACCAGGGCGGCGATCTCGGCCACCCAGGCAATCAGTTTCGCATTCTTGACATAGGCGGGGGCGTTCACCTGCGCCGCTTGTGCGGATGTGCTCATGGCATGTGCTCCAAATGGTTGATTCTCAAAGTCTCGGCAGCACAAAACCCATTGAAATCAATGGTTTGTGCGCTCTCGACACCTTGCTATGGACGCGCCTGGCAACAGGGGTTCAGGCATACAAGCCTTGTGCCAGCCATGAGGGCCATCTCTTGTGGAGTGCGCTCTCAGTTTTTCATCAAACATACATTTCGTCGGCTCCGGGGTCTCTGAACCGAGGCGGGGATTTTAGTTCAGTCCGCATTTTCAGGACGTCCCCCGCTTCAAGGGGTTGCCCTGACAGGACAAACACGGTGCCAACTAATTCACATGGTGCACTCCCGCACACCGAAGGCGCGTGCGGACCGCCACAATATGGCAAACGTTTTCAAGCCGCAGTGAATGACGTCCATTGAACTCGACGCGCTCGCCTTCAGCGCGCGCATTGCCTTTGTCACCGTACTGATCAGCTTCCCGCTGGCGATCCTGGCTGCCTCCTGGACAGGCCGCCGCGGCCTGAAGGGACGCTGGGTGCTCGATGCCCTGCTGCTGCTGCCTTTGGGCGTATCACCCGCCGTGATCGGCTGGGGCGTGGTGACCCTGCTGGGCCCCGAAGGGCCGGCCGGCGACTGGCTCTCCAAGGGCGAGGGCTGGCGTGCCGTGGCCGCGCCGCACGCCCTGGTGCTGGTGGCCTGCTGCCTGGTGCTGCCCTTGATGATCCGCACCATGCGCCCAGCCTTCGAGGCGGTCGATCTGCAGCAGATCCAGACCGCACGCACCCTGGGTGCTTCACGCTGGAGCGCCTGGTGGAGCGTCACGATGGCGCAGACCCTGCCCATGCTGGCCTCGGCCACGGCGCTGGGCTTTGCCGCGGCCTGGGGCGAATCGGGCGCCTCGGTGGTGCTGGCGGCCGCCCTGCAGTCGCGCTGGCCGGCCACGGCACCCGACACCGTCACCGTACCGCTGACCCTGCTCAGCGCCATGCAGACCGAGCGCGGCCAGGGCATCGCCCTGCGGCTGAGCATGGCCTCGCTGGGCGTCGCCCTGGCGGCGATGCTGCTGAGCGAATGGGCGCGACAGCGCTGGCGCCGCCGCGCGCTGCCGCTCGATGCCCGAGGGGTGAGCCGATGAGCCGGGGCACGCCGCCCCCCATCGCGCCGGCCCCGCTGGCGGTGGAGCTGCGCCTGCGCCGTGGCGGGCTGGATGTGCAGGCTCAGTTCCGCGTGGCGCCTGGGCATGTGTGCGCCCTGGTGGGCCGCCCCGGTTCAGGCAAGACCTCGCTGATGCAGTGCGCGGCGGGCCTGATCCCGGCGCAATCAGGCCGCGTGAGCGTGGGCACCGACGTGCTTTACGACAGCCCCACGGGCCTGGACAGGCCGCCCGAAGCCCGCCGCTTCGCCTGGGTGGACGGGCGCGGCCTGCTGTTCCCGCACATGAACGTGCGGCGCAACCTGGAATACGGCTACAAGCGCGCACCCGCACCGCGCCACCACATCGACTACGAAGCCGTGCTGGACTGGCTGGACCTCAAGTCCATCCTGGCCGTCTGGCCGCACCAATTGGCACCGGCCCAGCGCCAGCGCGTGGCCCTGGCGCGCGCGCTGCTGTCCATGCCCAATGCGCTCTTCCTGCGCGACCCGCTGGGGCAGGTGCCCGCGCACGAGCAGCCTGCCCTGCTGGAGTTGCTGGGAGAGATGCGCTCGCGCTTTCGCCTGCCGACGGTGTTCATGAGCCCGCGCATCGACGAGGTGATCCGCCTGGCCGATGACGTGGTGATCCTGCATGAAGGCCGCGTGGCCAGCGCCGGCCCGTTGGCGCGGGTGCTGTCCGATGTGTCGCTGTCCACCTTCCTGGAGGGCGTGCACGCGGGCTCGGTGCTGGAGGGGCGCGTCAGCCACCACGACATCGAATGGCTGTTGACCGAGGTGGACGTGGCGGGCCAGCGCATCACGGTGCCGGCCATGCTGCAGGCCGAAGGCAAGCGCGTGCGGCTCAAGATCCGCGCCCGCGACATCAACATCCACCGCGAGCCCGTGCAGGACACCAGCATCAGCAACCAGTTGCGCGGGCGCATCACCCAGGTCATGCTGGCTGGCAACAATGGCGCGTACGGTGCCGTGGCGGTGGAACTGCACCGCCTGCTGGACCTGCACGATGCCCATCCGGCGCCAGCCGAGGCCGTGGTGTGGAGCCTGCTGACCCGCCGCGCGATCGAGCAGATGGGGCTGGGCCCGGGGCAGGACTGCCACGTGAGCTTCAAGGCCATGGCCGTGACGGTGGCGCCGCGCACCTGAGGCCCGACGCTCCACGCAAGCAGCAAGCCCCTCGGGCCCGGACCAGGCCCGGGCTTTGCTATCCTGAACCGCATGAGCCCGCCCCCGCCCAACCGCCAGCTTCTGTCCGTCAATGTGGCCCAGGCCCGCCACGTCACCATCGACGGTCGGCAGATCCTCACGGCCATCGACAAGCACCCGGTGAGCTCGCCCGCCGATCCGCGCCGCATCAAGGTGGGGCCGCTGGGCCTGGAAGGCGATGAGCAGGCCGACCCGACCGTGCACGGCGGCCAGGCCAAGGCGGTGTACGCCTACCCGCACGAGCACTACGCCTTCTGGCAGACGGTGCGCGCGCAGGCCGGCAAGGCTGGCTGGGACGACACCGCCAACCCCGGCCTGCTGGGAGAGAACCTGACCATCACCGGCCTGCTGGAATCAGACGCCTACATCGGCGATGTGCTGCGGTTTCCGGACTGCTCACTGGCGGTGAGCGAGCCGCGTCATCCCTGCTTCAAGTTCGAGGCCAAGCTGTTCCGCCAGGCCTCCAAGATGATGGTGCAGTCGTCCTTCTGCGGCTTCTACCTGGCGGTGCGCCAGGAGGGCACGATCGCCGCGGGCGAGCAGTTCGAGCTGGTGCCCGGCCCGCGCGAGGTCAGCATCCGCGACCTGTTCCGCGATCAGATGTCCCGCAAGAAGAACATCTGACCCGATCGTGTTCGCGCTCAGCCCTGGCGCGCACGGCGGCGCAGCACGCCACCAATCACCACCGCGCCGGCCAGCAGCATCGCCAGGCTTTGCGGCTCGGGCACGGCGGCAACCGTCAGCTGCCCTTGCAGCAAGCCTGAGCGATCGATGGCCAGGCCTTGGCCCGCGCCGAGCCACACCGGCGCACCCTGCGTGAGTTGCTGGTGAGCGGCCAGCGTGAGCACCAGTTCGTCCCCCACCACGGCCTCGAAGCTCAGCTGGATCTGCTGGCTGCCGCTGTCCGACCACAGGCTGTCGTGGCGGGCCAGGCTGTCGGCGCCGCGCGAGATGTCCAGGCTCAGGCCGATCTCGCCCTGCCCTGCCAGGCCACCGAACAAGGCATCGGCCGAGCCGCTGAAGCTCACGCGCACGCGGGTGCCCACCGCCTCGCCGGCATCACCCACGATCAGCAGGCGCAGGCCACCCAGGGCCAGGTCCTGCGTCAGGTTGAAGCCCGAGACCTCGGTGCCCTGCGTGGCCGCCACGTTCCAGTACTGCGCGGCCGACAGCATCACATCGACCGTGCCCGGCGTCAGCTGCGTGTCCACCGACACCAGGAGCGAATGGCCCTGTTCGACGCTGGCCGAGCCCACCGCTTCTGGCTGGCCCGCCACGCTGTCGGCCAGCAGCACCTGGCCGGGGGCGGACAGATCCTGCAAGGCGCCCAGCACGCCCGTGCCGGCTGCCTGGCCGCCGACCTGGCCGGACTGGTCGAGGAAATCAACGCCGTAGCCCGGCGACAGCAGGGACCAGCCGGCAGCCTGCACGGGGGCCTGGGCGGCCAGGGCCAGCCCCAGGGCCAAGGCCACAGTGCGCAGGGTGGGGGCCTTCAGCAAGGCCCGGGTTGCCATCTTCATCATCTTGGGTACTCCTATGACCTGGTTCAGCCTGTACCTGCTCAGGGCAGACGGGTGATGCGGTTGCGGGCGCCCGGGGCCACACCGGCCGGGTTGGCGCGCAGGTAGGCATCGAAGGCATCGGTGTCGACCGCGCCGCCCAGGCGGCTGGTGCCGTTGCGCAGGGCATAGAACTGGTCACCGCCGTCGGCCAGGAAGCTGTTGACGGTGATGCGGTAGCTGGCGGCCGGGTCCACCATCACGCCGTTGATGCTCAGGCTGGCGGCATCCACCTTGGCACAGGCCGGGCCATTGGCGCTGTAGGTGTAGCGCAGGCTGTCGGACACCTGCAGGATGCGGTTGAACGGTTGGCCGGCAACCGGCGCATCGGCCGGATAGCCTTGCGTGCAGCCGGTGAACTGCTGCTCCAGCACCAGCTTGAGGTCGGCGCCGGTCAGGGTCAGCGTCACCATGGCGTTGCCGAAGGGCTGCACGGTGAAGGCCTCGCCGTAGGTGACCTGGCCATCGATCTTGCCGGGGGCGCTGTAGGGCATGTCGGCACGGATGCCACCTGGGTTCATCAGCGCGACCACGGCATCGCCGAAGCCGGGATCATCGGTAGCATCGAGCTGCGCATCGGCGATCACATCGCCCAGGCTGGATTCGCCGGCCGCAGTGGTGTCGCGGGTCAGCGAAGCCGTGATGCGGCCGATCACGCGGCTGGCGGGCTCCAGGGCCTCGGCCTTGTAATGGTCGACCACGGCCTTGAGCGATTCGGCCTCGGCCACGGCGCTGCTGTTGGGGATGCTGATGTTGTTGGCAGCCACGCTGCGCACGTCGTGCGTGCGCGTATCGAGCGTGAGGTCGATGTCAGTGATCATGCGGCCGTACTGGCCGGCCGAGGTCACGCGCACATTGGCATTGGCCTTGTTGGGCAGTTCGCAGTTGTAGGCCTGGTGCGTGTGGCCGCTGACGACCATGTCCACCGCCGGATCCAGGCGCTTGACGATGTCCACGATGGCGCCGGACACATCGGTGCAGCCGTTCGCGCCGCCCGAGACGGTCGCGCCGCCTTCATGCACCAGCACTACCACGGCCTCGATGCCCTGGGCCTTGAGCTGGGGGATCAGCGCATTGACGGTGTCGGCCTCGTCCTTGAAGCTCAGGCCGGCCACACCGGCTGGCGACACGATGGTGGGCGTGGCTTCCAGCGTCATGCCGATGAAGGCCACCTTGTGGCCCATGAAATCCTTGATGCCCACGCCGGGCAGCACGGTCTGGCCCGTGGTGGTGTCCTGCACATTGGCGGCCAGGAAGCCGAACTGCGCGCCCTTGAACTGGCCTTCGGCACTGAGGTCGGCCGGCAGGCCTTTGCCCGAGTAGATGTCGGTGGGGTGGTTGCCGCCGTGCTGCATGCGCAGGATCTCGGCCTTGCCTTCGTCGAACTCGTGGTTGCCCACGGCGTTGAAGTCGATGCCGATGCGGTTCATGGCCTCGATGGTGGGCTCGTCATGGAACAGGGCCGAGACCAGCGGGCTGGCGCCGATCATGTCACCGGCGGACACCACCGCATGCAGCGGGTTGGCGGCCTTGAGCTCGGCCACCTTGGTGGCGAAGCGCGCCACGCCGGGGTTGCTGCCCGATGCCTCCACAGAGCCGTGGAAATCGTTGAAGCCGATCAGCTTGACCTTGAGCGTGCTGCCGACGCCGGAAGCCTGCGCAGCGCTCAAGAGCTTCACGCGCTCGACCGCCGAGAGCTTGCCGGCCTTCTGCAAATCGAAGGACACGCGCGACACATGCGACACGAAGGCCGCCTGGTTGGCCCAGGGCTGCTCGTCGGCGAAGGCATCGTCGAGCGTGGCGCAATCGGCACCCACCACGCGGTTGGCCAGGCCCGTGTCGTGCGAACCGAAGGTGACGCGGCTGTTGCCCGCATCGATGGTGCAGGCCGGTGTGGCAGCGTGGGCGTACTGCCAGCCCAGCGCGCCGATGAGGGCGCAGGTGAGGGCCAGGGCAGTGGGGTGGAATTTCTTGTCGATCATGGTCGAAGCCATCCTGTAGGTCGGTGAGATCGGGGCGGTGTCGGCGCTGATGCGATGAAGGGATCAACCCAGACGTCGGCGACCCATGAAACCCAGCAGGCCCAGGCCGGCGACCACCATCGCGGCGGCATCGGGCTCAGGCACGGCGGTCACGCTGAAGGCGGTGGTATCGGGCACCAGGGCGGCGTAGCTGCCGTTACCACGATCGGTCCAGTTGGCGGCGTCAGAAACCAGGGCCTTGTAGTCGGCCAGGTTGGCCAGGCCGCTGCGGGGGCCGGTGTACTCGGCGTAGTCGCTGCCATTGCCCAGCTTGACGGCGCCCGCACCGATGCTCAGGCCGGTGTTGGTCAGGCTGCCCTGCTCGCTGCTGAAGGCGCCGCTGGAGACGGCGGCCAGGAAGGTGGTCGGCGCGGTGGCGCTGCTGCCCTGGTACAGGTAGACCGTTTCGTTGTCGGCGCTCATGCCGTAGTTGCTGCTGCCCGATACCGACACACGGCTGAGCGCGCCCAGCGAGGCGCTGAGGCCCGTGGTGTCGATCTTCGAGAAGCGGATGACCGTGCCGGCGGTGATGGCGTTGCCACCGGTGTTCCAGCCGTGGTAGCTCTCGCCGGTGTTGAAGGCCGAACCGTTCCACTCGTTGTCGGAGAAGTAGAACTGTGTGTTGGCGGCCAGGTCGACGAAGGTGACCAGCGACCAGCCGTCTTCATCGGCGTTGTAGGCCGTGAAGGCCAGGTCACCAGCGCTCAGGGCGTTGGCATTGAGGGCGACCACGGTGGTGGCCAGGGCGAGGATCGAGCGCTTGAGGATGGACATGGGTACTCCGTGACATGCAGCCCGCGGTGCGGTGCCGTTCTGGAGTCCATGCTAGGGAACGTGTTTGAAGCGGCCATGACGTGGCATGAGCCGTTTGATGAGCCGGTCAAGAAGGGCTCATGCCATCGTTTTCAAGGGGATGGCGCCTCGCGGACGAAGCCGTGTCCTGCTTGTGTCAGGACTGTGTCTGGGGGTTGCGAACACCCGCCGCGACATGGCCTGCCGGCACGTGCGGCGCGGCGTTCTCGACGTGGCCGGTCTGGTCGTCGAAGAAGAAGTCGGGCTCGAACTCGCGCAGGAAGGCGCCCTTGGGCAGGCCGCCCAGGAACATGGCCTCATCGACGTCGATGTGCCAATCCATCAGCGTGCGGATGGCGCGCTCGTGCGCCGGGGCGCTGCGGGCGGTGACCAGCGCGGTGCGCAGGCGCATGGGCGATGGACCCTGGCCTTCACCGGGTGGTGCGTCGTCGGGCTTGGTGCTGGCCTGTTCCAGTGCGCGCAGGGCGTGCAGGGCCAGCAGCAAAGGCTTGAAGGGGCCGGCCGGCAAAGGCTTGCTGGCTTGTTCGACCTCGTGGCGCTGAAAGGCGTCGAGCCCACCGCTCTGGAAGATCTGCTCAGCCTCGTCGGAGAACAGCACGGCATCGCCATCGAAGGCGATGCGCACTTCATTGGGATGTGCCTCTCCGGCGCGTGCGGCATGCGGCAGCACGCGGGCAGCAGGCACGCCTGCGGCCAGGGCTGAGCGCACATCGGCATCGTTGGCCGACAGGAACAAGTGGGCACCAAGCGGCCGCAGGTACTGCCAGGGCGATCGGCCGCGTGTGAACACGCCGCGCTCGATAGGCAGGCCGTAGTGCTGCGCAGAGCGGAACACGCGCAAGCCGGATGCCGGATCGTTGCGCGAAAGGATGACGACCTCGACACGCGGGGCGCCGGGCGCATTGAAGGCAAGCAGCTTGCGCACGAGCTGGAAGGCGACGCCGGGGCGGGCGGGCGCATCCAGGCGGTCAAGCTGGAGCTGCATGTAGGCACGGTCGTCCGCAGCTTCGAACAGCTTGTTCTCCTCTTCGAAATCGAAGAGGGCGCGGGAGGAGATGGCAACGACCAGTTGGCCTTCTAGCGATGCGGGCATGGGTGGGAGTTTAGTGCGCCAAGCGCGCAGCACTCGACAAGCTACTGCACAAACCCGATCGAAGCCCTCTTCGAAACCCCCGCCGGCAGATCCCGAACCTCCACCGCATCCCGCCCATCCAGCTTGGCATTGCCGAACGCCGTCATCAACGCCCGCCGCATCTCCCGCGGCGCCATCGCCGACATCGCTTCCAGCACAGACTCACCCAACTCCGGCACAAACCGCTGCCCCCAAGCATGATCGGCCCGGATGCTCCGATACAGCTTGCCCGCGATCTTGCGCGAAGCCTCTGCATCCGGCATCTCGATCTCGAACACATTCACCCGGTTGAGGATCGGATCCGGAATGCTGCGCGCATCATTGGCCGTGGCCACCCAGATCACCTGGCTGGCATCGATGGGCACCTCCGCGAACTCATCGGTGAAGCTGTGCGCCGTGTCGTGCTCCAGCAGCCCATAGAGCGATCCCAACGGGTCGTACGCATGCTCGCCACCCGCCTTGTCGATCTCATCGACCACCATCACCGGGTTCGCGTACTGCCCATCGACCAAAGTCTCGAACACCTTGCCCGGCCTCGCCCCCTTCCACTGGCTCGAAGCGCCGGACAGCACCCAGCCCGCCGTGAGCGAACTCATCGACACGAAGCCCATGCCCGTGCCCAGCAGTTGCGCCATCGCGCGCGCGAAGTGCGTCTTGCCCACGCCCGGCGGGCCCAGCAGCAGCATGGGCGTGATCTCCAGCGCATCGTGGCTGTCGGTGCACAACGCCAGCTGGCGCCTCAGGTCATCGAGCACCTCATGGAAATTGGGCAGATCATCGTAGAGGTGCTCCATCGCGGGCAGCCCGGAGGGCTTGACCTGGAAGCGGTCAGGCCCCTTCTCGAGCATGCGCTCGTAGGTGGCCCGCAGGCCCTCGTGATCCCGCGAGGGCAGCTTGCCCAGGCGCCGTTCGACCTCGTCGAGCCGGTACACATGCCGCATGTGGGCAATCGGGATCCGCGTGCGGCTGCCGGGCTCGGGCACCGGCACCAGTTCGCCATGGCCTTGGGTGTTGCTGCGCGCTGTCATCCACTCACCTCCACCCGGGTCGGAGACATCATGCCCGGGACATGATCACCACATCATTGCAACAAAGGATAGCGGGCTGGAACCCATGAACAAGGGGGGCAAGCCGGTGGGCAAATTCGCCCCACAACCGCCCTCATCCGGCGCACAATGGTCGGCTGGCGTGCGGGCCTGTGGCCCCGCTGACCGGAACGACGATCAACACCATAGCGAAACGGCGACAATCCAGGGCAAGAACTCACTCGGAGGCCCATCGCCATGTCCGCCCGCGCTGCCCACGGGGCTCTCGCCCCCGACGCCGGCCTGCCCAGGCTGTCCGCCTGGCACCGCCGCCTGATCGCCCTGCTGGGCTGGATCGGCGCGGCCACCTTCCTGACCCTGCTGGTGTGGTCCGCCCACCCCTGGTTCATCAGCCAGGCCTCGCACCCCGACGTGAGCTTCGCGCAAGAGCGCTTCCGTCAATTGCCCACGCCCGCCCACCCCGGCAGCGACTGGCTGGACGTGACCCTGCCCGACACCTGGGCCGAACGCGGCCTGCCCGGCGGTGGCGTGGGCCGCTACGAGATCACCCTCAACCTGGCGCGCCCGCCCAGCGCCCTGGGCGACGGCCCCTGGGCCGTGCGCTTCGACCGCATCAGCTTCCAGCACCGCATCTGGCTCAACGGCCAGCTGATCCATGCCGAGACGGTGGGCGCCGCCGGTCCCACGGGCCGCCCGCTGGCCTACATGATGCAGATCCCGCGCGAGTTGCTGCGCGAAGGCCCGAACCGCCTGGCCGTGGAGGTGCACCACGGCAGCATGGGTGGCCTGTCCACGCCCATCGTGGGGCTGGCGGTCGATGTGGCGCCGGGCTTCAACGCGCAAAGCTTCCTGACGGAAGACCTGCCCCTGGCCGTGAACGTGGTGGCCGCGGCCTTCGCCGCCTTCCTCACGCTGATCTGGCTGCGCCGCCGGCAGGAGGTGGGCATGGGCATGCTGGGGTTGCTGGCCATGGTGGTCTCCATCCGCAACAGCGCCTACTACGTGGTCAACGGCCCGACGATGCCGCCGCAGCTCAGCGCCTGGATGTACTTCAGTGCGCAGACCACGGCCACCGTGCTGCTGGGCGCCTTCGCGATGGCCATTGCCGACAAGGACTGGCCCTGGTTCCGCAAGGTGCTGTGGGGCACGCTGATCGGCGCGCCGCTGCTGGGCGCCATCGCCGCCTCGCACGGGGTGCTGCCGCAGGTGCGGGCCATCGTCTACCCGGCGATGCTACTCTTGATGCTGCCCACCTTGACGCTGCTGCTGCGCGTACCGGCCAAGTTCGGCGGCTGGTCAGGGCGGGGCATGGTGCTGGGCATCGCGATCTCGCTGGTGGCCGGTGTGCACGATTACCTGCGCCTGCAGGGCATGGTGTCGGTGATGCACACCTACTGGATGTCGCTGGCCACGCCCATCACGCTGGCCAGCTACGGCGTGGCGCTGATGAACCGCTTCATCGAGGCCGTGAGCGAGGTCGAGCAGCACAACGTGCAGCTCGAACACAAGGTGGCCGAGCGCACGGAGGACTTGGCCGCCGCCAACGCGGCCAAAGGCCAGTTCCTGGCCGCCGCCAGCCATGATCTGCGCCAGCCCGTGGCTGCTGTGGGCCTGTTGTCGGGCCTGCTGCGTGAACGCCTGAAGGATTCCCCCCTCAAGGACATGACCGACCGCCTGGCCGATGCCGTGCGCGCGATGGAGAACCTGCTCAGCGGCCTGCTCGATCTGTCGCGCCTGGAAGCCAAGGCCATCCGCCCGCACTGGCAGGGCGTGGCCCTGGGCGACCTGCTGCGCCGCATCGCCACCCACGAGGAGCACGCAGCCAAGGCAAAGGGCGTGCGCCTGAAGCTGCGCCCCACCCAGGCCGTGGCCGAGAGCGACCCGGTGCTGCTGGAGCAGATGGTGCGCAACCTGGTGGGCAATGCCGTGCGCTACACCCAGCGCGGCGGCGTGCTGGTGGGCGTGCGGCGGCGCGGGCCGCGCCTGTCCATCCAGGTGTGGGACACCGGCGGCGGCATCGCACCCGCCGATCAGCAGCGCATCTTCAAGGATTTCGTGCAGTTGGCCAACCCGGAGCGCAACCAGGCCAAGGGCCTGGGGCTGGGCCTGTCCATCGTGCAGCGGGCGTCCCAACTGCTGGACCACCCCATCGGGCTGCGCTCACGCGTGGGCCATGGCTCGTGCTTCTCGATCGACGTGCCGGCGCATCAGGGGCAGATGGCCGCTGCCGCGCCCTCTGTGGCGTCCCTCGCCGAACTCACGCACGATGCACCGCCCGCATCGCCCCCGCCCACCGCGTCCGACCGCCCCTTGCAGGACTGCCACATCGTGGTGCTGGACGACGATGCCAGCGTGCGCCAGGCCCTGACAGAGCGCCTGCGCGCCTGGGGCGCCTACGTGAGCGCCGTGGACTCGCTGGAGGCACTGGACGAACTGCTACAGCGCGTGATGTCCATCGACATGCTCGTCACCGACCACCGCCTGTGCGACGGCGATGGCTTCCAGGCGATCGGGCTGGCGCGGGCCATCCACCCCCAACTGGCGGCGATGGTGATCACGGGCGACACGGCCAGCGCGCAGTTGCAGACCTTGCTGAGCAGCGGCATTCCGGTGCTGCACAAGCCTTTCCAGGCGGATGTGCTGCTGGCGGTGATCGTGCTTCAACTGGGCGGCGCACAGAGCGGCGCCAGCGAGGCCACCGCGGTCAACGCCTGAACGGTCAGCCTGGGGTCACTTCACCCAGGTGTTCATCTGCATGATGGGCAGCATCACCGACATCACGATCAGCATCACCACCAGGCCCATCACCACGATCAGCAACGGCTCGAGCACCGTGGCGATGGCAATGGCCTTGCGCTGCACCTCGCCGGAGAGCTGGTTGGCCGCGCGCTGCAGCATCACGGGCAACTGGCCCGTCTGCTCACCCAGGCGGGCAAACATGGGCAACAGGCCCGGGAAGCGCTTCTTGGCTGCCAGGGCCGAAGCCAGCGGCGCACCTTCGCGCACCTGCACCAGCGCATCAAGCGCATCGGCCCGCATGGCACGGTTGGACAAGGTTTCGGCCGCGGCCTGCAGCGCCTTGAGGATGGGCACGCCAGAGCCCGCCAGCATGGCCAGCGTGCCCGCGAAGCGCGCCGCGTTATAGCCGCGCGAGAGCTTGCCGATCAGCGGCAGGCCCAGCCAGAAGGCATCAAACTTGAGGCGAAAGCCCTCGTCACGCCGCGCGAACATCAGCCCCGAGAAGCCGCCCACCGCCACCAGCGCGATCAGCCAGCCCCAGTTGCGCATCAGCGCACTCAGGCCCAGCATGAACTGCGTGAGGAAGGGCAGCGCCCGCTTGCTGCTGGAGAACACCTGCGCCACCTGAGGCACCACGAACACCAGCAGCGCCACCACGATCACCACGGCGAACAGGGACACGATGGCCGGGTACAGCGTGGCCCCGATCAGCTTGGATTTCAGCGCCTGCTGCTCTTCCAGGTCATTGGCCAGCTTGTCGAGCACGTTGCCGAGCTGGCCGCTTTGCTCGCCGGCCGCCACCACGCCACGGTAGACATCGTCGAACTCGCGCTTGAAGCCGGACAGGGCCTGTGCAAAGGGCGCACCGCCGTTGACCTCGGAGCGCAAGTGCGCCACCAGCTCGCGCTGGCGCGGATCCTCGGCCTCGTCGGCCAGGGCCGTGAGCGCACGCTCCAGCGGCAGGCCGGCCACGACCAGGCCCGACAACTGCCGCGTCCAGATCGACAGGGCCGAGGCGCTGAACACGCGGCGCGTGAACAGCGTGGACGGGGCCTTGCCGCCGGCCTCCTGCTGCGCCGCCATGACGGCATCGACCTTGAGCGGTACCAGGCTCTGGCCCCGCAACTGGGCGCGTGCGGCCTTGGGGTTGTCGGCATCGACCAGGCCGGAGACGGTCTTGCCTGCTGCGTCCAGGGCTTCGAAGCGGAAGGCGGCCATGTGCGTGATCCGGCCTTATTCGCGCGTGACGCGCAGAACCTCTTCGAGCGAGGTGACGCCTTCGGCCACCAGGCGCTCGCCGTCATCACGCATGGTCTGCATGCCGTCCAACTGGGCTACCTCGAACAGGCGGGCCTCGGAAGCCTGGCTGTGGATCAGGCCGCGAATTTCGTCGTCGGCCACCATCAGCTCGTACACGCCGGTACGGCCCTTGTAGCCCGTCATGCCGCACTCGGTGCAGCCCACGGGGTGCCAGCGGTGCTGGTCATCGTCACGCTTGCAGTGCGGGCACAGCTTGCGCACCAGGCGCTGGGCCAGCACGCCGATCAGGCTGGACGACAACAGGAAGGGCTCGATGCCCATGTCCGTCAACCGGGTGACGGCGCTGGGCGCATCGTTGGTGTGCAAGGTGGCCAACACCAAGTGGCCTGTCAGCGACGCCTGCACGGCGATCTGCGCGGTTTCGAAATCGCGGATTTCACCGATCATGATCACGTCCGGGTCCTGGCGCAGGATGGCGCGCAGGGCCTTGGCGAAGGTCAGGTCGATCTTGGCGTTGACCTGGGTCTGGCCGATGCCGGGCAGTTCGTATTCGACCGGGTCTTCCACGGTGAGCACGTTGGTGGTCGATGCATCGACCGTGCTCAAGCCCGCGTACAGCGTGGTCGTCTTGCCCGAGCCTGTGGGGCCCGTGACCAGCACGATGCCGTGCGGCTGGCGCAGCAGGCGCTTGAAGCGGTCGAGCGACTCGCCGCTCATGCCCAGCGATTCGAGGGTGAACTTGTTGGCATCGCCCTTGTCCAGCAGACGCAGCACGGCGCGCTCGCCGTGGGCCGATGGCAAGGTGGACACGCGCACATCCACCGCGCGGCCGCCGATGCGCAGGCTGATGCGGCCATCCTGCGGCAGGCGCTTCTCGGAGATGTCCAGCTCGGCCATGATCTTCAGGCGCGAGATCAGCGCGGCGTGCAGGGCCTTGTTGGGGGCCACCACCTCGCGCAAGGTGCCGTCCACGCGGAAGCGCACGGCCGATGAACGTTCGTAGGGCTCGATGTGGATGTCGGAGGCGCCATCCTTCGCGGCCTGCGTGAGCAGCGCGTTGAGCATGCGGATGATGGGCGCGTCGTTGCTCGATTCGAGCAGGTCTTCCACGGCGGGCAGGTCCTGCATCATGCGCGACAGATCGACCGCGCTCTCGACCTCGCCGACCACGGCCGCCGCACTGCCCTCACCGGCCGCGTAGGCCGTGGCAATGCGCTGGCTCAGCGTCTCGGAGGGCTCACGCTCGATGCTGTTGACCACGTACTGGCGCATCACCTCCGACAGAGCGGACAGCGACACGACCTCGCTGGTCCACAAGGTGGTGCGCACGCCATCGGTCTCCAGCAACAGGCCGTTGCTGCGCGCGAAGGCGTAGGGCAAGGGATGTCGGGCGCCCATGGTGTGCTCCGGCTCAGTTCGAGGGGGTGACCGCAGCGGGCGGCAGAGGCTGCGAGGGCACCACGGCGGGCGGCGCCACCGGCACGGCGGTAGAAGGCGTCAGGCGCGGCGCATAGCCGGAGTTGGGCGGCATCACCACCGTGGGCTCGGGCGCACCGGGCTCATCGAGCGGCTGGCGCACCGAGGGTGCCGTGAGGTCGTTGCTCAGCTTGAGCGGGTCGAGCACAGGTGCAGAGTTGACCGACAGCGGCCACGGCGCGGGCTGCCCAGCCGCCTGACGCTGGCGCATGTAATCGTAACGGTCCAGCGTCACGGCATTGGTCGCGTCTTCCGTGCGCATCACCACGGGGCGCAGGAACACCATCAGGTTCGTCTTCTTGCGCTCGCGCGAGCGTGATTTGAACAGGTTGCCCAGGTAGGGAATGTCACCCAGCAAGGGCACCTGCGAATCAGCATTCGAGTAGTCGTCCTGCAGCAGCCCGCCCAGCACCAATGTGGCGCCGTCATCGATCACGACCGTGGTTTCGATCGAGCTCTTGTTGGTGGTCGGCCCGGTGGTGGCGGAGACGGAATCGACCGACGAGCGCTCCTGGAACACGGTCATGCGCACTGCACCGCCCTCGCCTACCTGCGGTCGAACCCGCAGGGTCAGGCCCACGTCCTTGCGCTCCACCGTGGTGTAAGGGCTGACTGTCGAGCCGCCACTGGAGGTCGAATAGGAGCCGGTGATGAAAGGCACGTTCTGACCGACGACGATCTTGGCCTCTTCGTTGTCCAGCGTGATCATGTTGGGCTTGGACAGCACGTTGCCATCGGCCTTGGTTTCCAGGAAGTTGGCCAACGCCCCCAGGCTGTAGGTGCCATTGCTGTTGCGCTTGACAACCCCGACGCTCATGCCGCTGACACCAGACAGCACCGCTTCAGGATTGACGGCTGCGGCCAGCAAGCCCGGAATGCCCTTGACGGGCAGGTTGGTGCCGACCCCGGCGTTGCTGCCCAACGCACTCACCCATTGGATGCCGACCTCGTTGAGCTTGGTCTCGGACACCTCGACCACCATCGCCTCGATATAGATCTGCGCGCGGCGGCCATCGAGCTGGTCGATCACGGCACGCAACTGGCGGTACAGCGCATCTGGTGCGGTGATGATCAGCGCATTGCTCGCAGGATCGGCCTGGATGAAGCCGCCGGTCGATGGCTGCGCCGAGGCCCCCACGGGTGCAGATGCCTGGGTGGACAGGCCCGAGGAGGAGGACGATGAACCAGCCAGGCTCGACGAACCGGTGGTGTTGGTGGATGTCGGCGTGGTCGGTGTCGTGGGTGTACTGCTCGCACCACCCGAGGATGCGGACGAGCCGCTGCCCCCCGTCGGGAAGGCCGCGCGCAGGATCTGCGCCAGCTTCACCGCATCGGCGTTCTTGAGGTAGACCACATTGATGCCGCTGCCGGCCAGGCCATTGCTGCCAGGGCGGTCCAGGCGCTGCACCAGGCCCTTGAGCATGGCCAAGCGCGCCGGGTTGGCCGCACGCACCAGCAGGGTGTTGGTGCGCGGCTCGGCCATCACGGTGGTGGACTGGGCTGCGGCCGCGGCGCCCGGCACCGCCGTGCCGCCTCCATCGGCGAAACGCTGCACCATCGGTGCGAGGTCAGACGCGATCGCGTACTGCAGCGGGATCGCCTCCATCTCGGTAGCACTGGGCACATCCATCGCCGCGACGATCTGGCCGATGCGGCGCAGGTTGTCGGCGTAATCGGTGATCACCAGCGTGTTGGTGGCCGGGTTGGCGTTGATGGTGTTGTTGGGGCTGATCAAGGGGCGCAGCACCGTCACCATGCTGTTGGCGTTCTCGAACTGCAGCTTGAAGATCTGCGTGAGCACCTGGTCGCCCGAGCGCTTGACGGCATTGCCCACATCGACCGTGCCGGTCTGCAGCTTGGCTTCGGCCTCGGGCACCACCTTGAGCAGGCCCGACACCTCGACCAGGGCAAAGCCCTGGCCACGCAGCGCCGACAGGAAGTTCAGGTAGGCCTCGCGCGGCGTGAGCGGCTGCTCGCTGTACAGCGTGATCGTGCCCTTCACCCGTGGATCGACCATGATCTGCCGGTCGATGATGGCGGCCATGGCGCGGGCCACGCCTTCGATCTCGGCGTTGACGAAGTTCAGAGTGACCGAAGCGCTTTCCCTGCGGGCCGGGGCCGCCAGGGCCTCACCGCCAGGCAGCAGCGACACCAGGGGCAGCACACCGCCAGGGCCGAAAACCAGCGCGAGGGTGGTGGCCAGCGCCACGGCGCGGGGACGGGAAACCAGAGGATGGGTCAGCATGACTTATCCGATCGAAATGACAGAACGGTCGCCCTCGCGGCGGCCGATGATGCTCAACAAATTGCTCAGGGCGCCGCGCTCGGCTTCGCTGGCCGTGGCCTCGCCACGGAAGCGAGCCCCGGCGGGACCGACCGAGCCGGAGCCGCTGAGCTGCAGCGCGCCGTTCTCGGTGGACAGCCCCAGCATGACCTGGTCCTGCATGCCCTCGAGCGACAGGCGGTAGGTGCCCAGGCGATCCAGCGTGGTCACGCGGGAGGCCACGTCCTGGAACACCAGGTCAGCGCGCCCTTCCACGCTCAGGCGGCCCTGCGCCCACACCATGCGCAGCCCTTGCGTGTGCAGGCGCAGCGTGCCGGTGAGTTCCAGCGTGTTCCACGGCGTGCCCAGCCCCGACAGCCAGCCGGCCGGCCACTGCCCGCTCACACCCGGCCCGAAGCCCGGTGCAGCACCTTCTGGCGCCGCGGCCTGGGCCTGCCGGCCATTGACGAGTTCAGCCTGCACGCGCCCCCAGCCGGGCCGCACGATCAGGGCCACGGGCTCGGGCAGGCAGCAATCCTGGGTCAGCACCAGCTTGAGGCCCAGGCCATGGGGGCGCAGATGCCAGCCCAGGCGGCCAGGCAGCGCGCGCGCATCACGGCTGCCGGGCCCGCCGGTGAGCACCGCCACCGCATCACCCGACCACACCGTGCCCTGGGCTTCGGCCAGGATCAGGCGCCCGCCCGTGCGGCTGTTGACCACATCGGCCAGCCACGAGGCCGGCGCGAACAGCATCAAGCCTGCCAAGCCGCCCAGCACGGCGCCCCAGCGGCCCCAGCGGCGGCCTGCCTGGCGCATCTTTTCCCACTTGACCGTCTCGAGCGTGGACTCCAGCCAGCGCGAGGTGGCCTCGAAGCCCTTGGGCCTCCAGGCGGCCGTGCCGCGCTTGACGGATGAGAACCAGGACATCGGCACCGCTCCTTCAGCGCCCCGCCGGCGCAACGCCGGGCAGCACCACGCTGACGGTGCCGGAGTACACCCCGGGCTCGACCTGCGCGAAATTGGCCTCCACGGCACGGGCGCGCGCATTGGCGCGGACATCGGCCAGCCACTGGGCCAGGTCGGCGCCAGCCACCTTGGTAAGCGTCACGGTGGCGCGGTCGGGCAGCATGCGGATCTTGGCGCCCTCGCCCAGGCGCTCGGTGGCGCTGCGCAGGGCAGCCTCGGCCTGGGCCGGCGGCACCACGGGCGCCTGACGCAAGGCCTTGACCTCGGCGGCCTGGCGCTGCATGTCTTCGAGCACTGCGTTGACCTCACGCAGCTGCACGGGGGTCTGCTGCAGCGTCTTCCAGGCCGGGCGCACGCCGATCAGGAAGACCAGTGTGATCGCGGCCAGCCAGGCCATCACGCTGACAAGCTGGCGCTCGCGCGGTGCCATGGCGACCCAGCGCGCCGTCAATTGCGCGCGCAGGCCCTGGAGAGGAGAGGATGCGGTCTGTTCAGCCATGGTGTTTCTTTGATCAGCCCCGCGCCGCGCGACGCACGGTGACCTGGCCATTGCCCTGCTGCTCGACCGCGAAACCAGCCGCCTGCAACGCTTCGCTGAACTGCATCACCTGCGGCTGGCCCCACTGTTCGGGCAGGGCCACCGACAGGCTGGCGCCGTCATAGGCCAACCCGCGCGAGGGTGTGTCGCCCTGCCAGGCACCGGCCACGGCCTGCATCAGCGTTTCCAGGTCCGCGTCGCCGGGCTGGCCCGCCAGGGCGCGCAGGTTGTCGGTCTCGCGGCGCATCTGCACCGGCGCATCCAGAATCACCTGCACCTGCGGATGGGCCTGCTTGAGCACGGTGGTGATGGCATCACGGCGGGCCTTGACCTCGCGCTGCTGGTGCCAGGCCCACAGGTTCAGGCCGATCACCTGCACCACGACCAGGGCCAGCAGGCCGGCACGCACGGGGCGCCACTGCGGGCTCAAGAATTGGCGCCACTGGTCGGCTACCACCTGCCAGCCCTTGGTGCTGGGCGTGAGTTCGAACTGCAGCAGGTTCCACATCGAGCGGGCCGCCTGCAGCAGGTGTTCGGTCTGGGTCTGGGCGTGCACCGCATGGCCCAGCCAGCGTTCGGCCGGTGCGGCGGCGGCCGGCGTGGCAAAGCAACGGGCACCATCGGGCAGGGGCTCGGGCAGCAGGGCACGGGCCAACGTGCCGCCCAGCGGCCAGGTGGCCACGCCCTCGGGGGTCGACCAGGTCACCAGCAACTCGGCACCATCCTCGCGGGTACTGCCGGGCGTGTCGTGCACTTCATGGAAGTAGGCGGTCTCGGGCGCATCCGGCCACACGGCGGGCACCACACGGGCCACGCGCACCTTGGCCTTTTCCAGCGCCATCAGCTGGCCCGTGAGCCAGGTGTGGTCGCACACGGCCACCCAGGTCAACTCACCCGCCTTGGCCTGCGGGGCCACGGCCAGGTGCAGGTCTTCGGGGTCGTCCAGCAGTTGGTCTTCGAGCAGGCTGCCCAGGGCCTGGCGCAGGCGTGCCGAGGGCGCGCGGGGCAGGTTCAGGCGCTGCCAGCTCACATCGGTGAATCCGGTCACGGCCACCACGGTGTCGGCCTTGGGCAGGCCCGACGCCGGGGCCACGCCCTGGCGGGCCACCGTCTGGCCATTGGCGGTGAGCACGTACACGTACTCGCCCGGCCTGGCAGACGCACCTGATGCCGCCCCCCCATGATCCGGGTCGGAAGACAGGCGACGATGCGCCGGCAGCTGGATGATCAGTGTGCTCATGCCCTGGGGGACTTCTTGCGTGAAGGGGTCCGACCACACAGGGTAGTCATCCCGTCGATTGTAGAAGGCCGAGAACAACGGCCATTTAAGGATTCATACCCGTTTTGCAACATCACCGCCCCCCCTGGGAGGCCTGCATGTCCATGCCCGAGGCCGAGGTCTCGAACAGCACGCGGATGGTCTGGCCGTCGCGCTTGACCACATAGCGCTTCTGCATGACGCTGTCCTCCAGGCGCAGGCGCCCGGTGATCTCGAAGTAGCTGGAGGTGACGCTGACATTGCCGCCCGGCGGCTGGACGGCATTGCCCAGCACGTTGGACACCTCGCCCGCGTCCTTGAAGGGGTTGCGCTGGCGGTACTGCACCAGGCGGTCGGCCCGGCCCAGGTCCACATCCAGCACGGCGGCCAGCACCTCGCGCGGCGCGGTGTTGAGGTTGACGGGCACCTGGTCGTCCACGATCAGCGTCACGTAGGGGCGCAGCCGTTCGGCCACCCCGGCATCCACCCCCAGCCACACGATCTGGTCCACCGTCTGCGGCATCACGGGGGCTTTCTGGCGACCCTCCTCGCCACCGAGCTTGGCCAGCATCTGCGGGTCATCCGCCGCACGGGCCAGCCAGGAACGGCGCCAGGCCAGCGCCAGGGCATCGGCCACCGAGGGCGACATCGACAGGTACTCGCACAGGCGCTGCAAGGCCTGCAACTGCGCCTGGTCGATCTCGCCGGTGGCATCGAGCAGCGCCGCCAGGTTGAAGCGCGCCGCCACGTCGTAGATCTGGCCGGACAGGAAGGCCTCGGGCCCTGAATCGGCGGTGTTCTCCTGGTCGGAGGCCAGGAAGCTGGAGATGCGCGCCTCGGCCAGCGGCACGGCCCAGGGCTCGCCCAGGTGATCCACGTTACGACTGTCAGCGCGCAGGATCAGGCGCCCCCAGTCCAGCGCGCCGCGCAGGATCCATTTCGACTGCGCCACGCTGCGCTCGGCCGACTCCACCTGCACGGCCCGCCACTGCTGCCAGACCATGGACGAAGCGATGGTGACCACGATGGTGACGATGACCATCGCCGCCAGCAGGGCCGCGCCGCGCTGGCGCGTGCGTGGACGGCGTGGATGAAGAAGCCTGGTAATGCTGCGCAACATGCCCGGCCTCAGTTCTGGTTAGGCTGGTAGGCCAGCGCCACATCACGGATGATGCTGCCCTCGAAGCCGCTGCCAGCGCCCATGGTCAGCACGCAGCGCACGCCACGCGGAATGGGTGGGCGCCTGATCTGGATACCTGCGCCTGCGCTTGACTGGCAGTTGGTCCACGCCCCACCCCGGTTGCAATACAGCTGCCACTGGTCGATGCCCACCAGGGCCTGCAGCGAACCCAGTTCATTGCCCTGGAAGGACATCGACCGCGTCCATTGCTCCTGCAGCTCGCCCACGGTGGTCACGGCGGGGCCTGCCCAGCGCACCCAACGGCCACTGCGCAACGCCCACACCACCACCTGCATGCCACCGCCCGGCGCGCGGCGCGTCATGCGCAAGGTGCCGCCATCGAACAACAGGGGCTCGACCGTCTGCGAGTCCAGCACGGCGCCCAGATCGGCCTGCCATTGCGTCATCACCGACTGCAGCCTCAGCGTGCGCTGCACGTTGCCATCGGCCACCTCACGGGCCTTGCTGATGCCCTCCACACCCTGCCAGGCCATCAAGGCCATCACAGACAGGATGAGCAGGGCCACCATCACCTCGATGAGCGTGAAGCCGAAGGAGCGGGTGCGCTGGGGCACTGCGGCGCTCAATCCGGATACCTCGACACCACGGTGGAGATGCTCACCACCGACTGCCCCTGCTCATCAAGCACCCGGGTATCCACGCGGCGGAAATTGGGGTTGGGCGTGCCCTTGACGGACTGGAGCCCCTGGAGCTGGCGACCCAGTTGCTGGCACTGGAACTCACCATTGCCCGTGTTCGGATACGTGCGCGACAGGCGCAGCGCAGTGAGCTGGTTCTCCGCGCACCACTGCGCCACGGTCAGGTCGGCCAGGCGCTGGGCGTTCACCGTCAGGCCGCCAGCCGCCTTGAACCCCGCCGCCAGGGTGATGGCCACCACGGACAGCGCCACCAGCACCTCGATCAGGGTCATGCCGCGCAGGCAGTGCTGAGCACGAAGGGGAAAACGGCCATGAAGACGGCGTGAGGCCTCAGCGCACATTGGCCGCCTCCACAGGCGAACCGGCCGGGGCGTCATCGCCCCCCAGGATCGGCGCGAACGGCGACAGCCCATCGGTGCTGACCACCAACTGCCGATCGCCCAGGCGCAGGATCACGCTCTGCGCGCCGATCACGGGCTCGGGGCCCAGCACGATGCTGGTGGCCCCCACCACCTCGGCGCGCACATCGCGCTCCATCCATTGCAGGGAAGGCGCCAGGGCCGGCGGCAGCCCCAGGAACTGGTAATCGGCGCCGGATTCGGCACCACGCGGGATCCACAGCACCGTCATGCCCCCGGCGCGGGCCTGGGAGCGTGCGGATTCGAGCAGAGCCACCAGGCGGGCAGCCTCACGCTCCAGCCGCGAGGTGGACGGATCCGGAATGGCGAAGCTGACCACCGCCGCCGTGATAGCGATGATCGCCACCACGACCATGAGCTCCAGCAGCGTGAAGCCGCGGCGCTTATTGCCAGGAGCCGATGTCGGCATCCTTGCCTTCGCCACCGCTCTGGCCATCAGCGCCAAAGCTGAACACGTCGACGCCGGCGGCGTTCTTCACGCCCGGATTGACGTATTGGTAGACATTGCCCCAGGGATCCTTGGGCAGCTTTTCCAGGTAGGGCTTCCAGTTGGCCGGATTGGGGCCAGCCGAAGGCTTGACGACCAGGGCCTGCAGGCCTTGCTCGGCCGTGGGGTAGCGCTGGTTGTCCAGGCGGTACAGCTTGAGCGCCTGCATCAGGTTGGACACGTCGGTGCGGGCCGCGGTGAGACGGGCATCGTCGGCGCGGTCCAGCACATTGGGCACGATCAGGGCGGCCAGCAGGCCGATGATGACCAGCACCACCATCAGCTCGATCAGGGTGAAACCGCGTGCGACCTGCTTGAGGACACGGGCGGTGAAGCGAGGAGGCTTGTTCATAAGGGAACGCTCGAAAAACACGACATCCATGACAAACGCACCGTGCCGGCCGGCAGCACGGGCATTTGGGAGACAGGGGCGCCAGCATGCCGCACTTTGCCAGAACGGCACCGCAGGATCTACCCGCGGTGTTCGGGACATCTCTCACGCCGAAGTTCCCCGGCAGCCATGATAATGTGCCGCACCATGGTATCTCGCATCCTTGCCCTGCTCGTGTGGGCCGCTGTCGCAGCCAGCCTGGCCTACTGGGGGCTGCGCTGGATGGCCCGCCCCGCCGCCGTGCCCCCGGGCACCAGCTCGGTAGCCCTGTCGAGCACGCCCCCGCGCAGTGATGTCACCCGCCTGTTGTCGCCTCCTGCCAACGCGGCCTACGAGCCCAGCGCCCCTTCGCAGCAGGCCATGCTGGCCTCGCGGCTTCAGTTGGTTGGCGTGGTGGCGCCCCGCCGACAAGGCGAAAGCGGCGTGGCCCTGCTGGTCGTCGATGGCAAACCGGCCCGCGCCTACAAGACCGGCCATGCCATCGATGGCGATCTGGTTCTGCAATCGGTCACCCAGCAAGGCGTGCAGATCGGCCCGTCGGGCGGGCCGGCCGCCGTGAACCTCAACCTGCCCCTGCTGCCCCCCGCGGCCACTGGCACGCTGCCTGGCGTGGGCGGAGGCATGGGTGGGGGCATGAACATGAATGGCGCGGGCGGCTATACGCCCCCGCCGGCAGCCGGCATGCCCCATCCGCCCTCAGGGAGCTTGGGCAGCAGGTTCCAGCCGCGCCAGGCCACGCCTCAGGGCGGCAGCGGCATGGCCGACACCCCCGTAGAAGGCGCCGAGCAAGCGCCCCCCGGCCAAGCGGGCACCTGAGCCCCAAGCCCTGCGCTCAGCGCAGGAACAGCCGGTACACCGGGTTACGGCTTTCGTCCGTGTAGCGGTAGCCCATCCCGTCCAGCACCTTGGTCACGCGCTTGGCATCGGCCGGCGGCACCTGCAGGCCCATCAGGATGCGGCCATAGTCGGCGCCCTGGTTGCGGTAATGGAACAGGCTGATGTTCCAGCCCGGCGGCAGGGTGGACAGGAACTTCATCAGCGCGCCCGGACGCTCCGGGAACTCGAAGCTGAACAACCGCTCGCCATCGGCCAGCGAGGAGCGCCCGCCCACCATGTGGCGCACGTGCGTCTTGGCCAACTCGTCATGGGTCAGGTCCACCGTGGCAAAGCCCTGGGCCTCGAAGTCCCTGGCGATCTGCTTCGACTCGCCCTTGCGCTGTGTGCTCAGGCCCACGAAGACATGCGCTTGGCGCTCATCCGAGATGCGGTAGTTGAACTCGGTGACGCTGCGCGGGCCGATCATCGCGCAGAAGCGCTTGAACGAGCCGCGCTCTTCCGGGATCGTCACGGCGAACAGCGCCTCGCGCTCCTCGCCGACCTCGGCGCGCTCGGCCACGAAGCGCAGCCGGTCGAAGTTCATGTTGGCGCCGCAGTTGATAGCAATGTAGGTCTTGCCCTGGCCACCATGGCGGGCCGCGTACTGCTTCATCGCGGCCACGCCCATCGCGCCCGAGGGTTCCACGATGGAGCGCGTGTCCTGGTAGATGTCCTTGATGGCCGCGCACACCGCGTCGGTATTCACGATCACGAAGTCATCCACATGCTTGCGCACCAGGCGCAGCGTCTCCTCGCCCACCAGCTTCACGGCCGTGCCGTCGGCGAACAGGCCGACATCGGCCAGCGTGACGCGCTTGCCCGCCTTGGCAGAGCGGGCCATGGCATCGGAATCATCAGTCTGCACGCCGATCACCTTGATCTCCGGGCGCACGGCTTTGATGTAGGCGGCCACGCCGCTGATCAGACCGCCGCCGCCGATGGCGACGAACACCGCGTCGATCGGGCCCGAGTGCTGGCGCAGGATCTCCATGGCCACGGTGCCCTGCCCGGCGATCACGTCCGGATCGTCGAAGGGGTGCACGAAGGTCATGCCCTTCTTATGCTCCAGTGCGCGCGCGTGCAGGGCCGCATCGGAATAGCTCTCGCCGTGCAGCACGATCTGCACGTTGTCTCCCCCGAAAGCGGCCACGGCGTCCACCTTGACCTGCGGCGTCGTCACCGGCATCACGATGGTGGCCTTGCAGCCCAGGCGGCGCGCGCCCAGGGCCACACCCTGCGCGTGATTGCCTGCCGAGGCGCAGATCACGCCCTTGGCCAGCGCCTTGGCACTGAGCTGCGCCATCTTGTTGTACGCCCCGCGCAGCTTGAAACTGAACACCGGCTGGGTGTCCTCACGCTTGATGTAGACCTCGTGGCCCAGGCGGCGCGACAGGTTGTTGGCCCGCACCAGCTCGCTCTCGATGGCCACGTCGTAGACGCGCGTGGTCAGGATCTTCTGCAGGTAGTCGGCCAGACCCAGCGGTTTTGCCCTGGGCGTCTTGGAGGCCTCGGGGGCCTTGTCGATCGACGCGACTTTGCTCACACGCGTGGCGGGCTTGGCGCGCACGGTCGACGGGGTGGCGGCTGTGGCCGAGGCAGCGGGCTTCTGGGCGCGACGGGTGTTGGCAGCGGGGGCTTTGGCGGGCATGGCGTGCTCCGGGGACCTGTTGTAGGCGGCGATGCGATGGATCACACCACATCACCGCTGAAGAAATCTGGAAACCTAGAAACGACAAAGGCCCGCGGCAACGAGTGCTGCGGGCCTGCGGGGCATGCGTCCGTCGGCGTTCAAGGCCTCGGGACGGAAGTCGGTGTGACGATCACTTCTTGCGCAGGCGCCGGATCGCGGCAATCTGCGCGGCCATGATGGCCAACTCGCTCTGGGCCTTGGCCAGATCCAGCTCGCCCTTGGCGTTCTGAACAGCCTCTTGGGCCACGCGCTGGGCTTCCAGCGCCTTGGCCTCGTCCAAGTCCTTGCCGCGGATGGCGGTGTCGGCCAGGACGGTGACGCAGTGCGGCTGCACTTCCACGATGCCACCGGCGACGAAGACGAACTCTTCTTCCTTCGTGTCGGCGCGCTGGATGCGCACGGCACCCGGCTTGATGCGCGTGATCAGCGGCGCGTGGCGCGGCAGGATGCCGAGCTCGCCCACTTCACCCGGCACGGACACCAGGGTGGCCTCGCCCGAGAAGAGAGACTCCTCAGCCGAAACGACATCAACGTGAATGGTGGACATAAGCGCTTCCTAATAAAACCTGATTAGCGTGCAAGACGATTTAAGCAGCAAGCATTCGGGCGTCAGGCAAGGCGCCGCGCACAGACATAGCGGAAGCTATGGCGAGCACGGCAACGCCGCCTGCCGCCCGAAGGCGCCGCTGATTACATCGTCTTGGCTTTTTCGAAGGCTTCGTCGATTGTTCCGACCATGTAGAACGCTTGCTCAGGCAGGCTGTCGCATTCGCCGTTCACGATCATCTTGAAGCCGCGGATGGTTTCCTTCAGGGGCACGTACTTGCCGGGCGAACCGGTGAACACTTCGGCCACGTGGAAAGGCTGCGACAGGAAACGCTGGATCTTACGGGCGCGGGACACAAGCAGCTTGTCTTCCGGAGCCAGTTCGTCCATGCCCAGAATGGCGATGATGTCGCGCAGTTCCTTGTAGCGCTGCAGCGTGCCTTGCACGGAGCGGGCCACCGAGTAGTGCTCTTCACCGACCACGTGCGGGTCCAGCTGACGCGAGGTCGAGTCCAGCGGGTCCACGGCGGGGTAGATACCCAGCGAAGCGATGTCACGCGACAGCACCACGGTGGAGTCCAAGTGGGCGAAGGTCGTGGCAGGCGACGGGTCGGTCAAGTCATCCGCAGGAACGTACACGGCCTGGATGGACGTGATCGAGCCGACCTTGGTCGAGGTGATGCGCTCTTGCAGACGGCCCATTTCCTCGGCCAGCGTGGGCTGGTAACCCACGGCGGAGGGCATACGGCCCAGCAGCGCGGACACTTCGGTACCGGCCAGGGTGTAGCGGTAGATGTTGTCCACGAAGAACAGCACGTCACGGCCTTCGTCACGGAAGGACTCGGCCATCGTCAGGCCGGTCAGGGCCACGCGCAGACGGTTGCCCGGCGGCTCGTTCATCTGACCGTACACCATGGCCACTTTGGATTCGGCCAGGTTGTCCTGCTTCACGACGCCTGCGTCAGACATTTCGTGATAGAAGTCGTTGCCCTCACGGGTACGCTCGCCCACACCAGCGAACACCGACAGACCGCTGTGGGCCTTGGCGATGTTGTTGATGAGTTCCATCATGTTCACGGTCTTGCCGACGCCGGCGCCACCGAACAGGCCCACCTTGCCGCCCTTGGCGAACGGGCAAACCAGGTCGATCACCTTGATGCCGGTTTCCAGCAGTTCGGTCGAGGGCGACAGTTCGTCGTAGGCCGGGGCCTTGCGGTGGATCGAGGCGGTGCGGGTCTGGTCGACCGGGCCCTTCTCGTCGATGGGGTTGCCCAGCACGTCCATGATGCGGCCCAGCGTTGCGGGGCCCACGGGCACGGTGATGGGGGCGTCGGTGTTGCTCACGACCATGCCGCGACGCAGACCGTCGGAGGAGCCCAGCGCGATGGTACGGACGATGCCGTCACCCAGCAGCTGCTGCACTTCCAGGGTCAGGGTCGAGCCGTCCATCTTCAGAGCGTCGTACACCTTGGGCATCTGGTTGCGCGGGAACTCCACGTCCACCACGGCGCCGATGCACTGAACGATCTTGCCCACAGCTTGAGCTTGTGTGTCAGCCATTTTTCGTTCCTTCAATCAATTAAATCTGGGGTCAGACCGCGGCCGCGCCGGCAACGATCTCGGACAATTCCTTGGTGATCGCGGCCTGGCGGGTCTTGTTGTAGACCAGCTTGAGCTCACCGATCACGGAGCCTGCGTTGTCGGTTGCCGCCTTCATTGCCACCATGCGCGCCGATTGCTCGGACGCCATGTTCTCGGCCACGGCCTGGTAGACCAGCGCCTCGACGTAGCGCACCAGCAGGTCATCGATCACGGCCTGTGCATCAGGCTCGTAGATGTAGTCCCACTGATGGTTCTCGTCGGCTTGCAGATCGCCGGCCTTCAGAGGCAGCAGCTGCTCGACCACGGGCTCCTGCTTCATCGTGTTGATGAAGCGGGTGAAGCACAGGTAGACCGCACTCAGCTCGCCAGCCGCGTAGGCATCGAGCACCACCTTGGTCGGGCCGATCAGCTTGTCCAGGTGGGGCGTGTCGCCCATGCCCGTGACATGCGAGACCACCTTGGCGCCGATCCGGTTGAAGAAACCGAACGCCTTGTTGCCAATCGCGACCACGTCCGACTTCGTGCCCTGACCGTCCAGCTCACGGAGCTTGTTGGTCACGGCGCGCAGCACGTTGGTGTTGAGACCACCGCACAGGCCCTTGTCCGTGCTCACCACGATGAAGCCCACCTTCTTGGCGCCATCGTTGGCGATCATGAAGGGATGGACGTACTCGGGGTTCGCCTTGGACAGGTTGCCAGCGATGTTGCGCACCTTTTCAGCGTAAGGCCGGGCCGCGCGCATGCGATCCTGCGCCTTGCGCATCTTCGAAGCCGCGACCATTTCCATGGCCTTGGTGATCTTCTTGGTGTTCTCGACGCTCTTGATCTTGCCGCGTATTTCCTTGCCTGCCGCCATGGCGTGCTCCTTTTAGGCGAAGGTCTTCTTGAACGCTGCGATGGCCGATTGCAGTTCGGCTTCGGCGTCCTTGTCCAGGGCCTTCGATGCTTCGAGCTTGCTCAGCAGCGCGGCGTGGCTGGTCTTGAGGAACTGGTGCAGGCCGGCTTCGAAGGCCAGAACCTTCTTGACGTCCACATCGTCCATGAAGCCCTTGTTCACGGCGTACAGCGTTGCGCCCATCAGCGAGATCGGCAGCGGAGCGTACTGAGCCTGCTTGAGCAGTTCGGTCACGCGGGCACCGCGGTCCAGCTGCTTGCGGGTGGCTTCGTCCAGATCGGAGGCGAACTGCGCGAACGCGGCCAGCTCACGGTACTGCGCCAGGTCGGTACGGATACCGCCGGACAGGCCCTTGATCAGCTTGGTCTGGGCAGCACCACCCACGCGCGACACCGAGATACCGGCGTTGATGGCGGGACGGATACCGGCGTTGAACAGGCTGGTTTCCAGGAAGATCTGGCCGTCGGTGATCGAGATCACGTTGGTCGGCACGAAGGCGGACACGTCACCGGCTTGCGTTTCGATGATGGGCAGAGCCGTGAGCGATCCCGTCTTGCCCTTGACTTCACCCTTGGTGAAGGCTTCGACATAGTCGGCGTTCACGCGGGCTGCACGTTCCAGCAGGCGCGAGTGGATGTAGAACACATCGCCAGGGAAGGCTTCGCGGCCGGGAGGGCGGCGCAGCAGCAGCGACACTTGGCGGTAGGCCACGGCCTGCTTGGACAGGTCGTCGTACACGATCAGGGCGTCTTCACCGCGGTCGCGGAAGTACTCGCCCATGGCGCAGCCGGAATAGGCCGACACGAACTGCATGGCAGCCGAGTCAGAGGCCGTAGCGGCGACGACGATGGTGTATTCCATGGCGCCGGCTTGCTCCAGGGCACGCACGACGTTCTTGACCGACGAAGCCTTCTGGCCGATGGCCACGTAGATACACGTGACGCCTTGGCCCTTCTGGTTGATGATCGCGTCGATGGCGACAGCGGTCTTGCCGGTCTGGCGGTCGCCGATGATCAGCTCGCGCTGGCCACGGCCGACGGGCACCATCGAGTCGATCGACTTCAGGCCGGTCTGCAGGGGCTGCGACACCGACTCACGGGCGATCACGCCAGGGGCGATCTTCTCGATGGGAGAAGACAGCTTGGCGTTGATCGGGCCCTTGCCGTCGATGGGCTGACCCAGGGCGTTGACCACGCGGCCAACCAACTCGGGGCCGACGGGCACTTCCAGGATGCGGCCGGTGGTCTTGACCACGTCGCCTTCGGAGATGTGCTCGTAGGCACCCAGAATCACGGCGCCGACGGAGTCGCGCTCGAGGTTCAGGGCCAGGCCGTAGGTGGGGATGCCGCTGGCGTCAGCGGGGAATTCCAACATTTCGCCTTGCATGGCATCGGACAGGCCGTGCACGCGGACGATACCGTCGGTCACGGAGATCACCGTGCCTTGGTTGCGAATGTCGGCAGCCGCGCCGAGACCTTCGATGCGGCTCTTGATCAGTTCGGAAATTTCTGCGGGATTCAGTTGCATTGCGTTGCTCCCAGTCTGGTCAAGGGCTGCACGGGGCAGACCTCGTTGACGACGACCGGCTGGATTTCAGGGTTCACTTGACAGCCCTGAAGGCCAGCCAGTGGGGGTTGGGCGACCATGTGTGCACCAGTCTTGGACAGACGGCTCTCCGGGGTCAGGCCAGGAGGGCCGTCTTCATGCGCTCCAGGCGGGCCTTGACGGAGGTGTCGAGCACCTCGTCACCCACCACCACGCGCACGCCGCCGATCAGCGTCGGATCCACCTGGACCGACAGCTGCAGCTTGCCGCCGAAGCGCTTCTCCAGCGAGCCCCGGATGTCGGCCAGTTGGGCCGCATCGATCGGGAAAGCGCTGTAGACGATGGCTTCGGCAACACCCTGACGGGCATGCACGAGGGTTTGGAACTGCTCGGCCATCAGCGGCAAAGCCGCCAGACGACCGTTGTCGAGGACGGTACGCAAGAAGTTGGCCACGGCTGGCGCCAGCGCCACCTTGGCGGCACCTGTCAGCACCTCGAAGACTTGCTCCTTGGTGACGACGGGGTTGTCCGCCAGGGACCGCAGCTGCGGGTCGCGGGCCACCGCGGCCAAGGCCTCGACCTGACCGACCCAGGCAGCCTGGTCGGCATCGGGCGCGGCCTTGAACAAGGCGTCGGCGTACGGACGGGCGATGGTGGCAAGCTCGGCCATGATCACAGCTCCGTTTTCAGGCGGCTCAGCAGGTCAGCGTGGACCTGGGGCGAGACTTCGCGCTGCAGAATCTGCTCGGCACCCTTGACCGCCAGCGTGGCGACCTGCTCGCGCAGGGCCTCGCGGGCACGCACGACCAACTGGTCGGCTTCGGCCTTGGCGTCGGCGACGATCTTGGCGGCCTCGGACGCTGCGCGCGCCTTGGCATCCTCGACCAGCGTGTTGCCACGCTTCTCGGCGTCAGACAGACGCTTGGCGATGTCTTCGCGGGACTGAGCGAGTTCCTGCTGCACGCGCTGGTTGGCGGAGGCCAGTTCGGACTTCGCCTTGTCAGCGGCAGCCAGGCCGTCCGCGATCTTGGTGGCGCGCTCGTCGAGAGCCTTCGTGATCGGGGGCCACACGAACTTCATCGTGAACCACCACAGGATCCCGAAGACCACGATCTGCGCGAACAGCGTTGCGTTCAGATTCACGGCTCGGACCTTTCTCGGTTAATTGAAAAACTCAGTCGAGAAGGGACCGATCAGGCAGCAGCTGCGACGAAGGGGTTCGCGAAGGCGAACAGCATGGCGATACCCACGCCGATCAGGAAGGCGGCGTCGATCAGACCGGCCAGCAGGAACATCTTGGTTTGCAGTTCGTTCATCAGCTCGGGCTGACGGGCGGTGGCTTCGAAATACTTGCCACCCATCAGGGCGATACCGATACAAGCACCCAGGGCGCCCAGACCGATGATCAGACCACAAGCCAGCGCGACGTTACCCAACACGAGTTCCATGATTGCTCCTAAAGAAGAAAGTGAGGTTGGTGAGAAAAAGGGAGGGGAAAGGGAAGGGTCAGTGACCTTCGTGGGCCTGACCGATGTACACCAGGGTCAGCATCATGAAGATGAAGGCCTGCAGGGCAATGATCAGGATGTGGAAGATGGCCCAGGCCGAGCCGGCAAGGATGTGGCCGATCCACAAACCGATGCCGCCCAGGGAACTGAGGCCAGCCGCCCCCATCAGGGCGATCAGCATGAACACCAGCTCGCCAGCGTACATGTTGCCCCACAGCCGCATGCCGTGGGAGATGGTCTTGGCGCCGAACTCGATGAGGTTCAGGGCGAAATTGGCAGGGGCCAGCAGCACGGCAGCGATGCCGTGGGCGTGGAAGGGAGCGCTGAACAGCTCCTTGATCCAGCCGAACAGACCCTTGATCTTGATGTTGTAGTACAGGCAGATCAGCAGCACCGAGATCGACAGGCCCAGCGTGATGGACAGGTCGGCGGTAGGCACGACACGCATGTAGGCGTGGTGCGGATCGTGGCCCGTCACGCGGTGGGCCTCTTCCCAGAGGCGGGGCAGCAGGTCAACCGGCAGCAGGTCCATCGCGTTCATGAAGAAGATCCACACGAACACGGTGAGGGCGGCAGGCGCCACGGCGCGGCGCGAGGCGGCGTTGCTGATGATGCCCTTGGCCTGGGTGTCGACCAGTTCGACGAGCAGTTCGACGGCAGCCTGGAAGCGGCCCGGTACGCCGGACGTGGCCGCACGGGCGGCACGCCACAGGATGAAGACGGCCAGCAGGCCCAGCGACACCGACCAGAAGACGGAGTCGTAGTTGATGTAGTTCCAATCAACGATGCCCTGCTTCTCAGAAATGTTCTGAAAGTGGCGCAGGTGGTGATTGATGTATTCACCGGCCGTGGGGCCGCGTTGGGCCACGGCGCCGGCCGCGGTAGCGTGTGCATCAGCAGACATCAGCAACTCTCGTCAGACTCTAGATTTCTTGGAGCCCTGCCAAAGCAGGACCAGCCCATTGACCTTCAGGCACAACACCAGGGTAACCAGCAGCGCAACCCAGTTCAGCGACAGCACCCACTTGGGCGCCATGGCGAGCAGGGCCGCTACCAGCGCCAGCTTGACGATCTCCCAGAACAGGAGCCCGCCCAGACTGCGCCCCGCCCCGCGACCGAACACCCCGCGCACCATGAGCGCGCCGGGCACCACCACCACCGCGGCGCCATAAAGCGCGGAGATGAAAGATGGCAGGTTGCGAGAAAGGCCCCCCCAGATCACCGCCACGATCACCCCGATCAGCGCTTGCAGCGCGATCACCCGCCAAGGCGAGAGGGAGGGGCTTTTCGCGATCAGGGCCCGAGCCTCGTCTCGCGTGAGCGGTATCACCGGGGGCTCGGGATCTTGCTGCGGCCAGAATGAATCCTGCCACCCAGCAGACGCAGCCGCTTTCGTTGGAGCCCCTGGGGCCACCGCAGGGGAGGATGGCATGGGCTTTTCCATGAAAGAGCTAGGACCACTTTGGCCATCGAACCAACCTGCCTGACCTCATTTGATCCGGGACGCAACCCGAGCCAAATGAACCAGACCTGTCTGCTGACAGCGAACAAAAACCCCGACCTGATGTCGGCAAAACCCAAAGATTATACGTGCTTACCCCCACGCAAACCAAGCCCCCCTCACTTCGGACACGACAGACAAGGCCTGATGCCCCCGTGAATGGACGATGAAGGCCCTGCGCACCAGTCGCGTGCGCACGACAGAAAGGGTACCTGACACTGGAGCATCGCGCCCCCCAAAGGTGGCGCGGCTCCGCCGCAGCGGGCCCTGGAAAAAAGCCGCGTGACGCGTCAAATCTAACGCGTCATCCCCCGATTGGGGGGAGCCCCCGGGCAAGCCCCATCCTGTCTATAAAGAGGCCGCTGGCATGCTCTTGAATAATTTTTCACAGAAACACTTTGTTTCCGGCCTTCCCTCCATGTGGCACCGCGTGGAGCGCGTCAGGGGGCCAATCACGGAGCAGCACCATGGCCAGTCCCGCGCACAAGGAAAAGACCCGGACCTTCTTCCGGCCGATCTCGTCCGTCACGGTGTCGCACATCAAGCAGATGTATGAGCTGTACTCCCAGTACTACGAGAACACCTCGCTGGACATCTTCCTGAGCGATCTGAGCAAGAAGTCGGGCGTGATCCTGGTCGAGCGCAAGTCGGATGACCGCCTGGTGGGCTTCTCGACGCAGACCTTCTTCGACCTGAAGGTCGAGGGCAAGCGCGTGCGCGGCATCTTCAGCGGCGACACCATCATCGAGAAGGAATACTGGGGCAACAACGACCTGGCCAACACCTTCTACCGCCGCCTGATCATCGAGCGCATCAAGCGCCCCTTCGTGCCGTTTTACTGGTTCCTGATCTCCAAGGGGTACAAGACCTACCTCTTGATGACCAACAACTTCTACAACTACTACCCCAAGGTCGATGGCAACCGCCCCGGTCGTGATGACCACTACCGCGCCATCACCGAGGCCTACTGCCAGCAACTGTTCCCCGATGCGTTCGACCGCAAGAACATGGTGCTGGACTTCGGCGAGGACTACGTGCGCCTGAAGGGCGAAGTGGCCGACATCACGCCCGAGCTCAAGGCCAGCAACCCGCACATCGCCTTCTTCGACAAGGTGAACCCGGGCTGGCGCCGCGGCAACGAGGTGCCCTGCCTGGCCGCCTGCGATTACGAAAGCCTGTTCCGCTCCATCGTGGACGTGCCCTGGAAGTGGGTGAAGAAGCACATCCTGGGCACGCACAAGCCCGAAGGCCTGGCCATCGCGCGCAAGATGGACAACGAGCAGCGAGCCCCCGCGAACACCACGGCCTGGCTGGACACCGATGTCCAGGACGGCCTGGAGCGCGGCAAGGCTTCCTGAGCATGGGCGTCGGAACCTCCTTCGGCCACCAACTCCTCAAGCTGCTGGTCACCCCCGGGTGCCGGCGTTTCGAACGGCACCTCGGCGAGCTGGAGCACATCCAGCGTGGCCGGCTGTCGCGTTGGCTGGCCGCCGTGGCCGCATCCCCTGAAGGCCAGCGCTGCGGCGTGCGTGCGGACTGGACCTGGGAGCAGTTCGCCCAGCACATGCCCCTGACCACCTACGGAGACTACGCCGAGGCGCTGGAGCGCCAGCGTGCGTCGCGCGGGCGCGAGATGGTCGATTCGCCAGTGATGCGCTACCAGCCCACCAGCGGCTCGACCTCGGCCGTGAAATGGATCCCGTACAGCAAGCTCTTCCTGGACGAGCTGGACGAGGTCATCAGCGCCTGGGTGGGCGATCTGTACCGCCAGTTCCCGCAGCAGGGGCGCGGCACGCACTACTGGTCGCTGTCCTGGATCCCGACGGACATGCGTGACCAGACCGCCGGCGACATCAACGACGACATGAAGATGCTGTCGTGGGGCAAGCGTCTGCTGGCCTACCTGACGCAATCCGTGCCGCAAGAGGTGGCTCTGGCCGAAACCTCGGACGACTCGCTGTTCGCCACCGTGGCCTACCTGGTGGCCGATGAAACGCTGGGCTTCATCTCCGTGTGGAGCCCGACCTTCGCCCTGGGGGCGTTGGAGCAGCTGGCGCGCTGGCGCGAAGAGCTGGCCCAGGTGCTGGACACCGGCCACTGGGGCGCCCGCCAGGCCCGCATGGCGGAGGTGGCCTGCCCGCGCTCGGCCCGCGCCGCGCAACTACTGCGCGCCTGGGACGGCAAGCTGGCCCCCGAGTTCTTCGCCAAGCTGTGGCCCGGCCTGGCCGTGGTCAGCTCCTGGGACACGGCTGCTGCCGCCCCCTGGGCCGACAAGTTGCGCGCACTGCTGCCGCACGCCAACTTCCAGGGCAAGGGTCTGTGGGCCACCGAGGGCGTCGTCACCTTCCCCTTCCAGGGGCGCTTCCCGCTGGCGTATCTCAGCCACTTCTACGAATTCGAGGACACGGCCACCGGGCAGGTGCTGGCCTCGTGGCAGTTGCGTGATGGCATGCAGGTGATCCCCATCATGACCACTGGCTCGGGCTTCGCGCGCTACAAGATGAGCGACGTGGTGCGTGTGGATGGCTTCCTGGGCCAGGTGCCCTGCCTGACCTTCCTGGGCCGCAACGACGGCGTCGATCTGGTCGGCGAGAAGACCAGCGCCACGCTGGCCCAGCAGATCCAGGATGGCCTGGCCCTGCACGGCGCCCTGCCCGTGACCCTGCTGGCCCTGGACCAGAGCACCCGCCTGTCGCCCGGCTACGCACTGCTGGTGGAGTGCGCGGAAGGCACCGACCGCAGCGCGCTGGAAGCCTCGCTGGCCGGCCAGCTGGAGCGCGCGCTGCTCAACAACTTCCACTACAAGCTGGCGCGCGAGCTGGGCCAGCTGCAGCCCGCCGCCTGCGTGGCCCTGCCGCACATGCGCGACATCTACCTTGATCAATGCCGCCTGCGTGGCATGGTCGAGGGCAACATCAAGATCGAGCCGTTGCGCCACTGGAAGGGACAGATCCCCGACGTGCTGCGCCACGCCCTGGACGAACCGGCCGTGGCCGCCTGACCGCCCATCAGCGTCACGGCCCTGCAGTAAACCACCCACGCCGCCCACACCCAACGCATTCGACGAGGACACCATGACCATCACCGTGCGTCTCGGCACGCCCGCCGACAATCCGAAGATCCATGACCTGATCAGCAAGATCACCATGCCCGGACCGGCTGAAATGTGTTTCCAGCGCCAGCCGGATTTCTTCACCGGCGCCAAGGTGATCGGCGACGAGTTCATCCTGACCGTGGCCGACGACTCCGAGCGCCCCGAGGTGCTGGCCGGCCTGACGGTGATCTCCGGCCGTGACCTGTACATCAGCGGCCAGCGCCGCCGCGTGTACTACTCGGGCGACACGCGCGTGGACCCGTACTACCGCCGCCGCGGCATCGCCTCGCAGATGTTCGTGGCGCAAAAGGAATACCGCAGCACCACCGACCTGCTGCAGGGCATCGTGATCAAGGACAACGTGGCCCCGCTGGAGGCCGCCAAGAACGCGGCTGACGGCGTGCTGTTCGACTACTGGGTCAGCCACACGATCGAGACCAGTTTCATCTTCACGCGCAAGCTCAAGCCGCGCATCCCCGCCGGCGTTGACGTGCGCGCCGCCACGGCGGCCGACGTGCCGGCCATGCAGGCCTTCTTCGACCGCGAGGCCCCCCGCCGCAACGGCTACCCGTGCTACGAGTTCGCCAAGGTGCTGGCCAATGACCCGTACTACGCGGGCATCTCGATCGGCGACTACGCATTGGCACTCAAGGGCGGCCAGATCATCGGCATCCTGGGCAGTTGGAACCAGAAGGCCTACAAGCAGACGCGCGTGATGGGCTTCAAGGCCCCGATCGGCCTGATCCGCCCGCTGTACAACCTGTACGCCTCCATCGCCGGTGGCTTCCGCCTGCCGCCGGTGGGCGGCGTGCTGAACTACCTGACGCTGCACACCACGCTGATCGCCAACGACGACAAGGACGTGTTCCGCGCCTTGATCGACTGGATCATGGCCAACCAGGGCCAGAAGGTCGACGCGCTGGCCTGTGGCATCACGCACGGCGACCCGCTGGTGGAGGTGCCGCGCGGCTACAAGCGCCAGAAACTGTTCTCCAGCCACTTCTGGCTGAGCTATGGCGACGACCCCCGCCCTGGCATCGACAATCGCCCATTGTTCGTCGAGCTGGGGCGCCTGTGACCATGTGACCGTGGCAGGCCCTCGACGCGCCTGCCGCCATGACCTTTGTTGAGTGAAGTGTTCCCATGAAGCGCCTGTTGTCCCTCCCCTCGCCCGCCCCGTCCCGCACCCTCCTGTGCGCCAGCGTGCTGCTGGCCGCCGCCGGCCTGAGCGGCTGCCTGCAGGATGACAAGCGCTCGCAACTGCCCGGCTACATCGAGGCCGACATCACGGCCGTGGCCTCGCCAGTGGCTGGCACGCTGTTCCAGATGGGCGTCAAGGAAGGGCAGGTCGTCAAGAGCGGCGAGAAGCTCTACACGCTGGAATCCAACCGCGAGCAGGCCCAACTGGCCGAAGCCCAAGCCCGCAAGGCCCAGGCCGATTCGCAGCAGGAAAACCTGTCCAAGGGTGCCCGCAAGGACGAGCTGGACCAGGTGCGCGCCAAGCTGCGCTACGCCAAGGCCCAGCTGGCCCAGATGCAGACCAACCTCAAGAAAAGCGAAGCCCTGGTCAAGAAGGGCTTCATCGCCGAGGCGCAGGTCGACTCCGACCGCACCGCCGTGGCGCTGGCCCAGGCCCAGGTCGAAGAGGCCCGCGCCGCACTGCGTGCCGCCAAGGAAGGCGCCCGCGACGACGAGAAGCGCGCCGCCGCCGCTCAGGCTTCGGCCGCTGTGGCCGGTGTGGCCCAGGTGGAGTGGCTGCTGCAGCAAAAGCAGGTCACTGCCCCGGTCGATGGCGTGGTGCAGGAGATCTTCGTGCGCCAGGGTGAGTTCGCGCAGACGGGCGCCGCCGTGCTGTCCATCCTGCAGAAGGACAGCCTGCGCGTGCGCTTCTTCGTGCCCAATGATCTGCGCCCGCGCTTCCTGCCCGGCTCGCAGTTTCAGGTGAAGGTGTCGGGCTGCGACGAGCCGCTCACAGCCCGCACCACCCGCGTGAGCGCCCGCCCCGAGTACACCAACCCGCTGATGTTCGGGCCCGAACTGCGTGACCGCCTGAGCTTCCTGACCGAAGGCCGAATCGAAGGCGCCAGCAAGTGCTCCGTGCCGCCCGGCACGCCCGTGGGGGTGATCCTGGCCTTGCAGCAAGGCTGACCCGACGACACGACTTCGACCAGCAAAGGCCTGACGTGTCCTCAGCGACCACCCTCATCGAGGTCAAGAACCTCACCAAGACCTTCGGCACGCACACCGTCGTTGACCAGCTCAACATGACGATCGAGCCGGGGCAACTCTACGCCTTCCTGGGCCCCAATGGCAGCGGCAAGACCACGGCCATCCGGATGATGTGCGGCCTGGTGCCGCTGACCTCCGGCGGCGGCACCTGCATGGGCTACGACATCGCCACGCAGTCGGACAAGATCAAGCCGCTGCTGGGCTACATGACGCAGCACTTCAGCCTGTACCCCGACCTGACCGTGCGAGAGAACCTGGAGTTCGTCTGCCGCCTGTATGGCGTGAAGGACATCCAGGGCCGCCTCAATGAACTGGTCAAGCAGTTCGCGTTCGACGACCTGGGCCGTGACCGCCAGCAGGTGGGCACGCTCTCGGGCGGCTGGAAGCAGCGCCTGGCCCTGGCCTGCGCGATGTCGCACCGCCCCAAGCTGCTGCTGCTCGACGAGCCCACCGCCGGTGTGGACCCGAAGGCCCGCGAAGCCTTCTGGGACATCCTGCAAGAGATTTCAGCCACCGGCGTGTCCACGCTGGTCAGCACCCACTACATGGACGAGGCCATGCGCTCGCACCGCCTGGCCTACATGCTCTACGGCCGCCTGCTGGTGGACGACCAGCCCGAAGAGGTCATCCGCAACAGCCACCTTGTGGCCATGCAGGTGGGCCTGAAGGGCCCGGTCGACCTGGTCGCCATCAGCCGTGATCCGCGCGTGGTGCGCCTTTCGCGCCAGGGCAACAGCGTGCGCCTGGTGGCCCGCTCGCAGGAGGATGTGGCCGGCTGGCTGCAAACCCTGGGCGATTCGGCCGGCGACGTGCACGAGATCGACGTGGGCCTGGAAGACGTCTTCTTCCACCTGACCCTGCAGCAGCAGGGCACCAACACCTCCTTCTGAGCGAGAGCAGTCATGTCTCCCCATCGCGTCTACGCCATCGCCCAGAAAGAGTGGCTGCACATGGTGCGCGACCGGCTCACCTTCATTTCGCTGATGATCGCCACCATCAGCTACGTGATCGTGTTCGGCTACGCCATCAACCCCGATCCGCGCCACATCGACACCATCATGGTGGACCACGACAAGAGCGAGTTCTCGCGCCTGTACCGTGCCGCCCTGATCCAGAGCGTCTACCTGAAGGTGGACCCGCGCGAGATGTCGGCCGAGCAGGCCAGCAACTACCTGCGCCAGGCCAAGACCTCCGTCGTCATCGAGATCCCGCCTGATTTCACGCGCAACCTGATGGCCGGCAAGACGGCGCAACTGCTGGTAGAAGCCGATGCGACCGACCCGGTGTCGCTGAACGGCGCGATCTCGTCGACCGGCGAGGTGGCGCGGCAGGTGGCCGCGCACATCCTGCGGCGCGACCAGCTGCACGTGCCCAGCACCGGCCCCAACGTGGACGTGCGCGTGCAGCGCCGCTTCAACCCGCAGGGCGAGCACACCTTCTACATCATCCCCGGCGTGATCGGCATGATCCTGAACATGTCGCTGATCATGATGACGGCGATGTCGATCACGCGCGAGAAGGAGCGCGGCTCGATGGAGTTCATGATGGTGACGCCCACAGCACCGTCTGAGGTGATCGTCGGCAAGATGATCCCCTACTTCTTCATGGGGATCGTGCAGGTGCTCAGCATCCTGGTGATCGCGTTCTGGCTGTTCAAGATGCCATTGACGGGCAGCGCCTGGGCCCTGGCCGCGCTGCTGTTCACCTACGGCGTGACCACGCTGATGGTGGGCATCCTGATCTCGACGGCGGCGCAGTCGCAGATCCAGGCCATGCAGCTGTCGTTCTACTACATGATGCCGACCATCATGCTCTCGGGCTTCATGTTCCCGTACAGCGGCATGCCGCAGTGGGCGCAGTGGATCTCGTCCACCCTGCCGATGACCTACTTCATCCGTGGGGCGCGGGGCGTGTTCCTCAAGGAGTTCCAGATGGCCGACATGGTGACCAACCTGTGGCCCATCGGCCTGGCCTTCCTGGTGTTCCTGGTCACCTCGATCAAGAGCTACCGCAAGACGTTGAATTGAGTGGGGCAGAGGTGCCAGCGTCTTTGCGTGCACTTTCGGCCAGACCCAGGAACACCTCGTCCAGACGGCGCAGATAGGCGTCCATGTGGGCCAAACCGGCCTCGCAGAGTTGCCAGCTCAAGGGCATGATGATTTGGTCATTGAGTTCGCTCACGATGTGCATCATCGACAGGCTGGGCACGCCAGGCACCCAGCGCAGCAGGCGCACCTGATCATCGGGGCGGTGCAGGTCTGCCACATTGCCCAGACTGGTGGCATGACAACTGATGCGAGGGCCGCGCCGCTTGCGCAGCATGTTCACCGTGATTGAGCCCAACAAGGTTCGCCCCAACCAGGGAACCAGACTGAACCAGGCATAGCCCCAGAACATTTCGCGCCGCTCGTAGCGGGCAACAGCGGCATCGACCTGCGCCTTGATTGACTGCGCCCGCTCGCTCAAGCTCTTTCTGCCCGTCTCGATCACCAGGAAGGCCCCTACATGATTCCCCCACAGGGAACCGTGGCCGTCCGATTTCGGAAAGTAGGGGCGCAGATCCAGCGACTGACGGATCACTGCCGCAGCCTGCGGATCGTCCGGAGCCTGCGCCAGGTAGGTTTCTGCAAGGGCCAACATGATCAGACTATTGACCGAGATGCCCAATCGACGCGCCAAAGGGCGCAAAGCGCTCGCACGACAAGGCACGGTGTAGTGCCTGAGCGCATGCACCGACAAGTAGGGGCCCTGTGGGCTGCACACCTGCAGCGCATGCAGCCCAGCCAAACTGCGGGCCTGCGTCACCTGGTGGCGGCGCGAGCGCCACATCTGCTGCGGCCACTGCCACCAGTGCGCCGGCTTGAGCGCACCCAGCAGCGACGGATCCTCCACAGGCTGCACAGGCATGGTCGGCTCGCCATTGAGTCGCCGCAGCAGCGCGGTGACCAACGCGATCATGGTGCGCCCATCACCCAGCATGTGGTGCATGCAGAAAAAAAGCACCGGGGTGCGCTCATGGGGGATGAACACGAAGCGGCAGCCCAGGCCATGCTCCAGCGGCAACACCTCATTGAGGAGACGGTTGTGCAATGCCTCAAGGGCACGATCATCAGTTGCATCGACATGGGCATCCACCCGCCACGCGTGCTCGAATTTTTGATCGATCACAGCACCATCCGGCAAGATGCGCAGATGATAGAAGTGAGCACCCGCCTCGGCCACCCCACGCAAGCGAGGAAAGACAGAGACCAGTTCACGCACCAACTGGCGCACCGTTGCCTCCGCCAAGGGGGCATTGAACTGCAGTAGATAGGGCTGCACCATGGAGCCCATCGCCCCATCGAAGGCCACGTAGCAGTGTTCCGTGTGATTGAGGGAAAAGGTGGGACCAGGTGTGTCAGGCATGGCGACATCATGCCGAGCGCCATCCTTCTCCGCCATGGTGATTTGTGCCTAGGGAATGTCGTGCACCCAAGCCACCCGAAACCCGCACGCCGCTGCCCCTCGGGCCAGCCCCCGCCGGTCGCCCCCTACAATCAGGCGATGATCCCCACCGTCCCCGCCCTGCCCCGCCTGGCCAATGACCGCTTCCTGCGGGCCTGCCTGCGCCTGCCCACCGACTGCACGCCCGTGTGGCTGATGCGCCAGGCCGGCCGCTACCTGCCCGAGTACCGCGACACCCGCGCCAAGGCTGGCAGCTTCATGGGCCTGGCCACCAACCGCGACTACGCCTGCGAAGTGACCCTGCAGCCGCTGGCCCGTTACGACCTGGACGCCGCCATCCTGTTCAGCGACATCCTGACGGTGCCCGACGCGATGGGCCTGGGCCTGAGCTTCGCGCAGGGCGAAGGCCCGCGCTTTGCCAGCCCCGTTCGCGACGAAGCCGCCGTGGCCAAGCTGGCCGTGCCCGACATGGACAAGCTGCGCTATGTGTTCGATGCCGTCAGCACCATCCGCAAGGCCCTGACCAATGCCGACGGCGCTGGCCGCGTGCCGCTGATCGGCTTCTCGGGCAGCCCCTGGACGCTGGCCTGCTACATGGTCGAGGGCAGCGGCTCCGACGACTACCGTCTGGTCAAGACCCTGATGTACCAGCGCCCTGACCTGATGCACCGCATCCTCGAGGTCAACGCCGATGCCGTGGCCCTGTACCTGAACACGCAGATCGAAGCCGGCGCCCAGGCCGTGATGATCTTCGACTCCTGGGGCGGCGTGCTGGCCGATGGCGCCTTCCAGGCCTTCAGCCTGGCCTACACCCAGCGCGTGCTCAGCCAGCTCAAGAAGGAGCACGAAGGCGTGCGTATCCCGCATATCGTGTTCACCAAGGGCGGCGGCCTGTGGTTGGAACAGATCGCCCACACCGGCTGCGACGTGGTCGGCCTGGACTGGACGGTGAACCTGGGCCAGGCTCGCCAGCGCGTGCAGGACCGCGTCGCGTTGCAGGGCAACCTGGATCCGAACGTGCTGTTCGCGCAACCCGAGCAGATCCGCGCCGAGGTGATCAAGGCGCTGGACAGCTTCGGCAACCCTGGCACCAAGGGCGGTCACATCTTCAACCTGGGCCACGGCATCAGCCAGTTCACCCCGCCTGAGCACGTGAGCACGCTGGTGGACACGGTGCACGCGCACTCGCGCACGCTGCGCGGCTGAGCGTGTAGCGGCACCATACTGCGGCTGAGCGCCCGAACGCGCGAAGCCGCTGCGCGATCCCTGGTCATGGGCTCCGCGCCTGACCTGCAGGTTGGCCACATTCCCCCCACGGAGGGATGGCCCCGCCGTGTCCTGATCTCTATACTGGCAGCGCCCCTTTGAAGATGAAGGGGCACGATTCGACTTGGCAAGGTGGCCGCCTCCGTATCCCCCTTGTCGCCCGGATCACCCATAAACCATTAAACAGGGAAGGCGTCGGCCCTTGAGGGTCGGGGCGGCAGCATGAGAAATCAAACAGGATCGGCATGGCCGGTGTCCGTCGCCCTATGGGCGTGCCTGGGCCTGATGCTGCCGGGGGCCATGCAGGCCCAGACCATGGCCGCGGCGGCTTCGCCAGCTCGTTCGGCCGGCCCCACATCGAGCTGCGGCGAAGCGACCGGGCCCACAGCCTGCGGGACGGGCGGCCCCGCCAGCAAGAACGACAAGACGGTGGACGAAAGCGGCGGCAACCCCATCAACGTGATCACCGGCAACAAGTACCAGCGCGAGGTCGACCTGCCCGCCCTGCCCGGCGTGCTGGGCCTGGAGCTGGTCCGCCACTACAACAGCCAGTTCAGCGGCGCCGGCTTTCCCAATGGCATCATGGGCCGGGGCTGGAAGCTCTCGTACGAGACCGAGTTGCACGTGGTGGGCCGCGCCCTGCAGATCGTGCAGGCCGACGGCGCCCGCCTGATCTTCAGCCGGGACCTGCTCGATCCCAGCCATTGCGGCACGTCGCGCGCGTCCGACGGGCGTATCGCCATCCGCCGCGGCCCGCGCGGCGATGAGTACGTATGGACCTGGCCCGATGGCCGTCGCCTGAGCTTCGACCACCGCGGCAAGCTGGTGCAGATCGCCGTGCCCACGGGCGAGTTCGTCACCTTGCAGCATGACGCCCGAGGCCACCTGGTGCAGGTCACCGATCCCCAAGGCCGCCAGTTCAAGCTCAACTATGCCGAGCGGGCGCGTGGCCAGGAACAGCCCGTGCGCTTCACCGGCGTGCAAAGCATCGACACGCCCGTGGGCCGCTACGCCTATGAATATGGCACCTCGCCACCCAAGGGCACGCAGGTCGACAAGATCCAGTTGGCGGCCAACCTGGTCAAGGTGCATCTGCCCACGCACTACGATGCAGACAAGCCTGCTCACCCACTGACCAGCCGAGGCACCACCACCAGCTCGGTCAGCCGCAGCTATCACTACGAAGATGCACGCTTTCCCACCCTGCTCACCGGCATCAGCGTATCTGGCAGCGGCAGTGATGGACAAGCGCTCAACCAACGTATCTCCACCTATGGCTATGACCAGCGCGGCTGGGCCGTGCACAGCGAGCATGCGGGCCAGAAGGTGGAACTGGCCGTGCTGGAGCGTGCCAGCTTGAGCGAGTTGCCCGGCAGCACACCAGGACTCAGCGTGCTGGTACACGGGCGAACGGCCGAGCGGCCCGATGGCCGACGCCTGGAGATCCGCAGCGCCATGGTGGCCGGCGACTACCGCATCACCGAGACACGGGGCGAGCCCTGCCCGGCGGCCTTGCCCTGCCCGCGGGCCAACATGCGCTATGGCTATGACCGCAAAGGCCGGCTGACCGAAGAGATCCAGCTTGATCGCCAAGGCAGGCCCCTGCAGGGGGTGCGCACGGCCTACGACCCGCTGGATCGGGTGATCAAGGTCAGCAGTGTCCCCTACCGCGACGGCAAGCCGGGGGCCGAACGCTGGATGCTGCGCTACGAATTTGGCGCCGCGGGCGAACAGCCCGCGTTGATCGCCAGGCCCAGCGTGGTGGCGGGCCGTGAGCACCAGATGCGGTTCACGTACAACGACCGAAGGCAAGTGCTCAGCATGGAGGAGACCGGCTACAGCCCGCTCAATGCACAGGGCCAGCCCGCGGCCCTGCCTGATCAGGCCAGCCCGATCAGGCGCATCACCCGTTACGAGTACGGTCGCATCAATGGTCGCAGCGTGCTCGTGGCGGTGGACGGGCCGCTGCCCGGTACTGCAGACACCAACCGCTACCAATGGGATGCCAAGGCCAACCACGTGCAAGCGATGCACCTGCCGCTGGGCATGGCGCACCGCTGGACACAGCACGACGAGGCCGGCCGCATCACGCAGGAGGTGCCCGCCGACGGCATGGCGGTGGCGCAGCAGTACCTGCCAACGGGCGAGCCCGCACAGTGGCGGCGAGGCGGCGCGCGGGCCCGGGCGGCCTTCGATGCGCTGATGCGCCCGACGCGCATCGAGCTGCCCGGGGGCGAGGTGCAGCACATCACGTACTTCGATGCGATGAAGGGTGCCCCAGGGATGTCAGACAGCCTGGCCCAGGCCGTGGCGCTGACCAGCAACCAGGGGCAGATGCGCTGGCTGGTGCCGCCCGTCCAGCCTGAACCGTCGGCACAGGCCGAACCCGGCATCCCCTCGTCCGCCTGGCCAGGCTCGAACGGTTGGGTGGACGACTTCGGCCGCCTGGTGGCGCTGCGCACCCCGCAGACGGGGCTGGAGGCCCGCCAGTACGACGAGAACAACCGCCTGGTGCGGCGCACGATGGCCGATGGCGGCACATGGGACTGGCAGCGCGATGCGCTGGGGCGCATCGTCGGGCACACCGTGCAGCGGCCTGGAAGCCCTGCGCAGGAAACCCGGCTGAGCTACGAAGGCGTACACCTCGTGCGCATCGAGCACCCGCACGAACAGGAGCGGCTGGTCTATGACGATCTGGGCCGCCTGAGCCAGCGTACCCTGGTTCGCCAGGCTGGCAAGGGGCTGGCCGGCCAGCAGGCCACCGAACGCTACGACCATGACGAGGCCGACCGACTGTTGGCGTGGCACCTGCCCGAAGGGGGCAGCCTGCGCTACGAATGGGGCGTGGGCCGCCAGCTCAAGGCCGTGAGGTACCGGGACGGGCGGGCCGAGGCCGTGCTGGGACAGACCGTGGCCGGCTGGCTGGGCGACCGGCTGGGCCTGGGCCAGCACACCGTGATCGAGCCATGGGCGGCCACGGTGGTCAAGGATGCTTCAAGCCGGGGGGCAGCCCAGGACACCTTCGCGCTGCCGGCCCTGTTCCAGTCGGAGCAGGGCTACCGCTGGGGCAACGGCGTGGCGCTGCGCTGGCATTTGAATGGGCAAGGCCAATTGGCGAGGATGCGCTGGGAGTTGCCAGGCCAGCGGGCGGGCTGGCTGGACGAGTGGATGACGGCGTGGCTGCCGCAGGCGCGGGCGCAGGCATCGCAAGCGGCCCGGACGGGCGCATCCGCGGCCTCGGCCTTGGACCCGGCCATGGCGCAGCCCGCCAACCCGGCGGCGCCCATGCTGATGCAAACGGGCTTTGGCTACGACCTGCTGGGTCGCATGCGGCAGCGCAGCATGCAAGAGGGCGAGGGCGAGGACGCGGCAGTGCAACACATCGGCTTCGCCTATGACACAGGGGGCCGCCTACTGCTGGCGCAGCCCGGGGGCGATGACGCCGCCGCAGCGAAGCCCGCTGCAAAACAGCCCGATGCGGCGCAGCCAGAGTACTACGCCTTCGACCCCCAAGGCCGTTTGCAAGCAGCCCGCTGGCAGGGGCAGGACCATGACTGGCGCGGTGTGAGCGTGCAGCGCGACGCGACGGGCCTGCCGCTGCGCATCGGCGGCATGCCGGGCCAGCTGGAACGCGTTCTGGCCTACAGTGCGGATCGGAGGTTGGCCGAGGTGCGGCAGGCCGACACTTTGCTGGCGCGCTACACCCACAACACGCACGGCCTGCGCATTGCGAAGACGGTCTACGGCCCGGGCGGGGAGGCCAAGGGTGCGCAACAAACGCAGTACCTGTGGCAAGGCATGAAGCTTGTCGCGGAAACGCAGCCTCAAGCCATCTCCGCAGCAGCCAAGGTCTATCCCGCGAAGCTGGCCCGCCGCTACGTCTACGCGCACAGCGTGCCGGTGGCGGTGATCGACTACGCCGATGGTGCGGAGCTGCGAGCCGATGAAGGCGACGTCGGCGCATGGTTCGTGGCGCTGTGGCGCTGGCTCAGCGCCGATGGGGGCGAACTGCGCTTCGTGCACGCCAACGAGATCGGCACGCCGGTGGCGGTGACGGATGCGAAGGCGCGGGTGATCTGGCGCGCAAAACCCACGGCCTACGGAATGGTCGGCCCCCAGACCGTGGCCCACACCGCCCATACGCCCGAAGGCTTCGCGCTGAACCTGCGCTTGCCAGGGCAATACTTCGATGCGGAAACCGGCTGGCACGACAACGTGCTGCGCACCTACGACCCGCAGCGCGGCGAGTACCTGGAGCCCGATCCATTGGGGCCGCTGCCCAACTGGCGTTCGGGCCAGTTGCTTACGCAGCCGTATGCCTACGCCAACCACAACCCGCTGATCTATGCCGATCCCTTCGGGCTGATCCTGTTCGCGTTCGATGGGACCGGGAACTCAGCGCCGGCACAAGAAGGCGCCAGCCTGTCGAATGTGCGGAAGTTTTATTTGGCGTATGACCAAGACATCAATGGGAGGGCCTTTTACATCACGGGCATTGGCACCACTAACGAAGACATGCCTGTAAAAGGCAGTGAGGCCACAGGCGATGGGTTCAAAGAGCGGCTGGCCTTGGGAACAGATTTCCTGGAGCAGTTCATCAAGAGCGACGCGGCCAACAAGGGCACTTGGCTGGATATCGATGTGGTGGGCTTCAGCCGGGGAGCGGCTGAAGCGCGTGCGTGGGTCAGTCAGATCGAGAAGATGTTGGGTGATTCCAGGCAGTTCAGCTCAGCGAACACGGGCGGCAACATGCGCTGCATCAACTTCCGCTTCATGGGGCTTTGGGACACAGTTCCCCACCTGGGGGCGAACCACGGCGATGAGAAGAACTATGACTTCGCCATTCCCGATTCAGTCGGCTTGGCCGTGCATGCCGTC
>NZ_JBASTH010000080.1:0-5847 GCF_049274795.1 Aquabacterium sp.
GCGCAGGGTCAGGCTCACGCTCGGCCGGCTCGGGCCCGGCGGGGCCGAGGTGCGGCGGCCGGGGCGGGCGACCGGACGGTGTCGACATCGCGCCGGCTCACTGACCGCGGCTGAGCCGCTGCACATCGACGAAGGCACCGGCGCGCAAGGAAGCGCCCAGTTCGGCCCAGCCCTCGGGATCGGCGGTGATCTCGTCGAGCAGATCCCGGGGCACGTCCAGGCTTTCGAGCTCCTGGCCGGTGCGGTCCAGCACGCTGATCGCCAGCTCTGTGCCGTCGGCGGACACGCCGGTCAGGCGCAACTCGGCCCCCAGGGGCAGCGGCGGCTCCTGCATGTCGCGCATCAGCAGCAGCTTGAGCTCTTCCAGGGCCACGTCGTCCAGGCCGGCCTCGAAGGCGATCAGCTTCTCGCGCAGCGCGTCCCAGCTGAACACCACGCGGGTGGTCAGCGAGGCGCCCAGTTCGCGTTCGGCCGCGCTCGCCCCCGTGCCATACGAGCGGTTGAAGCCTTCCTGGGCCCTGGCCTCCACGGCCTTCCAGTCGTCCACCTGCGTGCGGGGAAAGGCGGCCACCCAATGGCCGCGTCCCACGTCCAGGTAGCTGAGCTGGGGCTCCATGCGAAAGCTGCCCTGGCAGTGCGGGCAGGTGGCCTGCTGGAAGGTGTCGTCCAAGATGGCCTGGCGCAGGTCGGGGCGCCGGTCGGCATTCACGCTGGCACACAGGTCGAAGGAGAACGATTGCCCGCAATGAGGACAGCTCAGGTCGGTCGGGTTGAACAGAGACATGGGGACCCCTTGGGTGAAGACGTTGGAAAGCCGTGTCAGTCGGCGAACAATTTATCAAGCCAGGCCTTCGCAGGGTGGCTGCGCTTGAGCTTGTCGCTCTTGTAGGCCGCGTACAGCTCGGAGAACCATTCTCCAGGTGCCCGGAACTGGTAGCCCGTGATGCCCTGCTTGCGGGCCGCGGGCAGGTAGCTGTACCAGTCGCCCGTGTAGCCCTCATGGTAGATGCGCCCCTTGGCCTGCAGGCCGCCATTGCGCACGCTGGCGTTGCACTTGGCCCCGGCCTTCCAGGGGATCTGGCCCGAGCCGGCGGCCGTGGCCCATTGGGTGACCTTGGTCCATTGCGCCGGCAGCGGCGAAGGCACGGTCCCGGCGTCGAGGTAGGCGGCGATGGTCCGTGCGGTGATGTCCGTCTGGTTCAGCTCTTCGGCCACGGCCTGCGCCACGGCCAGGATGTCGGCGCCATGCTTGATCCAGCCACCGTAGGCGGCCTCGGAACCGTGCGTCGCCATGAAGCGCTTGCGGTCGTCCATTGCATGGCCGACCTCGTGCCAGGTGTTCCAGTCGAAGAACTTGACGGCTTTGGCGCCGGGTGCGGGCTTGCAGTCGTCCTCGACATCCGGCAGCTCGGTGACGATGGCCACCTCGCGCTCGGCCGAGGCATCGGGGTGCCCTTCGCTCATGTGGATGGCCTTGCCCCCCCCGTTGTAGGACGAGCCGCTGCCCTTGGGCTTGCGCACGATCTTCTTGAAGCTGGGGTTGTCGCGCGTGTGCTTGTCGGGCACCTTGGTCATGGACGTGTAGAGCGCGCACAGCTCCTGCGTGACCTTGCCCTGGTCGTCCGTGCCCTGCACGCACTCGGCATCGTCGAGCTTGAAGCGCGCCTTCATGGCCGCCAGCACGGCCTGAACGGACTGCCCGCTCTTGAAGGTCTCGACCAGCTCGTCCAGCGCGGCCATGCCGTTGGGGCGTGCCACCAGTTGCTTGCACTGCTCGGTCATCTCTTCCGGGGTCAGGGCGCCACCGCTGACCTTCTTCTTGATCGACGCCTTCTGGGCGTTCAGCTCGGCCTGGTCAAGCGCTGTGAGGGCGGCCTCGTAGTCGCGCGACTTGAGCAGGCGGTCGATGCGGCCGAGCGCCTGGCCCAGCGCCTTGACCTCGGTGCCGATGACCGGGTCGGCGTCCGGCTGCGTGTGGGTGGTCAGGCCCGGCAGCGTGGTGTCCTTGAGGGCGGTGAAACGGGTGCCGCAGGCCTTGATGTCGTCGGTTAGCTTGCGCGCCTGGCCGATCAGCGTGAGCGCGCCATCGAGGCGCTGGGCCGCCTGGGCGTGGTCCTGCCCCAGCGACAGCTTGAGCGCGGCATCGATCTGCTCGTCGACCTTGCCCACCAGCGCGCTGATGGCGGGAAGGCTGCCATCGAGCAGGGCCTTGGCGGGCTGCACCACGTCGTCGATGCGGGAGAGCAGCTGGCCATGCTGCGCCGCGTGCTCGGTGCCCTGCACATAGCGCTCACCGGCCTGCGCGAGCAGCGCGGGCGCTTCGGTGGTGGCGGCCTTCTCGGCCTGCTTCAGCAGGCCGTCCATCTCGCCGATCTGCTTGGCCGCGCCGGCCTGGCCTGCGTGGGATTTGAGCGTGGCCAGCAGCTGGCGGATGTTCTCCAGCGAGACGGCGATGGCCCCGGGATCGGTGCCCGAGGGCTGCGCCTGCCGGGACGCTTCGAGCGCGTCGCCACGGCCCTTCGCGCCCTCCACCAGGCCCTCCACTTCGCGCAGCAGCGCCTCCAGGGCCAGGGCCGCGGCGGCGAACTGGCGCTGGATCTGGCCCTGCTCCGTGGCGCGTGCCAGGGCCTCGGTCAGCCGCTTGGCGGCGTTCTCCAGCCCGCTGCCCTTCAGATCGGGCAGCCCCTGCAGGCCATCGGCCACCTGCTGGCGGACACCGGCATAGCGGGCATGGTCCAGTCAGTGCCTGCACCGTCGCCGAGGGGCCATCGGTGCGCAGGGCCTGCACACGGGGCCGCACGACATTGTCGCGCCGCGCCACGTACAGGCCATGCTGGTCCGCCACGCCGGACAGGCGCTTGCACTCCCAGTAGATCTCGCTGAACAGCGACACGGAGGCCTTGCTGAGGGCGTTGTCCTGATTGGCCTTGGCCCGCGTGTAGCGCTGGTTCAGGGCATCGATCTGGTCCTTGAGGGCCGATTTCTGGGCGTGCTTAAGCAGCAGGTCCATCTCGGTGGCCAGGCGGGTGGTGTCGCCCGGGTTGAAGGGCGACTGGTCACGCGTGGTCTTGGCCTTGGCACACTGGGCCGCCACCTTCTGCAACAGGTCCAGCGCGGCCTGGCGCTGCCCCTGGCCCGCCTTGGTGACGGCGGCCGCGATGTAATCGGTCTGGATCCGCTCGCTGTCCAACAGGAACATGTCGCCCAGCATGGTCTGCACGGTGGAGCGTGCCTGCGCCAGCGCCTGTTCGTAGTCCCGCAGCAGGTTGGCGATGGTGTCGCACACCCTCACGCCGGCCTGGGCCAGCACGATGCCGCCGTACGCGTCGCCTCCGTCGGCCTTCTGGCGGGCCGCCTGCTGGGAGTTGGTCTTGAGCGTGCGCACTTCCGGGGCGATGACGGGCGAGGTCAGGGGCGCCATGGCCTCGGTCAGCTGCCTGAAGGCCAGGTCGAAGGCCTCCTGGTCTTTGAGCAGCTGCTTGCGGATGGCATTGACATGCGCCTTCAGGCTGTCGAGCAGCGCGGCCGCGGCCCCGGGCAGCCGTGCCTTGGCCTTGTTCTCGATGTCGAGCGCCAGATCGTTCATGGCCTTGATGAGCCGGGCCACCGTGGGCGATGTGGACGTGGTCTGCGCGACTTCGACCGCGCTCTTGCGCAGCGGCAGGAACTCGTCCTTCAGCCGCTGGACGGCCTGGGTCTCTTCGTTTTCGAGGTCGCGGTCGCGGTCGTCGAGCAGGCCTTGCGCCTGGTCGTAGCGGTCGGCCTCGAGCTCGGCGACGATGGCCTTGCGGCGCGCCTCCAGCTGGCCACCCAGCGTCAGGTGCTGCCGGGAGGCCACCAAGCCGGCATCGCGCAGGCGGGTGTACAGAAGCATGGCCCGGTCGCGGTCGCTGGGGCCCTTGGATGGCGGCGGCGTGGTGGGGGCCTGGGTCTTCTCGCCCTTGATGCGGAGCAGCAGTTTGCCGACGAGGGAACGTGGATTGGGCACGGGGACACGCCTGGGACGTCAGGACGGACATATCGGACGTGGAGCCGGGGGCATCGGCCGCCGACGCCGGGGGATCGGATCAGGCGCTCACGGCCTTGTGCAACTGGGCCAGCACCTTGAGCAGCGGGGTGCGGATGTCGCTGGCGAACTCGGACACATCCAGCACCACGTCGTCCTTGTCGAGGTAACGCACCAGTTCCGCGATCTGCTGCGGTGAGGTGGGCTCGACGGTGAGGTTCTTGACCACGGCACTGATCTCGATGACTGCCTTGGCGGATTCCGGATCCTTGAGCTCGGCGATTTCCTTGGCCACGCCCTTGAGCGTGGTGACCGCATCGCCCCGGACCTTGGCCCACGCCTGCAGGAAGGGCAAGGCGCCGGGCTTGATGGTGCCCGCCGGCGTGCTCGGCTGCGTGCCGGTCTGGGCGGTGTTGGGGGTGTCTGCGCCGTCCTCGTCGTCTTGGTCCAGGGTCTCCCCCTTCTCGTCGACCAGCAGCACCTTGCCGATCCTGAAACCACACTTCTTGATAGGGATGCGGATGCGCTTGACCAGACCACCGTACTTCTTCTCGACCACCAGCTTGAGCTGCACCCCGTCGATCGACAGCAGGCCGAAGGAGCCCGTCTTGATGCCGACATCCTTGCTGATCTTGGCCATCATCATGCGGCCTTTGGTTTTGGGGTGGGCGGCCAGGAGCGGATCGTCCTTGGCGTTGTCCAGGTAGGCGAAGAAGACCTGGCGTGCCGGGTCGGCCTTGCACAACTTGAGCTGCCGGAGCAGGCGGCCGGGATCGAGCAGGGCGTTGGCAGGCTCATCCTCGCCTTCGCCCTCATCGGCCTCCTCTTCCTGAGGCAGGGCCTTGAGGGCGGTGTTGAACTCGCGCTCCAGCGCCTCCAGCCCTGCACCCACGGCTTTGGCATAGGCCGTGGCTTCCTTGATGATCAGCGCGCAGGCGTCCTTGCGGGGCTTGGCGGCGTCCTTGGCCTTGGCGGCCTTGTCGGCTGCGGTGGCCAAGGACGTAGCCTCGAGCTTGAGGGGGGACGCCTTGACGCGATACAGCTTGTCCAGTGTCTCGTACAGGGCCTTGAGCTTGGCCGCATCCTTGCCGGCGGCCTTGGTCCAACCCTCGGCCAGCTTGGGCCAGTCCACCCCCTCGTGCTTCTTCTGCAGGGCCTTGAGGGCATCGTCCAGACCCGCGCCATCGAGCTGGCCCTTTTTCTTGTCCCAGAAGCTCTTGGTGAGTTCGGCAGGCAGGGCGATGGTGGGCATGACGGGGCTCTTCGTTGGCGGTGACGCAAGTAGCCGAAATTACCATGCCGCAGCCACGCTCGAACCTGTTGCTCATCCCCCTAGGAAGTGGGATGCGCGGCCTGGAAAGCCCTAGTGATTCGCAGTACACCGCCATGCGGAAACGCTCCGGTTTCCCCTGCCTTTTTACTGGGAGCGCTTGCACCGGCTTATCAGCGCTTCTGTCAGGCAACTTCCTACAAAACGCGCAGCCGGGTTCCGACGGTTCTTACATCCGCGTCCCTATCAAGAAAATTGAGCGGTTTCAGCACAATGACTCCATCGACAACGCAGCAACACCCGCTGATAGCCCAGGAGCCAGACGCCATGACCAACGACCAGATCCTCGCCGAGATCCGTGAAACCAACCTGTCCTACCTGATGCTGGCCCAGAGCCTGATCCGCTCGGACCGCGAGCAGGCGCTGTTCCGCCTGGGCCTGTCTGAATCGGCCGCCGACCTGATCAACGCCCTGAGCCCGGCACAGATCCTGAAGATCGCTTCGCAGAACACCCTGGTGTGCCGCATGCGCATCGACGACGACCTGGTCTGGGGCCTGCTGACCAACCACG
>NZ_JBASTH010000081.1:0-8281 GCF_049274795.1 Aquabacterium sp.
CCTCCGGCGTGGCCGCGGCGCTGTGGCAGCACTTCGTGGCCGCCAAGAGCACCTCGTGCGCGCTCACGCTGGCCGATCGCATCGTCGGCGGCCTGGGCCTGGACACCCGCTGGCCCGAGGTCTTCGAGGTGCGCGCCTCCTGCGCCGATGCGGCCACCACGCTGCTGGGCGTGCCCTACGAGTTCTGGAGCCTGGCCCTGTTCGCCCTAGTCGGCGTGCTGGCCCTGGCCTGCGCGCTGTCACGCCGTCAGCGCCTGGCCTGAGCCGGCAGCGCCCGTCCACGCCCTACCCATCCGCCGCGGGCCCACGCGGCCCTCAACATGCTGGACGTCGATCCCCACTACCCCACGGCCTTGATCGATTTCCCCGATCAGGCCGGCACACGCCGGCGCCTGGCCTTTCACCAGCCCTCACGCTGGCTGGTGGCGCACGACCCCAAGCAGGTGCCCGCCCTGCTGGACGAAGCCCACCGCGCCGCGAAAGACGGCGCCTGGTGCGTGGGCTGGGTGGCCTATGAGGCCGCGCCAGGGCTGGATGCACACCTGCCCGTCAAGGCCTTGCCGCCAGGCACGCCGTACGCCGCCTGGGCCGTGTTCACCGAAGCGCAGGCCTGGCCTGCGGACAGTGATGGCACCGCGCCCAATGTGAAAGACGGCTGGCACGCCGGCCCCTGGGACTCCGCCTTGAGCGATGCCCGCCTGCACCAGCAGGTCGAGCAGATCCGCGAGTTGATCCGCAACGGCGAGGTCTACCAGATCAACCTGACGGCACCGCTGCGCGCAGCGTTCCAGCCCGAGGACAAGGCAGCGCCCACCCCGGCCCTGCACGCCTACTTCCAGGCGCTGCAGCGCAGCCAGCCCGGCGGCTACGGCCTGATGCTCGATGGCCGCGCTGTGGCACGCCAGCCCGGCGCCGTGCTCAGCGTCTCGCCGGAGCTGTTCTTCGACTGGGAGGGCGATCTGCTCACCACCCGCCCGATGAAAGGCACAGCCCCCCGATCAGCCGAACCTGCTGACGACCAGCGCGCCGCCGACCACCTGCGCACCAGCCCCAAGGAGCGGGCCGAGAACCTGATGATCGTGGACCTGCTGCGCAACGACCTGTCGCGCGTGGCGCAGGTGGGCAGCGTGACTGTGCCAACGCTGTTCGAGGTGCAGGCCCTGCCCACCGTCTGGCAGATGACGTCCACCGTTACCGCACGCACACGCGCCGGCCTGCGCCTGAGCGAGGTCTTCGCGGCGCTGTTCCCTTGTGGCTCGGTGACGGGTGCGCCCAAGCGCCAGGCCATGCACCATATCGCGCGCATGGAGGGCGCGCCACGCGGGGTGTACTGCGGCGCCTCCGGCATGATGGCGCCAGGCGGCCGAGTCACCGTCAACGTGCCCATCCGCACCGTGGCCGTGCACACCCCGCCGCCCACCGCGCCCTGGACATTGCACTGCGGCATTGGCAGCGGCATCACGCTCGACGCCACCCCTGAGGGGGAAGCACAAGAGTGGCAGGCCAAGCAGGCCTTCCTGCGCCGGGCTGATCAGCCGTTCGACCTGCTCGAATCACTGCGCCTGCAAGACGGCCACATCCCGCGCCTGGACGGCCACCTGGCCCGCCTGGCCCGCTCCGCACGCCACTTCAATCACCGCTGGGATGAGGGCGTGAAAGCCGCGTGCATCGACGCACTGCAGGCGCTGGCTCACGCGCATCCGCAAGGAATCTTCAAGCTGCGGCTGCTGCTGGATGCCAGAGGCCGGCCGCGCGCTGAAGCCGCGCCACTGCCCGATGCGCCGCCGGGGCCACGCCAGGTCGTGCTGGCGCAGCATCCGATCCCCCGGGCTGAGCGCGATGAGTTCATCCGCCACAAGACTACACAGCGGGCGGCCTACGCCCCGTTCGCCCCCCACACCGGCATCTTCGACACCCTGCTGCACAACGAACGCGGCGAGCTGACCGAATTCACCATCGGCAACCTGGCCCTGCAGATCGACGGCCAGTGGGTCACCCCGCCACTATCAAGTGGCCTGCTGCCTGGCGTGATGCGCGAAGCCCTGCTGGCCGAGGGCCGGTTACGGGAGCGCGTGCTGACCTTGCACGATCTGCCGAGTGCGCAAGGCATGGCCCTGATCAACAGCGTGCGTGGCTGGGTAGAGGTCGTGTTGAGTCCCAGATTGTGATGCTGGTGCTCACCATGGCAGAGCCCAAGGCTGGGTTTCCTGCCGACGCGGCACCACACGGCCCCGATCTTTGGCAGACTGACGCCCTCTCCACGTTCCACTCCCCCTGAAAGATCCCCATGCGCCTGCTGCACACCATGCTGCGCGTTGGCAACCTCCAGCGCTCCATCGATTTCTACACCCAGGCCCTGGGCATGACGCTGTTGCGCACCGTCGACCGACCCGAGCAGCAATACACGCTGGCCTACCTGGGCTACGGCCCCAACCCGGAGCACGCCGAGCTGGAGTTCACCTACAACTACGGCACCGAGAAGTACGAGCTGGGCAACGCCTACGGCCACATCGCCCTAGGCATGGACGACATCGCCGCCGCCTGTGACAAGGTGCGTGCGCTCACGACCACGCTGGGCGGCAGCATCTCGCGCGAGCCCGGCCCGGTCAAGGGCGGCAACACCATCATCGCTTTCGTGACGGATCCCGATGGGTACAAGGTCGAGCTGATCCAGCACGGATCGCCGATCTGACGCTTGCACACGCGCCTACAGAAATCGCCTGCAACAGGCGCCCACAAATAGCCGCCCTTCACGAGGCGGTTTTTTTCATGCGGGCCAGCGAAAGAGGCCGTCGTGACTCACGCATCGGCTGGATGCGTGGCCTTGGCCTTGTTGGCCTTGACCACTCACTCCGGCCGTTGCGCCGCGATCTTCGGCGTGCTCACCGACACATCGCCGCACTGTGCGCGGTGCCGCAGCGCATGGTCGATCAGCACCAGCGCCAGCATGGCCTCGGCGATCGGCGTGGCGCGGATGCCCACGCAGGGGTCGTGGCGACCGAAGGTCTCGACCGTGGCGGGGTTGCCGTCCAGGTCGATCGACGGGCGAGGCGTGCGGATCGAGCTGGTCGGCTTGATCGCGATCGACACGCGGATGTCCTGCCCGGTGGAGATGCCACCCAGCACGCCACCCGCATGGTTGGACATGAAGCCCTCGGGCGTCAGGCCATCGCCGTGCTCACTGCCCTTTTGCGTGACGCAGCCAAAGCCCGCGCCGATCTCCACGCCCTTGACGGCGTTGATGCCCATCATCGCGTACGCGATGTCGGCGTCCAGCTTGTCGAACAGGGGTTCGCCCAGGCCCACCGGCATGCCGCTGGCCTCCACACACAGGCGCGCGCCACACGAATCGCCTTCCTTGCGAAGATCGTCCATGTAGGCCTCAAGTGCCTCGATCTGGCTGGCATTGGGCGCGAAAAACGGGTTCTGACTGACATGCTCCCAGCCCTCGAACGCGATGGGCACGTTGCCGAGTTGCGTCATGCAGGCGCGGATGGCAACACCGTAGTGCTCCTTCAACCACTTCTTGGCCACGGCGCCGGCCGCCACCATGGGCGCCGTCAGGCGGGCCGACGAACGTCCGCCACCGCGCGGATCGCGGATGCCGTACTTGTGCCAGTAGGTGTAATCGGCGTGGCCGGGGCGGAAGGTCTGCAGGATGTTGCCGTAGTCCTTGCTGCGCTGGTCGGTGTTGCGGATCAGCAGGGCGATGGGCGCGCCAGTGGTCTTGCCCTCGTAGACGCCAGAGAGGATCTCCACGGCATCGGGCTCGTTTCGCTGGGTGACATGGCGCGAGGTGCCGGGGCGGCGGCGGTCCAGGTCGTGCTGGATGTCGGACTCGGTCAATTCCAGGCCGGGCGGACAGCCGTCGATCACGCAGCCGATGGCCGGGCCGTGCGATTCGCCGAAGTTGGAGACAGTGAACAGGTGTCCGAAGGTGCTGCCGGCCATGGAGAGGTCTGGAATGCGTGGGGGAAACCGTTATTGTCCCCCAAGACAAAACCCGGCGCCAAGGCCGGGTCTGGGGGGCTGCGCACAGGAGGCGTGCACATGCAACGCACCGGCCGCAAAGCCGGGCGCCAAGGTGATATCAGATGCGGCTCAGAGCAGCGCCTGGCGCTCGCCGGCGTTCTCTTCCACCGGCCAGTCGCGGATGTAGGCCTTGAGCATGCGGTTCTCGAAATCCTGCCCATCGACCACGGCCTTGGCCACGTCGTAGAAGGAGATCACACCGGCCAGCGTGCGGTTGGTGAGCACGGGCATGTAGCGGGCATGGCGGTTGAGCATCATGCGGCGCACTTCGTCGATCTCGGTCTCGGGGGTGCAGGTGAGCGGGTGGTCGTCCATCACCGAGCGCACGGCCTGCGAGCCGAAGGCGCCATCGTTGCGCACCACGGCCTGGATCACTTCCCGGAAGGTGAGCATGCCCACCAGTTCACCGTGCTCCATCACCACCAGCGAGCCGATGTCGTGCTGGGCCATGGTGGTGGCGGCTTCGGACAGCGGGTCCTCGGGGCGGACGGTGAACAGCGTGTTGCCTTTGACGCGGAGGATGTCGCTGACTTTCATGGGGAAGTCTCCTTTGGGGGCAGGATCTGCGGCGCGGCGGCGGATCACGCCAATCGGCACCACGAGGTGTGGGACAACAGTGTGCCGCAAACGGCTGATGGCCGAGCGGATCCAGCTTCGCGTTTAAAACCAATATAACGTTGATCGACAGCGAAAGCCATCGTTAAACCCGGGTTCAGCGCACCTTATTTGCTCGGTGTTTGCCCCAGGGCCAGACTGGATGGCGCCCCCAGCGCCTCCGCCAGGGTGATGTCGTCGAAGCGCGCGTGCCGCCAGAAATCCTGGCTCCAGGTGTCGGGCCCCAGCAGCAACTGGCGCACCAGAGGCGCCACCGAGGTCCGGCCCGGGTTGCACAACAGCACCAAGCGACCGCCATCGTCTTGCTCGGGCTCGTCCAGCCGGGCCACCCAGTCCAACCCTGTCAGCACCTCGATCACCGGCTCGATCTGCAGGGGATCCGTGCGCAGCATCTGGGCCAGGCGCAAGGATGAGTAACCGGCCGTGTCCGTGTGCTGCACATCGGCCAGCGTCTTGACCAGGGCCAGCGCCATCTGGAAGCGGTGGCCGGGTGCGTCAGGCCAGCGCTTCACGCGCGACAGCAGGCTGGGCGCATACGCCGCCACCACCGCCCCCTGCAGCACGATCAGCCAGCTCAGGAAGATCCAGATCAGGAAGATGGGCAGCGCCGCGAAAGCACCATACACGGTGGCATAGACCGGCACGCTCGACAGGTAGAGCGCCAGCACCCGTTGCGCCGACTCCAGCCCGATCGATACGAACAGCGCGCCGGAGGCCGCATGCTCCCAGCGCACGTGCGTGTTGGGCACGTAGCGGAACAGCGCAGCGAAGCCCGCCGTCTGCAGCACAAACACGATCAGCCCCAGCAGCACGCTCACACCGCCGGGCAGCGCCCCCACCCAGCCGCGTGAGGCCGACAGCACGTACGAGGTGACCGACAGGCTCGCGCCCAGCATCAGCGGGCCCAGCGTGAGCGCAGCCCAGTACACCAGCACCCGCTGCGCGATGGGCCGGCGCGAGCGCACCCGCCAGATCGCATTGAGCGTGTGGTCGATGGTCAGCATCAGGAACATGGCCGTCAGGCCCAGGGCGATCAGGCCCACGCCGCCGAGTTGGCTGGCCTTGCCGGAAAAGCGCGTGAGCAGCAGCATCACCTGCTTGGCAATCACCTCGGGCACAAGGCCGCTGAGGAACTGCGTCTCCAGCGCCTTGCGAAAGCGCGCGAACACCGGGAAGGCGCTGAACAGGGCCAGCATCACCGTGAACAGCGGCACCAGCGCGATGGTGGTGGTGAAGGTCAGGCTGCCGGCGGTCACGCCCAGGCGGTCTTCACGAAAACGAAGCCGCAGGGTGTGGAGGGTGGCCATCCAGGGCCAGTGCTGCAGCAGCACGAGAAAACGCCGGTACCAGATCATGGGGGCTATCATGCCACCCTGCCCGCCCGCCCCGACACACCCATGGGCCCCACCATGACCGACCGCACCGCCCCCCCTTCGGCCCCGCGCGCCTCCCTGGCGGACGAGCCCCTGGCCGGCGTGCACACGCCCGAGCGCCTGCGCCACATCGGCCTGGTACGTGCAGTGACCGTGCTGCTGACTGGCGGGCTGATCGCCCTGGGCCTGGCCTGGGAGCTCTGGCTGGCCCCCCTGCCCGGCGGCACCGGCGCGCTGGCGCTCAAGGTGCTGCCGCTCACGCTGGCCATCGCCGGCCTGCTGCGGCACCGGCTCTACACCTACCGCTGGTTGTCGCTGCTGGTGTGGCTGTATTTCACCGAAGGCGTGGTGCGCGCCACGGGTGATGCGGGCTGGTCGCAAGGCCTGGCCATGCTGGAGACCGCACTGAGCGTGCTGCTCTTTGCCGCCTGTGCGGTGTATGTGCGGCTGCGCCTGAAGGTGCTGCCGCCCAAGGTCAAAGGGTCCAAGGGCCACGATCAGGGCAGTCAGCACGACGCGGCCTGATCCCTGCCCTGCCCCGCGATACACACGAAACATCCGCCGCGAACAAATGGCCTCCCCCTCCTGGCTCGATGACCTGGGCGCCCTGCTCGGCCCCGCCGGCCTGCTGCGTCCGGACCAGGGCCTGACACCCGCCGAGCGCGAGCCCTATGAGCTGGACTGGCGCCGCCGTTACCGTGGCCAGGCCCTGGCCATCGCACGGCCTGCCGACGCCGCCCAGGTGCAGGCCGTGGTGCGCGCCTGCGCCGCTCAGGGCATCGCGCTGGTGCCGCAAGGTGGCAACACCGGGCTGGTGGGCGGCTCGATCACCGATGGCAGTGGCCAACAGTTGCTGCTCAACCTGGGGCGCATGAACCAGGTACGTGCCGTGGACCCGGCCAACCTCACGCTCACCGTGGATGCCGGCTGCACGCTGGCGCAGGTGCAGCAGGCCGCGCAGGAGCATGGCCTGCTCTTCCCTCTGAGCCTGGCCTCCGAAGGCAGTTGCACCCTCGGTGGCAACCTGGCCACCAACGCCGGCGGCACCCAGGTGCTGCGCTACGGCACCGCACGCGAACTGTGCCTGGGGCTGGAGGTGGTCACGGCCAGCGGCACACTGTGGTCCAGCCTGTCGGGCCTGCGCAAGGACAACACGGGCTACGACCTGCGCGACCTCTTCATCGGCAGCGAAGGCACCTTGGGCGTGATCACGACCGCCACTGTGCGCCTGTATCCCCGCCCGCGCGGCCAGGCCACCGCCCTGGCCGCCTGCGCCAGCCTGGAAGGCGCCGTGGCGCTGCTGGCCCGCGCCCGCAACCTGCTGGATGCCGGGCTCACGGCCTTCGAGACCATGGGCCGCCTGCCGCTGCATCTGGTCGCCAGACACCACCCCGACATCGCCCGCTGCACCGATGCCCTGCGCGAGGCCAGCGCCCTGCCCCCGTGGACCGTGCTGATCGAGCACGCCAGCACCGAGTCCCCTGAGCATGCCCAGGCACGCCTGCAGGCCCTGCTGGGTGAAGCGCTCGATGCTGGCGACATCACCAACGCCAGCCTGGCCACCAGCGAAACGCAGCGCCGGGCCTTCTGGCATCTGCGCGAGACCATCCCGCTGGCGGAACGCACCGAGGGGCTGATGGTCAAGCACGACATCGCCGTGCCCACTTCGGCCATCCCGGCTTTTGTCGAGCAGGCTGGGCAGCAACTGCAAGCACGCTGGCCCGAAAGCCGCGTGGTCTGCTTCGGCCACCTCGGCGATGGCAACCTGCACTACAACGTGCAGCCGCCCGCAGCGCAATCGGCTGGCGATGCCTTGCTGGCTTTCGAGCAGCAGGCCAACCAGGTGGTGTTCGATCTGGTGGACAGCTTCAAGGGCACGCTGTCGGCCGAGCACGGCATCGGGCAGTTGCGCCGCGATGAACTGGCCAGGCGCAAGCCCCCCGAGGCCATGGCGATGATGCGGGCGATCAAGCAGGCGCTGGATCCGCAGGGGCTGTTCAATCCGGGCCGGGTGCTGCCGCACACAGACACCGCGCCGTAAAGGCCCAGTGCCGACATCGCCAACGCTGGTGCCTTAGAATTTATCCGCAAATAGTAAACTATCGCCCTGAGCCGCAGCAGACGCGGCCAAGGACGAAGCCGTGGCGACAAAAAAGCGTGTGGATTCCTGGGTGGTCACAGATGATTTCTGGCAGCGCGTAGAGCCATTGATACCCGTGCGCGAACGACCCAGTGACAAGGCATATGTCCGTCAGCCCGGG
>NZ_JBASTH010000082.1:0-34313 GCF_049274795.1 Aquabacterium sp.
GAAAGTTACGTCCTGCTCGTCAGGGCTGAGGCGCCTGACTCACCGTTCTCAATGGGTCAATTCACCCCGGCCAAGTGGAGCAGTTTGGGTGGCCATGGGTGGGGCAGTTTGGGTGGCCGCCGGGGGATGGGAAGCGACTCGATGGCAAGGCTTTGAAGCTTTGTACCTTCAAGGTCGGTCAGAGCGTTAGAGGGCGCAAGATTGGCGAGCTTTTCCTAAAAGCAGCGTTTCGCTACGGCACCGAAAACTCCTGTGAGCACATTTTCATCCACGCAGACGTGGATAAGCATGCTTACCTAGTCAACCTACTTAACGACTTTGGCTTTGATGACATCGGTCTCTACGGGGCGGACCGGGTCTATGTGAAGCAACATCCAGTCGAAGCACCTGACGCTCATGGTATGCCCGCCCTGGAATACGTTCAACGGTTCTATCCCCACTATCGAGCCGGCTACCAGGTCCAGAAGTTTCTGATTCCTATTCAGCAAGGATTTCATCGAATCCTCTTTCCGGACTACCAAGCGCTCCAACTCCCTCTATTTGCGACGAGCGGGAGCGTGGGAAATGCCATCAAGCTGGCCTACCTCTGCCATGCAGCATCAAAACAAATTCGGCCGGGCGATGTGCTGTTGTTCTACAGGTCAGAGGACGAGCAAGCGGTCACATCGTTAGGCGTTGTGGACCAGTTCGCCGTACTCAGCGATGCGGCCAGCATCGCCGCCATGGTTAGCAGGCGAACTGTCTACAGTATCAAAGAGATTGAGGATATGGCCACTCGGCCAACGAAGGTCATACTGTTTAGACTCGTTAAGCATTTCCAGGCACCACCATCAATCAAACGCCTGCTAGACGATGGGATAGTCACTGGCAGCATTCAATCCATCACCAAAATTTCCGATGACGCGTTTTCAAGAGTGCTTGCAGCCGCAGGGGCCTAAAGCTGTGCTGCTTTCCATCAAACCGAGGTTTGCTGAGCAAATCCTCGCTGGGACTAAGACGGTTGAGTTCCGTAGATCTTGGGCTGCCGAGCCCGTTGGCTTAGCCGTCGTCTATTCGAGTTCGCCGGTGCAGCGTTTGGTCGGTATCGTTGAGATCGATGGATCAGTTTTTGCCTCACCCGCTTCGGTCTGGACGAAATGCCGCGCGCGTGGACCTGGGCTTGAACGAAAAGAACTGATGGAGTACTTCGCAGGCAAAACCCAAGTTTATGGTGTGCTGTTGGGCGAAGTAGCCCTTCCGGCGAAACCTGTCCCACCGAAGTCATTGATCAGAAACTTCCGCCCGCCTCAGTCCTATCGCTACTTGACCGCAAGTGAGCTACGCCGCATCGGCAGACAGTTCGGTCTTGTCGAGGAGTCAGCGTGACTATTTTTGTCGGAGGCGTTCATGGTGCGGGAAAGACCTTTGCAACCCGACCGGCCTGTCAAAGGCTAGGGTTAGTGCATGCCACCGCTAGCCAGCTCATTGCAGAGGAGCGTGGTTTAGTGACATGGGGCGCCTCAAAGTTGGTTTCAGACGTAGATCAAAACCAAACAGCACTTGTCTCGGCCGTCAAACGCATTTGCGAGAGCGGCGTCACGCTTGTAGTCGATGGACACTTCGTGCTTCGACGGGCACCAGGTAACCATGAAAAATTGCCTATCGACGTGTTCCGAGCTCTGGCTTGCTCCTCGATACTCTTGATCCGTAGCCCGGTGCCAGTCCTGCTTGAGCGCCTCCAGTTAAGACAGGACACTAGTTGGAGCGAAGTAGAACTCACCGAGTTCAGCAAGGCCGAAGATAATCACGGCGCTGAGGTAGCCTCAGCCCTAGGCATTCCTCTAAAAGTTTTAGATTCACCGCACGCACAAGAAGTGGAAGATTGGTTGAGGAAACTCACGCAAAAATTGCCGGCCTCTCGCTAATCTCCAGCCCACTGAATGCTGCTTTCTGAAATCATTCCCGCTTTATGCGAACTTCCGTTGTGAGTCGAAGAAGGCCTGGGCCCGCCACCTGCCTCGGCCGTTAAGCGGATCTTTGGTCGTCCAACCGGCACATGTACTACGCAGTCGCATACGCAGCCACCAGCCCCCCAAGCTCCGCCACCGCCGGCCTCCGCCCCTCCAAATCCACATCCCCCTGCGCCAACGTGTAATCCAGCTTAGGCAACACCGGAAACCCTTGCTTGGCCCCCAACGCCACCATCCCCGGCCGCAGGTTGTCCTGCGTGAACGCCGTCACAGCCAACCCACTCAACACCGCAGACCGCATGTCCTGCAAGCTGTGCGAGCTGAACGCCCCATGCCACGCGATCCCCGCCGTGTTGAGCGCATCCACCGCGATATGCCGGCTCACGCACGGCGGTGGCGAATAGGCCAAGGGCAGCGATTCCCCCGCTGACCAGCTGAAGTCTTCAGCCGCCGCCCACACCATGGGCACGCGCCGCAGCAACTGCCCCTTCACGGCGCCCGCAGGCGACACCACCACCGCAAGGTCCAGCTCGCGCTCACGCACCATGGCCGCCAAGTCCAGCGTCAGCCCCACGCTCACTTCCAGGCGCACCTTGGGGCAGATGCGCGAGAACTGGCGCAGCAGGCGGGGCAGGCTCTCGCTCATGAAGCCCTCCGGCAGGCCGAAGCGCACCGTGTCTTCAATGGGCGAGCTGCGAAAGTGCTGGGCCAGCGCATCCTGGGCCTGCAATATGCGTTGGGCCAGCCGCAGAAACTCCTCACCATCGGACGTCAGGTTCAGACGCCGGGTGGTGCGGTGAAACAGCGGCCTGCCCACCTGCTCTTCCAGCCGCCGGATCTGGTGGCTCACGGCGGATTGGGTCAGGTGCAGCTGGTCTGCCGCGCGCGTGAAGCCGCCCGCGTGGTGCACGGTCACAAAGGCCCGCAGCAGCGTCGTGTCAAAGGTCATGCGCCATGATTCATGAAGGCAGCAAATAAATACAGCCAAATTTAATCATTTGCGCCATGAGCCGTGAATCTCAAGAATGGGCGCATGCCTCGCACCCCTCATTCAATTCACTCATTTCATTCACTGCTCCCGCTCGCGGCCATCTGCCTGGCCGCGCTGATGTTCGGCCTGGAGATCTCCAGCGTGCCCGTGATCCTGCCGGTGCTGGAGCAGCAGCTGCACGCCAACTTTCAGAGCATGCAGTGGATCATGAACGCCTACACGATCGCCTGCACCAGCGTGCTCATGGCCACGGGCACGCTGGCCGATCGCTACGGGCGGCGCTTGGTGTTCGCGCTCACGGTGCTGGCCTTCGGCATTGCCTCATTGCTGTGCGGCCTGGCGCCTGACACCATGAGCCTGGTGCTCGCCCGCTTCATGCAGGGCATGGCTGGCGGCGCGATGTTCATCTGCTCCATCGCCATCCTGTCGCACCAGTTCCCCGAGGGGCGGGCCCGCGCCCGAGCGTTTGCCATCTGGGGCGTGGTGGCCGGCATGGGGCTGGGCTTCGGCCCGGTCATTGGCAGCGCCATCGCCTCGGTGGCCAGCTGGCATTGGGTGTTCATCGTGCATGCGCCGCTGGCCTTGCTGTGCCTGGGCCTGATCTGGGCAGGCGTGGCCGAATCGCGTGATCCGAAGGCGTGCGATCAGCCGCTGGATTGGGGCGGCATGCTGGCCTTGAGCGTGGCGGTGCTCGGGCTCACGTCGCTGATCACGCAGGGGCAGAGCCTGGGGTGGCGCAGCCCGCCGACCCTGGCGCTGTCGGTGCTCACGGTGTTGGGCCTGGTGGGCTTCATCGTGGCGGAGCGCACGCACCCGCATCCCATGTTCGATTTCTCGGTGTTCCGCATCCGCGATTTCTCGGGCGCGATCCTGGGCTGCGTCGGCATGAACTGCAGCTACTGGCCTTTCATGATCTACCTGCCGCTGTACTTCACGGCGGGCCTGGGCCTGGATGTGGCCACGGCAGGCTTCGCGCTGCTGGCCTACACGGTGCCCTTTCTGCTCATGCCGCCGGTGGCCCAGTGGCTGCTGCTGCGCCATGACGCGCGGGTGGTGATCCCCGGGGGGCTGTTCGTGATCGGGCTGGGCTTTGTGGCCATGAAGCTGGGCAGCCATTTCCCGGGGCATGGGCCGTGGCCCGTGCTGCCTGGCGCGCTGCTGGCCGGCATCGGCCTGGGGCTCACGACCACGCCCGCCTCCAGCATGACCACGTCGGCGGTGCCGGCCGAACGGGCCGGCATGGCATCGGGCATGGATGTGAGTGCGCGCCTGATCACCCTGGCGTTGAACATTGCGGTGATGGGCCTGGTGCTGCTGGCGGGCCTGGAAGCTTCGCTGCAGACATCGCTGGGTGCATGGGTAGAAGCGGCGCAGTTGCGAACCGTGGCCGAGCAACTGGCCAGCGGCAATCTGGCTGCAGCGTTGCAGGCGGGTGCCACCTCGGGCGGGCCGGGGCTGGATACCCACATGCTCCAGGCCGCGCTCACCCAGGGCTTTGGCTGGGTGATGCTGTATGGCGGCATCGCCGCCTGGGTCACGGCGGCGTTCAGCTGGGTGGTCTTCCGTGGGCTGCATGAAGCCACGGGGCCGCGAGCACCCGCCGGAACTTAATCTGCATCGCGTCAACAAAGTTCCAGGCTCGCTGGGCGGGCCTGAGAACAACTGCAAACTCGGAGCGTGTCAGATGAAGAATTGGCTCAAGGACAACCGTGGGTTCCTCGTGTTCCTGTTTTGCTTCGGCTTCGTCCGGCTGGCCGTGGCCGACTGGAACCCCATTCCGTCAGGCTCCATGCGCCCGAACATTCTGGAGGGCGATGTCGTGCTGGTGAACCGGTTGGCCTACGATGTGAAGCTGCCGCTCACTGACACCTCTCTCATGCGGACAGGCGAACCGCAGCGGGGTGACGTCATCGTCTTCATGTCACCGCAGGATGGCACCCGGCTGATCAAGCGCCTGGTGGCACTGCCCGGCGACACCGTGGCGTTGAAAGACGATGCGCTCTATGTCAATGGCGAGCGCGCCGTGTACAGCACGCCGACCATGGTGTCCGAACCGCTCGATGCGGGCCTCAAGACGCCTGCATACATCGCGATCGAACGCGTTGCCGGCCATGCGCACACGATGCAGCTCATGCCCGAAGTACGCGCGCGCCGCAACTTCGGCCCGCTGATTGTTCCTGCCGATGCCTACTTCTTCCTCGGTGATAACCGGGACAACAGCGCTGATTCGCGCTACTTCGGCGTGGTGCCACGCGCCCTGCTGGTGGGGCGGGCGCACCACCTTCTCGCATCCGCCGACATCAAGAACACCTGGCTGCCGCGCTTCGAAAGGTTCGGGCAGGCGATCAGGTGATACCGAGGCGGTCTGCGTTGGCCAGATCAGCGATGGGTGACAGCAGCGCCCGGTCGAACTCGGCCAGCGGCTGACCCGCGCGCACGCGCTGAGGCCAGTCGGCATGGGTGAGCGCACCGCGGCCCAGCGAGATCAGATCGGCCTCTCCACGCTCGATCAGGCCCGTGGCCTGGTGGGGCGCATGCAGTGAGCCATTGGCGATCACCGGCACCGTGGCGTGTTGCCGCGCAAGGGCGGCCAGGCTCGGGCCTTCGCCAAAGGCCGGTTGCCAGGCTTCGAACTCGGTGGTGTGCAGGTAGTCCAGCGGTGCGGCTGACAGGGCCTTGAAGGCCACGGCGGCATCTGCTTCGCCGCCACGCCACTTGTGCGTGAAGTCATTCACCTTGCCCTGCGACACGCGGTAGCCAATCAAGAAGTCAGCACCAACCGCCTGGCGCACCGCGTGGATCACCTCGATGCCCAGGCGCAGGCGGTTCTGCAGCGAACCGCCGTAGAGGTCTTCACGGTGGTTGGTGTGCTCGGTGAAGAACTGGTCGAGCAGGTAGCCGTTGGCACCGTGGATCTCCACGCCATCGAAGCCCGCCTCACGCGCGCGCACCGCCGCAGACGCGAACCCGGCCACCACCTCATCGATCTCGGCCAGCGACAGCGGCTCGGGCAGGCGGTAGGCGCCTTCGCCCCGGTAGAAGCTCATCTGCTGGCCCTTGGACCGCACCACGGAAGGCCCCTTCGTACCCGCCCCGTGAGGGTTGCCTTGCGAGAGGGCGCCCGCGTGCATCAGCTGCGCCACGATGCGCCCGCCCGCCGCGTGCACGCTGCTCACCACGGGCCGCCAGGCCTCGCGCTGGGCATCGTCAACCAGGCCCGGCTGGAACAGGTAGCCCTGGGCGTAGGCGGCATCGGTGTAGATGCCTTCGGTGATCACCAGGCCAAAGCCACCAGCGGCGAACGCGCCGTAGTAATCGGCCATGCGGGCCGTGGCGTGGCCGTCTGCGGTGGCGCTGACCCGGGTCATGGGCGCCACGGCCAGGCGGTTGGTCAGGCGCAGCGGCCCCAGCGCGACGGGCTCGAACAGGATGGACGCGGCCATGTCAGCGAGCCTCCGCGCCGGGCACCAGGGCGATGGCTTCGATCTCGATCATCGCCTCGGGCGTGTAGAGGGCGCGGATCTCGGCGATGGTGTCGGCGGGGTACGGCGCGCTGAAGAACTGGCGGCGCAGGGCCACCACGTCGTCGAAGTGCCCCATGTCGGTCACGAAGATGGTGACCTTGACGACATCCTTCAGGCTGGCGCCACCGGCCTCCAGCGCACGGCGCAGGTTGGCGAAGGCCTGCTGGCCTTGGGCCAGAAAGCCGCCTTCGACGATCTTGCCGTCCTCCCCCGCGCCGGCTTGGCCCGAGATGAACAGCCAGCCATTGGCCTTGATGCCCTGCGACAGCAGGAAGGGCTCGTAGGGATCGGGATGGGTGATGACGCGTTCCAGCATGGTTGCATTCCTTTCATTCGTTGCGGCTGCAGAAGTTCCATCGATGGGTGAACGATAGGGATGGATCGCCGGGCCGACAAAGGGTGATTTTTCAGTTGTAAGATGAAATGGATTCATCCATTCAAACCCATGCACCGTCGCTCCCTGCCCTTGTCGGCTCTTCGCGCTTTTGAGGCCGCCGCCCGCCTGGGCAGCTTCAAGGCGGCGGCTGAAGAGTTGGCCGTCACGCCCACGGCGATCAGCCACCAGATCCGCGGGCTTGAGCAGCAGACCGGGCTGCCGTTGTTCGAGCGGCAGGTGCGCCGCGTGGCCTTGACCGAGGCCGGCGCCCAGCTCTACCCGGTGCTGCGCGATGGCTTCGATGCCTTCCAGACCGCGCTGGAGCGGCTGACGCAAACCCGTCAGCGGCCGCAGGTGGTGATCTCGGCCACCAACGCCTTCACCGTGAAATGGCTGGTGCCACGCATGGCAGATTTCCGCCAAGACCTGCCGGGCATCGACCTGCAACTGCAAGCCTCGGACGAGATGGTGGACCTGCGCTCGACCACCGTGGACATCGCCGTGCGCTACGGCCGGGGGCCCTACCCGGGCCTGATCGTCGAGCCGCTGTTCACGGACCAGTTCGCCCCCGTGGCCAACCCGCGGCTGGAGGTGCGCTCGGTGGATGATCTGGCGCGCTGGCCCTTGATCAGCTTTGCCTGGCGGCGGCCCCACCCCGACAACCCGACGTGGCAGCGGTGGTTCGCCGAGGCCCGGCTGGCGGAGCGGGTGCCCGCATCAGAGTTGCATTTCTCGGACGAGGGCCATGCGATCCAGGCGGCCGTGGCGGGCCAGGGCGTCGCCCTGGTGAGCCAGGCGTTGGTGGCCGATGAACTGGCCTCCGGCCACCTGCACCAGCCTTTCGGGCCGGCCATCGCCGGCCACACCTACCACCTGGCCGTGAGCAGCGAGCGGGCCTTGTCGCCCCATGCGCAGGCCGTGATGGCCTGGCTCAGGCGCCAGTGTGTGTTCTGAACCAACCCGTCAGGTTCAGACGCCCAGGCCGCCGGCCACGCTGATGACCTCGCCGGTGATGTAGCCGCCATGCGGCCCGGCCAGGAAGCAGACCAGGCCCGCGACCTCTTCCAGCGTGGCGATGCGCCGGATGGGGTGGAGGTCTAGCAGCACGTCCGGCGCACCGCCGTCACCCAGCACCTCGGCAGCCATGTCCGTGGGCATCACGCCGGGCTGCACGACATTGGCGGTGATGTTGCGGCTGCCCAGATCACGGGCGACGCCTTTGGCATAGCCGATGAGCGCCGCCTTGGTGCCGGCGTAGTCCGCCGCGCCGGCGAAGGGCACGGTGGTGCCGAGCAGGGAGCCGATGAAGACGATGCGACCGCCGTCCGACAGCCGGGGCGCCGCCGCGCGCGTGACGGCCACCGAGCCCATGACATTGATCTGCCATTGCCGGTCCAGGTTGACGGTGTCCAGCTCGGGGCTGTCGACCGTCTTGCCCTGCACGGCGATCGCGGCGTTGTTGATGAGGATGTCGAGCCGGCCGAAGTGGGCCAGCACCTTGTCGACCAGCGGCTTCGCGGCGGCCGTGTCGGCCTGATCGCTCTGGAAGGCCACGGCGCGAACGCCCTTGGCGATGAGCTTGTCCACCACGGCCTGAGCCTTGTCGGCCGAGGCGACATAGCTGATGGCCACGTCGGCCCCCTGGTCCGCGAGGGCCAGCGCGGTTACCGCGCCCAAGCCCCTTGATCCACCTGTCACCAGGGCCACCTGGCCCTTCAATGTGTGCTGCATGTTGACATCCTTGTGAAGCAATGAGCGCCCGCCCGCCGGACATCGGCGGATTCCATAACACTCGTTACGCAACGAACGTTATGCTATTGCCTGGGCGATGTCAACCGGTTTAATATCGATCCTTATGAAAAAGCCGAGGCCCGTCTGATGGGCCGCCCCCGCGAGTTCGATGTGCAGCAGGCGCTGGATGCGGCGCTGTGCGTGTTCTGGCGCAAGGGTTACGAGGGCGCGTCGTACACCGACCTCACGCAGGCCACCGGTGTGGAGCGGCCCGCGCTCTACGCGGCGTTCGGCAACAAGGAAGCGCTGTTCCGCAAGGCGCTGGAGCGCTACTACCAGCGCGATCTGGCCTTCTTTCCTGCCGCGCTGGATCTGCCCACGGCCCGCGAGGTGGTGTCCCACATCCTGCACGGGGCTGTCGAGCTCAACACCCGCCACCAGGACCACCCCGGCTGCCTGGGCGTCAACGGGGTGCTGGCCGCCTCGGACGATGCGGAAGCGGTACGCGTGGCGGTGATCGAGGCCCGCGCGGTGGGCGAGGCCCAACTGCGCGAACGCCTGGAGCGCGCCCAGGCCGAGGGCGATCTGCCCGCATCGGCCAACTGCGCCACGCTGGCCACCTATGTGTGTGCCGTGCTGCATGGCATTGCCGTGCAGGCCAAGGCCGGATTCAGCCGCGAGGTGCTGGACGCGGTGGCCGAGCAGGCGCTGGTGGCCTGGCCCTCACCCACAGCCCCCTAGAATCGAGCCTTCCAGGCAGCGTCCCACGTCTTGCTCGCTGCCAGAATGGCCATGAGTGGCCCGCTCCATCATTTTCACCACGCCCCATAAGAATGAAACGATTGCCCACCCTTGTCGAAGGCTTGGACGAGATCCTCAACGGAGGCTTGTTCGAAGGCGGCGTCTACATCTTCGAAGGGCCGCCGGGCGTCGGCAAGACCACCCTGGCCAACCAGATCGCCTACACGCTGGCACGGCGCGAGATCCGTACCTTGTACGTCACGATGCTGGCCGAGTCCCACGCGCGCATGCTCCAGCACATGGAGCAGCAGATCTTCTTTGATCAGCAGGAAGTCAGCTCGACGGTGTTCTACGTCAGCGGCTACCGGGAGCTGGAAAAGGGCGGCCTGAGAGCCGTGGTCGAGTTGCTGCGGGGCGAGCTGATGCGCCACCGCGCATCGCTACTGGTGGTCGATGGCCTGGTGGTCGACAGCCTGGAGGCGATGACCAATGATTCGGTGCGCCAGTTCGTGCATGAGCTGCAAAGCCTGGTCAGCGCCCTGTCGTGCACCTGCCTGGTCCTGACCAGCGGCAACAGCAACGCACTGAGCGCCGAGCAGACGATGGTCGACGGCATCTTCGCGTTTGAAGACCACGGCTTCCACTGGCGCGCGGAGCGCCGCATGCAGGTGCGCAAGTTCCGGGGCAGCCAGGTCATCCGTGGCCAGCACACCTTCTGCATCTCGACGCAGGGGGTGCAGTTCTTCCCTCGCCTGGAAAGCCTGCCGCTGGTCGATGGCAATGTGAAGCTGGGCAAGGGCATCCTGTCCACAGGCTTGCCCGCGCTGGACAATGTCCTGCACGCCAAAGGCCTATTCGCGGGCAGCGCCTCGGCGCTCATCGGGCACACTGGATCTGGAAAGACCACGCTCGCGCTGGCCTTCGCCTCGGCCGCTGACGCCAGTGCCCCTGGCCTGGTGCTGTCCTGCACCGAGTTGAGTGGCGATCTGCGGCGGATCGGCGCAGAGATGGGTCTTGACATGGAGGGGCCCATCAGCACGGGCGCCTTGACGATCAAGAACCTGGGGCACGAGGACGAATCCATGGATGAAATGGGCCACAAACTGCTCAGGCTGGTCGATGAGCTGAAGATCCGCCGGCTGGTGGTGGATGGGCTGGCCGGGCTGGCCGACACGCTGGCATTTCCGGAACGGGGCTACCGCTTCCTGGGCCGCCTGCTGGTGGAGTTGAGGCGGCGTGAAGTAACCTCCCTGTTCACCGTGGATCCGGGTGCCTTGGCCATCGCTGCGGGAACACCGCTTGCTGAGGGGGTCACGGGCTGGTTTGACAACGTGTTGTCGTTTGAGCCAGCGCCGACATCCACAAAGCAGGCCGATCAGCGTCTTCTCAACATCACCAAGGTTCGTGGCGGTGGCGCCACCGCGCTGTCGGTGGATGTGTTTCGACCTCTCGCAACCCGATAAGCCACTCGCTGTCTATTTGAAAGCTGGTCCCGATGAAACTTGTTCTGATCGTCGAGGACGAATATGGCAACGCCGAAGTGCTGCGGCTCTTGCTGGAAGCCGAAGGCTACCGGGTGGCCGCGGCATCGAATGGCCTGCAGGCGCTGGACCTGCTGCGCGAGGGCGAGAAGCCCGCGCTGATCCTGTCCGACTTCATGATGCCGATCATGGATGGCGGAGAGTTCGGAACAGCCGTCAGGCAGGATGCCGCGCTGGCCCACATCCCCTTCGTCTTCATGAGCGCCACCAGTGAAGACGTGGTGCGACGGATCTTCCAAGATTACGATGCCTTCATGGTCAAGCCCGTGGAGATCGATCCTTTGCTGACCCTGGTGAAGCGCTTGATTGCCGATGGCCGGCAGCAGCGTGATGACAATGCGCTGGCGGAAGAATCCATGCGCCAGGTACTGAAGGACATGCGGGTGCCGCCCGGCGGTTGAGACCTGCGCATCAGTGCCTCATGGGGAGGTGAGCTCCCCCGCCGCCCGCAACCCGGCCTCGATGGCCCCGTCAAGGTAGCCCGGGTGATCATGCGCGGTCTCCGTTCCGGCCCAGTGGATGCGGCCGACCGGCGCGTGCGGGAACGGTAGTTCGGCAGGCGCGCCAGGGCGGGTCAGGGCCATGTAGCCGCCGCCCACGTGCTCATCAAGGTGCCACGACTTCTCATGCCAGCTCGCGGGCTTGAGCACCTCGGGGCCCACCTGCAGGACCAGATCGGCCAGCAGCCGCTGCTGGCGCTCCGCCGGATCGAGCCCGTCGAGGCTGCGAGCGGCCGGCCCGCCGACGAGGATGACCAGGTGCCCCGGCCCGCCCGGCGAGCCGCTGTCGAAGACGGCCCGGGCCGGGTCGTCCAGGACCATGAATTCGCTGCCGGCCCCGTCTCGCCAGAACGGCCTGTCGTACACGGCGATCGCCTTGTAGACCGCGCCCATGTGGGTGCTGTGCTGCAGGTCGATGAGCGCGCGCGGCAGCGGTGGATCGAAGCGGATGTGCCTGGCCATCGGCGCCGGCACGGTGACGATCACCTTCGACGCGCGCACATCGCCCTGTGCCGTATGGAGGGTGACGCCGGCCTCATCCTGGACGATGGCCGTCACGCGGTGCCCGGTGCGCACCCGGGGCCCGATCTCACCCGCGATGTGTGCGGCAAGCGAGCCGATGCTCTCCTTGACCAGGGTGTCCTGCGCACCGCCCTTGGTCGACAGCATGGTGAGCAGGCCATGCTGGCGCCGGATCATGTTGATCATCGACGTCACCGTCATCTGGTGGAGGTCGGCCGTCCACGAGATGTCGGCCACGACCCGCAGCAACCGCCGCGCCGTGGCGCCCGGCATCTTCTTCAGCCATTGCGCAACGGTCACGTCCTGCCATCGCCGTGGCGTCGGCAGCCAAGCCAGCACCTGCAAGGCAGAGAGCGCCAGGATGGACAGCAACACCGAGGGCGCCGCCAGTGACAGCCGGCGCCGCTGATCCAGCAGCACCGGGAGGCCCGTGGTGTGCATCGGGAACGGGGTGGCACCGAGTTCGGCCGCGAGCGCGGCGATCCGGTGGTGGTCATGTCCGATCCATTGGCCGCCCAGGTCCACGCGTGAACCCAGGGCCGTGGTCTCGCTCATGGTGCGCCCGCCGGCACGGTCCGCCGCCTCCAGCACCAAAACGTCGATGCCGCGTCGCTGCAATGCCCGCGCCGCGATCAGCCCTGAGAGCCCCGCGCCCACGATGGCCACGGTGGTGTGTTCTGTGGATGGCATCCAGCGCCTTTTGCTTGCCGTGAGGGCTGGATCATGGCCAAGGCCGGCCCCCCTGAGAAGGTTGCGCCGGGACAAACACTTTATGATTTGGGCCAACCCCTTGGATGGCAGGACCATGGACTTTCTGGATTTCAGGTGCAGCGCCGCCAGCGTCAGGATCCTGGTCGAGGCCGGTCAGGCTCGTGGGTTCAAGCCGCCGCAGATCCTGGCGGGCACCGGCCTCAGGGAATCGGATCTGCTCAACCCCGATGCCGAGCTGAACGCGCGCCAGGAGCTTCGCGCGGTGGAAAACCTGATCCGGGCCTGCACCCAGCCCGGCCTGGGTCTTGAGGTGGGCCTGCGCGGCAACCTCGCCTCTTATGGCTTCTGGGGACTGGGCCTGATCAGCAGTGCCACGGCGGGCGATGCCCTGGCCTTCGGCCTGCGCTACGTGCCCCTGTCCTTTCCCTTCTGCCGCATCTCGGTCACCCAGGAGGGTGGGCTGCGCACGATCAGCTTCGGTGAGCCTGCGCTGGCGCCCGATGTCCAGCAGTTTCTGGTGGAGCGGGACATGGCGGCTGCGGCGCTCTTGATGAAGGAAGCGCTGGGCTCGCGGTTCGTGCTCTCACGCTTCCAGCTCAAGCACGGCCTGCGGACCAGTGCGACGGTGTCCAGGGACATCGAGGTGGCCGTGGGCACACGGCCTCGGTTCGGCGCACGCGACAACAGCCTGTCCTTTGAGCAGTCCATGCTGGGCTGGCCACTGCCTCAGGCAGACCCCGTCACCGTGGCCTTGTGCGAGAAGGCCTGTGCGGACCTGATGGAGCGCTGGCGCGTGCGCCTGGGTGCAGGCGAGCGGCTTCGGCAGCACCTGGGCATGGCGCCGCTCGACGCCATGCCCACCCTGGTGCAGTCTGCCCAGTGGCTGGGGCTCAGCGAAAGAACGCTGAAAAGGCGACTGCAGGACGAAGGCACCACGTTCAGCGCGCTGCTCGCGCAGGCGCGCAGCGGCCAGGCGCGAGCCCTGGTGGCCGATGGCGACTTGCCGCTCACCCAGATCGCCGAGCGGATGGGCTTCAGCGATCTGTCCAGCTTCTCGCAGGCGTTCAAGCGCTGGTTCGGCGTGGCGCCCAGCGTGTTGCGCAAGACTGGCAAGTAAAAAGGGCCGCCCAAGTCAGGGAGGCCCTTTGCTCAAAACGCCGAACAGGCCGGTGGCTCAAAGCCCCAGCCGCTCGCACAAGGCCTTGACGGGCCCTGCCTGGTTCATCGTGTAGAAGTGCACTCCAGGCGCCCCGCCCTCGCGCAGACGCTCGCACAAGGCACTCACCACATCCAGCCCGAAGGCCTGGATGGAGGCCTTGTCATCGCCGAAGCCCTCCAGGCGCGAACGCACCCAGCGCGGGATCTCGGCGCCGCACGCATCCGAGAAGCGGATGAGCTGGCTGGCATTGATGATGGGCATGATGCCCGGCACCACGGGGATGCTCACGCCCGCCTTGGCCACGTCGTCCACAAAGCGGAAGTAGGCATCGGCATTGAAGAAGTACTGCGTCAGCGCGACATCAGCGCCAGCGCGCACCTTGGTCACGAAGGCCTTCAGATCGGCCTCGGGGTTGCGGGCCTGCGGGTGCATCTCGGGGTAGGCGGCCACTTCGATGTGGAAGTGATCGCCGCTGTCCTCACGGATGAAGGCCACCAGCTCGCTGGCGTAGCGGAACTCGCCGAAGCCACCGTAGCCGCTGGGCAGATCGCCGCGCAGCGCCACGATGCGCTTGATGCCATCGGCCTTGAACTGCGCCAGTTGCTCGCGCACGCTGGCCTTGCTGGCGCCGATGCACGAGAAGTGCGGCGCCGCATCGATGCCTTCGCCCAGGATGGCGCGCACGGTCTGGATGGTGCCGTCTTGCGTGGAGCCGCCGGCGCCATAGGTCACCGAGCAGTACTCGGGCTTGAGCGCGTACAGCTGCTGGCGCACCGCCGTGAGCTTGTCGGCGCCTTCGGGCGTCTTGGGCGGGAAGAACTCCAGGCTGATGGGCCAGGCGCCCTTCGGGGTCGTTGCTGTCATGTTGACGTGTCCTTGCCGGTGGGCCGCGCCCACACGAAGAATTCGCGGTTGCCGTCGCCACCAGCGATGGGGCTGTCGAAATAATCCACCACCTGCAGGCCCTGCCCCACGCAGGCCTGCTCGATGCGCTCACGCACCTCGGGGTACAGCGATTCGTCCTTCACCAGGCCGCCCTTGCTGATCTGCCCCGGCTGCAGCTCGAACTGCGGCTTGACCAGCATCAGCAGGTCGGCGCGCGGCAGCAGCAGCGTCGCCAGCGCCGGCAGCACCAGCGTGAGCGAGATGAAGGACAAATCCCCCACGATCAGGTCGAAGCCGCCGTCAAGCTCATCGGGCGCCACGCCGGCCGCGCTCAACGCGTCATGGCTGAGCTCGCGGGCATTGAGCCCTTCGATCACACGCAGGCGGTCCTGCCCTCGCAGGCGCGGGTGCAACTGGTCATGGCCCACGTCCACCCCCACCACCAGCGCCGCGCCACGGGCCAGCAGCACCTCGGAGAAACCTCCGGTGCTCTGCCCCACATCCAGGCATCGCGCGCCCAGCACATCGAGCCCGTTACAGTGGTTCAGCGCTCCTTCGAGCTTGAGCCCCGCGCGCGACACCCAACGCGTCTCCGCGTTGTCCGTCACGCGCAGCTCGGCCCCTTCGGGCAGCACCTCGCCGGCCTTGCGCACGGCCGTCCAGCCCTGCGGACCCTGCCATTGCGCCGCACCACCATCGATCAGCCGCTGCGCAGCCGACCGCGTAGGCGCGAGCCCTTGCTTGACGAGGAGTTGATCTGCTCGAGTCATCGCTTAAGTGTTCAACCTCCATCAACCGCGGAACCGGCTTTGCCGGGCCGCAGGTTGGTGCCCCCTTGAGGGGGCGGCCGAAGGCCGTAGGGGTGGTCAGTACCGATAGGTGTCGGGCTTGTAGGGGCCGCTCACCGGCACACCGATGTAGGCCGCCTGCTCTTCCGTCAGTGTCGTCAACTGCGCGTTCAGCGTGGTCAGCTGCAGGCGCGCCACCTTCTCATCGAGGTGCTTGGGCAGCACGTAGACCTTGCCGGCCGCGTACGCATCCTGGCGCGTGAACAGCTCGATCTGGGCGATCGTCTGGTTCGCGAAGCTCGACGACATCACGTAGCTGGGGTGGCCCGTGCCGCAGCCCAGGTTCACCAAGCGGCCCTTGGCCAGCAGGATGATGCGCTTGCCGTCCTTGAAGATCACGTGATCGACCTGGGGCTTGATCTCTTCCCACTGGCAGTTCTGCTCCAGCTTGGCGACCTGGATCTCGTTGTCGAAGTGGCCGATGTTGCAGACGATGGCGTTGTTCTTCATGGCCGCCATGTGCTCGTACGTGATCACGTCCTTGTTGCCGGTGGTGGTCACGAAGATGTCGGCCTTGTCGGCGGCCCAGTCCATGGTTACCACGCGGTAGCCTTCCATGGCGGCCTGCAGGGCGTTGATGGGATCGATCTCGGTGACCCACACCTGGGCGCTCAGGGCGCGCAGGGCCTGGGCCGAGCCCTTGCCCACGTCGCCATAACCGGCCACCACGGCGATCTTGCCGGCCACCATCACGTCGGTGGCGCGCTTGATGCCATCGACCAGGGATTCACGGCAGCCGTACAGGTTGTCGAACTTGGACTTGGTGACCGAGTCGTTCACGTTGATGGCGCGGAACAGCAGCGTGCCCTTGGCGCTCATCTCGTTCAGGCGGTGCACGCCCGTGGTGGTTTCCTCAGTCACGCCGATGATCTGGGCGCCCTTGCGGCTGTACCAGGTCGAATCAACAGCCAGCTTGGCCTTGATGGCGGCGAACAGGATGCGCTCTTCGTCGCTGCCGGGGTTGGCCAGCACGGAGGGATCGGTCTCGGCCTTCTTGCCCAGGTGCATCAGCAGGGTCGCGTCACCACCGTCGTCCAGGATCATGTTGGGGCCTTCGCCCTCGGTGCCCTTGGCGCCGAAGTCGAAGATGCGGTGGGTGTAGTCCCAGTAGTCTTCCAGCGATTCACCCTTGTAGGCAAACACGGGGGTGCCAGCCTCGACCAGGGCGGCGGCGGCGTGGTCCTGCGTGGAGAAGATGTTGCACGAGGCCCAGCGCACGGTGGCGCCCAGGGCTTGCAGCGTCTCGACCAGCACGCCGGTCTGGATGGTCATGTGCAAGCTGCCGGTGATGCGCGCGCCCTTGAGGGGCTGCGTGGCGGCGTATTCCTTGCGGATGGCCATCAGGGCGGGCATTTCGCTTTCGGCGATGGCCAGTTCCTTGCGGCCCCAGGCGGCCAGGGACATGTCGGCGACAACGCACTCGACGCCCTTGTGGTCAGTGATCAGATTTTTGGACACAGCGTTCATGGACAGAGCTCCTAAGGATTCAGAAGCCGCCGTGCGCTGCCGGGGATACGCGGAGCTGACCGCCGATGACTGCAGATGGCAGGACGGAAGCGGAAAACCCGGCGCAAACAACTCACCCAGCGGGGACACATGCGGGGTGAGCGCCGTTGCAAAACGTGCGTGTCAAGCCTGGGGCCCCGCCTCTCTCTTGTCTCATGCAGCACTAAAACCGCTTGAATGAGAGGGTGGGCCTTGCAACGCTCCTCGACACGAACCGTTATTGTAGGGCTTGCATGGCACGTTGTGCATGTTCGGGTGCGCTACATTTTTGAACGCACCTACCCCCGGAGGCAGGGGGAACCTATTCGGGTTGCCCCTGTCGTATCACGAACGCCATCTGGCGTTGAATACGAGCGGTGCACACCCCTGTGCCACCGCCGACTTGGTGGAGGCCCCTGTATGCAATCGAATCAGAGATACCGAGAGACTATGAAAATCAGCAAGCTTGCCCTGGCCACCGCGGCCCTCGTGGGCATGGTCGGCGCCGCGTCGGCCAAGAACCTGGTGTGCGTCTGGGACGTGGCCGGCAAGACGGGTGACGTCTACAACGCCGCCATCGACTACGGCGTGGCCATGCAGAAGAACGGCGTCGACATCGAGCTGAAAAGCTACGTCGATGAGCGCGTGGCGGTCGAAGACTTCCGCGCCGGCCAGTGCGATGCTGTGGTCGCCACAGCCTTCCGTACCAAGGCCTTCAACTCGGTGGCCGGCTCGATCGACTCGATCGGCTCGTCCACGGTGGTGCGCAACAACAAGATCGACATTCCGGCCAGCTACGAAGTTGTGCGCAAGGTGATCCAGCTGTTCGCCAGCGAGAACGCGGCCAAGATGATGGTCGAAGGCAACTACGAAGTCGGCGGCATTTTCCCGCTGGGCGCGGCCTACCCGATCGTGCGTGACCGCTCGATCAACTCGGTCGAAGCCCTGTCGGGCAAGAAGATCGCGGCCTTCGACTACGACAAGGCCCAGGGCGCCATGATCCAGAAGATCGGCGCGCAGCCTGTGTCCGTGGACGTGACCAACATCGGCCCGCGCTTCAACAACGGCTTTGTGGACATGGTCACCCTGCCGGCCGTGGCCTACAAGCCTTTCGAACTGTACAAGGGCATCGGCACCAAGGGCGGCATCGGTCGCTTCCCGATCATGATCCCGACGGTGCAACTGGTGTTCAACAAGAGCAAGTTCCCCGATGGTTTCGGCCTGAAGTCGCGCCAGTACTGGGCCGGCCAGTTCGACCATGCGATGAACCTGATCAAGAAGGCCGAAGCCGGCATCCCGGCCGCGACCTGGGACGATCTGCCTGCCGAGAACATCCCCAAGTACGTGCTGATGCTGCGCGAAGCCCGCATCGACATCGCCAAGCAGGGCATGTACAACAAGCAGACGCTCAACATCATCAAGCGCGTGCGCTGCAGTGTGAACGGCTCGGATGCCGAATGCGCCAGCAAGAACGAACTCGAGTGATCCGGGCCCTGCCCGACGCCTGACCTGAGGCCCGCCCTGTGCGGGCCTTTTTCATGCCGGGGCTTCTTCGGGCAAGGTGTCCGCCCGCACCACCCGGTTGCGGCCTGCGTGCTTGCCCGCGTACAAGGCCGCGTCCGCCCGGGAGATGGCTTGCTCGGGTGATGCCCCCTGCCCCTGCTGAGCCACGCCCAGCGTCGCCGTGACCACGCCGCCGCCAGGCAGGCGCAGCGCCGCCACCGCTAGCCGCAGGCGCTCGGCCACCACCGCCGCGGCGCCCTCGTCGGTGTCCGGCAGCACGATCAGGAACTCCTCGCCGCCCCAGCGTGCCAAATGGTCGACCTCGCGCACGCCATGGCCCAGCGCCGCCGCGACCTGCACCAGCACCTGGTCACCCACCTCGTGCCCATGCTGGTCGTTGATCGCCTTGAAGTGGTCCACATCGGCCAGCACGAAGCTCAGGGGCCGCGGCTCACGTTGCTGGCGCCGCTCCTCCAGCGTGATGCGCTCGCGCAGAGCGCGGCGGTTCAGCAGGCGCGTGAGCGGATCGGTCGTCGCCAGTTCGCGCAGGCGTCCCTCGGCACGCACCACCAACCGGAAATAGATGGTCGTCAGCAAGGCCAGGATCACCATGGCCGAGACGATGTTGAAGTAGTGCAGGCCGTTGAGCACGGCGTGGCTCAGCGCGTAGGGCGGCACGGCATGGCGGAACAGCACGTCCAGGGCCACATAGCCCGCCATCACCCCCAGAGCGAAGGTCCATTTCAGCCACTCGCGCGTGTCGGTGTTGACCAGGGCCACCGGCACCACCAGCATCACGTAGTAGTGAAACCCGCTGTCCCAGCCCACCAGGCCCACGGCCAGCGCCGCATGGCACATCACCTCGGCCCCGGCCAGCAGCAGCCCGGCCAGGATCTGCTTGCGGATCATCAGGAGGGTGCACAGCCCGTACAGCAGCATGCTGGCCACGTTCACCCAGGCCATCACCGGCACGCCAGACCACCAGAACAGCAGGCTGAAGGCACCGTGCATCAGGCCGGCCAGCACCGAGGCGCCCACCAGCAGGCCGAGGAAGGCCTCGGCGCCAGAGGCCCCGGCGATGCGAGCGCTGGAGGCGGGGGACATCGTCTTGGCTGGCGTACGCGGATGCCGGCGTGGCGAGGGCTCAGCCCTGCAGCACCGGTGTCGACGCCTGGGCGCCGAGCACCACGCGGTTGCGGCCCGCGTGCTTGCCCTCGTACAGGGCCTGGTCGGCACGCGATATGGTGCTTTCGGACGTTTCGTCCGGGTGCCGGGCGCTCACGCCGAAGGTCATACTGATGTGCAGCTCCTCATGGCCCACCTTGACCCGCAGGGCCTCGATGCGCTGGCGCAGGCGCTCGGCCACCATCTGCGCCTCCTGGGTGCCGGCACCGGGCAGCACCAGCAGGAATTCTTCACCGCCCCAGCGGGCCAGGTGGTCCACCTCGCGCACCCCGTCCGAGAGCACGCGGCTGACAGCCTTGAGGACTTCGTCACCCGCGTCATGGCCGTAGGTGTCGTTGACCAGCTTGAAGTGGTCCAGATCGCACAGCACGAACGACATCTGGGTCTGCGCGCGCTGCATGCGCAACTCCTCGTCGCGGATGGCCTCGATCACGGCGCGGCGGTTGCGCAGTTGGGTGAGGGGGTCGGTGGTGGCCATGGCGCGCAGGTTCGCCTCGGCCTTGGACATGAGGTAGTGGTAGTAGCCGGCGAGGAAGATCAGGATCAGCACGGTGCCCAGCACGTTGAAGTAGTGCAGGCCGTCGAGCACCGTGTTCGGCAGCGCCACCAGCGGATCGCCGCGCAGCAGCAGCATGTCCATGCCCAGGTAGATGGCAGTCAGGGCGGACACGACCAGCACCTTCAGCGCAAGGGGGCGGAAATCGGTGATCACCGCCACCGGGATCACCAGCAGGATGTAAAAATGGAAGCCCGAGGCCCAGCCGATCACCCAGACCGCGAGGATGGCATGGGCCACCACCTCCACGGCTGTGACCAGCCAGCACAGGCCGATGCGGCCCGTGTGCGCCAGCCAGAAGGTCCACACGTAGCACAGCACGCTGCCCACGTTGATGATGGCCATCGCCTCCACGCCGGCCCAGTGAAACAGGGTCAGGAAGGCGATGTGGGTCAGCCCGGCGACCATCGCAGTGCCCTTGAGCAGCAGACGCAGGGCGTCGGATGCCTGGACGGGCTCGGAGGATCGAGAGGCTGGAATGGGGGATGCCCTAGGAATTTCGACCATGGCTCGGTGTGTCTCGGTTCGTCCTGGTTCCCCGTTGCATCGTGCACACCCGTCCTGGTGAATGCAGGACACCCGCAGCGGGACTTCTGATGCCACGGATATCGGCGGTGCTCGCCCTGGCTTGAATGGGGGCCGACCCGCAGGCTCGACGCCCTGTCGCCCGGACAATCTAGGCCTCCAACAGGGAGCAATTCACATGTCCTCAGGACGGTGTCATCGCGGACAGGCACCTGGCCGGTGCAGGGACCTGGGCACGTGCCTGCTGGCGGCTGCTGCTCATCGGGGGCGGCCTGGCCTGCCCGCCGGCACTGGCTGCGTTGCCGGCGCCCGAGGACACGAGCAACCGAACAGCGTTCACCGAAGCGCATCAAAGCGTACTGACCAAGGCCCGGCGCTGCGCGCCACCTGGTGGTACCTGCGCGCCCGCCGCAGCACCGGCTGCCTGCAGCAGGTGGCAGATCGTGCTGCGCAGCAACCGCCCGAGGCCTGCGCCGACCTGGCAGGGGTGCGGGCATGTCTGGGACCGCCCCTCCCGCCCCGTTGAGGGGAATCTACCCACGCCGGACGCCGGGGCGTCTAAAATAGAGGGTTGTTCGGTCAGCTCTCGGCCGCCCCGCCCGCCGCCTTTGCGGCCCGGGCACTTCGCAAGGAATTCCCCATGTCCCGCGGCTCCATCGCCGACGAGGTGAAGGCCCGCCGGACCTTCGCCATCATCTCCCACCCCGACGCCGGCAAGACCACGCTGACGGAAAAGCTGCTGCTGTTCTCCGGCGCGATCCACATCGCCGGTGCCGTGAAGGGCCGCAAGGCCTCGCGCCACGCCACGTCCGACTGGATGGAGATCGAAAAGCAGCGCGGCATCTCGGTGGCCTCCTCGGTGATGCAGATGCTGTACCGCGAGCACGTGGTCAACCTGCTGGACACCCCGGGCCACAAGGACTTCTCGGAAGACACCTACCGGGTGCTGACAGCGGTCGACTCGGCTCTGATGGTGATCGACGCGGCCAACGGCGTGGAAGCCCAGACCAAGCGCCTGATCGAGGTCTGCCGCCAGCGCGACACGCCCATCATCACCTTCGTGAACAAGATGGACCGAGAAGGCCGTGACCCGGTCGAGTTGCTCGATGAAGTCGAGCGCGAGCTGGGCATGCCCTGCGTGCCGATGACCTGGCCCGTGGGCCAGGGCAAGACCTTCGGCGGCATCGTGAACCTGCGCACGCAGAGCATGCGGCTGTTCAGCGCCGGCGCCGACAAGCGCGGCGAAGACGATGAAGTCGTGCCGCTGAGCGAGCGCGACAAGCTGCACGAGCGCTTCGGCCACGACTGGGAGCTGGCCGAGCAGAACATGGAGCTGATGGAAGGCGCCGCGCCCGCGTTCGACCTCGATCTGTTCCTGGCTGCCAAGCAGACCCCGGTGTTCTTCGGCTCGGCCGTGAACAACTTCGGCGTGCAAGAGATCCTGGACGCGCTGGTCGATCTGGCCCCCGCGCCTCACCCGCGCCTGAGCACCGAGAAGGACGGCTCCAAGCGCGAGATCGACCCGGGCATGGAGAACTTCTCCGGCGTGGTCTTCAAGGTGCAGGCCAACATGGACCCATCCCACCGCGACCGCATCGCCTTCGTGCGCGTGTGCTCGGGCCAGTACGTGCCGGGCATGAAGCTCAAGGTGCAGCGATCAAGCAAGGAACTGCGGCCCACCAGCGTGGTGACCTTCCTGTCGCAACGGCGTGAGGCTGTGGATGAGGCCTTCGCGGGCGACATCATCGGCTTCACCACGCACGGCGGCGTGCAGCTGGGCGACACCATCACCGATGGCATCACCCTGCAGTACACCGGCCTGCCCTTCTTCGCGCCCGAGCTGTTCCAGACAGTGGAGCTGGCCAACCCGATGAAGAGCAAGCAGTTGCAGGCCGGGCTGATGCAGCTCGGCGAGGAAGGCGCGATCCAGGTCTTCCGGCCTGAAGCCGGTGGCTCGATGCTGCTGGGCGCCGTGGGCCAGCTGCAGTTCGAAGTGGTGCAGCACCGCCTGAAGGCCGAGTACGGCGTGGACATCCGCCTGATGCCCTGCCGCTTTGTGGGCGCGCGCTGGATCACGGCCGACACGCCCGAGGCGCTCAAGAAGTTCACCGACGAGAACGCGTCGAAGCTGGCCCTGGACGCCGCCGACACGCTGGCCTACATGATGACCTCGGCGTACGACCTGCGCCTGACGGCCGAGCGGCACCCGCTGGTGCACTTCCACCCGCTGCGGGAGCACGCGGGGCTGAGCCTGTCGAGCCAGTGACTTTGTGACGGCTCGCAGCATCCCCCGGTTTCCACTGCGTTGCCGAGGTCTCCGTGTTGCACCCATGGCGTCTTGCCGGGCCCTGGGCCCCACGCGCTGCGTCGCGCCTGATCGTGTCGTCCGCCCTGGCCCTGGGCTGGCCCCTGCCGCCTGGGCTGCGGGCACCGGTACGAGCAGCACGGACACCACCAGCACGGTATCGGCCGAGCCGGCGCGCGTGATCGTCAAGCTCAAATCAGGCCGGCTGGGCGGTGCGATGGATCCGATAGGCTCGCGCTGATGGGGATGGTGGCCTGCGCGCTGGCGGCACGCCGGATGGCCCGAGGCCGAAGCCGAAGCCGCGTTCAGTGCCCGCCGATCCAGTAATCGTCCAGGTTCTTGAAGCCCCAGGCAGCAGGCGACTCCCGCGACACGATCTGGTCACTGCAGCCGCGCGCGCCCAGGTCCAGCAACTCGGGCATCAGCCGCTCATTGGCCTTGGTCGAGAAGAACACCTTGACCAGCGGCGTGAGCAGCGAGCCCTCGCCCTGGTCCACCACCACGCCCAGCCGGCCTGATTTGAGCTTGACCAGCGAGCCCGTCGGGTAGATGCCGATGCTCTTGACGAAGGCCTGGAACACCGGCTCGCTGAAGTGGCCGTCCTTGGCCCACTGCGCCATCTTCTGCACGGATTCGGCCGGGTCCCAGCCTGCCTTGTAGGGCCGGTTGGAGGTGATGGCGTCGTACACGTCGCACACCGCGCCCATGCTGGCGAACAGGCTGATCTGGTCGCCCTGCAGGCGGTGCGGGTAGCCGGTGCCGTTGATCTTCTCGTGGTGGTGCAGGCACACATCGAGCGGGATCGGACCCACCCCGCGGCCCTCCACCAGCATCTGGTGGCCGGCCTGCGGGTGCCCGCGCATGATCGCGAACTCGGCCTCGGTGAGCTTGCCGGGCTTGTTGAGCACCTCCAGCGGCATCATGGCCTTGCCCAGGTCGTGCACCAGCCCGGCCAGGCCCGCCTCGCGGGTGTCCGATTCGCCGAGCTTGAGCTGGCGCGCCAGCGACACCATCAGCGCACACACGGCCACGGAGTGCATGTAGGTGTAGTCGTCGCTGGTCTTCAGGCGCGCCAGGCTGACGATGGCGCCCGGGTTGCGTGAGACGGAGCGCGTGATGTCGTCCACCAGGGGCAGGCAGTGCTCGGCATCCACCGCCTTGCCCATGCGCACGTCCTGGAACATGGTCTTCATGGCGCCGCGGGCCTCGGCCACGATGCGCGAGGCGCGGGCCACCTCGTCCTGCAGGCTGACCTGCTGCTCCAGCGGGGCCAGGTCGAGCAGGTCGGCGTGCACCGTGGGCGGGAAATCGGCCTGGGGCAGGTCGCCGTCGTCGGGCAGGTCGATGTCGTCCAGCAGCGTGGTGGTGGCCAGGCGGGCCACGTCCAGGCCTTTGTCGGTGTCGATCCAGACCTCGCGCACGGGGCTGTCGAGCAACTGGTCGAGCTGGCGCTGGTCCGCCAGCTTGAAGGCCTTGCGCCAGAAGGGATGGTCGATCCACGAGCCGCACAGTTCGTGCACGTGCATGCCCAGGCGCAATTGGTGGGTCGGAATCTTCTTGAGCATGGCGAAATGGCCTGCGTGGCGGAACAGCCCGTGCGAACGCGCGCGGGCCCTCCCCCGGGATGCTAACGATTTCACGCCCGCGTGCGGCGAAAGTCCTGTTGCTTTGCGCACGCTTTTTGACCGATCGCAGAGCGGAATGCGGCTTCAGATCCACAGGGCGACGGCCGATATGCCCTCTTGTAGTCGCGTCGTCTGGCCTGTCATGGATCTGGGCGACGCCCGGCCCGGTCGCTCCCCGACACCTGGCCGTGCTGTCATCCCGGGGCCGCGGCGCACCACCCCAGCGCCATCGACGAAGAAGGACCACCATGGGCAAGAACCTTGGTATCGGAGGCAAGTTGTGGCTGGCCGTGGCCACCCTGGTCGTGGCCATGCTCAGCATCGTCGGGCTGGCCGCCTGGCGTGCCGGCAGCCAGCAGGCATTGGCCGAAGCGGAACTCAAGGTCAGCGACCTCAAGCTCAAGACGGCCAGTGAATGGGCATCTCTCAGCGAAGTGGCGATGGTGCGCAGCACCGCCTCCAACCTCAGCGCCGACCCGGTCGTGACCGAGTCCTTCGCCAAGCCGATCGCCGATGCGATCGCGCGCATCACCGCGCTGCAAAAGCAGGTGCAGGAGCTGCCACTCACGGAGCGTGACCGCGCCCAGTTGGAAAAGATCGCCGCCCTGCGCAAGGACGTGGTGGGCCTGGGCGAACGCATCAAGGCCATGAAGGCCGATGGCCAGATCCTGGAATCGCAGTCGGCGCTGAAGGAGAAGTTCCTGCCCGCCACCCTGGTCTACATGGCCGCGCTGCGCGAGTTCGCCACGCTGCAGGAAGAAGCCGGCGCCGAGGTGCGCGCCAGCATCGCCACCGGCCGCCGCACCACGGTGCTGATCGCCGGGGTGATGGTGCTGGCCGTGCTGGCCTGCACCATGGTGGGCGCGCACTTCCTGATCCGCGCGATCAAGCAGCCGCTGGACCAGGCCATCGGCATCGCCTCACGCATCGCCGAAGGTGACCTGAGCACCAAGATCGACACGCACCGTACCGATGAATTCGGCCAACTGATGGCAGCGCTGCAGACCATGACGGGCTCACTGGCCCGCCTGGTGAGCGAGGTGCGCCACAGCACCGACGGCATCTCCACCGCATCGAGCGAGATCGCCACGGGCAACCAGGATCTGTCCAGCCGCACCGAGATGACGGCCTCCAGCCTGCAGGAAACGGCCTCGTCGATGGAGCAGCTCACGGGCACCGTGCAGCACTCGGCCCAGTCGGCCCACCAGGCCAACCAGTTGGCCGGCACCGCCAGCGAGGCCGCTCAACGTGGTGGCGCCGTCGTGAGCCAGGTGGTCGATACCATGCAGGAGATCGCCACCTCGTCCAAGAAGATCGCCGACATCATCGGCGTGATCGACGGTATCGCCTTCCAGACCAACATCCTGGCGCTGAACGCCGCGGTGGAAGCCGCCCGCGCCGGCGAGCAGGGCCGCGGCTTCGCGGTGGTGGCCGGCGAGGTGCGCACCCTGGCGCAACGCTCGGCCCAGGCCGCACGCGAGATCAAGAGCCTGATCGTGACCTCGACCGACCGTGTCGACTCCGGCGCCAAGCTGGTGGGCGAGGCCGGCAGCGCGATGGACGAGATCGTCTCGGCCATCCAGCGCGTGACGGACATGATGCGCGACATCAGCGCCTCGGCCTCCGAGCAGAGCGATGGCATCGTGCAGGTGAACCAGGCGGTGACACAGCTCGACCAGATGACGCAGCAGAACGCGGCGCTGGTGGAGCAATCGGCAGCGGCGGCGGAAAGCCTGCGGGAGCAGGCACGCCGCTTGTCGGGCGCGGTGAACGTGTTCCGGCTGGCTGCGGCCTGATCTTGATGATGAGGCCGGTTCAGCCCATGGGCTGGCCGGCCGGCAGGCGTGACTGGAAGCGCTCGGTGGCCATGGCCAGCCAGGGCCGCGCGCCATCGAGCCCCAGTTCACGGATCACCTGCGCCATGGGATGGGCGCTGCCGCCCGTGCGCAGCCGCAGGGCCGGGCGCACATGGGCCTGCCCGCCGCCCCGCACCCGCACGGGCGTGCGCAGCCACTGGCCCTCATGGTGCGAGTACAGCAGCGGGCTCACCGAAGGGCCCGGCAGGCCCGCGCCCAGGCGCCCTTCCAACCTCAGGATGGCCAGATCGGCCCTGTAGGGGTGCCTTGGGTCGTGCAGCACGATGCGCGCCTGGCCCGGCGTGTCCTCATAGGCGATGGGCGTGACGAACTTGGGCAGGCCCCAGATCTCGCGCCCGGCCGCACAGGCGGCCTCCGTGTCCACCGGCAGGTGCAGCACATGGAAACCCAGTTGCCGCGAGGGGCTGTCCACATCCGTCAGGGTCTGCAGCCAATGGCGCAGCGTCGGGCGCACGCCTGGCGGCAGCACGGGCACGGCCAGGCCGATCTCACGGTAAGGGCCGATGCTGGTGTCCTGGTAGTCGTAGCAGGCCAGCGCCACGAGCGCGCGCCCGCCGATCTGGCAACCTGGTGACAGTGCCCCTGCGCCCTTTTGCACCAGCACACGGTTCACCCGCTCGGTGGGCACCATGAAGAAGGCGTTGAGGTTGCGCGTGCGCCGGTACAGGATGGGCAGTTGCACCGGCCCCGTGCTGGTCTGCACCGTGGTGGCGGGCACGTCGAAGAAGGGATCATCGCCCTGCGGGGCGAAGCTCAGGCTGTGGCGCATGGGGTGTCTCCATCGTGGCGGGCCGAGGCGGCCAGGGCGGCGAAGGCCTCCTGGTGGTCCTCGATCACGGCCAGCCGGTTGATCTGGTTGGTGCCTTCGAAGATCTGCGTGACGCGGGCGTCGCGGTAGAGCTTTTCCAGGCGGTGGCGGTGCAGCACGGCGTGCTCGCCCAGCAGGTCCATGGCCTGCTCGATCACGCGCATGGCGGTGTCGGTGTTGTGGAACTTGGCGGCCGAGGCCACGGCCTGGCGCGGCGACCAGCTGCGGGCGCTTTGCCACACCAGGGCACGGGCGGCGCTGGTGGCGGCCATCATGTCGGCCAGCGCGAGCTGCACATCCTGGAAGTCGATCAATGGGCGGCCACCCAGGCGCTGGGTGCAGGCGTGGTCCACCGCGATGTCCACCGCCGCCTGCGCCAGCCCCACGGCCATGGCCGCCACGGGCAGGCGCGAGAGGTTGAGCGTGGCGCGGTTGAGCGACCAGCCACCCCGCAGGCCGCCCACCACACAGGCATCGCTCACCCACACGTTCTCGAAGACCAGATGGGCCGCGCTGGAGGCGCGCATGCCCATCTTCAGCTCGGTGCGCGCGGCCCGCAGACCGAGGCTGGCCTGATCGACCAGGAAGCAGGTCCACGAGTCAAAGCCCTCGCCTTCCAGCGCGGCGAACACGATGATCTGGCGGGCGATGTCGCCACCGCTGATGAAGACCTTGTGGCCGTTCAGGCACCAGCCATCGCCCTGGCGGCGCGCGACCAGACCAGGGCGGTTGGTGGCGGCGCCATGGCCATCTTCCGCATCGGAGCCAGCGCCCGGCTCGGTGATGGCGAAGGCGAACAGGTGCGGCTCACCACGCAGATTGGCCTGGGTGGCAGGGCGCAGGGCGCGCCACATCAGCGGCAGCTGGCCCGAGGCCAGGATGGGCCCCATGCCCAGGAAGTGCGCGCACAGCAGCAGCATCAGGCCGCCACAGGCACGGGCGAACTCCTCCACCTTCAGGCAGGTGCGCCAGACCATGGGGTACGGTGCGTCCAGCCAGTGGCAGCTGCCGATGGGGGCTGGCAGCAGGTCGCTGAGCCAGCCCTGGCGGCCGGCTTCGCGCAGGATTTGAAGTGCCTCGGGCGGCACCTCGCCAACGGGTGAATGCGGCAAGGCATCAATGTGCAGGGCTGCTGGCGCCAGATGCGTCTGGGCAAAGGCGCGGGCGCGGGCGCGGAAGCGCTGCAGGCGCCATGGCAGGCTGGCGGTGTCGGTGTCCCAGGTACTGCGGGGGGCGTAGGCCAGCAGCCAGCGCACCTTGGGGTCCAGCGCCTGCAGGGCGTGGCGGGGCGACAGGGCATGGTCGGGCGGCAGGTGGCCCGCGATGTTCAAGGGCTGCGCGCTCGCGCCCAGGGGCCAGGGCGCGTTCATGCGGCCAGCCCCGTGGCCAAGGCTGCTTCACCAGCGTGCCAGCCCATGGGTTGGGATGCCTCCCAGGCGGCCACGCAGGTGCGCAGCTCGGAGGGCGAGCCGCCCAGCAGGCGCAGGTGGTTCACATCACGCACGGCCTTTTCCAGGCCGCTGTCGCGCATGTAGCCCTGCCCGCCGAACACCTGCAGGGCTGCGCTGGCCCCATGGGCCAAGGCCACCTGGCAGCGCGCACGGTCACGCCAGCGCGAGGGCAGATCCGGCCAGGGTGCCCTGGGCTGCACCGCCGCGGCCAGGGCCTGCGCACTGCCCTGCACGGCCTCATAGGCCTGCTGCAGCAACTGCTGCACGGCCACGTGGCCCAGGATGGTCTGCCCGCCCTGCCGGCGCAGCGCCGCGTGCTCACGGGCCATGGCCCAGGCGAGCTGCACCACGGCCTCGCTGATGGCCTGCAGGCCCAGGCTGTGCAGGGCCTGCAGACGCACCCACGCCTGCCGAGCCTGCTCGCCATCCAGGCGGGGTGACGTGGTGGATGCACAGGCGATCGCCTGCGTGTGCAGTTCATCCAGGCCATGGCTGTGGGGCAGCGTGTCGACGCGCACCTCCGCGCGCGTCAGGCGATGCCAGCCCCAGCCCTGCAACGGCGACCACACCGGCAGCCACAGCACCTGCCAGTCGGGCAGCGCATGCAGCAGGCGAGGTGCGGCCGGCGTGGGCCAGGCCCAGTTGTCGGCCATCAGCGTGGCCTGCTCGGGCCCCAGAGGCTGCCCCTGGCTGGCGGGCCAGACAGCGCCCCGCCCCAGGCCATGCCTCCCCTGCAGCGACAACATCCCCGCCTGCGCCGGTACCAGGCCGGTGGCGCGATCCAGGCGGGCAGCCAGGGCCTGCAGATGCAATTGCAGCGCCAGGCCCGCGTTGTGATGCGCCACCGCCCGCAGCACGTCCAGCGACAGCGCGCGCTGCACCGGGTCCTCATCGTCATCCCACAGCCCGCCGGCCGGCGCCTGACCGCGGTTGAGCAGCCCCTGATCGGCCAGGCTGCCGATCGCCCCACGCACGGTGTCGGGCGACATCGGGTGCTCGGGCCGTTGCACCCGCAGGCCGATGATCTCTGCCGCATGGCGCTGCACGGCCTGCAGCCAAGCACGCGCTTCGCCTTCGTCCAGGCGGAAGATGTCGTCATCAGGGGTGTCCATGCGGCGGATGCTAGGCAGGCCCCTCAGCCACGGCCATGACCATAGCGGCAGGTGATTGACCATTGCGGCCAAACCCCGATGCCAGACCGGATCCTGGCGGGCTATGCTGGCCGACGCCATGTGGCCCTCCATCGCCCCTCAACGCGCACTTTCCATCCTGGCCGTGGCCGATCTCGTCGCCTGGCGGCGCGGGCTTGGCCACGACACCCAGGCCCTGCTGCAGGGCACCGGCATCAGCGAGGCGCAACTGGGCGATCCGGAGGCCCTGATCACCCCGCTGCAGGAGCAGGCCTTCTTCGGCAACTGGGTGGCGCAGGCCGACCGCGCCGACTGCGGGCTGGAGGTGGGCCAGCGCTACCGCCTGATGCACTTCGGCCACCTGGGCCTGATCCTGCCGCACGCGGCCACGCGGCGCGAGGCCATGGCGCTGTTCCTGCGCTTCATCAACCTGAGCTACACGCACTTCACGCCCGAGGCCGACCTGGCCGCTGGCCTGCTGCGCTTGCGTGGCGGCGAGCACCTGGGCCCGCTGCGCCGCTTCTACCTGGACCGCGACGTGGCCTTCACCGTGGGGCTGCTGCGCGCCTTCTTCAAGGATGGGGAGGCGCCGCCGCTGCGCGTCCGTTTCGACAGCAGCGTGACGCCCAGCGAGGTACCCCGCTACGAAGCCGTGCTGGGCGTGGCCGTGGAGGTAGGCGCACCTGTCACCGAAGTGGCCATGGACCCATCCCGTCTGGACGAACCCATGCCCGAGGCCAACGCCCTGATGGTGCGGCTGCTGCAGCCCCAGTGCGAGGCCCGCGCGGCCCAGGTGATCGGCTCACGCCCCGTGAACTGGGCAGAGCGGGTGCGGGAGGTGTTCCAGCAGCACGGCGCACAAGGGCCCTGGCCGGATGGTGGCGACGTGGCACGGCGCCTGCGCTGCAGCGAGCGCACCTTGCGCCGCCATCTGGCCGACGAAGGCCAGAGCCTGCAGGCGCTGTCCGACGCGGAACGCTCAGGCCGTGCCGCGCAGTGGCTGCGCCAGGACAACGCCCGCCTGGACGACATCGCCACCGCGTTGGGCTACAGCGAGGCGGCAGCCTTGATCCGCGCGTACAAGCGGTGGTTCGGGCATCCGCCGGGGATGGACCGACGGTGAAGCCAGGCCTCAGAGGCTCAAGAACTTCTTGCCTGAGGTATGCCTCCAGGGTATGCGATGGACACCCCCTTCGATCAACCGCGCATGCTCCAGCACTTGAGGCCACCACAAGATCAGACGAGAGGATTTGATCCAGAAGGGGTGACTTGACCATTGTGGGTCGAGCACATACACCGTATGCCCAGCCCTGCGAAGCGCTTCTCGCTCTGCGCCTCGGCTCTTGGCGAACTTGTCAATGCTGACGACGTACCAGCCTTTGCCCAACCCTTCGATCCAATCAAGGTCCGGCGTGCTCGGCGCAAACAGGTCTGTCAGATGGCAGACCTGATCCACATCGGGCTCACTGGCACACAACTCTCGTACAGCATGAGCCAGGTCCGGAGGACGGTTGTTGTCGAAGAGAAAGTTCACGCAGCCAGTTTTTGCTCGAAAGCCACGGCCGCTCTGACTGCTTGCGGTGTGACCCTGTACAGACGCGCAACACGCTGCGCATCGCCTTGCTCGGCTTTGAATGCCGCCGCCAGTGTGTCCGTGGGGACCCCCGCATCAGCAATGATCGGCTCCCCGAACTGAAGCGCGGGATCCAGGACGATCAATTTGCGCTTGGGTTCAGGGTACCAGCGAAGTGCTTGAGCATCTGCACCGTACTCGATGCCTTCGATGAGGCTCGGCCTGATGACGGATTCGATCGCGAACTGGCGATTCCTCACATCCAACATCCTCGCCTCTTCGCCCGCGCGCTCAACCGCCTCCAGGAATATCTTGCGGCCATCGGTCACGAACCTGCGCGCGTGCAAGGGATAGTCGCCTAGGTACTGACGAGCAACGTCGATGGTTTCGCGCACGACTCGCAACGAAACGCCGCATTGGACAAAGCGGGCCACGGTCCGCAGTTCCAGCAGATCCTTGAATCCAAGCACCTGCTCACTCGCCAAATCATCGTCTGCAGCGTACTGCAATGGCCACAAGGGCTCCGAGGACCGTCGACCGTCCTGATGTTTCCAGGAATAGCCTTTGAGCCATCGCCTGACGGTACGCACGTCTTCTCCTACAAGGCGCGAAGCCCTGTGCAGAGGGTAAAGCCCTGTGCCAAGAAGTTGATGTGATTGATCCATGCACACTCAGTGTAATGCTTGCCAGCAAAGGCCGACCAGATGGCACAGAGTTGCGCTAGCGATATCTGTGCATGCCCGGAGCAAGGCGAAAAGGGCTGGGGCGGTGCCTGGCCGGGCGCCTTGTTGGCGTCGCAGGCGCGCAGGGAGGGACAGGTCTGCCCCTGGCCTGTGGCCAGGGGATGGCGAGCATGTTTGAGCCCGCAGGGCGAGTTGCGCAGCCACCTGTCCTGGACGAGCACCGGAGAGCAGTCACGCCACAGGCGTGACCGCCAACATTGAAGCCCGGACAGGCACCGCCCCAGCCCCGCCTTGCGGTGTTACGCCAAAGCGCGACGACAAGCAGCCGCAAACAAAAAGAGCCACCACCGCGCAAGCGATCATGGCTCCTTCGTCACCAGGGCCTTGTGGCTGCGGCGGATGCTGGCCTTACAGACCAGCCGCTGCACGCAGTTCCGCCGCTTTGTGGCTGCGGCGACATCGCTCACGCGATGCCGCCTCGCCGCAAGGCCCAGGGAGCCCCGCTGCGCGTGTCTCAGCCTTTCAGGCCTGCTGCGTCCCGCAGCACCTGGGCCTTGTCCGTCCGCTCCCACGAGAACTCCGGCTCTTCACGCCCGAAGTGCCCGTAAGCCGCTGTCTTGCTGTAGATCGGACGCAGCAGATCCAGCATCTGGATGATGCCCTTCGGGCGCAGGTCGAAGTGCTCGTTCACCAGCGCGGCAATCTTCTCGTCGGAGATCACGCCCGTGCCTTCGGTGTAGATGGTCACGTTCATGGGTTTGGCCACGCCGATGGCGTACGCCACCTGCACCTGGCACTGCTTGGCCAGGCCGGCGGCCACCACGTTCTTGGCCACGTAGCGGGCAGCATAAGCGGCCGAGCGGTCCACCTTGGTCGGATCCTTGCCGCTGAACGCGCCGCCGCCGTGCGGGCAGGCGCCGCCGTAGGTGTCCACGATGATCTTGCGGCCCGTCAGGCCACAGTCACCCTGCGGGCCACCGACCACGAAACGGCCGGTGGGGTTCACCAGGTAGCGCGTGTTCTGCAGCCATTCCTTGGGCAGCACGGGCTTGATGATCTCTTCGATCACGGCCTCGTTGAACTCGGGCTTCATCTTGTCGCCCAGGCTCCACTCGGGGGCGTGCTGGGTGGACAGCACCACGGTGTCGATGCTGTGCGGCTTGCCATCCACATAACGCATCGTGACCTGGCTCTTGGCGTCCGGGCGCAGGAACGGCAGGCGGCCATCCTTGCGCAACTGGGCCTGGCGCTCGACCAGACGGTGCGCGTAATAGATCGGCGCGGGCATCAGCTCGGGCGTCTCGTCGCAGGCGTAGCCGAACATCAGGCCCTGGTCGCCCGCGCCGATGTTCAGGTAGTCGTCGCTGGCGCGGTCCACGCCCTGGGCGATGTCGTTCGATTGCTTGTCATAGGCCACCAGCACCGCGCAGCCCTTGTAGTCGATGCCGTACTCGGTGTTGTCGTAGCCGATGCGCTTGATGGTGTCGCGCGCCACCTGGATGTAATCCACATGGGCGTTGGTCGTGATCTCGCCGGCCAGCACCACCAGGCCGGTGTTGCACAGGGTTTCGGCGGCCACGCGCGAGACGGGGTCCTGCTCGAAGATGGCGTCGAGGATGGCGTCGGAGATCTGGTCCGCCACCTTGTCGGGATGGCCTTCAGAGACGGATTCTGAGGTGAAGAGGAAATCGCTGGCCACGTGTGTGTGCCTCCAATTGGCAAAGTTGACGAACTGAACCTCGGCGTCGCCGGGGCTGGGGAGAGTTCCTGTCGTCACTCTGGGCAGCGGCGAACGCTTTAGCGGCATTTATGAATCGCCCCGCAAGTTGTTCCTTTAACTCGGCGATGGCGCAGTGTAGCGGAAACGCCCTGCCCCATCGCCTGACATGGGCCTGATGCGCGCAGGAGTACCGCGCCCGCAGCACCAGTAAGATCCGGCCCCATGTCCCGAGTGTTCTTCGTGCTGGCCCGCTGGCCGCTGGGTGTGCTGTACCCGCTGGGCAGCCTGATGGGCTGGCTCGCCTATGCGCTGTCGCCCACCTACCGCCGCCGCCTGGCTGCCCATGCCACCCAGGCGGGCCTGAGCCGCCGCCAGCGCTGGCAGGCCGTGGCCCACGCCGGGCGCATGG
>NZ_JBASTH010000083.1:0-52532 GCF_049274795.1 Aquabacterium sp.
GTGCGCGCGCAGGCACCACCGAGAGGCCGGGCGGTGTGAGCGGCCGGGACACGGGTGAGGTGGCAGGGGCCGCATCACCCGCATCGGCCGGAGGCCGCGGCGCCACGGTGGATTCGTTGGGCGGCCCGCCTTCGGGCAGCTCCAGGCTGAAGCGGCTGCCCTTGCCCGGCTCGCTGCGCACGGCCACGCTGCCGCCCAGCAGCTTGGCCAGCTTCAGGCTGATCGACAGGCCCAGGCCGGTGCCGCCGTACTGGCGCGAGATGCCCGAATCACCTTGCTGGAAGGCCTCGAAGATCAGCGCCTGCTTTTCGGGCGGGATGCCGATGCCGGTGTCCACCACCGTCATGGCCACGCGCGATTCGTGGGGCGGCAGGCCAGGCACGCGCGAGATGTGCAGCGTGACACCGCCCTGCGAGGTGAACTTGAAGGCGTTGGACAGCAGGTTCTTGAGGATCTGCCACAGCCGGCCCGGGTCGGTGTTCAGGCCGGGGCTCAGTTGCGGATCGAGCTCGATGGTGAAGTCCAGGCTCTTGGCCTGGGCCACATGGCGGAAGCCGGATTCAGCCAGGCGCACCACCTCGGCGTAGTCCATGGGCTCGACATCGATGCGCACCTTGCCCGATTCGATGCGGGCCAGATCCAGGATCTCGTTGATCTGCTGCAGCAGGTCGGTGCCCGATTCGTGGATGGTACGGGCGTACTGTTGCTGCTTGGGCGACAGCGGCGTGTCCCCATCTTCGGCCAGCAGCTTGGACAGGATCAGCAGGCTGTTGAGCGGGGTGCGCAGCTCGTGGCTCATGTTGGCCAGGAACTCGGATTTGAAGGCCGAGGTCTCGGCCAGCTGGCGGGCCTTGAGGTCCAGCGTCTGCGTGAGCTCGCGCAGCTCCTTGTTGGCCTGGTGCTGCTCTTCGTTGGCCAGGCGCAACTCTTCCTGCTGCTCGCGGGCCAGGCGTTCGGAGGCGCGCAGCTGGTCGCTCTGCAGGGCCAGCTCTTCGTTGCCTTCCTGGAGGGCCTGGCGCTGGTGCTCCAGCGTGCGGGCCAGTTCGGTCTGGGTCTTGAGCGCGGCATCGGTGGCGCGGCGGGCCTCCAGGGTGTCGAGCACCAGGCCCAGCGCCACGTTGAAGCGCGCGAGGAAATCGGTCTGGGCCTCGTTCAGGGGCTGCAGCAGCGCCACCTCCAGCACGGCCCGCACGCGCGATTCGAACAGGATGGGCGTGACGTAGAGCTGGCGCGGCGGGGTGGAGCCCAGCGCCGAGCTGACCTTCACATAGCCCTCGGGCAGTTCCGACACGACCAGGGGCTTGGCCTCGGCCAGACATTGGCCCGCCAGGCCTTGCCCTTCGGTGATGCGTTCGGGCGCGCTCTGGGCAGCGAAATGGGCGCAGCGCACCAGCAAGGGTTGGCCCTGCGCATCGTCCTGCCGCAGGTAGAGCACGAGGAAGGGCGCCTTGAGCACCTCGGCCAGGCGCGAGAGCGTGGCCTCGGTGATGCTGGTGAGCGTGCCGCCGCCCTGGAACAGCTGGTTGAAGCCCGCCAGCTGGGATTTGACCCAGGCTTCCTGCGCCGTGGCCTGCTCGCGCGTCTCGATCTGCTCGACCATGCGGTTGAACACCGTGGCCACGCGGCCGATCTCGTCATGGGTGTGCGATTCGACGCGGTGGGTGTAATCGCCCTCTCCCACACGCTGCGCGCCGGCTTCCAGGCGCAGCAGCGGGCGCGTGATGGCCCGCACCACCGCCAGGCCGATCAGGCAGACGATCGCGCAGGCGACCCCGGTGCCGATCAGCACGCCCTGGTTGCTGCGCTGCAGGGTGACGAGCTGCTTTTCGCGGCGCTCGCGCAGCAGGGTGCGCTCGACATCGGCGACGGCGCCGAGGGCCTGGCGAGAGGGTTGCTCCTGGTGGCGGTCCGGATCGAGCAGGAGGTTGTCGCGCGGCACGTCCATCGAGCCGAGCAGTTCGCCCAGGTAGGTGGTCACGGCCACTTCGGCCTGGCCGACGCGGGCCTGCTGCGCGGGGTTGTCGCGCGTGAGCATGCGCAACTGCTGCAGCGAGGTGGTGGCCTGGGCGGCGGCCTCGCGGGCGCGGTGGCGGAACTCGTCACGGCCGCTCAGGCGCTGGGAGGCCACGCTGCCTTCGGTGCGTGCCAGATGGCCTTCGACCTGGTCGATCTCTTGCAGCACCTCCAGCGTGTGGATCACCCACTGGCGGTCTTCGGCGATGTCATCGAGCCGATCGTAAAAAAACCAGCCGACCGTGAGCAGCGCGAGCAGTGCCGGCAGGAAACTCAGCGCGAGTTTGGTGGCAATGGACAGCTTCATGGACCATCCCCGTCTTATTTGTGTGATCTGGCCATGATAGGCCGATGTGCGGTTCTTGGGGCGCGTTTTGCACAAGGCGGGTGCGCGTGCGTGTTGCGTGCATCACACCTGGGCGCAGCGTAACGGGCCTGGCCATTCGAGATGCCATCAGGGACTTGGCGTGATGCCCTCTGCCGGGGCTTTGAGGGCCTCGCTTGATCAGGTGCGGCTGCTGCGCCGGTACTCGCCGGGCGATTGCCCGCACCAGCGCTTGAAGGCCCGCTGGAAGGCGCTTTGGTCGGCAAAGCCCAGGCTCAGGGCGATGTCGTGCAGCGACTGGCGCGGATCACGCAGCAGGCGCTCGGCCTGGCGGCGGCGCACGTTGTCCAGCAGGGCGCGGTAGCTCAGGCCCATGTCTTCCAGGCGGTACTGCAGGCTGCGCGCCGACAGGCCCACGGCTTCGGCCAACTGGGGCAGGTCGGGGCGGGCATCGGCAGGGGCCGACAGCAGGCGCTCTTCCAGGCTGCGCAGCAGGCTGGCGTTGGGGATCAGTTGCTCCAGCTGCGCATCGGCCTGGTCGCGCAGCAACTCGTGCATGCGCGGGTTGCGCTGCACGACGGGCAGGTCCATATATTCTGCCGGAAACTCGATCCGGGTCATGGGTTGGCTGAAAAGCGCAGGTCTGCCGAATATGCTCTGGTAGATATCAATATTGGCCGGTGCAGGGAATTCGAAATAAGCCGTAGCCTGCAGGTCCGGGCGGTTGGTGAGAAACCGCGCGATCACGGCTCAGGTGGTCATCGACATTTGCGAGAACATGGGCTCGGGGTTCTCGATCAGGGGTATCCATTCAATGTCGATGGTGTTTTCACGCCAGACCAGGCGGGCCTCGTTAAGCCCGTCGAGCAATTGCTCGTACTGCTCCAGGCTGCGGGCGACGTCACCCAGCGTGTCGCCGGTCATGATCAGGTAGCCCAGCAGCCCGAAGTGGTAGGGGCGCAGCACCGAGGCCACGCGCAGGGGCAGTTCCGCGTCCCCCGTGAGGGCCATGGCACGGCCCAGCAGGGCTCGCCATTCGTGCAGGGGCATGCGTGTGCTGGCGTCGTTGTCGGGCTGGCCGTGCTGACCGCATGGCTCGTCTCAGCGTTGCGTCAGCCCCGCAATCTTGCAGTGATGGCCTCAAATTGAATTTTGCAAGCCCGACTCCGTGTGCGCCGGGCCAGGCCCACTCAGTGGGGCAGGCTGTGGCGGGCGCGCGCCTTGAGGCATTGCGCATCGCCCGGCATCACCTCGCGGCAGGGCGAGGGGCGGTGCTCATAGATGGTGCAGCCGATCGGCCCGCCCACCGGGCCCTGCAGCGCAATGCACCGGGGCTGGCGGGCGTTGGTGCCTTGCATGCACAGCAGGTGCGGGCTGAGCGGTTCGGTCAGTGCGGCGGGTACACCGAAGGTGCCGGGGCCATGCGCGCTCTCGGCCTCGGCCCAGTAGAACGAGACGCGGAAGCTGGCGCAGCAGGCGCCGCATTGCTGGCAATCGAAGGCCGGGTCCATGAGCGGGGAGACAAACGGGTCAGGGCGCCGATGTTACCGGGCCCCGCCTGGTGATCCCGCACCCAGGTTGTGGGCATTGCCTGACAACGCTTTGGGCCGATGCCGACGGCGCATTTGTCGGGCGATGGGCAACATTCGCTCACAGGCATTCCAAAGGCCGCATCGGACAACACACAGGACACCGAGAAAGGGACCACATCATGAACGCAACTCGCATCATCGGGATCGTGCTGCTGGTGGCGGGCGCCGCGGCGCTGGCCATGGGCACCTTCAGCTACACCAAGGAAACGCAAAAGGGCCAGCTGGGCCCCATCGCGCTCTCGGTCGATGAGAAGCGCGACGTCAATATCCCCACCTGGGCCGGCGTGGCCGTGATCGTGGTGGGGGGCGCGCTGGTGGCGGTGGGCGGCAAGCGTCGCTGAGCGAGGGTGTTGCTGCAAATGTTGCTGGAGGCGGGCAGGACAAGAGCGCCCTCAAGGCGCCAGCCCGCAGCCGCGCAGCACCATGGTCCGCACGTGCTGGGTGGCGCGCTGCTAGCGGCCGTGGTGAGCGGTCGCCCCTCTGGCAGTACCGCGCGCATCTGCACGTCGAAATCGGCGTAGGTCTGGGTGGCGGCCCAGATCGTGAAAAACAGATGGGTGCTGTCCACCGGGGCCATGCGGCCGGCGGCGATCCAGCCGTCGATCACGCGGGCCTTGTCCACCACCATGGCACGCAGCTCGGTGTGCAGGGTCTCACCCACCACCGGGGCGCCGTGCAGCAGCTCGTTGGCGAACACGCGCGAGGCGTCCGGCCGCTCGGCCGACAGGGCCATTTTCAAGTGGATGTAGCTGCCCAGGGCCTGGGCCTGGGCCGGATCGGCCTCGGGCGTGATGGCGTCCAGCGGGGCAAGCCAGTCGTGCAGCACCGCGTCGAGCACGGCGCGGTACAGGTCGCGCTTGTTGCCGAAGTAGTAGTGCAGGTTGGCCTTGGGCAGGCCGGCCTCTTTGGCGATGCCGGCCATCGTGGCGCCTTCGAAGCCGGTGCGTGCGAACACGCGCTCGGCCGCGCGCAGGATGGCCGATTGATTGGCTTGGCGGGGCTGGCGACGGCAGGGGCGCTGCCCCGGCCCCGTCGGAGGTGGACTTGCGCATAGGCGCTTATTTTGCCGCCGCGTCCCACACCAGGTGGCTCATGGCGGCCTTGCCCGGATCCTTCTTGATCACGGGCTAGCTGCCGCCGACCAGCAGCACCTTCACCGTGCGCTCGTAGGCGGCCGGGTCCAGGTAGCCGATCTTGGGCGTGTTGGCGTTGCTGATCAGCTTGGCCACGAAGAAGGCCTTGTCCTTCAGGTTGGGGGCCAGCACGTACAGGCCGTCTTCCAGCGAGGCCACGCCCTGGTCCTGGTAGAAGAAGGTGACCAGGTCGGTCTCCTTCACACCCGCGTCGATCACCTGCCAGTACTCGTTGTAGATCATCGTGGAGATGCAGGCCGCCTGATTCTGCAGCAGCGGGTCCATGTTGAAGCCTTGCTTGAGGATGGTCACGTCGGTGCCGGGCTTGAGGCCCAGCTTGCCCATCCAGTTCAGGAGGGATACTCATTGCCGCCGTACCAGACGCCCAGGGTCTTGCCCTTGAAGTCCTTGGGGGTGGCAACGCCCGAGGCCTTCTTGCAGGTCAGCATCAGGCCGGACTTGTCGAACACCTGGGCGATGTTGACCAGCGGCACGCCGGCCTCGCGCGCGACCAGGGCGTCGGGCATCCAGTTCACGATCACGTCGGCGGACTTGCCGGCGATCACCTGCACGGGCGAGATGTCGGGGCAGCCGGGCTTGAGTTCGTGCTCGATCACGCCGGGCGCGTTGAGCCACACGGCCAGGGCATACCAGAGCGTCAGCACCACCAGCGTCACCAGCAGCACGGGGCCGGCGTCGCGCAAGGTGCGTTGCAGCAGGGTGTTCATGCGCATGTGCAGTGGCCTGTGCGCTCAGCCCGGCCGGGGCGACATCACCACGATGCGCGTGGACAGGTACACCGCCTCGGCGATCGAGTGCGTCACGAACACCACGGTGCGCTGCTCACACCGCCACAGCTGCTGCATGCCTCCGGACAACTGCCACGGGTACTTCTTCTCGAAGCCCGTCAGGCCCACGCGGGGCGATCGCCTTGCAGGACTCGGGCTGCCTGCCCTGGATCTGCAAAGGCAGCATCACGTTGGACAGCACCGTGCGCCATGGCAGCAGGGCCGGCGCCTGGAACACATAGCCATAGGCGCGTGCCAAGCGGGCATCGTGCGGGCTCAGGCCGTTGACCAGCACCTCGCCGCTGGTGATGGGCTCCAGATCGGCGATCACGCGCAGCAAGGTGGTCTTGCCGCAACCCGAAGGGCCGATCAGCGAGACGAACTCGCCGGGCTGGATGTCCAGGCTCACCTCGTGCAGCGCACGCACCGGCGCATCGGGCGCGGGATAGACCACGCTGGCCTGCCGCACCGACACGGCCGCCCTGGACGACGACACGCCATGGGCAGCCACGGAGGCGTCGATCACGCGGTCCGACAAGGGCACAAGGGGCTCCGGGGCGTTCATGGCGATCTGAAAGTTGACCGACTGGTCAGGTTTCGACCTGCACGCTGTAGCGAGTTCTGTGCCAGTGCAGAAAGCCCCGGGCCATGCACCGGCTTGGGGCTGATGTCACACACACCGTGTCCGAAGTTTTGTAGGATGGCCCTCACAGCGAGTCGCTTGCCGCGCTGACATCACGCCCGAGGCCCAGTCCCTAGACTGGCTCTGACCGTGTCGTCAACGTTCATCCCCTGGAGATCAGCATGGGCAGCAGCAATCCGCAGTACCTCGGCAAGTTCCAACGCGGCGCCGTTTCCGTCGGCAGCCACCCTGATGGCGGCCACCATGGCCATGCCGAAGAACGAGAGCCTTACCGCGCCTCCAGCAAGCGCTCCAAGCGCCTGGGCGCCAACCCGCGCCGCCTGATCAACGAGAGCCTGCGCCGCCAGGACGCCGACCAGGAAATCCGCAACCTGGGCCGGTGGTGAGCGTGGCGGAACCGGGCTGTCGCACCACATGGCAGGACCGGTTCGCCGCGGTGCGGGCGCATTCCCGCTGGCTCACGCAGCCACTCTCGCCTGAGGATCACCAGTTGCAGTCCATGCCGGACGCGAGCCCGGCCAAATGGCATCTGGCGCACACCACCTGGTTTTTCGAGACCCTGGTGCTGCGCCCGCATGCCCCGGGCTACGAGGTGTTCGATCCGGCCTATGCCTACCTGTTCAACTCGTACTACGAGGCGCTGGGCCCGCGCCATCCGCGGCCGCAGCGCGGTCTGCTCAGCCGCCCAACGCTGGACGAGGTCTGGGCCTATCGCGCCCATGTGGACGGCGCCATGGGCCGGCTGGCCCGTGAGGCCGATGAGGACACCTGGGCACGCGTGGCACCCACGCTGGCGCTGGGCCTGCACCACGAACAGCAGCACCAGGAGCTGATCCTCACGGACATCCTGCATGCCTTCTCACTGAACCCGGTGGGGCCGGTGTACCGCAGGGCCGCTGATTGGCTCGCGCAGGTCGGCTCAGGTAACGGGCAAAGCTACGCGCAGGATCCGCACCCAGGTGCCATAGCGGATGTTGCCCAAGGCGAACATGCCGATGTCCGCTGGCTTCGCCTGGAAGGTGGCCTGACCGCCATCGGCCATGACGGCCCCGATTTCGCCTTCGACAACGAGCAGCCTCGCCACACCGTGTGGCTGCGCCCGTTCGAGCTGGCCACGCGCCCCGTCACCGTGCGCGAGCACCTGGCCTTCATCGATGAAGGCGGCTACCGCGACCCACGCTGGTGGCTGAGCGATGGCTGGTCCTGCGTGCAGAGCCAGGGCTGGACCGCCCCCGCCTACTGGCAAGCGCCCGACAAGCCTGGCGCACCCTGGCAAGCCTTTGGCCTGCATGGCTGGCAGCCGCTGGACCTGGATGCGCCCGCCAGCCACCTCAGCTTCTACGAGGCCGATGCCCACGCCCGCTGGGCGGGCGCCCGCCTGCCCACCGAGTTCGAATGGGAGGCGGCGATGGATGCCAGCCCATCTGCCACCGGCCAGGTCTGGGAATGGACCGCCTCGCCCTACACCGCCTACCCCGGCTTCACGCCCACACCGGGCGCTGCGGCTGAGTACAACGGCAAGTTCATGGTCAATCAGATCGTGCTGCGCGGTGGCAGCCGCTTCACGCCGCCGGGCCACATCCGCCCCACCTACCGCAACTTCTTCCCGCCGGCCACCCGCTGGCAATGCGCCGGCCTGCGCCTGGCGCGGGATGTGCCATGAGCACATCTGCCCCCCGCTGAGCACACCAGAACCCACCCCAACCACTGCAGTACCCCAGGAGACTCACCCATGAGCGCATTGCTGCAGCCCGACCTCGGCCCCGCGCGGTCGGTGTTCGCCCACGACCTGCTGGCCGGCCTGCGCCAGCGCCGCAAGAGCCTGTCGCCCAAGTACTTCTACGACGAGCGCGGCTCCGCCCTGTTCGACCTGATCTGCGATCTCGACGAGTACTACCCCACCCGCACCGAGATGGCGCTGCTGCGCCGCCACGCGGCCGACATGGCCGACAAGATCGGCCCGCATGCCGACATCGTCGAGTTCGGCGCCGGCTCGCTGCACAAGATCCGCCTGCTGCTGCCCGCGCTGCAGGCGCCCACGCGCTTCCTGCCGCTGGACATCTCGGCCGAGCACCTGCACCGCCAGGCCGCCACGCTGCGCGCTGATTTCCCGGGGCTGGCCGTGCAACCGCTGGCCGGCGATTTCTCCGGCCCCATGAGCCTGGCGCCCCTGGCGCCAGGGGCGGCGCGCCGTGTCGGCTTCTTCCCGGGCTCGTCGCTGGGCAATTTCAATCCGGCCGAGGCTTTGGCCTTTTTGCGCCAGTGCGCCAGCCTGCTGGCCGGTGGTGGGCTGCTGATCGGTATCGACCTGGTCAAGCACCCTGATCGCCTGCACCGCGCCTACAACGACGCAGCCGGCGTCACCGCGGCCTTCAACAAGAACGTGCTGCTGCGCGCCAACCACGAGCTGGATGCCGATTTCGACCTGGACGCCTTCGACCACTACGCCTACTACCACCCCGGCCTGCAGCGCATCGAGATGCACCTGCTCAGCCGCAAGGCCCAGCGCGTGCACGTCTGCGGCGAGGCGGTGGATTTCGCCCAGGGCGAATCCATCCACACCGAGAATTCCTACAAGTTCACCGTGCCTGGCTTCCAGGCGCTGGCCCTGCAGGCGGGCCTGCTGCCCGCGGCCGTGTGGTGCGATGAGGAGGCCTTGTTCAGCCTGCACTGGCTGGTGGCCCCGCCCGATCCGGTCTGACACGGGCTGTGCCTCACGGGCGCTGTCCGCAGTTCTGCGTCAGCCGATCCCCACACACCAAGCCGCTGCCGCTGACACCGCCTTGCGGCGTTGGCCGCTGGGTGGCACCTGCCTGCCGCCCTAAGCTGTGAAGCATGCAACTGGCCGGCATGGGGGCGGCGTTGGATTCTGAACGGAGGTGTCATCATGGCCCAACAACTGATGCACGCATTTTTCGGAGAACGCTCGCTCACCAAGGTGGCGGGTGTGTTCCCCGCCCGCGCCCAGGCCGAACAGGCTGCCCGTCGCCTCACGCTGGCCTCGGGTTTCGATGAACAGCAGGTGGCCGTGCTCGCGCCGACTGACGGCACCTGGCAGCGCGCCGATGCGCTCGCCCGCAAGATGGAGCCCGAGGAGAGGGGCATCTGGAGCACCATCATCCGCGCCCACGTGCTGGCCGGCGTCATAGGCTTCCTGGCTGGTGTGGCCTTGTGCCTGGTGATGTGGATCGCCGGGCAGCCGGGCGTGACCAGCTCGCCCGGCCTGGCCATGGTCGCGATGGCGGGCTTCGGCACCACCTTCGGGCTGCTGGCAGGCGGCGTGCTGTCGATCCGCCCGGACCACGGCCGCGTGATCGCCCTGGTGCGCCAGTACCTGCGGCAGGGGCGCTGGGCCGTCGTGGCCCACCCGGACACGCCCGAGCAGGTGGCTCAGGCCGAGCGCACCCTGCAAGAGGGCAGCGAACGGGTGGTGCGCACCCTGTAAGGCCCGGTGAGCCAGCTCCCAAAGGGGGCGACTCGGACACGGGCTCAGAAGCGGTTAGGCTCCTTGGGCGGCAATGCCAGGAAGTACAACACCACCAGCCCGATCAGCGGGATGAAGCCGATCAGCTGGAACCAGCCGCTGCGGTCGGTGTCGTGCAGGCGCCGCGCGGCGGCGGCCAGCGAGGGCACGATCACGCCCAGGTAGAACACCCAGCTCAGCGGCGTCCAGATGAAGGACAGCACGATGCTGCCTACCACGATGAACAGGAAGAACCACCAGTACTCGGGGCGCGAAGCGCGGCCGGTGAAATCGGCGTACTTGCTGAAGCAGGTCTTGACGGCGTCGGTGAAATTCATGGTGTGAAGCCTCTCCCTGAGGCGTGTGTGAACAACGCGGCGGATTCTGCAAGGGCTATGCCGCCCATCGCAACTCCCTATCCCTAGGTTGTGCACAAGCCATTTACTCGTGCTACATTTGGAGGCATGAACTCGGCCCGCTTTTACTTTGCGTACTTTCAACTCCCGCCTCAATCCGGCGCAGGAGTGGCAGACGCATAAGCCAGCCACACAAGTTCCTGAAGACCGCCGGAGTCCCCGGCGGTTTTTTTTCGACCTCCTGACGACTCCCGGCACCCCGCCCGTCCCCTTCAACAAGCTTCCACGAGAGCTTCACGAAAGCCCACCATGACCCAAAGCAGCGCCTCCGCCGGCTGGGAACCGCCCGCGGACAAGACCTCCAAGACCGATGACGAGCGCATCAAGAATGTCACGCCCCTGCCGCCGCCGGAGCACCTGATCCGCTTCTTCCCGATCCGCGGCACGGCCGTCGAGACCCTGGTGTCCGACACCCGCAAGGCCATCCGCAAGATCATGACCGGCAAGGACGACCGCCTGCTCGTCGTCATCGGCCCCTGCTCCATCCACGACCCGGCCGCCGCCATCGAGTACGCCCGCAAGCTGCTCAAGGCCCGCGCGCACTACGCCGACACGCTCGAGATCGTGATGCGCGTGTACTTCGAGAAGCCCCGCACCACCGTGGGCTGGAAGGGCCTGATCAACGACCCGTACCTGGACGAGTCCTTCAAGATCGACGAAGGCCTGCGCATGGCCCGCCAGCTGTTGCTGCAGATCAACCAGCTGGGCCTGCCCGCCGGCAGCGAGTTCCTGGACGTGATCTCGCCGCAGTACATCGGTGACCTGATCAGCTGGGGCGCCATCGGCGCGCGCACCACCGAAAGCCAGGTGCACCGCGAACTGTCCTCCGGCCTGAGCGCGCCCATCGGCTTCAAGAACGGCACCGACGGCAACATCAAGATCGCCACGGATGCCATCCAGGCCGCGGCCCGCCCGCACCACTTCCTGTCGGTGCACAAGAACGGCCAGGTCGCCATCGTCGAGACGGCCGGCAACCCCGATTGCCACGTGATCCTGCGTGGCGGCAAGGGCCCGAACTACGACGCCGAGAGCGTGGCCGCCGCCTGCAAGGACCTGGAAGCCGCCAGGCTGCACCCCTCGCTGATGGTCGATTTCTCGCATGCCAACAGTTCCAAGCAGCATGAGCGCCAGGTGGTGGTGGCCGAGGACATCGCCGGGCAGGTGTCGAGTGGTTCCACCCGCGTGTTCGGCGTGATGGTGGAAAGCCACCTGTGCGCCGGCGCACAGAAGTTCACGCCGGGCAAGGACGATGCGTCCAAGCTGACCTACGGCCAGAGCATCACCGATGCCTGCATCGGCTGGGACGATTCCGAGCGCGTGCTGCAGATCCTGAGCGACGCCGTCAAGGCCCGCCGCAAGGGGTGATCCCTCGCTGACCCCTGGCTGGGTGGCGCCCCCCATGACGAAGGGGGGCGCCAGCGCGCCACGGCCGGGCCGCTTGCGGTACCGTGTGGGTGATCCGTGTGACACGTGCAACAGGCCCCACGGCCCCATGGCCCCATGAACACCCCGCTGTCCATCCCCTCTGACGAGCGCGCTGCCCTGGCAGCGTGTGCGCCCCATGTGGCCTGAGGGCTCGCCCATCCGCCTGCGCGGCCTGACCCGCTTCGTGCGGTTCGACGTGCCCGCGCACCTGGCCGAGCAACTGCGGCTGATCGATCGCAACATGCCCATGGGCATGCTGGCGGCCATCGTCGTGACGGTGCTGTTCGCTGGCATGCATCTGCGCCTGGCGCAGAACCCGCAGGTGGTGATCTGGGGGGCGCTGGCGGTGGCTGTGTGTGTGCTGGGCCTGCTGGTGCTGCGCGCCCGCCCCGCCGTGGGGGCTCCGCCAGCCCGGGTGCGCCGGCATGCCCGCCGCCTGCTGATGGTGTCGCTGGGCCTGGGCACCTTGTGGGGCTACTTCGCGTGGGCGTTCATGGTCACGCCCAACCCCCACACCACCAACCTCGTGATCGGGGCGCTGGCCGGCATCAACGCCGGGGGCATGGTGCTGTTCTGTTCGGTACTGCCCATCTCCTTTGTGTTCCTGGTCACCAGCGCCACGCCGGTGGCCCTGGTGCTGCTGGGTTCGGCTGAGCCTTCTGCACAGTTGATGGGCCTGGCCACGCTCACCTACATGCTGGCCATGCTGGGCTTTGGCTACCAGGCGGCGCGTTCCGTGCGCCAGTCCATCGACCTGCGCTTCGTCAACGCGGACCTGGTGGGGCGCCTGCGTGACCAGACCCAGCGCGCGGTGGAGGCCCGCCAGATGGCCGAGGACGCTCTGCTCGAAGCCGAGAACGCCAACCGCGCCAAGGGTGTCTTCCTGGCCGCGGCCAGCCATGATCTGCGCCAGCCGCTGCATGCGCTGGGCCTGTTCATCGGCAGCCTGGCCGGCACGGGGCTGTCGGGCCGCCAGCGCGGCCTGGTCAGCCAGATCGACGCCTCGGCCCAGGCCGCCAGCGACATGCTGGGCACCTTGCTGGATTTCTCCAAGGTGGATGCAGGCGTCATCACGCCCCGGCCTCAGCCCTTCGCGCTGCAGCCCATGCTGGAACGCCTGGTTCAGGAGTTCACGCCCCAGGCGCAGGTGCAGGGCTTGGCGTTGCGTTGCCGGCCTTCGCCCGCCGTGGCGGTGGCGGATCCGGCCCTGGTCGAGCGCATCGTGCGCAACCTGCTCAGCAACGCCCTGCGTTACACCGAGCATGGCGGGGTGCTGGTTGCCTGCCGCCTGCGCGAAAGTGGTGAGCGCGTCGTGATCGAGCTGTGGGACACCGGTGTGGGCATCCCGCGCCACCAGCACCGCGCCATCTTCCAGGAGTTCCACCAGCTGGGCAACGCCGAGCGGGACCGCCGCAAGGGCCTGGGCCTGGGGCTGGCCATCGTCGATGGGCTGGCGCGGGCCATGAGCGTGTCCGTCACCGTGTCGTCGGTGCCGGGGCGGGGCTCGGTGTTCCGCCTGACCCTGCCGCGCAGCCGCGAGGCAGTGCTGCCGCTGCCCACGCCGCTGGCGCTGGATGGCGGCGATCTGGGTGGTGCCCGCGTGCTGGTGGTCGACGACGACGAATCCGTGCGCAGCGCCATGGCCGACCTGCTCACGCAGTGGGGCGCCTGGTGCGAGGTGGCCGAATCAGGCCCGGAGGCCGAGGCCTTGATGGCCCGCTTCACACCGCAGATCGTGGTGGCCGATTACCGCCTGCGCGGCCCCAGCAATGGGCGCGAGGTGATCGAGCAGGTGCGCCTGCGGGCGCGCCGGCCCATACCGGGTGTGCTGGTCACGGGCGATACCTCGGTGGAGCGGTTGCGCGAGGCTCAGGCCAGCGGCGCGGTGCTGCTGCACAAGCCGGTGCCTGCGGCCCAACTGCACGCGGTGCTGGCCGATCTGCTGCGCGTCGAGCGGCTGACCGCCGGGCCCAGCACTCAGGTGGATGCAGGCCGGCGCAGCTGAAGCAGCAGCAGGCTCAGGGCCAGCAGGCCCAGCCACAGACCCTGGCCTGCCACGCCGTGGTGGTCGAAGGCCCAGCCACTAACGATAGGCCCCAAGGCGCCGCCAGCCGTGTAGCCGGCGATCATGGCCGAGGTACCGGCCAGGGCGGACGTGTCGGCGAAATCATGCGCCACGCGGATCATGCTCAGCGTGTAGAGCGCCCCACCGATGGCACCCCAGGCCACGGCGCACACCCAGATCAATACGGGCCAGTGCACGGCCTGCGTGAAGGCCAGCGCGCTGAGTACCAGCAGGGCGGCCCCACCGGCGAACAGACGTCGGGGCGGCAGGTGGTCGGCCAGCCAGCCCGTGGGGTACTGCAGCAGGAAGCTGCCGATGCCCAACGCGCCGGCGATGGAGGTGGCAGCGGCCAGGCTCAGCCCGGTCTGCGAGCCATAGGCCGTGGTGACCGAGCCCAGGCCCACCTCGAACACGCCGCCCACGATGGCCGCCCACACCAGCGCCGGCCTGAAGCGCAGGGCCGCGCCGATGCCCATCACCGGGCCATCATCGTGCATGGCCTTGAGCGCGGTCACACTGGCCGGGGCGGTCACCACCAGGGCTACGGCCAGGGCGAGTGCGGCCACGCCATTGGCCTGCAGTGAATCGATGCGCGTGAGGCCGGGCAGCAGCGGGCCGGCGGCCATGGCCGCGCCCAGCACGGCCTGGTACAGCCCGGTCAGGCGGCCACGGTGCGAGGCCGGCACGTTGTGTGCGATCAGCGCCTCGGTGGCGTTCCAGGCGGCGGCCGCGCCCACGCCGGCCAGCAGGCCGAACAGGCACCAGGCCAGGTAGGCGTCCGTCACCAGGTAGCCCAGGCAGGCGATGAGTTCGAGCACCAGCCCGATGCGGTAAGCCTGGCCCACGCCGATGCGCGCGAACAGGCGTGGCACCAGCGGCACCAGCAGGGCCACGCTGATGAAGGGCAGCATGGCCACCAGGCCAATGGCCGTGCTGCTGGCGCCGGCCATCTGCAGGCGCACGGCCAGCACGGGGTTGAGCAGGCTGTAGCTCAGCACCACCAGGGCGGTGCCCAGCATCACGCGCCCGAGGCCGGGCGGCAGGTGCCGCATCAGTTGCGGCAGGGAAGCAGCGGGGTTCAGTTCAGCCAGCCTTTGCGTCGGAAATACCAGAAGGGCGTGATGGCCGAGGCGATCATCACCAGCACGGCGAAGGGGTAGCCCCAGGCCCAGTTCAGCTCGGGCATGGCCTGGAAGTTCATGCCGTAGATGCTGGCGATCAGCGTGGGCGGCAGGAAGGCCACCGAGGCCACCGAGAAGATCTTGATGATCTTGTTCTGGTTGATGTTGATGAAACCGACGGTCGCATCCATCAGGAAGTTGATCTTGTCGAACAGGAAGGCCGTGTGCGAATCGAGCGAATCGATGTCGCGCAGGATCTGGCGCGATTCCTCGAACTGCTCGGCGTTGAGCATGCGCGCGCGCATCATGAAGCTCACGGCGCGGCGCGTGTCCATCACGTTGCGGCGGATGCGGCCGTTCAAGTCTTCCTGGCGGGCGATGGCGGCCAGGGCCTCGGCGGCGGCCTGGTCGTTCACCTCGTCTTGCAGCACGCGCTTGCTGACTTTTTCCAGTTCGTCGTAGATGCCTTCGAGCGCGTCGGCGGAGTATTCCGCGTCGGCGTCGTAGAGCTTGAGCAGCACGTCCTTCGAATCCTCGATCAGGGCGGGGATGCGCCGGGCGCGCATGCGCAGCAGGCGGAACACCGGCAGATCTTCACGGTGGATCGAGAACAGCACGTTGTTGTGCAGGATGAAGGCCACGCGCACGTTGCGCGGGGTCTCGTCGTCGTCGATCAGGAAGTCGGAGCGGATGTGGATGGCGCCTTCTTCTTCATAGAAGCGGGCGGATTCCTCCAGGTCGTCGTCGATGATGTCCTGGGGGATGAACAGGTTGAAGCGCGCGGCGATCCAGCCTTTTTCTTCCGGCGTGGGATCTTCCAGGTCGACCCAGACGGGGTTGACCGGGGGCAGGTCCTCGGGGCGGTCGATTTCTTCTTGGAATAGCCGGCCGTTGGCCAGCGTGAACACGTTGAGCATGGGAACTCCGGCACGTGGGCGGCAGGCGCTCGGCACTGCACGCTCACAGGGATCTGGGAGAGGGGGTGATGGGTGTCCGCCCCCTCCCGCAGTTGGGCCGGCGGCCGCGCGCAGGCATGCGAACGGCGGGGCCCGCGCACCGGCTCCACGCCTCTTGTTGTGGTCTGACGCGGCGGGGCCGTGTCGCTACCGTGTTGTTCGGGGCGGGATGGCCAGGTGGCCGGAGTGGGCGGTCACCGAGGGGGGATGTCCAAGGTGATCGCTCCAGTAGCGCCGACCAGCGTCGGCAACACGACATTATCGCGCGAGGCGGGGCTTCGTGGCGTGACAAGCGGCCGAATCACCTGCGTCTTGCCTGGGTTGCACAGGGCTGGTTCAGGCGGGCGGCGCTCATCGAGCCTCTTTCATAATGCTTTGATGACCCCCTCGCCCTGGTCCCGGCTGGACCTCAACCTGTTCCGCGTGTTCGAGGCCGTGCACGAGCATGGCGGCATCTCCGGCGCGGCCCGCCAGCTGCACCTGAGCCAGCCCGCCGTGAGTCATGCGCTGGCCCGGCTGCGCCGCATCTGGGGTGATCCGCTGTTCGTGCGCCAGGGCAACCGCATGGTGCCCACCGAGCTCACGCGCCGCGTGATCGGTGAGGTGCGCGCCCACCTGCGCGGCCTGCAGGATTGCCTGGCCCAGGCCGAGACCTTCGACCCCCGCACGCTGGACATCACCCTGCGCCTGGGCATGCGCGACGTGATGGAGGCCATCACCCTGCCGCCGCTGATGGCCCACCTGGCCGACACCGCCCCCGGCGTGCGCCTGGCCAGCGTGCGCGTGCCCCGGGCTGATCTGGAGCGCCTGTTGAGCCTGGGTGAGGTGGATCTGGTGATCGATCGCCAGCGCCGCGTGGCTGGCCGCATCAAGGGCGCGCACTTGGCCGACGAGGCCCTGGCCGTGGTGGCGCGGCGTGGACATCCGGCGCTCAAGAAGGGTCTTGATGTGAGTGCATACTTTCAGCAAGGGCACGTGATGGTGAGCATGTTGCCCGATCAGGCTGATCCATTGCAGGCCGTCTGGGCCGCTCTGGGCCAGGGTGATCGCCGCATCACCCTGCGCTGCCAGCACTACTTTGCCGCCGCCCACGTGGTGGCCGCCAGCGACGCCCTGCTGACCCTGCCGCGCACCTACGCCGAGCGCCTGTGCGAAGCCCTGCCCGTGGTGCTGCTGGACCTGCCCGTGCGCGTGCCGCCCATGGGCATCTGGATGTACTGGCATGCCGACCGCGACGGCGACCCGGTGCACCGCTGGATGCGTGACAGCGTGGCCACCGGTGCCCGACAGGCTATGCATCAGGCGCATGACTTGCGATAAGAATTCATCATTTGTTGCAAGACCTGCCCCGGCGTAGGATCGCGCCACACACAGACCACCACCCCTGAGGAGCGGCCATGGATTTCCAGCCCAGTGAACGTGCCAAGAAGACGGCCGATGCCGTCCGTGCCTTCATCAAGAAGAACATCGAACCCGTTGAATCCCAGCACTGGCAGGAGATCCTGTCCAAGCGCCATGGCGGCGACTGGACGCAGTGGACCATCCCGCCCCGTGTGGAAGAGCTCAAGGCCAAGGCCCGCGCCGAAGGCCTGTGGAACCTCTTCATGCCCGACCCGGAGCTGGGCGCGGGCCTGAGCGTGCTGGAGTACGCCTTCAGCGCCGAAGAAACCGGCCGCAGCCTGATGGCGCCCGAGATCTTCAACTGCAACGCGCCCGACACCGGCAACATGGAAGTGCTGTGGAAGTACGGCAGCGCGGAGCAAAAGGAGCGCTGGCTCAAGCCCCTGCTGGCCGGCGAGATCCGCTCCGTGTTCTTCATGACCGAGCCGGACGTGGCCTCGTCCGACGCCACCAACATGGAGGCCACGGCCGTGGTCGAGGGCGACCAGATCGTGCTGAACGGCAAGAAGTGGTGGTCGTCCGGCGTGGGTGACCCGCGCTGCAAGATCGGCATCTTCATGGCGGCCACGCCCAATGCCGACGCCGGTCGCCATGGCCAGCACTCGATGGTGCTGGTGCCGCTGGACACGCCCGGTGTCGAGATCAAGCGCATGCTGCCCGTGTTCGGCGAGTGGGACGAGCCGCACGGCCATGGCGAGGTGCACTTCACCAACGTGCGCGTGCCGGTGTCCAACTTCATCGTCGGGCCCGGCAAGGGCTTCGAGATCGCGCAGGGCCGCCTGGGCCCGGGCCGCATCCACCACTGCATGCGCTGCATCGGCGCGGCCGAGCAGGCGCTGGAGCTGGGCATCAAGCGCGCGATCGACCGCACCGCGTTCAAGAAGCAGTTGATCAACCTGGGCGGCAACCGCGAGCGCATCGCCGAGGCCCGCGTGGCCATCGACCAGGCCCGCCTGCTGACGCTGCAGGCCGCCTGGAAGATCGACACCGTGGGCGTGATGGGCGCGCTGACGGACGTGTCCGCCATCAAGGTGGTGGCGCCCAACGTGCTGCAAAGCGTGGTCGACTTCGCGATCCAGTTGCACGGGGGCATGGGTGTCTCGCACGACACGCCGCTCACGGCCTTCTTCAACCAGGCCCGCGCCATCCGCCTGGCCGACGGCCCCGATGAAGTGCACAAGGGCATGATCGCCCGCCTGGAACTGATGAAGTACGGGGTCATGAAGTGAGCGTGGTGGCTCAACCCACCACGGCTTCATCCAACGTGCAGGACCGGGGCGGACGCGTGCGCCCCGGCGAAGAGCTGAACACGCCCGCCGTCGATGCCTGGCTCAAGCAGCAGGTGCCCGGCCTGCAGGGCGCGCCGGAGGTCACGCAGTTCTCGGGCGGTGCGTCGAACTGGACGTACCGGCTTCAGTACGCCAATGGCGACTACATCCTGCGCCGTCCACCCGCTGGCACCAAGGCCAAGGGCGCGCATGACATGGGGCGCGAGTTCCGCGTGCAAAGCGCGCTCAAGCCCGTCTACCCCGTGGTGCCGACCATGATCGGCCACTGCGCGGATGAAGCCATCACCGGCAGCGAGTTCTACGTGATGGAGCGTATTGCCGGCATCATCCCGCGCAAGAACATGCCCAAGGGGCTGGCGCTGGATGTGGCCACCACGCGCAAGCTGTGCATGAACGTGCTCGACAAGCTGATCGAGCTGCACGGCGTGGACGCCAAAGCCACCGGCCTGGACAGCCTGGGCAAGGGCAGCGGCTACTGCCGCCGCCAGATCGAGGGCTGGAGCGACCGCTACACCAAGGCCCGCACCTGGAACACGCCCAGCTACCAGCGCGTGATGGCCTGGCTGAAAGAGCGAACGCCCGAGGACGTGGCCAACGTCGTGATCCACAACGACTGGCGCTTTGACAACGTCGTGCTGGCTGAAAGCGATCCGACCAAGGTGATCGGCGTGCTCGATTGGGAAATGGCCACGCTGGGCGATCCGCTGATGGACCTGGGCAACGCCCTGGCCTACTGGGTGCACGCCGATGACAACGCCCTGTTGCAGACCACACGCCGCCAGCCCACGCACCTGCCCGGCATGCTGCGCCGCGAAGAGGTGGTTGAGTACTACCTGGACAAGAGCGGCCACAAGCTCGACCGCCAGCAATGGGCCTTCTACGAGGTCTACGGCCTGTTCCGCCTGGCCGTGATCGTGCAGCAGATCTACTACCGCTACCACTACAAGCAGACCCGCAACCCCGCGTTCAAGAACTTCTGGATCATGTCCAACTACCTGGACTGGCGCTGCAAGGGCTTGATCAAGCGTGCGCGCGGCTGACAAGGCAGACACACCATGGGTGCCATCTACTTCATCCGCCATGGCCAGGCCTCGTTTGGCAGCAACAACTACGACCAGCTCTCGCTGCTGGGCCATGAGCAAGGCCGCGTGCTGGGCGCGGCGCTCAAGGCGCGGGGCGTGGAGCCGGACCTGATCATCAGCGGCAGCATGAAGCGCCATCAAGAGACGGCCATCAACTGCCTGGAGACGCTGGGCTGCAGCCTGCAGATGGCGCTGCACCAGGGCGTCAACGAGTTCCACCACGAGAACGTGATCGAAGTGGCCGAGCCGCGCTACGTCGACAAGCTGGTGATGATGGGCGAGATGGCCGCGTCGGGTGATCCGAAGCGCAGCTTTCAGACCTTCTTCAAGGGCGCGGTCTCGCGCTGGGTAGAGGGCGAGTTCGCGCACGAGTACGCCGAATCGTGGGCCGATTTCCGTGCCCGCTGCGTGGCCGCGCTGGACGACATCGTGCGCCAGACCAACCCCAAGGGCACGACCCTGGTGTTTACCTCCGGCGGCACCATCAGCGTGATCTGCGCGCACCTGCTGGGCCTGAGCGATGCGCAGGCCTTCACCATCAACTGGACACTGGCCAACGCGGGCGTGACCAAGTTGCTGGCCGGGCGCGACGGGTTGCACCTCATCTCCATCAACGAACACGCCCACCTGGAGGGCGGTGAGAAGGCGCTCTTGACTTATCGTTGAGGGCTGGCCTGCCGGCATGACGCCGGGCAGGGCGCGTTTCTACAACAAGGGGACACCGATGAAGACATTGCTGAAGGCCGTGCTCGGCATGTTGCTGCTGGCTGTGGTGCTGATCGCGGGCGGCGTGGTCATGGCCTGGGCGCCTGACCGCCCGGTTGAGTCGCTGAAAGCGCGCTGGGCGCCAGCACCTTCGCAGTTCATCACCGTGCAGGGCATGCAGGTGCACCTGCGCGATGAAGGCCCGAAGGACGACCCCGAGCCCATCGTGCTGCTGCATGGCACCTCCGCCAGCCTGCACACCTGGGATGGCTGGGTCGATGCGCTCAAGGGCCAGCGCCGCGTGATCCGTCTCGACCTGCCGGGCTTCGGCCTGACCGGCCCCGCGCCCGACAACGACTACCGCCTCACGCGCTACACCGGCTTCATGAAGGACGTGTTCGACCAACTGGGCCTCAAGCAGGTCGTGCTGGCGGGCAACTCCTTCGGTGGCTCCGTGTCGTGGATGACGGCGCAGGCCTACCCGGACCGTGTCGCCAAGCTGGCGTTGGTCGATTCGGGCGGCTACCCGTACAAGGCCACCTCGGTGCCCATCGGCTTCAAGCTGGCGGCCATTCCCGCGCTGCGCCCCATCATCGCCAACGTGCTGCCGCGCAGCATGATCGAATCGAGCGTGCGCAATGTCTATGGTGATCCGAGCAAGGTCACGCCCGAGCTGGTCGAGCGCTATTACGAACTCACGCTGCGCGAAGGCAACCGCGGCGCGCTGCGCGAGCGCTTCAAGCAGTCACCCGGTGGTGAAAACGCTGCGCTGATCAAGGGCGTGAAGCAGCCTACGCTGATCCTGTGGGGCAGCAAGGATGGCCTGATCCCGCCCGACAACGCCGCGCACTTCAAGCAGGACATCGCCGGCAGCCAGGTGGTGGTGTTCGAAGGACTGGGCCACGTGCCGCAGGAGGAAGACCCGGCACAGACCGTGGCGGCCTTCAAGGCCTTCCTGAAGATTCAGTGATCACCGCGCCTTGAAAGACACGCCATGCCCCAGCGACAGACTATCCTGATCACCGGCGCCAGCTCCGGCCTGGGCGAGGGCATGGCCCGCGAGTTCGCCGCCAAGGGCCGTCACCTGGCCCTGTGCGCGCGCCGCACCGACCGCCTGCTGGCGCTGAAAGCCGAGCTGGAGGCCAAACACGCCGGTGTGCGCATCTCCGTGCGCCCGCTCGACGTGAACGACCACGCCCAGGTCTTCGAGGTGTTCAAGTCCTTCCAGGCTGAGTTCGGCCAGATCGACCGTGTCATCGTCAACGCCGGCCTGGGCAAGGGCCAGCCCGTGGGCAAGGGCCGCTTCGACGCCAACCTGCAGACGGCGCAGACCAACTTCATCGCCGCGCTGGCGCAGTGCGAGGCGGCCATGGAGATTTTCCGTGCACAGAACAGCGGCCACCTGGTCGGCATCTCGTCGATGAGCGCGATGCGCGGGCTGCCGCGCAACCTCAGCACCTACGCGGCCACCAAGGCGGGCTTCGCAGCCCTGCTCGAAGGCATCCGCGCGGATGTGCTGCGCCTGCCGATCAAGGTCACCACCATCTTCCCGGGCTACATTGAGACCGAGCTGAGCAGCAAGGCCGCCAAGACCCCGCTGATGGTGGACACGGCCAGCGGCTGCCGCGCGCTGGTGGCGGCCATCGAGCGCGAGCCGGCCACGGCCTGCGTGCCGGCGTGGCCGTGGGTGTTGGTGGGGTGGTTCATGCGGCATGCGCCGCTGGCGTGGGTCGCGAAGACGTCCTGAACAGGCTTACAAAGTGGCGGCCAGCCGCGCGGCCTGATCGATCGCACGCTTCGCATCCAGCTCACCGGCCTCCAGCGCACCGCCGATCAGGTGCACCTTCTTGCCTGCCGCGCCCAGCTCATCAGCCAATGAACGCAGCGGCACTTGGCCCGCGCACAGGATCACGTTGTCGCACGGGATCCAGGTCGGGTCCTTGCGCTCTTCGCCGTAGGTCACCATCAGGCCCTCGTCGTCGATGCGCTCGTAGTTGACGCCGCCGACCATCTCGACGTCCTTCATCTTCAGGGCGCTGCGGTGGATCCAGCCGGTGGTCTTGCCCAGACCGTTGCCCAGCTTGCCCTTCTTGCGCTGCAGCAGCGTCACCTGGCGCGCAGGCGGCGACACCTCGGGTTGGCCGCGGCGCAGGCCGCCGGGCTCAAGCGCCGGATCGGTCACGCCCCACTCGGCCTGCCAGGCGGGCAGGTCCAGCGTCACCGAATGGCCATCGGCCACCAGGAACTCGGCCACGTCGAAGCCGATGCCGCCCGCGCCGACCACGGCCACGCGTTGGCCCACGGGCTTCTTGTGGCGCAGCACGTCGATGTAGCTCAGCACCTTGGGGTGGTCCTGGCCGGGGATCTTCGGGTCACGCGGGTTCACGCCCGTGGCCACGATCACTTCGTCATACGCCTGCAGCGCGGCGGCATCCACGCGGGTGTCCAGGTGCAGGTGCACGCCGGTGAGCTGAACCCGCTTGTTGAAGTAGCGGATCATCTCGTGGAACTCTTCCTTGCCCGGCACCTGCTTGGCCATGTTGAGCTGGCCGCCGATCTCGCTGGCCGCATCGAACAGGTGCACCTCGTGGCCGCGCTCGGCCAGCAGCGTGGCGGCCGTCAGGCCCGAGGGGCCGGCGCCCACCACGGCCAGCTTGCGGCGCGCGGGTGTCTTGTGGAACACCAGTTCCGTCTCGTGGCAGGCGCGTGGGTTGACCAGGCAGCTCGTCAGCTTGTTCTTGAAGATGTGATCCAGGCAGGCCTGGTTGCAGGCGATGCAGGTGTTGATCTCGTCGGCCTTGCCCTGCGCGGCCTTCTTGACGAAGTGCGCATCGGCCAGCAGCGGGCGCGCCATCGACACCATGTCGGCGCAGCCATCGGCCAGCACTTGCTCGGCCACCTCGGGTGTGTTGATGCGGTTCGATGTCACCAGCGGGATGTCCAGGCCCGACGCGGTGAGATCGGCCTTCATCTTCTGCGTGACCCAGGCGAAGGCCGCGCGCGGCACGCTGGTGGCGATCGTCGGCACACGCGCCTCGTGCCAGCCGATGCCGGTGTTGATGATGCTGGCGCCGGCCCGTGCGATGGCCTTGCCTAGCAGAACCACCTCGTCCCAGGTGGAGCCGTCGGGCACCAGGTCGATCATCGACAGGCGGTAGATGATGATGAAGTCGCGGCCGACGGCCTCGCGCGTGCGCTGCATGATCTCGACCGGCAGGCGCATGCGCTGGCTGTAGTCGCCGCCCCATTGGTCGGTGCGCTTGTTGGTGTGGCGGGCCAGGAACTGGTTGATGAAGTAGCCCTCGGAGCCCATGATCTCGATGCCGTCGTAACCGGCTTCGCGCGCCTTCTGCGCGCAGTTCACGAAGGCACGGATCTGGCGCTCCACGCCGCGCGCCGACAGCGCAAAGGGCGTGAACGGCGAGATGGGCGATTGGATGCGCGAAGGAGCTACCGCGAAGGGGTGATACGCGTAGCGGCCTGTGTGCAGGATCTGCAGCGCGATCTTGCCGCCGGCCTCGTGCACGGCGCGCGTCACGGTCTGGTGGCGCTTGGCCGCGCCCGAGGTGGACAGCGTGCCCGCGAAGGGCTTGACCCAGCCCGCGAGGTTGGGCGAGAAGCCGCCCGTCACCATCAGGCCCACATCACCTTCGGCGCGCTCGCGGAAGTAGGCGGCCAGCTTGCTCAGGTCACGGCCATCTTCCAGGCCGGTGTGCATGGAGCCCATCAGCACGCGGTTCTTGAGCTGGGTGAAGCCCAGGTCCAGCGGTTTGAGCAGGTGCGGGTACAGCGAGTGGCCGGGCAGCGATGTGGGGGGCATGGGCGCTCGAATCGAAAATGAAAGTGGGGGACAGCGACTAGAATCGTATTCTAGAATCACGTTCTATGGCAAGCCGAAAATCCACCGCCACTGCTGATCACGCCTCGGGCGCTGCCGCAGGCGACCGCCGCCAGGACATCCTGAACGCGGCGCTGGCCTGCTTCGCCGAAGGCGGCCTGGAGGCCGTCTCCATCGAGATGGTGCGCCAGCACTGTGGCGCCAGCGTGGGCAGTATCTACCACCACTTCGGCAGCAAGGAAGGCATCATCGCCGCGCTGTTCTTCGACATCCTGGCCGAGCAGACGCAGGGTGTGCAGGCGCAACTGGCCAGGTCGAAAGATGTGCCCACCGGCGTGAAGGCGCTGGTGATGGGCTACTTGGACTGGGTGGTGGCGCACCCGGATCGCGCGCGGTTTTTGTTCCAGGCGCGCAGCGTGGTGGCCGGCGGCCCACGTGCTGATGAGCTGGCCACGCATGCGCGTGAGCGCAACCTGGCCCTGCTGGCGTGGTTCGAGCCGCACCGCCGCGCCGGCGTGCTGGCCGACATTCCCTGCGAGGTGATGCCTTCGCTGGTGATGGGCCCGGTGCAAAGCTACTGCCGCGCCTGGCTGGCCGGCAGCACGGGCATGCCCTCGCCTAAGAAGTACCGCGAGACGCTGGCCCTGGCGGCGTGGAAGGCCGTGGCCGCTTGAGGCCTTGGGGGCGGTGGCGCCGCGCGCGGCGCTTGACCCACCAGACCAGCACGCCCGTCACGCTCAGCCCGCACACCAGCAGGCCGCTCAACGCCACGGCGATGCGCCAGGGCAATCCGCCCACATGGCCCATGTGCAGGGCGCCCAGCCAGTTGCTCACGGTGTTGCCGGTGGGGCCGCCCGTCGGCAGCCATTGGCCGCGCCAGGCGCCCGTGTCGGCGTCGATCATCACGGCGGTGTTGCCGATGGTGCGCCGCAAGTCCAGGCTGCTTTGCACCATGTAGATGTAGACGCCCTTGTGCCGGTTGAGCAGCAGGCGTTCTTCATGGTCGATGGTGAAGCCGTGGCGGGTGGCCATGGTCTGCATCACCTGGCGGGCCGCTTGGTGCGCGGCGTGCCAATCGAGGCCGGGATGCATGGCGGGCGTTGCGCGGGCGGGTACGCTGCTCCAGGAGTCGTCGAATTTGAACGCCACGCCCATCACCGGCTGGTAGACCGGATCCCGCAGGTTGAACATCACGCTGGACCACGCGAACATCAGCAGCACGGCCCACAACCACAGGCCGCCTGCACGGTGCAGGTCGTGGTTGGCACGTTGCCAGCCGGCGCGCCATTTCACGCGCCAGGCCGACCCCCAGCGCGGCAGGGCGGGGCGGGCACGAGGCCAGGTCAGCCAGGCGCCCACGAAGCAGTCGATCGTCCACACCAGTGAGACCAGGCCCAGCAGCAGCGTGCCCCACAGGCCGGGCAGGGCCAGTGAGTGGTGCAGCTTGAACAGGAAGGGCATCAACTGAGCTGGCGCCATGCCGTTGGCCTCACTGTGGCGCGTGCCCTGGATGTGGCCGGTGTGCGGGTTGACGTAGACCTCGTCATACCCCAGGCCTGGGCCGGTGGCGCGCAGCATCACGGTGTGGCCCGGTTCGCTGCGCAGTTGCACACCGTCGAGTCGCGCACCGGGGGGCAAAGCCTGTTCAGCCCGCGCTCTGAGTGCGAAGGGATCGAGCGATGTGGCCCGGGCCTTGGTGTCCAAGCCCATGGCCGTGACCAGGCGCAGTTCAGGTGCCAGCCAGGCATCCAGTTCGTCCCTGAACGCGAGTGCACTGCCGGTCAGGCTGGCCAGCAACAGGAAGCCGGCCATGACCAGCCCGGCCCAGCGGTGGGCCAGCACGGCCCACTGTCGGCTCGGGCCCAGGCGGCGTGTCAAAGACCTCAGAAGCGGTACCTGGCCGTCAAGGTGAAGCTGCGCTCAGCACCAGGGTAGTAGCCACCCTGGGCGCGCGAAGCCACATAGTCCTTGTCGAACAGGTTGGCCACGTTCAGGGCCAGGCGCCAGGGTCCCTGGTCATAGCGGATGGCCGCATCCACCAGCGTGAATGCGGGCGTGGACTGGGTGTTCTCCAGGTCGTCGTAGCGGCTGCCCACATAGCGCACACCCGCCCCCAGGCTCAAGCCTTGCAGCGCACCGCCCAAGGCATGGTCGATGCCGATGGATGCCAGCTGACGCGGCACCTGCATTGGCACCTTGCCCAGGTCGAGGTCCACGCCTCTGGTCACTTTGACGTCGGTGTAGCTGTAGGCGGCGTGGAGGTCGAGGTTTGGCGCCAGCCGAGCCTTGGCCTCCAGTTCCAGGCCGCGTGAATGGATCTCTCCTGACTGGAACAAGGCTCCGCCAGCGTCGTATGACATGACGTTGGTCTTGGTCAGGTCGAACAGGGCTACGGTGACGAGGCTGCGGCCATCGGCGGGTTGGTATTTGGCGCCGACCTCCCATTGCTTGCCGCGCGAGGGCTTGAACGGCTCGCCCGCGCTGGTCTTCAGGCTTTGAGGTACGAAGGATTCGGCGTAGCTGAGGTAGGGGGCCAGGCCGTTGCTGGCCAGGTAAGTCAGGCCGGCGCGGCCGCTGAAAGCCTTGTCGCTTCGGCGATCGAGCAGGCCGCGGTTGAGTGTGTCCGTGCGGACCTCGTCATGCCGGCCGCCCAGTGTGACCAGCCAGCGTTGATCGATCTTGATCTGGTCTTGCGCATACAGACCCAGTTGACGCGAATCGGTCTCTCGTGAGCGGATGGCGGACAGCACGCTGGGGGTGGGCATTGGCACGCCATGTACGGGGTTGTCCAGGTCGAGCGACGGCGTGCTTCCCGGCGTGGACCACCACTCCTTGTAGTTGGTGCCGACTTTGCTCAAGTCCATGCCGAGCAGCACGGTGTGTGCCACGAGGCCCTGGCCGAAACGGGCCTGTACATTCGTGTCCAAGGCGATCTGGTTGAGGTTGTCGTCCGCGTAGCGGGCATCACGTGGCACGGTGTTGCCTGTGATGTCGTATTTGAAGATGAAGTGGTTGTTCACGCCCGATTCGGCATAGCGCAGGTTCTGGCGGATCGTCCACGTGTCGTTGACATGGTGCTCGAACTGGTAGCCCAGCAGGGTCTGGTTCTGCTCGTAGCGCAGGTAGTCGGGATCCCCGGTCAGGATGCCCTCCCTTCGACTGGGTGTGGTCACGTACAGCGAGAATCCCTTGACGACATTGTGTTGCTGCTCGGCCATCAGGGTCAGGGTGGTGGCGGCCGATGGCTTCCAGGTGAGCGATGGCGCGATGTAAAGGCGCTCATTGCTGCCACGGTCACCGTTGTCGAACTTCATCTGGTTCTCGGTGTCCAGGGCCAGCGCCACCAGACGGTACCGCAGCGTGCCGTTGGCATCCAGGGCGCCTCCCAGGTCGGCCGCGATCTGCTTGCGGCCATGTGAGCCGGTCTGCACCAGTACCTCGCTTGGGGCGTTGGCATCAGGGCGCTTGCTCACGCGGTGGATGGTGCCGCCCGCTTCCACCTGGCCATAGGTGACCGAGGCGGGGCCTCGCAGCACCTCGATGCGCTCGAGCCCATAGGTCTCGGTCTGGAAGTTGATCCATTGGCTCCGGGCCAGGCGCTGTCCGTCCACCAGGGTGCTGGTGGCGTTGGCGTCGAACCCACGCATCAGTGCCCATTCGGTGCCGCGGGTTTCGACACCGTAGCTGTCCACCGTGACGCCGGGCACGTAGCGCAGAGCTTCCATCACGCTCTGCGCCCCGCGCATTTCCAACTCTTCACGGCCGATCACGGAGATCGATTGCGGCACTTCGATCAAGGCGGTGTCTGTCTTGGTGCCGGTACCGCTGCGACGGGCCACCAAGCCGTTGACCGGCCCCTGCGCGTCTTCCTGAATGGCGCGGGCCTGCACCTTGATGGGGGGCAGCGCACTGTCTTCCAGCGGCGCGGGGTGCAGCGTGAACGAGCCATTCGTGCCGGGCTGGGCACGCAGGCCCGAGCCCTCGAGCAGCTTGCCCAGGGCCTGCTGGGGCGTCAGCCGGCCAGAGATGGCCGGGGCGGTTCGGCCCGAGACCAAATCACCCGGCGCGAAGATCTGCGCGCCCGTCTGGCTGGACAGGCCGGCCAGGGCGCTGGCCAGGCTCTGGGCGGGCAACTGGATGTCGACCGCCTGGCTGGCCGCTTGCGCCAGGGCCGCGGGATGGTGGGTGGCGAGCAGGCTGCCGAAGCAGCCGGCAAGGGCGAGCGTCAGCAGGCGCTGGCGTGTCGTGAACAACATGGACTGGAACTCCGTTTTACAAGGTGTCTGTGGCGGTCGCGGGAGCAATCGCCAAGGGCATTCACCTGTAGAGACGGATCAGCGCGAAAAACAAGGACAGGGTCTGTTCACGGCGGGTTGCTTCTTGTAGCGCGCAAGGCCACGCGCCCATCGGGCAGGGCCTGCACGCTCAGCGGCAGGATGGCGGGCAGCGCGGCCAGCAGGCTGGCGGAGTCGGCCGCCTTGAAGCGCCCGGTCAGGGGCAGGCGGCCCACGCTGTCGTCGGCCAGCGTGATGGGCTGGGCGCGGTGGGCATTGATGGCGGGCAGTGCTTCGTCCAGGCGGGTGTTGTCGAACACCAGCCAGCCATCGCGCCAGGCGCTGGCCTGGCCCGCGTCGATGGCCGAGCGCAGCTGCGCGGGCTGGCCCGGGCGCAGCGTGAGCGCCTGCCCGGCACGCAGGTCCACCGTGGGCAGGGCCGGCTCGCCGGGCTTGACGCGCGGATCGAATCGCACATGCCCGTGCTCGACATGGATGGACACCGGGCCGCCCCGGTCCTTCACGGTGAAGGCCGTGCCCAGCACGGTGATCCGGCCCAGGCGGGTGTCGACCAGGAAGGGCCGTTCGGGGTCTCGGGCGATGTCGAAGCGGGCTTCGCCTTCGTCCAGCACCACCACGCGCTGGTGGCGGTACAGGCGCGCCCACACGCGGGTGCGGGCGTTCAGGTCCAGGCGGCTGCCCGTGCCATGGCCCAGGTCAGGCAGGGCCACGGTGAGAAACTCGGCGGTGCCGGTGGCATAGCGCTGCTCGAACACCGGCTGACGCCACCAGTACCAGCCCCCGGCCGATCCGGTCAGCACGGCGCAGCCCGCGAACGCGGCCAGGCCACGCAAGGCCTGTCGACGTGAGGGGGCGGGTGGTGCCGGCTCGAAGCGATCGCGCACATCGGCGGCGATGCCCCCGAGCAATTGCCAGCGGCGTTGGGCTTCGGTGGCGGCGGCCTCGTGCGCGGGGGATGTCAGGCGCCATTTGGCCAACGAGGCGCGGGCACGCTCGGCCGCGTCAGGGGGCTCCACGGCGGCTTTGGCAATCAGCTTGAGGCCGTGTTCGATCAGGCGCTCCGAGGCGCTGAGGGGCAGGGTGCTGGCCGGGTTCATGCGCGCTCCTCCGCCAGCATGGGCTGGGTGCTGGCGCGGATGTGCGGCTCCACCAGCACTGGCAGCCCATCGGCCAGCTCGGTGAAGGCGCGGGCGCAGTCCAGCGTGGCGCGCACCACGTGCTTGGCCACGGCGGCCTCGGTGATGTTCAGGCGCTGCGCGATCTCGGTCTGCGTGTGGCCCTGGGCGCGGAACAGCAGAAAGACCTCGCGGCGGCGGGGCGGCAGTTGCTCCAGCAGCTCGACCACGCGCTCCACCAGTTGGCGATAGGCGGCCATGTGCTCGGCCGATGGCGCAGAGGGATGCGGGTTGAGGGCCGTGCGCTCGTCGGTCCAGGCCTGCACCACCTGCCGATGCCGGGCCTGGTCGATGCACAGGTTGTGTGCGGTGCGGAACAGCAAGGCCCGGGGGGACTCAATGGCCGACGCGCTGCCCGGCGCGGCCAGGGCGTACTGGTACACCTGCGCAAAGGTGGTCTGGGCGATGTCGGCCGCATCGTCGGGGTTGCGCAGCTTGTGCTTCAAGTGTCGCAACAGGTCGCGGTAGTGCAGCAGCAACTCGCGGATGAGGTCGGGCATCGGCGTCTTCCCCTGTTGCAGATGATTTGAATGAGAATGATTATCAAATTATCTCGCAGGATGTCATCCGTTGCGCCTGCCTGGATGGGGGGGGTGAACCCCGACCTCAGGTGCCGGTGTGTTGATCCGACGTGGCCCAGGTGTCGGTCTGGCGTGCCCCCCGCTCTTCATCCGCCACAGCCTGCGGCAGCTGCCCGCCCCGCTGCTCATGGCTGCGCGTGAAACGCAGGTGCGTGATGTCCGGCGGGTAGAACCTGCCCCAGGCCCATTCCAGGAACACGCGCAGGTGCCGCCCCCACGAGGGCATCTGCGACAGATAGTAGGCCCGCCACACAACCCAGGCCAGCCAGTCAACGCGACACCACCCACCTCGGCCACGCCTTTCAGATGCCGGATGGAGGCCATCATCCCGCGCGAGCGGTGGCTGAAAGGTTGCGTCTGCCGGCCCTGCGACATGGCGATCAGGTTGTCCGCCAGGTGCCGCGCCTGGCGCACCGCGAACTGCGCAGTCGGTGGCGACAACTCCCCATCGTGCGCGTTGGGCACGGCCGCGCAATCGCCCAGGGCCCACATGTTCGGCGTGCCTTGCACTGAAAGATCCGCGTTGGTCAGGATGCGGCTTTGCTGCAGGGGCAGGTCCAGCATCTGCGCCAGCGGGTTGATCTCGGTGCCGATGGTGCAGATCAGGGTTTGGCCCTCGATCTGCTCGCCGGTCTTGAGCGTCACGCCGTGCGGGCTCAGGGCCTCGGTCCGCGTGCACAGGCGCACCTCCAAACCGCGCCTGGTCAGCGACTCCAGCGCGGCGGCGCCCAGGCGCGGCGACAGCTCCGGCAGCAGCCGGTCGGTGCAGTGCAGCACGGTGATGCGCAGCTCGTCGGCCTGCACCTTTGGGTACTTGAGGTAGTAGCGCCGGATGCTGGCCAGGCAGTCCACCAGCTCGCCGATCACCTCCACGCCCGAGAAGCCACCGCCGATCACGATGAAGTGACCCAGCCAGCGCCGCAGGGCCGGGTCGCTCTCCAGTTCGATGCGGGCCAGGCGGCGCAGCACCGAGTTGCGGATGTGCATGGCATCGCCCACCGTCTTGAGCGGCAGCGCGTGCTCGGCCATGCCGGGCAGCATGTCCAGCTTGGCGCGGTTGCCGAAGGCCAGCACCAGGTGGTCGTACGGGATGCTCAACTCACCGGCCAGCGAGTGGCAGCGCAGGGTGCGCTGGGCCGTGTCCACGGCGGTGACGCTGCCCATGATGAAGCGGCAGCCATGGCCGGCACGCAGCATCTCGCGCACCGGCACCACCACCTGCTCGGGGAACACCGAGGCACCCACGGCCTCGGGCAGCATGGGGTTGAAGGTGGTGTAGCTCTCGTCAGAGATCAGCGTGATCCGTGCGCCAATGGGCCAGCGCCGCTCCAGCGTCCGGACCAGGGGGGGCCGGCGAATCCGGCACCGATGACGACCACTGCGGGGGCTGAGGGCATGGCGGGGCTCCGGGCAAGGGGTTGAGACCCAATGCAGGAACCGTGCGAAGGGCGCGGTGTCTGTTTGACTCCCCGCGTTTGTATGTAAATGTGTATTTACTTCGCCACAACCGGCGCATCGAGCGACAAACCCTGGATGGTGAATGTCTCCTGAACTCATAGAATCCGACCCGACCAGTAGTACCAGGGAGAGGGCAGGTCAAAAGGGCGACGTGATCCCCTGCTGCACCCAAGCGTCTGCATGACAGTTCCAGCATCGAACCAGTGACGGGAGCGGTGTGGCGTTGCCGTGCCAGAAGAAGCCTTATCCGGCCGTGATGTCGTCATCTGCGGGGTATGACAGTCATTCGTCATCTGTCATTTACATCACCAGGAATCTTTATGAAGAAGTTGGCTTTTTATGTCGCCATGGGCTCGGTCGTCCTGATGACCGGTTGCGCCTCGATCCTCAATGAGCAGACGCAGCAGGTCAATGTGTCCGCCTCCAACGGGAAGGCCGTGCAAGGCTCGGTGGACGGCAAGACTTTCACCACGCCTGGCGTGGTCGCGCTGCAGCGTGCCAAGGCCTCCAAGATCGTGACCTCCAGCACCGAAGGTTGCGCCAAGGAAACCGCCGTGGAAAGCTCGGTCGATCCCAAGTTCTTCATCAACATCCTGTCGGGCGGCGCCTTCGGTTCGACCACCGACTACTCCACCGAAAAGATGTGGAAGTACGCTGACAACGTGGTGATCTCCTGCGGTCAGTGATGCTCCGCTGGCTGGGCCAGGGCGGCTTTCGGGCCGCCTTTTTTGTGCGTGTGCTCACCGGGCTCGCGGGGCTGATCGGCCTGATGGGCGTGCTTGGCTGGGTTCCGCCAGCGCGTGCCCAGGTGGTTGGGCACGATGTGCCGGCCCTGCAGGCCATGGCGCGCGCGCAGGGCCTGGCGAATGATCCCGTGTGGGCGGCCTTGCTCCATCTGGTGCATGGGCGCCCCACCCTGGAAGATGCAGGTTTCCTGCTCTCCATGCCGAATCCTTCGGCCTCATCCGAACTGGATGCGACGATTGAAGCCCTCTATGGTGTGCGATCCCGGGAGATGCTTTGTCGCTTTCCGGCGCGCCATGCGTGGCTGACGCAGCGCCTGGGCTTGCCGGCCCTGCCGCTCGATCACTGTGAGGAACTGCAGGAGTTCCTGCGCAGGGCACCTGCTGACCATGTCGCCCTGGTGTTCGCGTCGGAGAACCTGGCGCAGCCCTCCAGCATGATGGGCCACCTGTTCCTCAAGGTGGCCGGCCCGGACGCGCAAGGCGTCGAGCGCGAGCACGCAATCTCCTTTTATACGGACGCCGCCACCTTCAACCTGCCCAAGCTGCTGTTCGACAGCCTGGTGATCGGCAAGCAGGGGTACTTCGCCCTGTCGCCTTACGCACAGGACGTGAGCCAGTACGTGGAGAGGGAGCAGCGCACGCTGTGGGAGTACGAACTGCGGCTGGATGAGGCGCAGCGCACGCTGGTGCGCTACCACCTGATCGAACTAAAGCAATCGTCCTTCACCTATTTCTTTCACCGGCACAACTGTGCGACGCTGATCAAGCACATCGTGGCGGTGGCCTGGCCCGGGATGCTGTCGCAGGACACCTGGATCGACACGCCCAAGGACATCGTCAAGCTGGCGAGCCAGGCCGGTGCCGTGGAGACCACCATCGTGCGTGCGCCTGCGCGCTGGCGGGTCAGGGCCATCGCGCCCGCCTTGCCTGCAGGTGTGGCCGACCGGGTGCGTGAGGCCGTTCAGTCCGGGCGCACCGACATCGTCGATCCCGCGCAGGCGGCATCGAGGCAGTCCTACCTGTCCCTTGAGCTGGCATCGGCCTACAACCAGTACCTGCATGAGCACGAGGCCCGCCCGGCAGCCGATTGGCGCTCGTACCGGGATGCGATCGAGGCGTTGAAATCGGCCACCTATGCGGATTACGCCGTGGAGGCCATGCCGCGCAAGGATCCCGTGAAGTCGCCCCAGGACTCGCAGGTGCGCCTCGGGTTCAAGCACCAGCAGGGCGGCCGCCGGCAATTGACCGTGGGTGTCCTGCCCGTGTCCCACACCCTGGCCGACGACAACGAGCAGTACTTCGGCGAGAACGAGCTTCGATTGTTCGACACTGAACTGCGGGTGGATCTCGACACTGGTCGTGTGGGCCTGGAGCGGTTCACCATCTACGCGGCCAAGTCGGTGCTGCCTCGTGATGCCTTCACCGGCGGCTGGTCAGGGCAGTTCAAGGTGGGCTGGGAGTCGCAACCCGGGCGCGAACTCGAAGACCGGACGGCCCTGCTCATGGAGGGTGGCCTGGGTGCTGCCTGGCGCCCATTGTCTGACGTCGATGTCTACGCGCTGGCCAACGCCGGCCTGGGCGTTCGCCATGGTGGCTACGGCTATGTCAATCCGGTGATCGGTGCGATCGTGCGGGAGGTCTATGGCATGAAGTCGCACCTCACCTTGTCCCACATCGATCGTCCCTTGGGGCGCAGCGAAGGTGTGAGCGAGGTGGCGTTCACCCAGTCCAAGTACTTCGCCGAGGGCTACACGCTGGTGCTGCAGGCCAGCAGGCGCTTCACCCCCGGGCGACAGGCGGATGCCGTGACGGCCACGGTCAAGCGCCTGTTTTGAAGTTCATGGATGACGCCAGGGCCATGGCATGGGGTGGACACATGAAAAAGGCACCCAGCAGGGTGCCTTTTCACTGGGGGCGCTGAGGATCAGACGCCAGTCTTGGCCTTCAGGCGCCAGGCGTGCAGCAGCGGCTCGGTGTAACCCGAGGGCTGTTCCTTGCCCTTGAAGACCAGGTCCAGCGAAGCCTGGAAGGCCACGCCGTTGGGGTTGGCCACCAGGGGCTTGTAGACCGGGTCGGCGGCGTTCTGCTTGTCCACCACGCCGGCCATGCGCGTGAAGGTCTCGCGCACTTGCGCTTCGGTCACCACGCCGTGGTGCAGCCAGTTGGCCACGTGCTGGCTGGAGATGCGCAGCGTGGCGCGGTCTTCCATCAGGCCCACGTTGTGGATGTCGGGCACCTTGGAGCAGCCCACGCCCTGGTCGATCCAGCGCACCACGTAACCCAGGATGCCCTGGATGTTGTTGTCCAGCTCCTGCTGCTTGTCGGCGTCGGACCAGTTGGCGGTTTCCACCACGGGGATGGTCAGCAGCTTGTCCAGCAGCGATTGCGGGTCTTCACCGTTCTTCTCGATGTCGGCCTGGATGTCGGCCACGCTCACCTGGTGGTAGTGCGTGGCGTGCAGCGTGGCGGCGGTGGGCGAGGGCGTCCAGGCGGTGTTGGCACCGGCCTTGGGGTGGGCGATCTTCTGCTCCAGCATGCCGGCCATCAGGTCGGGCATGGCCCACATGCCCTTGCCGATCTGGGCGCGGCCGCGCAGGCCGGTCTGCAGGCCGATCAGCACGTTGCGGCGCTCGTAGGCGGCGATCCAGGCGCTGTTCTTGATGTCGCCCTTGCGCATCATCGGGCCGGCCAGCATGGCGGTGTGCATCTCGTCGCCGGTGCGGTCCAGGAAGCCGGTGTTGATGAAGGCCACGCGGCTCTTGGCAGCGACGATACAGGCCTTCAGGTTGACCGAGGTGCGGCGCTCTTCGTCCATGATGCCCAGCTTCACGGTGCTGTCGGGCAGGCCCAGCAGCTGTTCGACGCGGCTGAACAGTTCGGCGGCGAAGCCCACTTCAGCGGGGCCGTGCATCTTGGGCTTGACGATGTAGACCGAGCCGGTGCGCGAGTTGCGGATGGCCTGGCCGTTGAGCTTGCCGTGGCCTTGCAGGTCGTGCAGGGCGATGGTGGTGGTCACCACGGCGTCCATGATGCCTTCGGGGATCTCCTTGCCTTCGGCGCCCCACAGGATGGCCGGGTTGGTCATCAGGTGGCCCACGTTGCGCACGAACATCAGCGAGCGGCCGTGCAGCTTCACTTCGCCGCCATTGGCGCCGGTGTAGACGCGGTCGGGGTTCAGCGCGCGGGTGAAGGTCTTGCCGCCCTTGGCGACGGATTCGGTCAGCGTGCCTTGCTGAATGCCCAGCCAGTTGCTGTAGCCCAGCACCTTGTCTTCGGCATCGACAGCGGCGACGGAGTCTTCCAGGTCCAGGATGGTGGACACGGCCGATTCCAGCACCAGATCGGCCACACCGGCGGCATCGGTCTGGCCGATGGGGGTGTTGCGGTTGATCTGGATGTCGATGTGCATGCCGTTGTTGACCAGCAGCACGCTGCTCGGGGCTGCGGCATCACCCTGGTAGCCCAGGAACTGGGCGGGGTTCTTCAGGCCGGTGGTCTTGCCGCCAGCCAGGGCGACGACCAGCTTGCCGCCGACCACGGTGTAGCCGGTGGAATCCTTGTGCGAACCAGCTTCCAGCGGCGTGGCCTGGTCAAGGAAGTTGCGCGCCCAGGCGATGACCTTGTTGCCGCGCACTTCGTTGTAGCCAGGGCCCTTGGCGGCGCCGTCGGCTTCGCTGATGGCGTCGGTGCCGTACAGGGCGTCGTACAGGCTGCCCCAACGGGCGTTGGCGGCGTTCAGGGCGTAGCGGGCGTTCAGGATGGGCACGACCAGCTGCGGGCCGGCCTGCGTGGCCAGCTCGGCATCGACGTTGGTGGTCGTGGCCTTCACGTCACCGGGCACGGGCACCAGGTAGCCGATCTTTTCCAGGTGGGCCTTGTAGGCGCCGAAGTCCTTGATCGGGCCCGGGTTGGCGGCGTGCCAGGTGTCCATCTCGGTCTGGATGCGGTCGCGCTCGGCCAGCAGTGCGGCGTTCTTGGGGGCCAGGTCGTTCACGATCTGGTCGAAGCCCGCCCAGAACTTGGCGCTGTCGACGCCGGTGCCCGGCAGCACCTTGTCTTCGATGAAACGGTAGAGCTCGGTGGCCACTTGCAGGCCATGGACGGTGGTGCGTGCGGTCATGGGTAACCTCGTCGAATAGGTGGGTCGCAAAAAAAGGGGAGTCTGAAGAAGGCGAATCGAGAGGAGCGCGAGGCCGCAGCGGCCAAGTCCCTCTTTGCCATGTCGCCAGTTTATTCGATACTTGGCTGAACATTACCGGGGCTAAAAGTCATGGGATTCATGACTTTTACGCAAAGATCAGGCAGCATCCCAGCCCATGGACCGACTCAAGCAGATCGAATCCTTCGTGGCCGTGGCCACTAAGGGCAGCCTCACCGCCGCGGCCACCGCCGAGGGCGTGGCGCCTGCCGTGATCGGCCGCCGCATCGACGCGCTCGAAGAACGCCTGGGCGTGAAGCTGCTGGTGCGCACCACCCGTCGCATCAGCCTCACGCACGAGGGGGCGGCCTTTCTGGAAGACGCGCACCGCCTGCTGGCCGATCTGGCCAGCGCCGAGGCCAGCGTCAGCGCCGGGGGCGTGAAGGCCAGCGGCCACCTGCGCATCACCGCGCCGGCCGGCTTCGGGCGCCGGCACGTGGCGCCGCTGGTGCCCAGCTTCGTGGCCCAGCACCCCGAGGTGTCGATCTCGCTGAACCTAGCCGACCGGCTGGTCGATCTGGTCAACGAAGGCTTCGACTGCGCCGTGCGCGTGGGCGACCTGCCCGATTCCAGCCTGGTCAGCGTGCGCCTGGCCGACAACCGCCGCCTGTGCGTGGCCAGCCCTGATTACCTGGCGCGCCACGGCCGCCCCATGGTGCCCGCCGACATCGCCCGCCACGACTGCCTCACGCTCAGCTCCGAGGCCAGCCAGACGCGCGGCTGGGCCTTCACCATCGACGGCCAGACCGCCTATGTGCGCCCCGCCACCAAGCTCGACTGCTCCGATGGCCAGGTGCTGCACGCCTGGTGCCTGGAAGGCCTGGGGCTGGCCTGGCGCTCGTGGTGGGAGGTCGAATCCGATGTGCACGCCGGCCGCCTGGTCAGCGTGCTGGATGACTTCGCTGCGCCGCCCAACGGCATCTACGCCGTCTTCGCGCAGCGCAAGCACCTGCCCGTGCGCCTGCGCCTGTGGATCGATTTCATCAAGGCCACGTATGGCGACCCGGCATACTGGTCCACCTCGTCCAGGAGTCCCCATGTTGACTGAATCGCTGCTGGCCTACGCGCACTTCGTGGCCATCCTCACGCTCGTCGTCTTCATCACCAGCGAGGCCGCGCTGTGCCGCCCCGAATGGATGAACGCCGCCGTGGTGCGCCGTCTGGCGCGCGTGGACATCATCTACATGGGGGCGGCCATGGCCGTGCTGGCCACGGGTTTCGCGCGCACCTACTGGGGCGCCAAGGGCTTCGAGTGGTACTGGCACCAGCCGCTGCTTCACATCAAGGTGACGCTGTTCGTGATCGTGGGCCTGATCTCGATCGCGCCGACACGGGCCTTCATCCGCTGGCGCAAGGCGGTCGACGCGAACGGCGCGCTGCCGCCTGAGGCCGAGGTGCGCAAGGTCCGCAAGCTGATCATGGTGCAGGCGCACCTGGTGATGCTGATCCCGCTGGCGGCCGTGCTGCTGGCGCGCGGGGTGTGGGCACACTGATCGCCCCGATCAGCTGGTGCCCGGCGCATCGGCCAGGCCGTGAGGCCTGACCGACGCCTGTTCTTGCTTACTTCGAGGCGGCCGGGGCAGCGCCAGCGGCAGCATCCTTCTCGCACTTCTTGATGAAGCTGTTCTTGGCGGCGCCGGCCAGCTTCTTGTCCGCAGCGGTGGTGGCGCAGGTGCTCTTGGCCGCGTCCTTCTCGCACTTCTTGACGAAGCTGTTCTTGGCGGCGCCCGCCAGCTTCTTGTCGGCGGCCTTGGCCTCGCAGGTGGCGTCGGCGGCGTGGGCCAGGCTGGCGGTCAGGGCCAGGGTCATTGCGGCGATCATCAGGCGCATGGGAACTCTCCGTAGGTTGCGGGGTGGTTGTCGTCTCAGTCTAGCGGGCGCTGGCGGGGCTCGCCAGTGTGGTCTCAACGCCGCGCGCCCTGATCCGGATGACGCGTCGCCTCTGGCCGCCACCCTTGCCATGGGTGGCCACCTTGGTCCAGGCGCAATCCATCCAGTGGTCCACTGGCGAGGTGCTGCTCAATGGCAATGTCGGGGGCGACAGCTTCAGCATCGATGCCTACTACGGCGGGGTGGTAGCGCCGCAGATCGCGGGCGAGCTGTCCGCCTGGGCAGACATCAGCTATGTCGAGGTGTTTGATCATTACGAGCAGGTGTACTCACATGACGAACAGGTGCTCGACTACTGTGAGACAGAAGATCCATTCACCTGCTACTACCGCAGCGAACCGGTCTACATCGAACAGCCCGTCCACCGCTACGAGAGCGATCTGGGCGAGGGGCAGATCTACCTGACCTCGATCGATGTGCAGACCCACGTGGTGGCCGTGCAGGGGGGGGCGCTTTAGCGCGCGGCGCCGCACGTGAGCGGATCGCTGGCGTAGGCGGCCTCGCCCAGTGTGCGCAGGCGGGCCAGGTAGCACTCGTAGCGCTGTGCCCAGTGGTAGGCCCGCTCGTCGGACAAGATCCCGCGCACGTTGGTCGTGCTGGCCTCGGCCACCATCAGCGTGTCGCTGCGGGCAGCGGTCATCAGGCCTTCGACCAGCAGCATGTCGGACATCAAAAAATCCGTGTGCTCCGCAGGCAAGCCGGCGGCCGTGCCCAGGGCCTGGCCTGTCTGGCCGGCCCAGGCCTCGATGGTGGCCGTCAGGTCGGTGCGCGCCAGCCGGTTCTCGGCGGGTGTCTGGCGCAGCCGGTGCACGGCGGGGGCCACGCCCCGGCTCACGGGCCGGGTGGTGGCTGTCATGTCCAAGGGGGTGCCCAATGCCGCAGGCAGGCCTTGCAGTTGTGTCTCGGCCAGTTGGCGTGCCCGCGTGAGTTCGGCCGCGGACAAGGGTTGCAGCGCACAGGGCACCTCGTCGCCGCGGCCCAGGCTCTGGCACAGCAGGCGGTGCCAGGCCTTTTGCCCCAAGGGCACGCCGAACACGGCCTGCGGGCCCGTCACCTGCAGGCTGCCGCCGCCGATGTCCAGCACCCGGCGCTCGCCCAGCCGATCTCCCAGCGCCTGGCGGGCACCAGCATAGCCGTAGTGGCCCTCCTGCGCGGGGGCGGAGATCAGCAGCGACACCCCGCTGGCCCGGCGGATGTTGCGCAGGGCCTGAATCAGGTCGTCCGGTTCACGCTGCAAGGCCAGCCGCCAGGCCGAGAAACCCACGCCGACCTGGCCATGGCAGTCGGGCCAGCGGCCCTGTTCGCGCAGTACGCGCAGGGCCACGGCGGTGTGGGGCACCACGGCGTCGATGCCGGTGCCGCTGTTCACGGCCGCCAGCACGTCCAGGTCCATGCGGGGTTCAGCCGTCGATGCGGTGCTGCCCGCACGGATCCCCGACGATCCCAGGTCGAAGGCGATGCGGCACGGCGCGGTGGGCTCGGCGGCCCAGGCGGCTGTGCCCCAGCCCAGGGCCATGGCGCATGCCCACCGCAGCATTTCTGGCAGCAAACGGGCGTTTGTCATCAGGCTGCCCAGGCCTCAGGCGCCCATGATGGCGACCGCACCGGCCGCCAGGCCCAGCCCGCCAGAGATGTACACCGTCCATAGCATCCAGCGCTTGCGCGACAGCAGCGTGATGGCCGACAGGCCGATGGCGATCTGCAGCAAGGTGGTCGACAAGGCCCAGCGCTCGTGCTCGTGCATGGCGTGCTCGCTCTGCTCGTCGGCATGGTGGGCACGCTCTTCCAGTTTCTCGGCCTCGCGCTTGATGTCTTCTTTTTCCTTGGTGTAGCGCTGCACGGCTTGCTTGAAGTTGGCCTGCGCCTCACCCGTGGTCAGCGTCACCGACAGCTCGGCCAGGTTCTGCTTGTTGCTCTTGGCCTGGTAGTAGTTCCACTGGTTCGAGGCCGAGGTCTTCTGGATCGCGGCCTCGTTCTTGAACATCAGCGCCTCGTTCTGCGAGTGCCCGCCCATGTAGCCGAAGATGGCGCCGATGGTCGACAGCACGGCGGTCAGCACCGCCACGCGCGAGGTGAAGTTGTCGCCGCCATGCTGGGCCACGTGTTCGATCTCGTGGTCGTGCGGTCCGTGCACGTGGAATCCATGGCCTGACATCGGGCGCTCCTGCGGGCTGTTCGGGTGCCGCAGATTCTATCGAGCGCCATCGGGGGTGCCCGGCGCGACTGAACCGAAGCTACATGATCCGCCGCGGGTGGGCCAGCGCCTCGTGCGCCGCATGCAGGCGCCGCACCAGCACGCGGATGAAGGCCTCGTCGAACAGGTGTCGGCAGTTGGGGCTGAGCTGGCCCAGCGTCTCCGGCGTGAACGAGATCGTCGTGGCCGGCTCCGACACCATCACGTCGGTGCTGTGCCGGCGCAGCTCGGGGTTGGGCGCCAGGTAGGCCATCTCGCCCACCGAGGTGCCCGCGCCCAGCAGCGCCACGCGCTTGCCATTGCGGAACACCTCCACGCTGCCCTGCGCGATGATGTGGAAGGTGCGCCCCTCCTCGCCACGCTTGTACAGCGAGTGCCCGAAGGGAAAGCGCTGCCACTTGGCGCGGTGCACCACCTCCCACAGCTCCACATCGCCGAAGCTGATGAAGAAATCCAGCGAGCGCAGCAGGTTGAAGCGCTCCGAATCGAGCACGCCCTGCAGGTGTCCGCGCGGCACCTTGTGGCTGGACACCAGGTCCGACAGCGCCTCCGCAAAGGCATCCCAGTGCGGGTAGCGGTCGTTCTTGTCCTTGGCCAGGGCCTTTTGCAGCACGTCGTCCACGGCCTGGTTCACACCGGCGCGCATGCCCGTCAGCGGGGCGGGCGTCTGGTTGTAGATCTGGTTCATCAGGACAGCTTGCGAGTTCGCCTCGAAGGGCGGCCGCCCGGCGATCAGGTGGTACAGCACGGCGCCCAGCGAGTAGATGTCGGCCCGGCTGTCCAGCACCTCGCCTTCGAGCTGCTCGGGCGACATGTAGGCCAGCGAGCCCACTTGGTGCACCTGCGTGGCATCGGCCTGCAGGTTCAGCACGCTGCCGAAATCGGTGATCTTCACGTCCGTCACCAGGCCCTGGGCGTTGGTGATGGCCAGGATGTTGGCGGGCTTCACGTCCCGGTGGATCAGGCCCTGCTTGTACACATAGCTCAGCGCCATCGCGCACTTGAAGCCGATTTCCACGATCAGCTCCAGCGGCAGCAGGTTGTCCGGCCGGCAAAAGCTCTTGAGCGTGGTGCCCGGCACGTACTCCATCACCACGTAGGGTGAGGTCGGATCGGCCACCGCGTCGTAGATCTGGACCACGTTGGGGTGCTGCAGGCGGCCCACCAGGGCGGCCTCGGCGGCGAAGAAGCGGGCGTAGACGGGCCCGTCCACCGCGTCCATCAGCGCGGCCGAGCGCACGCGCTTCAAGGCCACCTCGCGCTGGAAGAAGTCGTCCTGGCACAGGAAGACCTCGCTCGTGGCGCCTTCGCCCAAGCGGCGGATCATCTGGTACTTGCCGAGGCGGCTTGCACCCAGTTCGATGTCGATGGCTTCCATGGCCCCATCTTTCCATGCCGGCCCAGGGTTTCATGGCACGAAAAGCCCGCCCGCGCACCGGCATTTCGTGACATTCTGCCGCTTGGGCGCCCCGTTGGGGCCACCCCGTAAAATGCCCCCATGATTCAAGCCAAGCGTGATCTCCTGAAGGCCCTGGGTGAGGCCTTGCGCCAGGCGGCGCCCGACGCCGATGCGTTCTTCACCCCCGTGTTCGAGGCGCCCAAGCAGGCCGCCCATGGCGACCTGGCCGTCACCGCCGCCATGCAACTGGCCAAGCCCCTGAAAAAGAACCCCCGCGAGCTGGCCACGGCCCTCGTCGCCGCCCTGCAGGCCCAGCCGGCCGTGCAGCAGTGGGTCTCGGCGGTCGAGATCGCCGGCCCCGGGTTCATCAACCTGCGCCTCAAGCCCGAGGCCAAGCAGTCCATCGTGGCCGATGTGCTGTCCGAGGGCGCCGCTTTCGGCTGCCAGCCCGCCACCGAGCGCAAGGTGCTGGTCGAGTTCGTCTCGGCCAACCCCACCGGCCCGCTGCACGTGGGCCATGGCCGCCAGGGCGCTTTGGGCGATGCCCTGTGCAACCTGTTCGAGACGCAGGGCCAGCAGGTCACCCGCGAGTTCTATTACAACGACGCCGGCGTGCAGATCACCACGCTGGCCAATTCCACCCAGGCGCGCCTCAAGGGGCTCAAGCCCGGTGATGCCGACTGGCCCGAATCCGCCTACAACGGCGACTACATCGCCGACATCGCCCGCGATTTCCTGGCCAAGAAGACCGTCAAGGCCGATGACCGCGAGTTCACCGCCAGCGGCGACGTTAATGATCTGGACGGCATCCGCCAGTTCGCCGTGGCCTACCTGCGCCACGAGCAGGATCTGGACTTGAAGGCCTTTGGCGTCCGCTTCGACAACTACTACCTCGAATCCAGCCTGTACACCTCGGGCCGGGTCGAGGCGGCGGTGCAAAAGCTGAAAGACGCCGGCAAGACCTTCGAAGAAGGCGGCGCCCTGTGGCTGCGCAGCACCGATTACGGTGACGACAAGGACCGCGTCATGCGCAAGTCCGACGGCGGCTACACCTACTTCGTGCCCGATGTGGCCTATCACATCGCCAAGTGGGAGCGTGGCTTCGTGCAGTGCGTGAACATCCAGGGCTCGGACCACCACGGCACCATCGCCCGCGTGCGCGCCGGCCTGCAGGCGGCCGGTGTCGGCATTCCCCAGGGCTGGCCCGATTACGTGCTGCACAAGATGGTCACCGTGATGAAGAACGGCGAGGAGGTCAAGATATCCAAGCGCGCCGGCAGCTACGTCACCCTGCGCGACCTGATCGAATGGACCAGCAAGGATGCCGTCCGCTTCTTCCTGATCAGCCGCAAGGCCGACACCGAGTTCACCTTCGATGTCGACCTGGCCCTCAAGACCAATGACGAGAACCCCGTGTTCTACGTGCAGTACGCCCATGCCCGCATGAGCAAGGTGATGCGCGACTGGACCTCTGAGCGTGGTGGTGATCTGGCCGGCCTGTCCCAGGCCCAGTTGGCGCTGCTGGCCGCGCCCAGCGAGCTCACCCTGATGAGCAAGCTGGCCGAATACCCCGACATGCTCACGCAGGCGGCCTTGGGCCTGGCTCCGCACGATGTGGCGTTTTATCTGCGCGACCTGGCTGGGGCCTTCCACAGCTACTACGCGGCGGAACGATTCCTGGTCGATGATGTCGAACTGACCCGTGCGCGCGTCGCCCTGCTGGCAGCCACTGCCCAGGTGCTGCGCAACGGCCTGGCTCTGCTGGGCGTCAGCGCACCGGACAAAATGTGATCCCCAACAAAGGACGCTCCTCTATGAAATCCCAACGCGGAGGCTTCTTCCTCGGCATGATCGTGGGCCTCTTGATCGGCCTGGCGCTGGCGCTGGGCGTGGCCCTGTACGTCACCAAGGTGCCGCTGCCCTTCGTCGACAAGGTGCCCCAGCGCACGGCCGAGCAAGATGCGGCCGAGGCCGAGCACAACAAGAACTGGGACCCCAACGCCCCCTTGTACGGTAACAACCCGGCCAAGCCCAAGCCCGTGCCCAAGCCCATCGTCGAAGACGTGGCCACGGACCCGGCCAACGCGGCGGCGTCCGCACCGACGCCCGCGGCATCGGCCAAGCCTGCTGAGCCCGCCAAGCCGGCCAGCGCGGCCGCTTCGTCTGTCCGAAATCCCGCGGCCATCCTGTCAGGCGGAGAACCCGTGTCCACCAACCCGCCCGCCGATGCGTTGAGCTTCTATGTGCAGGCCGGCGCCTATGGCAACTCGGCCGAAGCTGAACAGCAGCGCGCCAAGCTGTCGATGCTGGGCCTGGAGGCCGGCGTCTCCGAGCGCGAGGTCAACGGCCGCACCATGTTCCGTGTCCGCCTGGGGCCCTTCGCCCAAAGGGAACTGGCCGAGGAAGTTCGGGTCAAGCTCTCGGGCAGCGGCATCGACACGGCACTGGTGCGCGTCCAGAAGTGAACAGAAAGGACACCGTCTAGATGAACCGCCGAGAGTTTTCCAAGCAGACCGCCGCGATCGCCGGCGTTGGCATGGCCGCAGGCCTGGCCCCCTGGCAATCCGCCCAGGCCCAGACGCCGGCCGAAGGCACCAACTACGTCAAGCTGTCGCAGCCGGCGCCGGTGTCCGCACCGGCCGGCAAGATCGAGGTCGTCGAGTTCTTCTGGTACGGCTGCCCGCACTGCTTCTATTTCGAGCCCTCGCTGGCCGCCTGGGCCGCCAAGCTGCCGCCTGATGTGATCTTCAAGCGCGTGCCCGTGGCCTTCCGCGAGAACCCCTTCGTGGCCCACCAGCGCCTGTACTTCGCCATCGAAGCCCTGGGCCTGATCCCCACGTTGCACGCCAAGGTGTTCCATGCGCTCCACCAGGAGCAGCTCAAGCTCGACAAGCCTGATCTCATCGCCGACTGGGTGGCCAAGCAAGGCGTGGACAAGACCAAGTTCATGGCCATGTACAACTCGTTTGCGCTGCAGACCAAGTCGGCCCAGGCCCGCACCTTGATGGACGCCTACAAGATCGACGGCGTGCCCGCGATCGGCGTGGCCGGCCGCTACTTCACGTCGGTGTCGCTCAACGGCACGCCCGACAAGGCCCTGGCCACCACCGATTACCTGATCGGCCTGGCACGCAAGGGTAAGTAAACTGCCCACCTAAGGCCCCGTTCGCGGGGCTCTCACCGGATCTTTCCGGATGATTTGCATGGACATCCCACTCGGGCTCTGTCCATGCCACGGGCTTCGCGGCTAGAATGAATGCAAAATTCATGCCGATAGTGGCTCGCCACATGCACGTGTCCTCTTTGCCCCCCGCTGCCCCCCAACGCCGCCGCACCGCCCTGGTGCTTGGCCTGGCCCTGACGCTTGGCGGCGTCCTGGTCGCCCAGTCGGCCTGGGCCGACAGCTCCGACCGTTTCCAGCCCCTCAATTTCGCGGCCGACAACGCCCGGGTTGATGACAACCAGCGCGTCAACGTGCTCACCGGCAACGTCGAGATCACCAAGGGCACCATCGTGCTGAGGTCCGCCAAGGTCGAGGTGCGCCAGCAGGCCGACGGCTCCCAGACGGCCGTGGCCACCAATGGGGCCGGCGGGCGAGCCTACTTCCGCCAGCGCCGCCAGGGCCTCGATGAATACATCGAAGGCGAGGCCGAGCGCATCGAGTACGACGGCCAGGGCGACAAGGTCTACTTCAAGGGCCGCGCCGTGATGCGCCGCCTCAATGGCGCCACCGTGGCCGACGAGGTCGTGGGTCAGAGCATCGTCTACGACAACCGCACCGAGGTCTTCCAGGTGGCTGGTGGCGGCAGTGGCGGCGGTACCACGGGATCGCCCACGACGGGCGGCCGTGTGCGTGGCGTGATCGCGCCCCGCAACGATCCGGCCTCCGCACCGGGCAATGCCGCGCCGCGTGATGGCGCCAAACTGGCGCCCTCCGGCAGCCTGTCTCAACCTGCGCTGGAGAGCAACCGCTGATGCCGGACGCCTCGCCCGCCACCCCCGCGCCTGCCACACCGGCAGCCGCCGCCCCCAGCCAGCTGCGCGCCGAGGGCCTGAAGAAGCGCTACGGCGCTCGCACCGTTGTCCATGATGTCCACGTGGCCGTGGGCGCCGGCGAGGTCGTCGGCCTGCTGGGCCCCAACGGCGCCGGCAAGACCACCAGCTTCTACATGATCGTGGGCCTCGTGCGCGCCGACGCCGGCATGATCGACATCGATGGCCAGCGCGTCGAGCGCCTGCCCATCCACCAGCGCTCGCGCATGGGCCTGAGCTACCTGCCGCAAGAGGCCTCCATCTTCCGCAAACTCAATGTGGAAGAGAACATCCGCGCCGTGCTGGAGCTGCAGGTGGATGAGCGCGGCAAGCCGCTCACGTCTGCCGTGATCGAGCAGCGCCTGGACACCCTGCTGCACGACCTGAGCATCGAGCGCCTGCGCACCAGCCCTTCGCTGGCGCTGTCGGGTGGCGAGCGCCGCCGCGTCGAGATCGCCCGGGCCCTGGCCACGCAGCCGCGCTTCATCCTGCTCGACGAGCCCTTCGCCGGCGTCGATCCGATCGCCGTGATCGAGATCCAGCGCATCATCAGCTTCCTCAAGGGACGCGGCATCGGCGTGCTGATCACCGACCACAACGTGCGCGAAACCCTCGGCATCTGCGACCGTGCCTACATCATCAGCGAAGGCCGCGTGCTGGCCGAAGGCCGCCCTTCCGAGATCATCCACAACGCCGAGGTCCGCAAGGTCTACCTGGGCGAACACTTCCGCATGTAAGGCGCGCTGGCGGTATGAAGCCCTCCTTGCAGTTCCGGCTCTCGCAGCACCTGGCGCTCACCCCCCAGCTGCAGCAGTCCATCCGCCTGCTGCAACTCTCCACGCTCGAACTCCATCAAGAGGTCGAGCAGATGCTGGAGCAGAACCCCTTCCTGGAGCCGGAGGACGAAGGCGGTTTCGACAACAGCCTGGTCAGCCTGGAGGCTGAACGCCAGCAGTCCGAGCGCGTGCAGCGTGAGGAAAGCCGCGAGACCGAGAGCGCCGCCTCGTCCGAGGGCGACAGTGCGGCCGAAGGCACTGGCCTGGACACGGCCGAACTCGGCACCACCGAGCGCGACGACTGGGAAAACGGCACCGAGCGCGACGACTTCGACGGCATCCGCGAAACGCCTTCGCGCAACAACGATGACGACGACTTCGACCCGCTCGAGCGCAACAGCATCGCCATCAGCCTGGCCGAGCACCTGCGCCAGCAACTGCGCGGCACCCGCCTGTCGCCGCAGGACATGGCCGCGGTCGACATGCTCATCGAGTCCCTGAACGAAGACGGCTACCTGGCCGACCCGCTCGAAGAGATCGCCGAGTCCCTGTTCTCCGAGGACGCCGATGAAGAAATGCGCGACGAGGTGCTCTCGCGCCTGCGCTGCGCCCTGCGCTGGCTGCAGAACCTCGACCCTCTGGGCGTCGGCGCGGCCGACCTGTCCGAGTGCCTGATCCTGCAGCTGCGCGCCCGCGAGCGTTGCGAGGCCCAGGCCATTGCCATCCTGATCTGCAAGAGCCACCTCGAACTGCTGGCCCGCCGCGACTTCAAGAAGCTCATGGCCGCGACCGGTGCCGACGAGGCCCTGCTCAAGGAAGCGCAGGGCATGATCGTGCAGCTCGAACCCAAGCCGGGCCGCCCCTTCACGCGTGCCGAGGCCAACATCATCGTGCCCGACGTCATCGTGCAGAAGTCCGGCCGCGGCTTCAAGGTCGTGCTCAACCCCGACGTGATGCCCAAGCTACGCATCAACGACCTCTACGCCCAGGCCCTCAAGCAGAGCCGCGCGCCGCGTGGCAGCGCCGCCTCCGAAGGCCACGCCAGCATGAGCTCGCGTCTGCAAGAGGCCCGCTGGTTCGTCAAGAACATCCAGCAGCGCTTCGACACCATCCTGCGTGTGTCGCAGGCCATCGTCGATCGCCAGAAGAACTTCTTCACCCACGGCGAGATCGCGATGAAGCCGCTGGTGCTGCGCGAGATCGCCGACGAGCTCGGCCTGCACGAATCGACCATCTCGCGCGTGACCACGGCCAAGTACATGAACACGCCGTTCGGCACCTTCGAGCTCAAGTACTTCTTCGGCTCCTCGCTTAACACCGAGGCCGGCGGCAATGCCTCCAGCACGGCGGTGCGCGCGCTGATCAAGCAGCTCGTGTCGGCCGAAGACGCCAAGAAGCCCCTGTCCGACAGCCAGCTCAGCAGCATGCTCGAAGAGCAGGGCATCCAGGTGGCGCGCCGCACCGTGGCCAAGTACCGCGAAGCCCTCAAGATCGCCCCGGCCAACCTGCGCAAGGCGCTCTGAGCCGCCTGGGCCGCATCAAGGCAGGCCCGCCGTCCACCCCCTCTTCGCCACGCTTCCATGCCGCAGCTGCCCAACCTGATCACCAACCTCATCACCGTCTTGCCCTGGCAGGACTGGGCGGCGCTGGCCCTGTTCATCGGCGGCTGGATCGGCTATGCCTTGTTTGCGGATTGGCGCGCCAAGGTCCAGCGCACCCTGCTGGCCAGCACCAACCACTATCGCAAGCTGTGGATGCGCCAGGTCACCTTCCGTGATCAGCGCATCGTTGATGCCGCCGTGGTGCAGAACCTGTCGGCCAGCCCGTCCTTCTGGGCCTCCACCACCATCCTGGTGCTTGGTGGTCTGCTGGCCGTGCTGGGCACCAGCGACAAGGCCAATGTGCTGGTGCAGGATCTGCCCTTCGCCGCGCGCACCTCCATGCTCATCTTCGACCTGAAGATCATCACCATGCTGGTGGTCTTTGTGTACGCCTTCTTCCGCTTCACCTGGTCGATGCGCGTCTACTCCTTCGGCGCCATCGTGGTGGGGGCCGCGCCCAACGTCTCCGTCTTCGACAGCGGCGTAGCCGACCGGGATGAATACGCCGATCGCGCTGGGCGCCTCATGGGCCTGGCCGCCGAAAGCTTCGCCGACGGCCTGCGCGCCTATTACATGTCCTTCGCCGTCATCGGGTGGTTCATTTCGCCGGGTGTCTTCATGCTGCTCACCCTGGCCGTGCTGTGGGTGCTGTTCCGCCGCGAATTCCGCTCCGACGTGTCCGCCATCCTGCGTGAGGACGCTCCCGGGCACCTCTGAGCCAAGCGCCTGGGCCGCGGCGCTGGCTTGACCGAGCGCCCACCGCCACACCAACCTACCCTGGGGGCTGCGATGCCGGCCCTCAGCCGCTATCCTTCCGCCATGAACTCCACGCCCCCCCGTCGCCGCCCCGGCCCTTCCTCCCGCGCCTCTCAGCAGGACCGGGGTGGGGCAGAGCGCCGCGATGGCCCCGCCCGAGGCGGTGGCGCGGGCGGCCGCTATGGCGACGGCCCGGGCCAAGGCGCCCAGCGGCGCCCGGCGCCCGCACCGGTTCGGCGTGACCTGACTCCCGTGCTCTTCCTCTCTTGTGCCGCGGGCGTCGAGCCCCTGTTGGCCGAAGAACTGGCCCCCTGGCTGCACGATCTGCCCCTGGAGATCATTCCGGAGCGCGGCGGCGTGCGCGTCGCCCCCTCCGAACAGCCGCGTCGTGCCACGGACCTCTCCTTTGATCTCAGCAGCGAGCTGGCGCTCACCATGGTCCGTGCCGTCTTCCTGCTCAACCTGCAAAGCCGTCTGGCTCAGCGCGTGCTATGGCGCGTCGCCCTCGGCCCCTACGCCAGCGAAGACCAGCTCTACCACCTGGCCCGCAGCGTCCAGTGGGACGACTGGATCACCCCGCGCCACACCCTGCGCGTCGACGTCACCGCCCGCCACAGCCCGCTGCAGAGCCTGAACTTCGCTGGCCTGCGCATCAAGGACGCCGTTTGCGACCACCTGCGCGACCAGTTCGGCGAACGTCCTGACGTCGATACCCGTCACCCCGACCTCAGCCTGCAACTGCACCTCGATGGCGACGTGGCCTACCTCTACGTCGACACCTCTGGCGAGGCGCTCTTCAAGCGCGGCTGGCGCGAAGACAAGGGTGAGGCCCCGCTCAAGGAGACGCTGGCCGCCGCCATGCTCGCCGCCGCCGGCTGGAAAGGCCGTGCTGAAGACGGCCCCTTGCTCGATCCCTGCTGCGGCTCCGGCACCATCGCCATCGAGGCTGCCCAGATCGCCTGTGGCATCGCCCCCGGCCTGCAACGCCGCTTTGCCTTCGAGCGCCTGCGCCCCTTCGCGGCCCACCTGGGCGGCCTGCAGCAGCTCAAGCAGCAGGCGCGCGATCGCATTCATGCCCCGGCCGTGCGCATCTACACCGGCGACGTCTCCTTCCGCATGACCGACTTCGCCACCCGCAACGCCGAGCGCGCCGGCGTGCTGCACACCATCGAGTTCAAGACAGCCGATGCGCTGCAGCGCCCAGCCCCGGCCGAAGGAGGCGTCCTCATGTTCAATCCGCCCTATGGCGAACGCATCGATCCCAAGGGCACGGGCCACGGGGGCGCAGTTCGTGCTGCCCGCGAGGATTTCGTCGATCAGCAGGGCGCCAGCGACTTCTTCACCCGCCTGGCCTCCCACTGGAAGCGCCAGTACGGCGGCTGGACCGCCTGGGTGCTCAGCCCTGACATGAAGCTGCCCAGCGCCATGCGCCTCAAGGAAAGCCGCCGCGTCGTCATGTTCAACGGCCCCATCGAGTGCCGCCTGTTCCGCTTTGACCTGGTCTCGGGCTCCGCGCGGGCGCAAGCACCGTCTCAGGCAGACGCCAGCGAGGATTGAGCGTGTCGTGCTCCATGCGCGCTACCCATGGATGGCGCGCGCATCGAGGGCGAGGCGATGCCAGCAAATCCGTTCGCTGGACGCTGCCCGCCGATCAGGCCAACTGCCCTGCCACCAGCGACAGCATCATCAGCGGGGCTGTGTCCGCGCGCAGAACACGGGCCCCCAGTCCGACGGGCGTCCAGCCCAGTTCGCTGGCCCGCTTCTCCTCCGCATCGGTCAGGCCGCCCTCCGGCCCGCTCAAGAAGCACAGCCCAGGATGTGAGGCCTGAGGCGTCAGCCGATCCGCCTGCTGCAACCACTGCAGCCCCGACAGCCTCGGGTTGAAGCTCAAGGTGGCTCGGTGCATGCCTGCACCCGCCGCCTCCAGCCAATGCTTCAAAGGCTGCACCGCATGCACCACCGGCACCCGTGTGCGGCCACTCTGCTCGCAGGCCGCTTCCGCCACGGATTGCCAGTGCGCCACCTTCTTGGCCGCACGCTCGCCATCCAGGCGCAACACCGAGCGCTCGCACACCAGCGGCTGAATGCCAGCCACCCCCAGCTCCGCGGCCTTCTCCACCAGCGCGTCCATGCGGTCATTGGCGGGCATGCCCAGGGCCAGCGTCACGGCCACGGGCAGCTCCCGGTCCACGTCTTGCCGTGATGCCGCAGCCACCTGTACGTCGCGCCGCCCCATCTGCGTGATGACGGCCGTCCACTCCCCGCCGTGCCCGTCGAACAGCACCACCTCATCGCCGGGCTGCTGACGCAGCACCTGCACATGCCGTGCGGCACCCTCCGGCAGCGCCAGGGCCAGCCCTTCGCTCAACACCACATCCTTCAAGAACAGACGCAATCCCACCTCATCCCTCGCTCCCCGTGGCTGCCCACGGCATGGGCGGCGGGCGCCAGGGCCGGCCGCGTTGCCTGATCCGCCAGCGCCGTGCGCCAGCTGCCGCGCGAGTGTCGCACTAGTTGACGGCGTAGGGCGATGCCCGGCGCCTGGCTGCCTGACGCTGACGGATGACGCCCTGGCTTGCGACTGCCCGTGTTGCCGCTGCAGCCTTACTGTTGATAGATATAGGGCATGGGCGACATGAGGGCGCGCGCAGGGGCAGGTGCTCGGCATGGCTGCGTGCACTGTCCGGCCCAGCTTGCCTGATGCCTCACGCCTGTCACGAGGTAGATGGACGGGGTAGCGCGCGTCATATCCTGGTTCGCACAGCTCGCCCGTTGCGTGGATCTGCCCCGCATAACCCGTCCGGATCGAACCCATGCTCTCCGGACAGCCCCGTGCGCGCCCTCTAAGAGGCGCGGGCGCTCAAGCCGATCCTGGGTGTCCGAAAACATTGGAAACCGAGACTCGCACAACTTTTTTGATCTTTTTTTGAAAAGGCTTGCGCACCCCCTTGAAACCATGCCATAATTGCATTCTTCGCTGATCACGGTGCTGCAAGCAAGGCAGCAAAACAGATCAGGCAAAAGCTGAAAAGCAAAAGCCTCAAGCGAGATGTTCTTTAAAAATTAACAGCCGATAAGCGTGGGTGTTTGGTGCAAGTGTTGTGCCAGATACTCATGAATTTGAAAGATGGATAGAGCTTATGCTTTGTTCTTTGATCGATTCCGAGATGAGTTTT